>NZ_JACHCN010000001.1 GCF_014205795.1 Rhodanobacter sp. MP7CTX1
CTGTGCCTACGGCCAGATGCGGCTAAGGTCCCTCCACCCCGGCAAGCCCTTTCTGACTCGCCGCCGTCAAACATACAAGCGACTTCAGTCGCGATTGCTTCAATCGGCTCATTCGGGCCATCGCGACTGAAGTCGCTCCCACAAGAACGGCCAAGTGCACACAGCGAGTAGGTTGGGGTGAGCGAAGCGATGCCCAACGCTCCGGCATCCCATGCGTTGGGCATCGCTTCGCTCACCCCAACCTACGCGGCGGCTTGTGCAGCGGCGATGCCTCGTAACAACGTTCGCGCACAGACCCCACCCCGGACTTGATCCAGGAGTGCGCCGCTACATTTTCGCATCAGCGGGGGCGCCAGCGGGTTTCGTACAGGTCGAAGCGGCGATCCTTCAGGTTCTGCACGGCACCGGCATTGCGTGCGCGGGCGAGGCTTTCCAGCCGAAGATCAGCAAACAGCACGGTCTCGATGTTCGGCGTGGAGTCGGCCGCGATGCCGTCACGTGCAAAAGGAAAGTCACTGGGTGTGAGGATGCAGCTCTGGCCGTACTGGATGTCGAAGTTGTTCACGCCGGGCAGGTTGCCGACGTTGCCCGACAGCACGACGTAGCATTGGTTTTCGATCGCACGCGCCTGCGAGCAGTAGCGCACGCGAAGGTAGCCTTCGCGCACATCGGTACAGAACGGCACGAACAGGATCAAGGCACCCTGATCGACGAGATGGCGTGCGACTTCGGGGAATTCCGCGTCGTAGCAGATCATCACACCGATCGGACCGCAATCGGTCTGCACGGTCGCTGCGCTATCGCCGCCGGTGATGTTCCACACATTGCGCTCGCTCGGCGTGGGGTGCAGCTTCTCACGCTCGTGGATCGAACCGTCGCGCAGGCAGACATAGCAGACGTTGTGGATGTCGCCATTCGGCTGCTCGGTAGGGTGCGAGCCGGCGATGATGTTGATGTTGTAGTGCACGGCCAGATGGCTGAAGAGTTCTTTCACCTGGGGCGTGTAATGGCTGAGCTTGCGGATCGTGTCGACGGGCGATAATTCTTCGTTCTCGATCGACAGCAGCTGCAGCGTGATCAGCTCGGGAAAAGTGACGAAGTCGGCGCTGTAGTCGGCGGCGATATCGGTGAAGTATTCGACGTGCGTGGCGAACTCTTCGAACGATTTGATGCGCCGTTGCTGGTATTGCACCGAGGCCACCCGAACCGAGTCGGGCAGGCGTTGCGGCGAGGGGATCGACGGCATGTCCGGCTGGTCGAGCAGGCGCGGATTGCGCCATACCAGATGCACGGCGTAGCCAAGCGAATCGTAATCGGACGGCACATACGCGCGCAGCAGGCCGATCGCCTCGAAATCGTTGCTGAGCTGAAAACTCAGGGTGATATCGCGTCGCTTGCCGTCCAGCACGGCCTGCACATAGCCCTCGGCGGTGCCGTAGCGCTGGATGTTTTTCGCCAGTCCAGGAATGCGGCCGCCGAACACGATGCCGCGCAGCTTCAGGTCCGTACACAGGCGTTTGCGTGCCTGGTACAGCCGCTGGCCGATGCGCATCCCGCGGTAGCCGGGATCCACGACCACTTCCATGCCGTACAGCCAGTCGCCGTCCGGTTTGTGGCGCGATCCCATGCCGCCGCCGGTGATCTGCATCCAGGTGTGCGGCGACAGCGCCGTCGCCTCATCGATGCGGAACGTGGCGCAGTAGCCCACGATCGTGCCTTCGTACTCGACCACGAACTGACCTTCGGGGAAATGGGTCTGCTGCGAGCGCAGCATTTCCGCCGAGTGGCCCCATTCGGCCGTGTAGACGCGCCCCGTGAGTTCGACCAGCGCCGGCACATCGGCCGGGATCGCCTGTCGCAACAGCAGCTTGGGTGTGAGTTCGTTCGTTTTTCTGGCCATGGCTCAATTATGCATGGCCCGTCATATGCCCAAGTGAAGACGATGCCTGCTCCCCGGTTACACTGCGCCGCATCCGTACGGAGCCATGCTCATGAGTGACAGCGCAGCCCATCGCAGTTTCAAAGCCAGCCAGTTGTGGCAGCCTGGTGGCTGGCAGGCTGATGCCACGCTCGGTGTGAGCGCGAATGGACGGTTGCTCGGGCCGGCTACGTCCGAGATAGAGAACCTGGGTAAGTGGGTGCTCCCCGGTATGCCAAACCTGCATTCGCACGCGTTTCAGCGTGCGATGGCCGGCCTGGCCGAGCGCAAGGGACGGGTCGATGACAGTTTCTGGAGCTGGCGCGAGACGATGTATGCGTTCGCTGCCGCGATCGATCCGGACCAGTTGCAGGCGATCGCGGCGCAGCTTTACGTGGAGATGCTCAAGGCGGGATACACCCAGGTCTGCGAATTCCATTACCTGCATCATCAGCCGGGTGGCACACCGTACGCGCAGCCCGAGGCGATGTCGCTGGCGTTGATCGAGGCCGCGCGCGAAGCCGGCATCGCATTGACCCTGCTGCCGGTGCTGTACATGAGTGGCGGCTTCGATGGCCGCGCGCTGACCGCGCGGCAGTGCCGTTTTGGAAATGATGTAGACGGCTATCTGCGCTTGCTGGAATCATTGCGTCAGCTCGAGGGCGACAACCTGCGCGTCGGTATCGCGCTGCATTCGCTGCGCGCCGTGCCGGAGGAAGCGCTGCGTCGCGTACTGGCCAGCGATGCAGCGAAAGCCTGCCCGATCCATATCCATATCGCCGAGCAGGTCGGCGAAGTGCAGGATTGCCTCGCCATACGCGGTGCGCGCCCCGTGGAGTGGTTGTTTGATCACGCCCAGGTGGACGCGCGCTGGTGTCTGGTGCACGCGACCCATCTGACTGAAGCCGAAGCCGAGCGCCTTGCACACAGCGGTGCAGTCGCGGGGCTTTGCCCGACCACCGAAGCGAATCTGGGCGACGGCCTGTTTCCTCTTGTCGACTATCTCGATGCGCACGGCACGCTCGGCATCGGTTCGGATTCACACATCTCGATCTCGCCGGTGGAGGAGCTGCGCTGGCTGGAATACGGTCAGCGACTGACTACCGGGCATCGCAATGTTGCGGCGCGCGGGCAGGGTATCAGCGTGGGTGAAACGCTGTGGCGCGCAGCATTGAAGGGTGGCGCACAGGCTTCGGGCCTGCCGATCGGCGAATTGCGCGATGGTGCCCGCGCCGACTTGATCGTGCTGGATGAAACATCGCCGCTGCTTGCCGCACGTGATACCCGGTCGATGATGGACAGCTTCCTGTTCGCCGGTAACACCCCACTGGTGCGCGACGTCATGTGCGGCGGCGAGTGGGTGGTGCGCGAATTCCGTCATCGCGATGAGGAGCGCATTGCCGCTCGTTATCGCGCCAGCGTTGAGCGGCTCGCTTTGCGGTAGTACGCCATGCGCTATCCACCATTGCAGTGAGGCAACGCGGCGTTAGCTGAATATTTTCCGAATGAACGCCAGCCATCAGGCACGGCGCCTCGTGTCATCGGCATGGCGATGACAACGTTTAAGGCGACACATCCCACACGAAGGAGTGTCTCCATGCGTCGCCTCATGACTACCTTGCTGATCTCCGCCGCGCTTCTTGGCGGCTCGCTTTCAATGACCGGTTGCGTCGTGGTTGCTCCGCGTCACGCGCATGTCTGGGTACCGGGTTACTGGGGTCCGTCGCACGTCTGGGTCGGTGGTTACTGGCGTCACTGATCGCGCAAGTTCGGTATGTCCTGGCGACTGAGCATCTCGATTTCCATGACGGCGTGATGTCGAGCAGGTTCGCAGACTGCGGTGCGCAGTCTCGCCAGAACAGCCAGTCGTGGCGGCGCACCAGGGAGGGGTGTAACCGCACACCACAGTCTGCGGGCCTGCTGAACATCTGGGGGCGGGTGCCCAGTTGATCAGGGCACCCGCAAAGTCGATTGACAGCTGCGCCAGCGCTGTCGCTGGCGCAGCTCGTTGCCCGAGTCGGGTTATTGGGTCACTTGTGAAGTCGACGACACCGGATGCTGTGCCTTGAACTGCTGCCACTGCTGCTTGCGAGCCTGCTGCTGTGCCTGCAAGGTGGCCAGCTGCGCCTTCTGCGCTGGGGTCAGTACGGCGTACACCTGCGCGCGGATGGTGGCATGTTGCTGCACGCGTGCGGAGGCGGCAGCGGCCTCGGCCTGCGCCAGGCTGGCGGTTGCTGCCTGATAGCCGACCTGATCGGGGGTCATCGTTTCGAACGCGGTGCGCTGCTGGCTGAGGGCCTGACGTTGCGTCTTGTTCTGGGCAAAGCTGGTCTGCATGATCTGCTTGATGCTGGCCTTCTGGGCATCGGTCAGATTCAGTTTGCTCAGAGCCATGAATTGGCCGTGGCCGTGTGAATGCCAACCGTCGCCGGGGCCGCCTGAAGGCGCCTGAGCAACGGCGAGGGTGGTGAGAGCCATGGCCGACGCCAGAACCAGGCCGAGAGAGATGCTCTTGCGCATAAGTAGTACCTTTGTCGTGGGTGGGGAAATCTGTTACGTCCATTTGACGACAAGGCGGCGTGTATGTTCTTTGCTGAGAGGTAAAGATGGGTAAAGACCGTGGAGTTCGTGCGGTCGTACGGTATCAATGGATAGAAGCCAGCAGACCACCATGCCCAGAATCCTGATTGTCGACGATGACCGCGCGCTATGTAGCCTGCTGGCCGAATACCTGCAGCGCGAAGGCTTTGTCGTGGATGTCGCGCACGACAGCGAAACCGCGCTGGTGCAACTGCGCAACCAGGCGCAGCGGCCCGACCTGCTGATACTCGACGTAATGATGCCGGGTCGCGATGGCCTGGATACTTTGCGTGAGCTGCGGTTGCAGTACCGCTTGCCGGTGATCATGCTTTCCGCCCGTGGCGAACCGGTGGATCGGGTCATCGGGCTGGAGCTGGGCGCGGACGATTATCTGGCCAAACCCTGCCTGCCGCGCGAGCTCCTGGCACGAGTGCGTGCGCAGCTGCGGCGCAACACGCCGGCGGTATCCGGAACGCTGCAGGTAGGGATACTGCGTCTGCAGCCCGGCGAGCGTCGTGCCTACGCCGCCGAGACCGAGCTGTCGCTGACCGGCGCGGAATTCCAGCTGTTGCTGGCGCTCGCGCAACGTGCCGGCGAACTGGTTGACAAGGCCGCGCTGACGCGAATTGCGCTGGGACGCGAACTGGAGCGGTTCGATCGCAGTGTCGATGTCCATGTAAGTCGGCTGCGGCACAAGCTGATGGAGGCTTCGGCGCAGTCTCCGCGCATCGAGTCGGTGCGCGGGGCGGGCTACATCCTCGTGGTGGGTGCACCGTGAATCCTTTCAGAAGCTCGATCTACTGGCGCCTGCTGATCTGGTTTTGCGTCGCGAACTTGCTGGTGCTGTTTCTCGGCGGCCTGCTGACGCGCGGCTTCATCGAGTACACCACGGCCAAGGAAATAAATTGGGTGGGGTTGGGGCAGGGTGCCGATCAGGCCTATGAAAGCGGCGGTACGGCAGCACTGGCCGACTGGTCCACACAGCAGCGGCGCGAAGGCATCGAGGCGACCCTGTATGAAAAGGGTCGCGCGCTGTATCCGATCCACCTGCATTCCTCGATCGCCAGTTCACTGCCGACCTGGCTCGCTGCCAATCGCGACACCGTCCTGCAACCATGGCCGGGGCTCTACGTCGCCGTGCAACAGGTGGTCGGTAACGACGGCCAACCCAGGCAACTGGTGGCGATCAGCAGGACGCATACGCGACTGCGGCCGCAGACCAGGGAGAAGATCTTCCTTGCCTTCCAGTGGGGACTGTCCCTGTTGTTCATCGGAGTGGTTGGATGGTGGCTGGCGCGCAGCGTGGCCAAGCCGGTGCAGGCGCTACGTGATGCGACTCGACGCATGGCTGCCGGCGAGCTTTCGACACGAGTCGGTCGCCAGGGGAGCATGGCGCACGATGAACTTGCCCAGCTCGCGCTCGACTTCGATGCCATGGCCGAACGTATCGAGGCGCTGGTGGCACACGATCGCAGCGTGTTGCAGGATCTGTCGCACGAGTTGCGCTCGCCGCTGGCACGGCTGCACTTGATTCTCGATCTTGCTCAGCGCAGCACCAAGGCTGAAGAGGCGGACGCGTATTTTCGCCAGGCTGAGCAGGAAATCGGCCGACTGGATCGCATGACCGGGGAAATGCTCGCGCTGTCGCGCCTCGAAGGCGGCATCCCAGGCATGAATCGCGAACAGCTGGAGCTGGTCGAGTTGGTTCAAGGTTGCATGGCGCAAGCCGAACTGGAGGCGGACGCACGCAACGTGCACCTGTCATTGACGTCCAGCAAACCCGTCACCGTGTTCGGCAGTGCGCTGTTGCTTGAGCGCGCGCTGGACAACCTGATCGCGAACGCCATCAAGTTCAGTCCCGAGGGCGGCAGTGTTGAGTTGTTTGTGGATGCTGGCAAGGATGCTGCCGAATTCACCATACGCGACCGCGGCCCCGGTGTGCCCGACGCCGAACTGGAGTTCCTGTTCCGTCCGTTCTTCCGCGGCAGCAATGCCGCGCGCGCCGATGGCCACGGCATGGGGCTGGCCATCGTGCAGCGCGTGGTGCAAGTACATGGCGGTGACATCCATGCGCGCAATGCCGAAGGTGGTGGGCTCGAGGTGCATCTGAATTTGCCCTTCGCGCCGCCCGCCACGACAGCGTGATGGGCTGGGCGTTTTGCGCCATGTGAAAGTTCGCAGCTTCCGCGTGTGATCATCCTCGCGCTACGCAAATCGCCCGTGATTTGACACACTCGCACTTTGCCGACCGGTTGCCGATGCGCTCGAATGCTCTCGCCGCCGTGGGTCTGGCGCTGTGCGCGGCGCTGTTCTTCACGCTCACCTATGTGCTCAACCGCAGCCTGGTTACAGGTGGGGGCCATTGGCAGTGGGCGGTGATCCTGCGCTACCTGATCACCTTACCGTTGCTTGCGCTGGTGCTGCCCATCCAAGGTGGCATGGGCCAGCTGCCGCGTGAGTTGCGCCGGCATCCTCGCGCATGGCTGCTATGGAGCGGCATCGGCTTCGTGCTGTTTGGCATCCCGCTGACCTGGGCGGCGAGTAGCGGTCCATCCTGGCTGATTGCAGGCAGCTTTCAAATGACTGTGCTGGCGGGGCCGCTGTTGGCGCCGCTGATCTATCACGACGAAAGACGGCAGCTGGCATGGCGCAGCGTCGCGATCGGTGTGCTGATTGTCGGCGGCGTGTTCGCGCTGCAGTGGGGGCACGCGCAGGGCCAGTTGCACCTGAGTGACTGGCTGGCGATCGGTGCGGTGGTGGTATCCGCATTTGCCTATCCACTGGGCAACCGGATGTTGCTGCTGCATCTGGAGCACGACGAGGCGCGCCTGAGTGCAGTACAGCGAGTGTTTGGCATGACGCTGTGCAGTTGGCCGCTATGGTTGGTGTTTGCGGTAGTTGCCTGGTTCACGATCGGGCCACCGAGCTGGCGCGAGGCGCTGCTGGCCGGCGGCGTGGCGCTCTCCTCAGGCACGATTGCTACCGTGCTGTTTTTCCGTGCCACCGACATGGTGCGACGTGAGCCGACGGCGCTGGCAGCCGTCGAGGCGATGCAGGCGGCGGAGCTGCTATTTGCGACCCTGCTTGGCGTGATGTTTCTCGGCGAGGCGTGGCCGCAAGGCTATTCGGCGTTCGGCGCTCTGGCAATCGTCGTCGGCATCGCACTGTTTGGCTGGGTCAGTGGACGAGATGCGGCTGGACACGATGAATCGTTGCGTCAGTTGCGCGGTGACCGCAGCGCCTGATGCGGCACTGGTGACTAAAGGAATCCAATATCCCAGTCGCCCGACGTTACCGCCTGCGCAAGCGCTTTCGGGTTCATGCCAGTGTGTTTCTGGCACAACGCAGCGAAGCTGCTGAGGCTGTCGTAGCCCAGTGCGTAAGTGATCTCGGTGACAGATTTGCCTGAAGCAAACATATCGATTGCTTGAACGAGCCGCGCGATCTGGCGCCATGTGCCCACAGGCAACCCGGTTTCCTGCTTGAAGCTGCGTGTGAAGTTGCGCCGCGACATATGCGCATCGACCGCCAGGCGATCCAGGTCATTCGAGTCGTCGGGGTTTTCCAGCCAACGCTCAGCGATTTGCCGAAGCCGCTCGTTCTTGGGCATCGGCAGCAAGATCGTGCGCTTGTTTCGGGCGCGATCGACTTCATCCCGAAAAACGTCCAGAAGATGGCTTTCTGCCGAGGACAATTTAGTTCGAGGCCCTGGACTGGCGGCAAGTCTGTCGATGATGCCAAGCATCAGCGGCTCGCGCGCCATCGTGAACACCCGTTGCCCTTGCGGCAGGGATTCACATAGCTCCGGCGCGATCTGGATGCGTACGCGATCCACGTCGAAGGTCTGACCACCGTGCACCACGAAGGGCGGAACCCAGCACAACAGCCCGGCCCGGATCAGCCAGCGCCCTGCCTGGCTCTCGGATCTGAGGTAGCCGGCTCGCAATAGATATAGCTCGCCATGCGGATGGCAATGCAGGTGGGCTCTTGGGGAGCTCAGGTCTAGCTCCGTCGACACGGTCATAACGGTGTCCGTACCGAGATCGTCGATCAAGGGAGGGGTTGCCGTAGCAGTCCTGTCGCGCATTTGGCCCGAAACACTCGATTTTTGGCTGACTCCGCCAAGCGGAGCGGCGCCCCGTACGGAAAAATAGCCCAATGTTGCTAACGGGAAATCCAATGACCAGCACAAACCAACATGTCGGACGGCGCGTTCGATGGGCCATCCTGGCTGCCGCACTGTCAGTCACGGCGTGCACCGGCACCCACGTTAGAAACGTCGTCAGTGTAGCGCGGGAAGTCAGCCCGCAACCGCCAAGAACGATTGCCATCGTGGTGGAGAATGACAGCCCCGCGCCGAAACATGCCCGCCACGACGATGCCCATCAGGTCGACGTGAACACCACGCAAGCCGCTCTGCTGGCGCAATTGTCCGCCGTGCTCAAATCACGAGGACTGGTGGTGGTTCGGCCAGGCCAGGACGCGGACATCGTCTTGCGGTGCCAGATCACACAAGTTCACAGCGGCAACGAAGCCCTGCGTTTGATCGTCGGCTATGGCGCGGGCAAAGCAGACTTGAGGGTCACTGTGGCGTTGGCTGATCAGCGCAGCGAGGGCCGGCCTACTTTGTTGAGTTTCGAAGCCCGCAGTACGACCGGCGTGGGCGGCGGGGCAGCCATGGGGGTCGCTTCCGGCGGCACGCTTAGTGACGTCAAGGCGGCCCTGAGTGTGCCCGGCACGATGAAACACAATCTGCCGTCGGAAACAGAGCAAACGACCGCGCATATCGACGGCCAAATCGCGACGTACTTCACGACAAGGTCGTGGCCGCTCGCGACGGGCGTCGCCGTTGCTGACGAGAGTACGGCGCGCTCGACCGCGAACGATCTGGCTCAAAGCGGTACACCACAAAAGTAAATGGCTGAGCGCCGCCGCGCAAAGTACGGCGGTTTCGCCGATGACGTAACGCAATTTTGCGTCAGCGATCCATTGATCCACACAGAAACGAGAGCGGCAGGACGGGCAAAGCACGCCACGTCCTCGTCAGAGCATTTTATCGATCGCGGCCTGGCCCAAGTCTGGGTGAGCCCTCCACGACGGTATCGCTCATCACGTCGATAGACCGGTACTCCACGCCAATACGACAAGGCGTGGGTATTTCCCTGAAGCCCTGAAAGTGGTTTAGCCCACGATCGTTCACAGAACGGCGATCGCGACGGTTGACCTGCGGATTGAATGCAGATGATGAAGAAAAATTTCCTGACGATATGCCTCGGCGTAGCTGCACTCGTCGGTGCACTGCCTGTTTATTCACAAGACGTCGTTCAATCGTCGAACTGGGCTGTCGGTCTTGCTGCCGTTTCCAGTGCCAGCCCCTATCGCGGCTACGATCAGAAAGTCTGGCCTTTCCCCGCGGTCAACTACGAGGGTCCGCACTATTACCTGCAGGGACTCGATGGAGGCTTCTATCTGGCCAAGGGCGAAAGCTACGATTTGTCCATCGACGCCTCGATTGCAACGAACTACTTCCGCGGGTCAGACACGACCAACGTCCAGCTGAAAACGTTGAAAACACGGGATCCCTCATTCATGACCGGCCTGCGATACCGGTACCGCGCCGACTGGGGAGTCCTTCAGGTAAAAGTCGCACAAGACGTTTCAGGAAATAGCCAGGGTCAGACGGCACAGGCCGAATACGGATATCCCTTTACCGTCGGCGCGCTGACGTTTATTCCAAGCATTGGACGCGTCTGGAACAGCAACAAGTTCAACAACTACTACTACGGTGTCTCCTCCGCTGAAGCCGCGCGCAGCTCTCTGGCAAATTACAGTCCAGGCGCCAGCGTGTCTCCATTCGCAAAAGTGGCGGCGTCGTACCGGTTTACCCGGAGTTGGAGCGCTTTCGCGCAAGTCAGCTATACCCAATTTCCGAATGAGATAAGCCGTAGCCCGATGGTTGGCACGAAAGGGTTGACCAGCTATCTGGTCGGTGTTTCGTACCACTTTTAAATGGTGTGTTGGCTGGATTGTCCATGCCTGGTTGGCTTGGTTCGCTGGCGCGGAAACGAACAGGATCGATGGGCACGTGATTTTGACTCTGTTTCCTCAACCGACGATATTGTTTGAGATGCGTATTTTGGAGATGGCCAGGGGAATCGAGCCTGATTACGGAAAGCTCGTGAGGTGGTTCTGCGAAGATCCCATCGCCGACCTTGGCCACCGAACGGCATGTGAGCTTGTCGCTGAGGGACAGGAAGCCCTGCTGGAAATTTACTTGCTGGCTATCATGGAAAAGGAGCGGAGGTCCTAGCTTCCGCTCGACGGGATTCAGGGTAGGAGTGGCCATTCCCGAGAAGGCAGTAATTGGATCAATGTGGCCGACGAATGCCGTTGGTATTCACTGCATCGCACCGAGAGAGTCCCAATGAGTCGAACCTTCCAGCGCATCCTGTCTACGGTTGCCATGCTCACCATGGCCTGCGCAGCGCATGCGGACCCCCATCGCAATGAATTGCCGGGTAGCTCGCCTCCGACCGACACCCAGGATGTGGTTCCCGGGGAGCGCGTGTTCGATCTTTCGTTACTCAACGGTGAGCACCAACGTGTTTTGTACGCGGCTCCGTCAAGCCCAACGGCGACCATCGTGATGTTGCCCGGAGGTGCCGGCGATATCGGTATCGAGCGGACCGGCGATCTTCGCCACGACGATAACTTTGTCGTCCGTACCCGTAGTCTGTGGGTTGCCCGTGGCTATGCCGTACTGATTCCCGATACCGTAGATGGCGATAACTTGCGCGGCTTGCGGAGTTCGCCAGCGTACGCCGCCCTGGTGGGTGAGTTGGTCCGTTTTGCACATACGAAGTCTTCAGCGCCCGTCTTCCTGCTTGGGACGAGTCAGGGCTCGATAGCGGCGATGAACGGCGCAGCGCATCTTCCCGCAGCTCAGCTGGCGGGTGTCGTCTTGACGGAGTCGGTATCCCGTCAAGGCGGTAGTCACGAAACCGTATTTCAGGCGAGTCCTCAGGACGTGCGCGTGCCCGCACTTGACGTCGCGAACCATGATGATCGCTGTGACGTAGCACCGCCAGAAGATGCCCCGCGCATCGCGGCGGCGATGGCGCACTCCCCGCAGGCGCGCGTACTTTACGTCAGTGGAGGCACGAGCCGGTCAAGCAAGGCGTGCGGGTCGATGACTCCGCACGGCTACTACGGCATCGAACCCATGGTGGTGGGCAGGATTGCCGACTGGATGGATACCGTTGTGCATTGAGCATCAGCAGCACCGAAGCCGGTGCCATACATGTAAGGTCGGCGGAGCCAGCGAGGGCGCGTCCTGGTAAGGAGCTTCGACTCACACACGAGCGCACATGATTCGGCCGCCGGAGCGCAACCCATCCTTGCGGCGATGCAGGTAGCGACGATTCAATTCGTCGGGTTCGCAGGTCTCGGCCTCACTGAAACCGATCTGGAGAAGTTGCTGGCGCAACAAGACCGGATCAAACGCGGAAATCCAAGGTTCACCCACGGCAGCAGCGCGCTGCGCCATCAACTTACCGATGGCCTGCTGGATTGGGTCGAGCATTGATGCGGGCACGCGATAGTCGAAACTGATCGAGCTGAGTTTTGGCAGCGAAGCGACAAAACGGAGCGATTCCAGGATCGCCGCCTCGGTGAGGTACATCGTTACGCCCAACCACGAGAAGCAGGCCGGAAAGTCAGTCCGAAATCCGGCTTCTGCCAGACCCTGCGCCAGCGTTCCGTGTTCGAAATCCACGGGAGCAAAGATCAGGTCTTCAGGTATTGGGATGCCTGCGTCCTTCAGGCATTCCCGCTTCCATTGTTGCGTTGAAAGGTGGTCGACCTCGAACATACGAAGGCCAGCAGCCTTGTGCGGATTGCGATAGGCGAAGGTGTCCAGGCCAGCACCGAGCACAATATATTGCCGTACCCCGGCTGCCACCGCACGGGCTAACTCGTCTTCGGCAAATCGACTGCGAACGACCACAGCCGCGCGCAAGCCACGCGACGCGGGATCGTTGTAGACGAATGGGTCCTCGCGCAATTCCGCCGCGGCGTTTGGCCCGAGGATCGGCAACGCGATCGGATCGTCCAGGACGATCGGCTCGTCAAGCAACTGATGGGCGGCTCGAAGCGTGGCGACCCGCCAGGCTGTGCGACTGGGCTTGCCAGTCCGGACGATGTTTTCCTGCAGGATCGCCATCGGGTTTCTCAGCAGTGGGAGCCAAAGTCGGAAGCGGTCTTTGTCGTCGAATTTCTTAGCGCGGATCGACGCGGCCGGACGCACACACGCTACCAATGAAACGCTTGAAAAGCCCCGTCTTCTCAAACGCATTCAGGTAGGCGAGCGTGTCGCAGGTAGCCCCCGCCACGGCTTGACTACAAGCTGGGAGGGAACCATCAGCATTACGATGAAGAGAGCGATCGAGGCGGCCCCTGTCGGCGCTACTGAGGTCCTCACGAAACGCGTCCTGAAGATCCAGCAGTTCGGCCGGTGCGCGCGTTTCCATATGCAGGGCGGGGCAGTGGGCGTTAAGTTCATAAAGATAGTTCTGCTGGACAGGGGGCAAAGCTGACGCAGCAGTGGAAAACGCGAGGGCCGAGCAAAGCCCGACAGCAGAGACTATCGTGTGCATTTGATTTCCTTTCGTCGATGCATTCCGATTCTGGTCGAAGCATATGACAAGCGCGCGGATCCTGTGGGCGCTGCGATGTCCGCGACCTGAAGCCGGGATGCGCACAAAGGGGCAGATGTAGTAATACTCTCTGCCCGAAGGCCTGATCGTAACTAAACTACTGAAGACAATCATGGGAGGTGGGACGTGTCCGCTATTCCGCAGCCGGTTGTAGTGAAGCTTACGCGCGCCGCCATTTTTCTTGTCCTGACGCTGAAGCCAGAGCCTCAGCACCGCGACACGGTGCGTGCGCTTTGTGGGGACTTGGCCGGCATCCTGCGCGCTGTGGGCTTCCGCGATGCCGAGGGGCGTCTGTCGTGTGTCATGGGCTTCGGCTCGGATGCCTGGGAACGACTCTTCGGGCAGCCACGGCCCAGGGATTTGCATCCGTTCCGCGAGATTCAGGGCCAGCACCATGCCGTCTCCACGCCGGGAGATATTCTTTTCCACATACGTGCTGCGCGTATGGATTTGTGCTTTGAACTCGCGACTCAGATCATGTCCAGGCTCGGCGATGCCGTCGCTACCGCGGACGAAGTACATGGCTTCAATTACTTTGATGACCGCGACTTGATCGGGTTTGTCGATGGTACGGAGAATCCGGTCGATCAGGCCGCACTCGATGCCGCGATCATCGGCGATGAAGACGCGACCTTTACTGGTGGAAGTTACGTGATCGTGCAGAAGTATCTGCATGATCTGCCGAGCTGGAATGCACTTCCCGTGGAGCAGCAGGAGAAGATCATTGGCAGGACGAAGCTGGCGGACATCGAACTGGACGACGCGACAAAGCCGACTTACGCACACAATGCCCTGACGACGATTGAAGAAAATGGCGAGCAACTGGATATCGTGCGCGACAACATGCCGTTCGGCAACGTCGGCAAAGGCGAGTTCGGTACCTATTTCATCGGCTATGCGCGATCCCCGAGCCGAATCGAACAGATGCTCATCAACATGTTTGTCGGACGACCGCCAGGCAACTACGACCGCTTGCTTGACCACAGCAAAGCTGTCACCGGCACGCTGTTTTTCGTGCCATCCGCTACATTTCTGGAAGATCTAGCCAGTTGAGTTCATCCCGGGACGGCATGCGGCAGGGCGGCCGAGGAACGATGGGACAAGACTTTCGCTAGTTGAAACGTTCGAGAATTCGGGTTGCGAATTCAGTCGCCTGGTGTGGAGATATAGTCCAGCCTATAAAGCCCCTTGCCGACGGTAAGCGAGTCAAGGTCCGTGCATATCTTTATCGATGAGTCCGGGACGTTTGCGCCGGCAAGTCAGCCCGGGGCATGGTGCGTTGTCGCCGCTTATGTCGTTGGCTCCCGGGATCGCGTTGAAGCCGAGGAGGTGCTGAATGCTCTGAAGGCAAAGGTGGGCCGTACTGCGACGGAGGAAATCAAGCGTCGCGATGTGAGCGAGGAGCAATATTTCCAGTTCCTGGAGGATCTCGAAACCCGAGGTGGCTTTCTAGTTTCCGTTGCAACGGATGCGGGGAGGAATGAGCGAGCGGTGGAAAATCAGATGGGGCAAGTACGCATCATCCGGGAGTCGATTGATCGTCGGAAGGCGCTGAAAGACACATTGGAAACTGAAGCACTCGCCGCAGCGATGAAAGCCCTTTCGCCGCAGCTATACGTGGAAATAGTCTGCCGGATGTATCTGGCCTGGCTTGCCGTGAGTGTTGGTGTCGCGCATTACGTGCAAACCGAGCCTCAAACGTTGTGCAGCATGGACTGGTGCTTCGATGCGAAGGGTGGTTCCGGTGCCGCGTTTGAGAAAGCGCATGGACCATTGATGGCTGGGCTGGCCAGCGACATGTCCAAAGCCCATCCGATGCCTTACGTCGCTGGGGCCGACTATTCGAATTTCGGGCGATTCATCCGAGGAGGCGCGGCGGCGCTTCGGCCGACGAGTCCGGGGCAAACCCGCGCGGAGGTCATGGTCGTCACACGGCGTCTTTATCGTGAGCGACAGGCTTTTGTCGATTCCGCGCGAAGCCGTGGTGTGCAGATTGCCGATCTGCTTGTATCAGGCATCGCCGCGCTTCTCCGCGGAAAGTTTTCCGACCAGGAAAGGGCAGCGCGGTGCCTCGGCCGCCTCACGGCGAGGATGTATGCCACGGGTGACGCCACGTACCTGATCAGCTTCGGCGACCCCGCAACTCCGTTGATCACGGATGTAGCAAGGAAGGCCGTCAAGGACATGAACGCAGTGGCGAGGGCAGTATTCAAGAAACGGCCGGGATAACGGACTTGTCGCGTGAAGCCGTTCGACGCTCATCCTGCACCGACGAACGCTGCCATTGACAGCGTATCCGTTCAGGATAAGTGGAGAAACGAGTAACTGTGTCAGGTTCACCCCATCGACCGATCAAACTGAATGTCCGCCTTCGACAGGAAATTCGGCCGGTCGTGACAACACGCCTCCTGCTGAACCCGTCAATGGGTGTCGCATCTACCGGCTCGAAATGCCATCGGAAACCACATGAAGCGCGTTGGCTTTGTGCCGGACGAGCCGCTGATTTGCCCCAATCACACCTCGTCGGAAACCCGTAGCAGCAGCTTGCCGCGGTTGCTGCCTTCGAAGAGCTGATTGAGCACGAGCGGTGCGTTTTCCAGGCCGTCTTCGATGGTTTCTTCGGCCTTGATGCGGCCTTTGAGTACCCATCCGATCAACTCCTGCACCGCTTTCTGCGTGTCTCGATAATCGAACGCGAGAAAGCCACGCACGGTCAGGCGTTTGACGATGATGACGCTGTAGTCGTCGCTTGGGCGCGCGCCGCTGGTGTAGTTCGCGATGAGTCCGCACAGTGCGACGCGGCCTCCGTTGACCATGCGTGAAAGCACGGCACGCATGACCGGTCCGCCGACGTTCTCGAAATTCACATGTACGCCGTCGGGTGTGGCATCTGCCAGGGCCTTCTTCCAGTCTTCCGCCTTGTAATCCACGGCGGCGTCAAAGCCGAGTTCGTCGATGAGGTAACGACACTTTTCGGGGCCACCGGCGATGCCCACTACACGTGCGCCGCGAAGCTTGCCGATCTGGCCGACGATGGAACCGACCGAGCCTGCGGCCGCGGAGACCACGAGGGTTTCGCCGGGCTGCACGGGCGCGATTTCGGTCAAGCCGTAGTACGCCGTGATGCCGCTGAACCCGCAGGCGCCAAGCAGGGTCGGCAGCGGTACCGGCGGGCGGGGCGGCAGCTTCACGTAGTCCTTCAAGTGGCTGTCGTCGATCACGGCATAGTCCTGCCAACCGAGCAGGCCCTGCACCAGATCGCCCTCGGCGTAGTTCGCCGACTTCGACATCACCACGCGACCGAGCCCGAGTCCGCGCATCACCTCGCCGATCGCCACCGGCGGCATGTATTGGGGAATGTCGCTCATCCACACGCGGTTGGTGGGATCCATCGAGAGGTAAAGCACGCGGACCAGCACCTCGCCGTCTTTCAGCTCGGCGACGGGATACTCTTGCAGGTCGAAGTCTTCGCGCTTGACCAGGCCCTCGGGCCGGCTTTTCAGGCGCAACTGGCGGTTGATGCGTGACATGTGCTCACCATGGGGTCGGGCGGAGGGAGGATCAGTGAAGTATGCGCGCGACTAGACCGCGCAGGCTCCACCATCGACGAGCATTTCGGCGGCGGTGACGTAGCGGCTCTCGTCCGAAGCGAGGTACAGCACTGCATAGGCAACGTCATCTGGCTCGCCCAGTCGGCGCAATGGAATGCCGCGCACCAGTTTTCGTGTCGCTTCTTCCTCGCCGAGCGCGGCGAAGAACGGCGCGACGATGCCGGTGCGGATAAAGGCTGGATGGACGGAATTGCAACGCACATCGATCTTCTGCCGCGCGCAGTCGATGGCCACCGACTTGCTGAGCATGGCAACGGCGGCCTTGGACGTGTTGTACGCGGTGTAGTCCGGGTCGACCTTGAACGCGGCGAGCGACGAAATGTTGATGATCGATGCGGGTTGATTCGCACGCAGGTACGGCAATGCGTATTTGCAGCCGAGAAGGATGCTCTCGACGTTGACGGCCATGACCCGTCGCCACTCCGTCAATTCGATCTGTTCGGTAGTGCCGAGCGATCCAACGCCGGCGTTGTTGACCAGCACGGACAATCCACCCATCGCGGAGGCGGCTTCGGCGAGCAGCGTTTTCCAGCGTTCCTCGTCACGCACGTCCTGCGCGACTGACCAGGCGACCTGACGGCCGTGTTCGTGATTGATGTCATCGGCGACGACGCGAACGGCGGTCTCATCGACATCGGTGAGAAAGACGCTCGCGCCATGTCGCGCGAGCATGCGCCCGGTCGCAGCACCGAGCCCGCCTGCGGCTCCCGTGACGAAGGCGCGTTTTCCGGCGACGCGTAGGGCAGTGGGTGCGGTCATCTTCGTATCCTGTGGTCAGGGGCAGCCGGGGGTCAGACGCAAAGGTAACCGCCATCGACGTTCAACACCGCACCGGTGGTGTACGACGATGCATCCGAGGCGAGATAGAGCGCGGCGCCGGCCATTTCCGAGGGCTGCGCCACGCGGCGCATCGGCACGTGGGCCAACGCCTGTTTGAGGATTGCCGGCGTGTTCACCAGCACGGAAGCGAACTTGGTATCGGTCAGCCCGGGGAGTAGCGCGTTGCAGCGCACACCGACTTCCGCGCACTCCACCGCAAACGCCTTGGTCATGGAGATCACGGCGGCCTTGGTTATCGAGTAGATGCCTTGCTGGAAACCCGGCACCACGCCGTTGACCGAGGCGACATTGACGATGGAGCCGGCGCCATTGCGCTGCATCAACCGCGCGCCATGCGTCGACATATAGAAATAGCCGCGGATGTTCACGTCGACGGTCTTCTGGAAAATACCCGGATCGGTATCCAGGATCGGGCCGAAGTAGGGATTGGTCGCCGCATTGTTGACCAGGATATCGAGCCGTCCATGCTTGCTCTCGACATGCGCGTACAGCGCTTCGATCTGCTCCAGCTCGCCGATGTGGCAGGCGACCGCTTCGGCTGAGCCACCGGAAGCAATGATTTCATCGACCACTAACTGGCAATCGGCTACGCGACGGCTGGACACCAGCGTGTGTGCGCCGTGCGCAGCCAGCAGCTTGGCGATCTCGGCACCAATCCCACGGCTGGCGCCGGTGACGATGGCGATCTTGCCGGTGAGGTCGAAGCTTGGCGTTGCACTCATGAAAGTAGCCTTTGCAAAGTGAGGTGAGCGATGGGCGAGGCGGAATGCTCAGAATATAGCCTGCACGCGTCATGCCGTCATGGATGAATAGCTTGGCCTCCAGCCACGGTCTACTTGCGCTGGCGGGGCGGTTTCTTCGACCGGGCGATTTCCGCGGCGCGGCATTCCGTGCCATCCAGGAGAATCTTCAGGCCGATCCGGAAGAGCTCTCCAGGCTCGATGTTCGCGAGCAGTTTGGCGGCACCACGCAAATTCGGATAGTTGCGTGATTCCTCGCCGAGATGACCCAGCTCGATGCCCAGGGCGAGCGTGGGGCGCAGCGTTCCTGGCTGGGCCGACCGGGACTGGCGCGCTTCCTCCGCGATCATGCCGAGCAGGTAGTTGCGGTAGAACGTTGCCATCGCGACTGCCTCTTGAGCCGCAAAGCCGGTGTCCAGAAACGCGCCGATCGCCGCGTCGTACAGTTTCATGCGGTGCGGCCCAGTGGGTGCCTGCTCTGCAAAGAGGCGGGGCGCGTCGCGATGGGCGACGAGGACGCGACGATATTCCCAGGCGATATTTTCAAGCCGTACGCGAAACGAAAGGCTGGTCGTCGGCAAAGCCATCTGAGCGCAGATCGCGTCGGCGACGAGGCCGAGCAGCTCACCCTTGTTGCGCACATGCCAGTACAGCGCGGGTGACTTCACGCCGAGGCGTTCGGCCAGGCGTCGCGTACTCAGCGCATCGAGGCCGGCCTCCTGCATGAGTTCAAGTGCCGCATCGACGAGCTGATCGCGCGCGAGGCCGACACGCCCGCCCGGGGGTGCCGGAGTGGCTGGTTTGCGCACCGGTTTTTGCATTGTGCCTGGAGCTGCCTTTCGCATGCTTGAACCTTGAATTTCAGGGTGCTAACTTATCACTGATAAGCTTGCTGTTCCAACCTGTCTGCCGCGTGCTGAAAGGTGCCCGGCACCATCTGAAGCGAGACGATCCCATGAGCGATATTTGGACACGCCGGCAAGTCCTGGCTCTTTCCGGCGGCGCGCTGCTTGGCGCGGTGCTTCCACCGTTCTCCAGTAACGCATTCGCTGCGTCGAGCGTTAAAAAAGCTGCCGAGCCCCAACGTAAAGCTTCGGAAGGTGTGGGCGGAACGAAGGCTGCCGAGCTCTATAGCAAGGCGTTCGTGCTCGATTGCAACACACTGGCTTCGATCGGAAGCCTGTGCTGCGACGCGGATACCGAAAAGGAGCTGCAGGGGATACGCGACTCCGGTATCACCGCCCTGAAGAGTACGCTCGGCGGCGCCAACGGCACGTTCGAGGAAGCTGTGGCCGACATCGCCGCTGCGCAGGCGTTGATCACGCGATATCCCGACAGGTTCATCAAGGTCACTCGCCACGACGACCTGGAACGGGCAAGGCGCGAGAACAAGGTCGCCGTCATCTTTTCGTTCGAAGCGGCTTCCATGCTGGCGGACAAGATCGAGCGCATCGAGATGTTCCACCAGCTCGATGTCCTGGTCATGCAGTTGACCTATAACCACAGGACGCCGTTCGGCTGCGGTTGCCTCGACGGCGATACCGACGGAGTCACCGAGCTGGGACGCAAGGCGATTGCGAAGATGAATGCGCTCGGCATCGCGCTGGATCTGAGCCACGCGAATGTGCGGACCACCGCCGATGGCATCGCGATGTCGACCAAGCCGCCGGTTTTCACCCATGCCGGCTGCCGCAGCGTATTCGCGCATCCTCGCAACAAGGAGGATCGCGAAATGAAGGCACTGGCCGACAAGGGTGGCGTCATGGGCATTTACATGTTGCCGTTCCTGACCGTCGACACCAGGCAGCCCATGCTTGAAGACTATATGCAGCATATGGTTCACGCGCTGGACGTATGCGGCGAAGATCATGTCGGCATCGGTACCGACACGATGTTCTTCGAGGTCACCGACAGCGATCTGACGGAAATGAAAAAGGAAGAAGAGGATCGCAAGAAGGCCGGAGTCAACGCGCCAGGCGAAAATCGGCCTCCCTACATTCCCGACATCAACACGCCACGCAAACTTGAACGGGTCGCCGACGCATTGCTGAAGCACGGCTACAGCGAGCGGGTGGCCGACAAGGTGCTAGGCCTGAACTTCAGTCGCGTGTTCAAGGAAATCTGGACGGCGTAATCCCGGATGCCGTGGTCGCGTCCTCGATCGTGTTGCCCGATGGCTCTATCCTTGCGGGCATCGGCACAGTCCCAAAGCAGGGCAGAGACATGAAGGGCGAGTTGGAAACCAGCGCTGCACGGCTACCGCTGCATGAAGCGCCGGGAGATTTTATCCGACACGGCACGCCAGCGTTCCGGCATACCAATCTTGCGCTGTTCGCGGCCGGCTTCGCCACGTTTGGCCTTTTGTACTGCGTGCAGCCGTTGATGCCGGTGTTCAGTCGTGACTATGGGGTGAGCGCGGCGACCAGCGCGCTGTCGCTGTCGCTGACCACCGGCGTGCTGGCATTCGCGATGCTGTTTGCCGGTGCGTTGTCGGATGCATGGGGGCGCAAGTCGGTGATGGTCGCGTCGCTGTTGTCGTCCGCGTTGCTCGTGCTGGTAACGGCACTGATGCCAACCTGGTCTGCATTGCTGGTCGTGCGTACGCTGCTCGGGTTGACCCTGAGCGGCCTGCCGGCTGTGGCCATGACGTATCTGAGCGAGGAGATGCATGTCGAGTCGATCGGGCTGGGCATGGGTCTGTACATCAGCGGCAGCGCCGTGGGTGGTATGGGTGGGCGGCTAATTACTGGTGTGCTGACTGAATTCGTGGGTTGGCGCGTTGGCGTGGCTGCGGTTGGCTTGATCGGTGTACTCGCCGGCCTGATCTTCTGGCGAGCGCTGCCGCCGTCGCGGCATTTCACGGCGCAGCCCATCCACTGGCGCGCGCTGCTCAGCCGCTTCATCGGCATGTTTCGCGATCCTGGCTTGCCGTGGCTGTTTGTCGAGGGCTTCCTGCTGCTCGGCGCGTTTGTCACCGTCTACAACTATCTTGGTTACCGGTTGCTGGCGCCGCCTTACAACCTGAGCCAGGCGTCGGTCGGGCTGATCTTCGGAATCTACCTGGTTGGCACTTTCAGTTCGGCGTGGATGGGCCATCTGGCTGGGCAGCGAGGTCGACGCAAAGTGTTATGGACGGCGTTCGCGCTGATGCTGATAGGTGTGCTGCTGACGATGACGAGGCCGTTGCTGCTGATCATGCTTGGCATCGTGGCGATTACGTTCGGCTTCTTCGGCGGTCACTCCATCGTCAGCAGCTGGGTGGGCCGGCGTGCCGGGGCAGCGAAGGCACAGGCATCGTCGATGTATCTGTTTTCCTACTACATGGGTTCGAGCATTGCTGGTGCCAGCGGTGGGCTGTTCTATACCGCGCACGGCTGGAACGGGGTGGCCGTGTTTGTGAGTACGCTGGTGCTGGCGGGGTTGCTGGTGGCTTGGCGGCTGTACCGATTGCCGCCACTGGTGAATGTGGCGACGCCGGCCACCCCGATGAGCAAGGGAGCCATGCCATGAAGATCGACGCACTCGACCATCTGGTGCTCACCGTCGCCGATATCAATGCAACCTGTGCGTTCTATGAGCGCGTGCTGGGTATGCAGACGATCACGTTCGGCCAGGGACGCAAGGCGCTCGCGTTTGGCGTGCAGAAGATCAACCTGCATCGGCATGGACATGAGTTCGAGCCGAAAGCCGAGCGGCCCACGCCTGGTTCGGCCGATCTGTGTTTCATCACGGGCACGCCGCTGGCGAAGGTGATCGACCACTTGCAGGCTTGCGGGGTGCCCGTACTTGAAGGCCCGGTGCAACGTACCGGCGCACGCGGGCCCATCATGTCGGTGTACTTCCGCGACCCGGATCGCAACCTGATCGAGGTCAGCAACTATCCAGCTTGACGCGGTTCCCGCAGTCAGCGTTCGGATGGCTTCAGCATGTCCTTCACCGCGTCGTAGTCGCCATCGTTCGCAACGGCTGGAATGCCGAGCAGGTGTGTCATTAGTGGATAGACGTCTACATTCGGAAACGCGTTGACCTTTGCATCGACGCGAAACGCGGGGCCGTGGGCGATGAACAGCGCCTGCATCAATGGATCTGCATTGTCGTACCCATGCTCGCCTATGCTGATGTGACCCTGGTGGCTGGCGGCGTAATCGGTGGTGGTGACGCGCCAGCCCACGTTGGCCAGGCACAGCAATTGCGGTACGCGAGGGTTGTTGCCATAGACGAACCTTGGCGGTACGCGGGTCTTGTCCCAGCACTGCATGTGCTGCTGCGGCTGCTCCAGCTGATGTTCGACCGCGGCGAAGTGATTGCGGTCGACCGTGCTGTCCGACTTGGGATTGAATCCGGCCAGGATGCCCATGCTCACCGTTTGCAGCTGGTCAAGCGGGACCAGCTGGTCGATCATCACGCTGTTTGATAGCGGATTATTGGCCATGCCATGGTCGGCCAGCACGATCATGTTGATCCTGTCGAACAGGCCGCGTTGCTTGAGCCCCTGCACCAGCCGCGCCATTGCCGCGTCGGTGTCGCGTAGCGCAGCATTCACTTGCGGCGAATCAGGACCGTAGGTGTGACCGGCGTGATCAACCGCATCGAAATACAAAGTGAGGAACGCGGGTCGCTGAGCGGGAGGCAAATCCAGCCATGCCAGCACCTGGTCCACTCGCTGATCTGCAGTCACCTTTTCATCGAACGGCTTCCAGTAATCCGGGTGGTGGCCGTGGATGTCCGCCTCGCTACCCGGCCAGAACATCGTGGCGGTGCGCAGCCCATGCTGCTCGGCGGTCTCCCAGATCGGTGTGCCAGCGGCCCACCAGTGACCATCACTTACCGCCTGGCGATTGCCCAGCGAAAACTTGCCCAGCGTGGCATCGAGCATCGTGTTGTTGACGATGCCGTGGTGATCGGGCCGCAGGCCGGTGACGATCGTGTAGTGGTTCGGGAACGTCAACGACGGAAACGACGGCTGCATCGACGCTGCCTGCACGCCGGATTTCTCGAGCATCGCGAGCGTGGGGCTGAAGCCGCGCTCGACGTAGTCGTAGCGGTAGGCGTCGATCGAAATCAGCAGCAGGGGAGCCGGCCTGGCTGGTGACTCAGCGGGATGTGTCGGTGCCGTGGGGTGGGTGGCACATCCGGCACATATCGTGACGAGCGAGCACAGCAGGACGCGGGGCAACCATTTCATGAAGAACATCCGGGTATCGGTAAATAGGTCCCCATGATCGCGCAGTTACATGACTAATTCAGTTACTCGATGAGGCAAGGCTCATCGCGTTGCGCGCATTTATTTGCGCTACCCAGCTGCTCCTGGCCCGTGGCGAGTTCGTAGCGCGGAGCATGCTATGCGAAAGCGCGCCTGGGCAGCACGGCAAGTACCAGCAGGCCGATCAAGGCGACGAGGTTGAGCCATCCAAACCAGTCGCCCCATTGCGCGTATAACGTCTTGGTCGTGCGAACCGGCAACGTGCCGACGACGCTGGCATCCACGTTCTGATTGCTGGGCATCTCGGCGATGATGCGGCCGCGGTCATCACTCAGCGTCAGCGCGCCGTCGCGTGCGGAACGTGCGATCGCGAGGCCGCTCTCCACGCCACGCAGGATCGCCATGCGGCTGTGGTACCAGCCGTCTGCAATGAAATCCCACGCCGGGACCAGCAGCAGTTGGGCGCCGTTTGCCGCGTTGGCACGACCGGTGGCCGGAAAATCCATGTCCTTGCAGATCAGCAGCCCCACCCGCGGTGTGCTGTCCAGCACGGTGTAGCTGTCACCTGGCGTGAAGTGATCTTCGAAGGCGACCATCAGATGATGTTTGTTGTACGTCGTGGGCAGGCCGCCTTGTGGATGGAACGCGGCTGACATGTTGCGCTCAGGACCACGGGCAGGTGTGTAGTCGATCCCGGTGACCAAGGTGATGCCGTGCTGCTGTGCGACGTGGATCAAGTCGGGAATGGCAGGATCCGTCGCCGTCATCGCCACCTCCGGGATCACCACCATCTGCACGCCGTTCGTGGCGAGCGCGTCTACGGCGGTGACATAACGGTGCAGGAACGCCTGGCCTTTCGGTGTATCCAGCGAGGGATGGACCGGGCCTTGCAGTGCGATGAGTCCGATCTTCACAGGTGTGCCGGGAGCTTCGTCCGCGGCATGCAGGCGCCAGCCGCCGTAGACAAGCGACGCGAGTATCAGGCCACCACCAAACACGGCGACCCGCCAGCGTGCGTCACGTGACGCGCCGCGCTCGAGCATTGCAGCCACGCTGGCCGATCCCAGCAACACCATGAATCCGATGCCCAACAATCCGGTGACCGCGGCAATCTGGATCACGGCGAGCACATCCATCTGCGTATACGCCAGATCGCCCCACGTACCGTTCCGCGACAGCGACGCATTGATGAAGAAGATAGCCGTCCACAGCACCGGCACCGAGAACGCGGCTGCGAGCAGGTGCCTGCGCATGGCAAGCCGGCGGTACAACAGCACCATGAACATGAATCCCAGCGCCGGTGCAAATAGCGCGAATCCGATCGTCGGCAACGGAAGCTTCACCAGCGTATGCAGGAAGTGCCACTGCGCCAGGCCGGCCAGCGCGATGCTGATGAAGGAGGCGAGTGCCGCGATGCGTGCATTGACGCGTGTGGCCAGCCACAGCATCGGGAACGGCGCCAGCCACATCGCCCACCAGATGGGGTGGAGTTGATAGCCGAACCACCAGCCGGCAATGGACAACGCCATCGCCACGAGAACGGTGATCGACCCTATGCGTTCAAGCCTTGATTCCATTGATCAGTCTCCCGAGAGATTCAAGATAGAACTTGCGGAATTGTGCTTCGTCGTAACTGAAGCGACCGGCGCGATACAGCGCGATCAGCCCGTGCGAGTGTGCTGTCGCCGACATCGCCACGGCCCAGGGATCGTCCTTGCGCAGCACGCCTTGACGCATGCCCTCGGCAATCGCCTCGACACCGATATTGAACGTGGGCGACTTGCCGCTGCGAAAATCCTCGGGGTAGCGGCGTGCGTCCTCGCGGCGCACCGAGAATGAGTGGTCGAACAGATGCGGATGGGCCAGTGCGTAATCCAGATACGGTTCCAGCAAGGCCATCAACCGCTCGGTGATGTCCGTGTGCTGTGAACGAGCCGACCACTCGATCGCCAGCTTCTTGAAGCTATCGTCCGACACCCGCTTGAGCAGCGCCTCACGATTCGGAAAGTGTCGATAGATCGCCATCGGTGTAATGCCGACGGCCTCGGCTACCCGACGCATGCTCACCGCATCGGGCCCTTCGCGGTCGAAGAGTTTGTACGCCTCGCGCAGGATCTTTTCGGCGGTACCGAGCTTTTTCATGTATACAGTGTATACAAGAGATTTTCACGATGTCAATTCGTGGCTAGGCCATGCTTTCGGCCGCACTCCACCAGCCGTCATCCCTGCGAAGGCAGGGACCCAGTGCACTTGCTCTTCGGGAGCTTGACGCTCCTGGATTACTCGCTTCGCTCGCCCCTGCGGGGCCGCTCTTCGAGCGCTCTGCGCGCTTTGCGCTTGTCCTGCCTTCGCAGGGATGACGAGCTGAGTAGCGGCTATCCGTGGTGTGCTATTCAGCGACCATTCGCAAACAGATCGCCCTCGGCGACACGCTGCTCCAGCGCAAGCAGATAGCGCTTCGTTGGCAGGCCGCCGCCGAAGCCGGTGAGGCTGCCGTTGCTGCCGATCACGCGATGGCACGGCACCACGATCGGCAACGGATTGCGTCCGTTCGCGGCGCCAACGGCGCGCACTGCCAATGGCTGCTCGATGCGCCGCGCCAGTTCGCCGTAGCTGATCGTGACGCCATACGGAATCCGCGCCAGCTCCTGCCAAACGGCGAGCTGGAACGGGGTGCCAAGCGGACGCAGCGGGAGGTCGAACGTCGTCCGTTCACCCGCAAAATATTCCTCGAGCTGCACGCGGGCGAACGCCAGCGGTTCGGCCGCGCGAATCCACTCTGGCCGCGCCGCTTTCTGATGGCGCCCCTGCTCAAACCAGATTTCATGCAAGCCATCGCGACCGGCGACCAGGCGCAGGCGGCCGATCGGACTGTCGATGTCGTCGTAGTGGATCGGGCCGTTGCAAGGCCGGTGAGGATCGTTCGTCATGCGATGGCCTCCGGTTTGCGACTGCGTGGAATGCGTGGCGGTGGTGCGGCATCCGAGGCGCCACGCCATAGATGCATCACTGCGTACGCGCGCCACGGTCGCCACGCATCAGCACGAACGGTCAGCGACTTTGTGCTGAGCGGCACGGTATCGGTCGTCGCTTCGCGGCGCAGGATCAGATCTGCGGCCGGAAACGCATCGGGATCGCCCAACGCGCGCATCGCCATGTAGTGAGCCGTCCATTCGCCAATCCCGGGCAACGCGATCCAGCGCGACACAAACTCATCCAGCGTCTGTTCGGCGCGAAAATCCACGCGGCCATCCAGCAGTGCCTGCGCCATCCCGCGCACCGTCGCAGCCCGCGCCGTGGTCAGGCCGACCTCGCGCAAGTCGGCCTGTGCAAGTATCTCCGGGGTGGGAAACAGCCGCTCCAGTCCCGGCATCGGGGACGCAGGCAATGCTTCGCCCCAACGCTGCACGATGCGGGTCGCCAGTGTGCGTGCCGCGGACACGCTGATCTGCTGACCGAGGATCGCGCGCACCGCGATCTCGAAACCATCCCAGCCACCCGGCAGGCGCAGGCCAGGCCGGCGCGCGATCAAGGGGCCAAGGATCGGGTCGTGATGAAACGTGTCCGCGATCGCCTGCGGATTTGCGTCCAGATCGAACATCCGCCGCAGCTTTGTCACCACGCCGAGCAGTTGCGCCGGTTGTGGGCAATGCAATTGCAGGCGCAGCGCATGTTCACCATCCGGCCAGGCACTCAGGCGCAGCCAGCCCGGCGCATCGGCCGGCCCGAACACACGCGCATAGCTGTGTTCGTCGACCAGTTCCACACCTGGCAATGCGCGGCCACGCAGAAATGCTAGCAGCGCTTCAAAATCATACGGTGGGCGATAGCCGAGTCGCAGTAGCAGCGCCGCACCGGGCGCCGCCCGCGGATGCCGGCGCAGTTCGCGCGGCGGGATGCGGTTTGCTTGCAGGAATGCGGCGTTGAAACGACGCAAGCTGCGGAAGCCGGACGCGAGCGCGACTTCGGTAACCGGCATCGCTGTCTCCGTCAGCAGCTGTTTCGCGAACAACAGCCGGCGCGTCGTGTGTACGCTGATCGGTGGCGCGCCGACGCGATCGACAAACAGCCGGCGCAACTGGCGCACACCGACGCCCACGCGCAGTGCGAGCGCTTCCAGCGATTCGTCCGTCAGCATGCCGTGCTCGATCAACTTCAATGCGCGCGCAACGACATGGTCACCGCGCTGCCAGCTGTCATTGCCCGGCGCGAGTTCCGGTCGGCAACGCAGGCAGGGTCGGAACCCGGCTGCCTCCGCCGCCGCCGCGTTCGTGTAATAGCTGACGTTTTCGCGCTTCGGCCGCGGCGCCGGGCATACCGGTCGGCAGTAGATGCCCGTGCTGCTTACGGCGGTGAAGAACAGGCCGTCGAAGCGTGCATCGCGGCTAAGTCGCGCCTGTTCGCAGATATGCGGGTCTGGCAGGGCAGAGAGATCGTTCATGGGTCAAGGCTAGCACTGCTGCGCGAGGTGGACTCGCCGTTTTCGGACATCAATGGGAAAACGAGGAACGAAGGCCAGTTTATCGGTGAGCAGACCACGCGTCGCTTTCCACATGCCGATTCAACGCTGCAGGCCGTCGGTGATATTCGCCTGCGGCGCGTCTCGAGATGGCGAATATTCCTTAAAAGGTTCAGCGAAGCGACGAGTCGCCTGGCTGTGCACGCCGATGTCGGGCGATTAGCAATGCATCGTGCTCTTTGGTATAGGTATGTGGGGAATTCAACAGGGGATGTGCCGTGACGATTCGCGAGAAGGGGTTACTCGCTGGTTTGGTCGTGCTGATCTGTTTGTCCGGCAGTTATCTGCTTTTCGGAAAGTACTTGCCGCAGCCAGTGCCTACGCAAGTGGTGAGCGTGACGCATCGCCGATTTGCACATACCCTCCGTCGCGCTGTGCCTCCCCCTTTTTCGGGCGATCAAATCAAGACGTTTCTTACGCAGGTTCGTGAGGCGGAAAAACGATCCGACCCCCTCCAGCGCTGTCTTGCCTATCCCAATCCACCCGGCAGTCATTGGACGCAGGACGCCGTTGCAGCGTATTGCCGCTACCGGTTTCAGCCAACGATTACGTTCGTCGAGGCAAAGGACCTGATAGAGCAAGGCAAATCTGCCGAACTTGACCGCCGCATGGATGAGGCGCTGCAGGCGCAGCTGACGCAGCCGGACGCGCGGGGACGGCTCGATCACATCTTTATTTCTGATTTTGAAAACGGTTCGTTCTCTATCCGACCAATCCTCGATGCATGGAAGCGTGCGTCGCCCAAGAGCGCTTACGCCTATGCGGCCAGTGGCTACGCCTATGTAGAGATGGCACACGCTGCACGCGGTGGCGCATTTGCGCAGGAAACTCCGCAAGAAAAGTTGGATTCGATGGATCGACTTCTTAAGGAAGCCGACACGGATTTGAAACAAGCGATCGCCTTGAATCCGCATATCACGCCCGTATACGCCGCCATGATCCATGCGGGCGGCTTGAGCCTGGGTCAGGCCTATGCCGATCACGCAGTCGACCTTGGATTGCGGGCTGATCCTTCCAACTGGTACATCTATCACCAGCTGATGTGGCTGGCCCGTCCGGAATGGTTTGGCTCGCTGGATTCCATGCAACGCATCGCGACGTCTGCCATGACCCACGCCAGCCAGAATCCTTTACTCGTGATGGAAAAAATGGCAGTTCAACGTTACGAGGCGAATCCAAGCGGGTGCAACTGCGCACCATTGCCGCAGGCAGCGAAGTTTCCTGCGGCATTTGACGAATTGGCCATCAGCAGCAGCCTGGTCGACGCCGGCTTGACAGCCTCCAGTCAGAACGTGTTTCCGGTGTCGGTAGTCTATTTATCCGAAGCCCTGCGCTTTCAGCCGCAAGAGGACGACCTTCGCCGCCAGCGCGCCAAGGATCTGGCGATCCTTGGCGAATCACCCATGGCTCTTGACGAAGCCAATAAGCTCGTCGCGGCCGATCCGAAAAATGTCGCCAACTATGAAACGCGCGGCAACGTCTACATGTACATGAGTGACCATAACCACGCAGAGCAGGACTTCGAAGCTGTGCTTGCTTCAAGCCCGGACGATATTGATGTGCTTGTGCCGCTCGGAAGCATCTATGTGAACGAAACCCATGAGTGGGACAAGGGCTGGGACGTCGCCGATCGCATCATCAAGGCGTATCCCAACTACGCCGGTGGTTGGGCAATGCGCGCGACCATTCAGATGAATCAGCCGCGTGGGGGCCTGGATGATACCTATGGGCAATTCCTGGCCCACTTTGGGCGTGATCCCGGTCAGCAACCGATGTTGGAATTGCTGCGCCGGACCCTTGCGGAAAAATCGGCAGTTGGCAAGTCAAACATTGGCAAGCCGGATCACTAGCTGAATCACAATTTGCCTGGTGGTTTGAGCAAGGCCGCGCCGGCCCCTCCCGTATACCTTTTGGGTCTGTCTTACAGGAGTCCGGCAAGATCACTCGTTGGTGCAGCGAGTACATCACCTGTCATCAGTCGCGTGATGGGCATGCAGCCACGGCGCCAGTGAAACCGACCAGATGTTGTCGCCGCCGTTATCCCATTGCTGCATGCGTGCCAGCTGCCGTTGTGCTTGTTCCGGCGTGCGTGGATACGATGTCGGCGTCGTTCGGTCGCTGGTGTAGTACAGCGTGCGGTGATCGGGACTCAGGTGCGCGCCCCACTGGTTCCATCGACCATCCTTGCCATTGACGGCCACACCCAAGTCGATTGGCTGGCTCCAGTGATTGCCTTCGCGAAACGCAATGTACAGGCCTCCCATGCCCGGTTTTTTCGCGTCGTTCCAGTTGAACACGATGAATGACTGATCCGGCGCGATTGCCGGGTCATGCACCTGTGCAGTGGGATCGCCAAGCACCAGCTGTTCAGCCGTCTGGTAATTGCCGTTCTTATAGGCTGAGCGGTAGACGTGAAATGTGCCTGCCGCGTCCGGATGGATGTAGTACAGGCTGCCATCGGCAGCGATGCTCGGGGCGTAAGTGCGATCGCTGTCATTGACCGTAGCCGGCAGGTGCATCGGCGTGCCCCAGTCGTTGCCCTTGCGATCCACCCGCCACAGATTGCCACCTGCATTTGGATACACCTGGCCATGCGCCGTCGCGCTCAGTGCCTTGCCGCTGTTGTCGAACGGGTGGTTGGACACGTAGACGATGTACGAGCCGTCTGGTGCGATGCTCGGGTCGTGGTCGCCCCACGTGCCGGAGAACGGGGCGATCTGCGGCTTTGACCATTGCCCCTGGGCGCGATGCGAGACCAGGATCATCGAGCCCACATCGAAATACACCGTGTTTCCATCCGGCGTGAACGCTGGGCAGGCTTCCCCGGCTGGGCCGGAAATGACGCCAGGGGAAAAGATTTCCGGCTCGGCGCTGGCTGCCGATGCTGCGAACGCGACTCCAAGACAGGACAGGCAGGGAGCAACCAGTAGCAGGCGTGCTTCGCGGCGCATGGGCTATCACTCAGAGGGATCCGGCGCTCTTTATCCGCCGGTAGCAGCCGGGCCGCACGTGCAGGAAGTCACCAATGACCTGAGGATGGTGCCACGCCTGTCGACACCAGCCCCGTGGCTATAATCGTGGTCTGACTCACCGGAGCCTTAGTCCATGACCGCCCCCACCCGCATCGATACCACCCGCACCATCCGCGCACCGCGCGGTACCGAACTTTCCTGCAAGAGCTGGCTTAGCGAGGCGCCGTTCCGCATGTTGCAGAACAACCTCGATCCGGAGGTGGCGGAAAACCCGGCGGAGCTGGTCGTATACGGCGGCATCGGTCGGGCAGCGCGCAACTGGGAGTGCTTCGACGCGATCCTGAAATCGCTGCGCGAACTGAACGACGACGAGACGCTGCTGGTGCAGTCCGGCAAGCCGGTCGGCGTGTTTCCCACGCACAAGGATGCGCCGCGCGTGTTGATCGCGAACTCCAACCTGGTACCGGCGTGGGCGAACTGGGAGCACTTCAACGAGCTCGATAAGAAGGGCTTGATGATGTACGGCCAGATGACGGCAGGTTCGTGGATCTACATTGGTTCGCAGGGCATCGTGCAGGGCACCTACGAGACGTTTGTCGAGATGGGGCGCCAGCATTACAACGGCAGCCTGAAGGGTAAATGGATACTCACCGCCGGCCTCGGCGGCATGGGTGGCGCGCAGCCGCTCGCTGCGTCGCTTGCCGGTGCTTGCTCGCTCAATATCGAGTGCCAGCAGAGCCGCATCGACATGCGCCTGAAGACGCGCTATGTGGACGAGCAGGCGACTGACCTGGATGACGCGCTTGCGCGCATCAAGAAGTACACCGAAGCTGGCGAAGCAAAGTCCATCGCGCTGCTCGGCAACGCTGCCGACGTTCTGCCGGAATTGGTGAAGCGCGGCGTGCGTCCCGACGCCGTTACCGACCAGACCAGCGCGCACGATCCGGTCAACGGCTACCTGCCTCAAGGATGGACGGTGGAGCAGTGGTTCGAGCGCCGCAAGAGCGATCCCGATCGCACGCGCGATGCGGCCAAGCGCTCCATGCGCACACACGTCGAGGCGATGCTCGCCTTCCATGCGCAGGGCATCCCCACATTTGATTACGGCAACAACATCCGCCAGATGGCAAAGGATCAGGGGCTGGCCGACGCGTTCGCTTTCCCCGGTTTCGTGCCCGCCTACGTGCGCCCGTTGTTCTGCCGCGGCGTCGGTCCGTTCCGCTGGGTCGCGTTGTCCGGCGATCCGGAAGACATCTACAAGACCGACGCGAAGGTCAAGGAACTCATTCCCGACGACGAGCACCTGCACAACTGGCTCGACATGGCGAAGGATCGCATCAGCTTCCAGGGCCTGCCGGCACGCATCTGCTGGGTCGGCCTCGGCCAGCGTCACAAGCTTGGACTCGCGTTCAACGAGATGGTCCGCAACGGCGAGTTGAAAGCGCCGGTGGTGATCGGTCGCGATCATCTCGACAGCGGCTCCGTCGCCTCGCCGAACCGCGAAACCGAAGCGATGAAAGATGGCTCCGACGCCGTCTCCGATTGGCCGCTGCTCAACGCCATGCTCAACGTTGCAGGTGGCGCAACGTGGGTATCTCTGCATCACGGCGGCGGCGTAGGGATGGGCTACTCGCAGCACTCCGGCGTCGTCATTGTCTGCGACGGCACGCCGGAAGCCGACAAGCGCATCGCACGCGTGCTGTGGAACGATCCAGGCACCGGCGTGATGCGGCATGCGGATGCGGGGTATGAGGATGCGGTTGCCTGTGCCAAGGAGCAGGGGTTGAAGTTGCCGATGATTTGAGCGCCGGCTAGCCGAGCCGTCGCTAGATCCCCTCAAGGCCGTCATCCCTGCGAAGGCAGGGACCCAGCGCCCTTAAATCGCGACAGGCCTATCTTGAGTTATCATCGGATGATATATTCATGGTCAAGGAAGACGCGGGGCTGGCAACGCTGCTGTTGCTCAACGGCGAGATTTACGACCAGGGCAACGGTTACTGGATCAAGCTCGAAGCATGGTCTGTCGAAGCGAATGAGCATCTGCCTCATGGCGTGCGTTATTCGCTGACGCTGCATGACCGCCATGGCACACGTTTGTTGGGTTTCGACAACGCTCATGCCGTCAAACTACCGGGGCAACGGCACTATGCTGGCCGCCGTCTCGCGTATGACCACCGCCACCGGCATGCTCACGACAAGGGCGTGCCTTATGAATTCACGAGCGCGCAGCAGCTGCTTGAGGATTTTTTCGACGAGGTCGATCGGGTACTTAAGGATTTAGCGCCATGAAGAAAATGATCATCGGCATCGCATCCCAACAGGACATACGCGCCCGTGCGTTGGCCATCGCGCGCGGCGACCATCGGCCGCGTGCTGGGGAGCCAAAAATCTGGTTCACCTCCATGCGCTCATTGGCCGAAGTGCTCTCCGACGATAACCGTGCGCTGCTGCGAGTCATCCGCGAGCACAAGCCGGAGTCCCTGAGCCGTCTCGCCGAACTCACCGGGCGAGCGCCAAGTAATCTGTCGCGTACTCTGAAGACTATGGAGCACTATGGCCTGGTCGAGATGCGCCGCGATGTGCGCACCGTGCGCCCCGTCGTGAATGCCAGTGAGTTTGTCATCCAGGCTGCGTGAAGCGCAGGCTGAATCATCCGGCTTCGAGGCCGGACGGCCGGCAGTTTGGTTACCCCTTCGATGGGCGCAGGTGGGATCATGAGAAAGTTGGGCAAGGACATCCTCGCAGGCGATGCCAGGCGCGATATCGGCGCCGAGGTTCTGCAGGCGATTCGCGACATCAAGGCGGGCAAAACCGGCCGTGTCTTCCGCCTTGACGTTACCCAATCGACTGAAGCAAGTCTCAAGCAGCGACCCTCACTGACTCGGGGGTAATACACCCTCGACAATCTGATACCCGTGGATATTTGCCGGCGGTGGAATCGGCTTGCTCAGGCAGCGAGCTAACTAGCGACGCGTCCTACACCGCATTCTCCCATCGTGCGATAGTAGTTTGACCGATGCGCAGGAACTTGCCTGCTTCGCTACTGGGGAGTCCACTGTGCCTACGAAAGCCCGCCGCTTTGCGCCTGTCTTGTCACCGGCCAGTGCCGGCCTGCGAACTGTTCTGGCCACTGCACTGGCCGCATTCTGCGCTGCGTTGCCCGCCTGGGGCCAAGCCCCGCAGCTTGCGCCGCAGACGCAGCAGTACGTGAAATATGCGCAGCCGCTGTTGGCGATCACCCATGTGCGGCTGATCGACGGGAACGGCACGGCCGCGAAGGAAAACCAGACGGTGCTGCTGCGCGATGGGGTCATCGAGGCGGTCGGCAAGCACGTGAGGGTGCCTAAGGATGCAACCGTGATCGATGGCAGCGGGCACACGTTGATCCCAGGCCTGGTTGGCATGCACGACCACATGTTCTATCCGGCGCCGAAGGTCAATCCGGAAGCGAAGGAAGCGGTCTATCCGGAACAGGCCTCGAGTTTTCCCAAGCTTTATCTGGCCGGTGGTGTCACCACCATCCGCACTACGGGCAGCACGGAGCCGTATACCGACCTCGAGTTGAAGAAGGCCATCGACGCCGGCAAGATCCCCGGGCCGAAGATGCACACCACCGGGCCGTATCTGGAAGGCAAGGGCAGCTTTACGCCGCAGATGCATGAACTCATGGATGCAGCCGACGCCACCGACACGGTCAACTACTGGATCGGCGAGGGCGCGACGTCGTTCAAGGCGTACATGCACATCACGCGCAGTGAGCTGTCGGCGGCGATCGCCGCGGCGCATGCGAAGCACATCAAGGTTACCGGGCACCTATGCACGATCGGCTTCACCGAAGCGGCCGATCTCGGCATCGACGACCTGGAGCATGGCTTGCCGGTGGACACCGAGTTCACCCCCGGCAAGCAGACCGACATCTGCCCGGATACGAAACTCGCGGTCGCTCATTTGGCGACGATGAGTGTTGACGACCCGCAGATCCAGCAGCTGATCCGCTATCTGGTTTCGAAGCACGTGGCGGTCACCTCGACACTGCCGGTATTCGAAACCTTCGTGCCCGGTCGGGCGTCGGTTGATCAGCGCGTGCTGGACGCGATGCTCCCGGAAACACGCGTGGAGTACCTGAAGAGTCGCGACCATGTCGCCAATACGCCCGACTCGCCGTGGGTGAAGGTGTTCAAGCTCGAAGAGGATTTCGAGCACGCGTTCGTGCGGCAGGGCGGCACATTGCTGTCCGGTTTGGACCCCACCGGCTATGGCGGCGTCATCGCAGGTTACGGTGACCAACACGAAGTTGAACTGCTGGTGGAAGCCGGCTTCACCCCGCTGGAGGCGATCCAGATTGCCACCATGAACGGCGCTCGCTTCATGGGTGAGGACAAGGTCATCGGCTCCATCGAAACCGGCAAGGCCGCTGACCTGGTGCTGATCAACGGCAATCCCGCGAAAAACATCAAGGACATCGAAAATGTCGAGTTGGTGTTCAAGGACGGCGTAAGTTACGACCCGGCCAAGCTGGTCACGGCGGCAAACGGTACCGTGGGCTTGCGCTAGCAGGGTGTCGCGACGTTTGAAGCAAGTTTGGTTCGTCTGATGGCCGCGCTCAGCGCCGCAAGCGGCTGACCAAAACCGTTCGGGCTGAGCGTAGCGCCGAAGGCGTGAAGTCGAAGCCGCGCGCCAAACGCCCTTCGACTTCGCCGCTGCGCGGCTACGCTCAGGGCGAACGGTGGGTGCAGGGGAGTCGGGATAGTCCCACCCAAACTTTCAGCGGCTAGCTCAGCTGGCAGCGGCCTTGTGCGGGTAGCGCGTAGGTTGGGCGCAGCGAACCCGAGCGTGGCCCGCAGGTTGCACTTTTTTCGAAACTGCACTCTGATCAGATTTTTCAAATCGCCTAAGCCATCCAGGGGAAGACGACATGTCCGCAAGCATCTTGATGAAGCGCATGACCCTGCTGGTGCTGTCTGCACTGGCTACGCCACTGCTGGCCGCCGAGCCGTCTTTGCTGTTGACCCACGTCACGGTTATCGATGGCACGGGCACGGCGGCGAAGCCGAACATGACCATCGCGATCGAGGGCCAGCGCATCGCGGCGATCTATGCGGACGGCAGCCAGGAGGCGCCGAAGGGAGCTCGCGTGGAAGATCTGAGTGGGCGTTATGTCATCCCGGGGTTGATCGATGCGCACGTGCACCTCACCGGTGCCGAGCCGGATATTGCGCATTACCAGCCGCATTTGCAGGCGCTCCTGCGTGGTGGCGTCACCGGCGTTCGCGACATGGCGGGTGATGACCGCCTGGTTGCCTATCTCGCGGGAGAAGCAAATTCGGATGCGCTCGCATCGCCGGACATTTTCTTTGTGGCGCTGATGGCCGGGCCAACGTTCTTTGCCGAAGACGAACGCGCAAAGGACGCCTCAGAAGGTGAGCCGCTCGGCTTTGCGCCATGGATGCAGGCAATTTCCTCGACTACCGACATCCCGCTTGCGGTTGCCGAAGCGAAGGGCACCGGCGCGACCGCCCTCAAGCTTTACGCCAATCTGCCCGCGAGTCTGGTCACCAAGATCACGGCGGAAGCGCACCGGCAGGGCCTGCGCGTTTGGACGCACGCGACGATTTTCCCCGCCACTCCGGGCGATGCCGTCGCCGCCGGTGTCGACACCATTTCGCATAGTCCGTATCTGGTATGGGCGGCGGCGCCGAGCGTACCGGACGATTACCGCGGACGTGCGCTCGGCGACTTCGAACACATCCAGCCTGACGCACCGCAGATCATCGCCTTGTTCAAGGCGATGAAACAGCACGGCACGATACTCGACGCCACGCTGCTGCCATTCGAGGAGGAAGCGCAACATCATTCGAAAAGCGTAGGCGCCGGCATCATGCCGTGGAGCTATGCGGTGACCAAGCTGGCACATCAGCAAGGCGTGTTGATCGACGTCGGTACGGACAGCTCGGGACTTTCCGCCGATGCGCACGGAGTGGATCTGAAAGCGTTGCCGCTCGAGCATACGGAAATGGCGCTACTGGTCGAGCACTGTGGATTCACGCCTATCGAGGCGATCCAGGCCGCTACCCAAGTCAGTGCGGCGGCGATGGGGCAGGCCGAGCAACGTGGCACGATCACTGCCGGCAAGCGCGCCGATCTGGTCGTACTGACTGCCGATCCAACGCGCGATATCCACAACACTGGAAAAATCGCGTTTGTGGTCAAGAACGGGCATATCTACAAGAAGGACGGAGCCTGAACATTCCAGCACAGTCGATTTCGCCGTAGCCGCCCAGAGCGAGCAGCAAAGGACAAATCATCCCGATGAAACGAATCCTCGTACTGTTCGCTCTGCTTGCTTTGGATATCCCGACATCGTTCGCGCAGAGCGCGTTCAAGGCGGTTTCAACAGTGGATGCCCCTGCGATCCAGGGTCGACCGGTGCAACTGGACAGCGAGGGAAAGTTGCTGCCGTGGCCGTACCCCGACGACATCGGTGCCTCGTACGAGTCGTACTTCATGACGCAGTGGAGCGTCCTTCGGCGCGAGTACCACGGGCCGCGTGACTATTATTTTTTCTGCTGCGTGGATTTCGACCGTACGACGTTCGAGCTGTTGCCAGATCGTCACTGGGCCAATTCAACGGGCTATCTGCGGGCGATGCTGGAGGGCTTCGTCGAGCATCTGTATCCCTACACGGGCGATCCGGAGGCGATCCAGCTGTTGAAGGATTTCGTCGATTACGAACTGCGCAACGGCACCACGCCTCGGGACTACGTGTGGAGTGGCGTCCCTTACGCGTCGGCCGATCCCGGCTCAGCGACTTACCGCGGATGGAGCAGACATGCCGTGGATTTCATCGAGCCACCGATCGTCGGCGAAGATGGTTATGGCTACCTGCGTCTGTATGAAATAACTGGCGAAGCCCGGTACCTGCAGGCAGCCATTCGCTGCGCTGATGCGTTGGTGAAGAACAGTCGAAAAGGCGACGCGACACACTCACCGTGGCCGGTACGGGTGTATGCGCGCACCGGCAGGGTCGGCAAGAAGGCAATGGGTGAGTATTCGGCAAACGTCATCGAGCCGATCGAGTTGTTCGACGAATTGATCCGTCTGAAATTGGGCGACGTCGCTGCTTTCCAGCGCACGCGGGATCAGGCCTGGCAATGGCTGTTCCGCTACCCGATGACGAACAACGTGTGGGTCGGCTACTTCGAAGACGTGGCGCCGACCATGGAAAACATGAATAACGTGATCCCACTGGAAACGGCGCGCTATCTACTGCTGCACCCTGAAATGGATCCAGGCTGGAAGAAGGATGCGGAGCAGTTGATTGAGTGGGTCAAGACCACGCCCAAGTGGCCGAAGTACATCGTGCATGGTGCGACGGTCACGACGGAGCAGGGCGACGGCCACAAGTTCTGCTGCGGCAAGCCCAACGATTGCTGTGACAGTCACACGGCGCGGCTGGCCGCCGTCGAGGCGATCTACTACTGGAAAACCGGCGACGAGACATACCGGGAACAAGCGTTTCGCTCGTACAACTGGGTCACCTATCAGCAGGGATTTCCGCCCAAGGGGAGCACGCCTTGGGGGCAGGGGCAATGGTGGTTTACCGATGAATTTGCGGATGGACCTCGACGCATGATGGATGGCTTGTGGGCCGTGCCGGAGTGGGCACCCGCGGCGGAATCGCATTTCCTTGGCACCACATCGGTCGTCAAGAGCATTAGCTACGGTCGCGGCAGCGTTACGTATTCCACTTTTGACGCCGCAGCTAGCGACGTGTTGCGATTGAACTTCACGCCTGCGTTGGTGCTTGCTGATGGGCATGCCCTCTCGCCAGGCAATGATGAAAGCGCGGATGGGTATTCGTTCAACACAACCACGCATGTGCTGCGCATACATCGCACCAATGCATACACCGTAAGCATCGAGGGGTCGGGCGGCACCGATCCGACGCAAATGGTGGATTTGGAAAATCCGCGTGTGCCTGCTGGAACGATATTGAGCGGGTCGTTTCCGGCGGGCGTTATCGACTGGGGCATGGGCATGTGGCGCATCGGTGCGCCCATCGGACGACTCTCGAAGTTCAATCTGGGCGTCGCCGATGCCAAGGCAGACCGCGCGACGTTTTCGTTCGTTTCACCTCGCGTCCTGGCGGGCATGACAGTATTCAACGACAGCCCGGCGGACAGGGCGCTGAAAATCGACTCGCCGCCGAATGTACCGGTGACGGTCACGGTTGCAGCAGGACAGCTACAGCGTGTGCTGACGAGGTGGCACGCGGATACATCGCGGATCAGTCTTGAAGCCATGAACGGAACGACACTTGACGGGTGGAAGTTCATCGACATCCGGTACAGCGAAGGCGAGATGGTTCCACCGCAACCTCTGGACAGAAACTGACGCCGTTCCACCCTGAATTCGGAACCCATTGAGGCAAGGCAGAAAAACGCCGTGGGTGCTGCGAGTTCCGCGCGCGAATCTCGCTTTGGCGATTCACTGCGGCTGCTTGTAGATCACGCCGCCCTTCATCACAAACGGTACGCGTTCGATGGCACTGATGTCTGCCGTGGGATCGCCTTGCACCGCGATGATGTCGGCGTCGAGGCCGGCTTTCAGTTGGCCGAACTGATCCTGCTGGCGCAGGATTTTCGCGTCGACAGCGGTGGCGGCCAGCAAGGCCCGCGCGGGTGACATGCCGTCGCGCACCATCCATTCCAGTTCTTTGTAGTTGGTGCCGTGCGTGAACACGCCGACGTCGCTGCCGCAGCCGATGGTGACGCCGGCATCCATGGCCAGCTTGAATGCGCGCGCAGACTGCTGCATCTCCTCGGTCGGCGGATCGCCTGGCTTCCAGCTGCCGAAATACTCCGCGTAGGCGACGACGGCTTCGAGCGTCGGCAGATAGGCGACGTTGTGTTGTTTCATCTGCTCGAAGACTTCACGCGTACCGCCGAAGCCGTGCTCGATGGTATCGACGCCGGCGAGTATCGAACGACGCATGCCTTCGGCGGTGGTCGAATGCACCGAGACTGGCAGGCCGAGCGAGTGCGCAGCCTCGACGCCGGCGTTCAATTCCTGCTGCGTGAATGTCGGCACCGAACCCTTGGTCTTGCCGCAGTGGTAGTCGGCGTAAATCTTGATCCAGTCCGCGCCGTGGCCTGCCTGATCACGCACCGCATCCAGCATCTGGGCGGACCCGCTGACCGGGATGCCACCTTGCGGCAGATCCATGTCGGTGCGAAAGCCCATCGGACCGGGGCCGTAGCAGTGACTGGCGATGGTCGCGCGGGTGGCAACGAACATATGCGGGCCCGGGATCAAACCCTGGTTGATCGCGTGCTGCACATCGACGTCGGCATAGCCCGCGCCCTCGGTGCCGAGGTCGCGCAGTGCGGTAAAGCCGGCCATCAGCGTGTCGTGCGCATGCTGCACGGCTTCGATCGTGCGATACGCCTGCGACTCCTTCAGCACCTGGTCGTTCCACAGCGTTTCGTTGTACGGGTGCAGGAAGATGTGTGAGTGCGCGTCGATCAGGCCGGGCAGCAGCGTCATGCCCGGTAGCTCGATGGTCTGCGTGCCCGGCGGTGCCTTGACCTGCGCGGCTGGCCCGACCGCCAAGATCCGCTCGCCCTGGACCAGCAGCACCCAACCCGCATGCGTCTGCTCACTGCGCGCGTCGAAGACGCGATCGGCCTTGAACAGCCATGCGTGATCGGCAGGCTTGTCGACGGTTCCGGCGGTCGCCGCACATGCGGTACATGCCAGCAGCATGCCACCGATCAACGCGGCAACGCTGCGCGTGAATCTCTGCATCGACATGGTCTTTCCCCCGTTGCTGTCGGTTTCCATCCGCCCCTTGTAACACCGACAAAGCGGCAAATCGCTGACGGTGGAGGGACAATCCGAAGTGTGTCCGAAAAGTCGGGCCATTATCGAGTTATTTTTTCGCGCACAGCCGGCACTTTCCGTGGCAATCTCTTGCCCGAACGACGGACAAGGCAGCATTTCGGAATGATCGCTACAGAACTCGACAATCCCTTCTGGTGTTCGCTGCGCAGCAGGCATCGCGCCTTGGCGCAGTGCGTCGGTGATGCAGCGCGTTATCCGGCGGAGTTCGCGCCTTTTCTGGGCGTGGCTAGCGCGGATGCGGACGTCGTCGAAGCCATCGAGTCGCTGGTTGGGTCGGGCGAAACGCTGTATCTGCTGGGCGTTGCGCCGAACCCACCGGAAGGGTGGACTCTCGAAGCTTTTCCTCCCTTGGCGCAGATGATCTGCACGGCGCCGATCCCGGTGATTGATGGGCCGCAGGTGATCGAGTTGTCCGAGGCGCATCGCGCGGATGTGCTGGCGCTGACCGCGCTGGTGTATCCGCACTATTTCCGTCCAAGCACGATGGAGCTCGGTCGCTATTTCGGGATCTACCAGGACGGGCAGCTGGCGGCGATGATTGGCGAGCGCCTGGGCACCGATGCGTACCAGGAAATCAGTGCGGTCTGCACGCATCCTGACTTCAACGGCCGCGGCTACGCTCGCCGTTTAGTGGCGCTGCTGTCGAACGATAACTTGAAGCGTGGCCGCATGCCTTTCCTGCACGTGAGCCAGCAGAACCACCGCGCGAAGTTGTTGTACGAGCAGATCGGCTATCGCCATCGCCGCGAGATCCCGTTCTGGTCGCTGGGCCGCGCTTAGGCTTCACCCGAGCGCGATAGCTGGGTCAGTTATGGCGCTGCATTTCCGCGCGAAGCTGACACCGAAAGCCACGCAACCCCGCGGTACGAGTCAGCCACCACCCAGGCACCGCAGGCGATCGCGGTGGACATCAGGAACGGTGTCACCGAATCATTCCCAGGTGCGGCGATGACGCCGGGCAGCCAGACCAGCAGCGTAATCACGCTCAGCATGGCCGCTTCCAGTGTCGCCGCCAGGCGCGGCCAGACGGCGAACAGCACGGCCAGACTGGTGGCGATGCTGCCTGCGCCGGTGAGGTAGGCCCAAGCTAGGTGCCAGGGCAGCCACGCCGGTATGAAAGCGACAGTTTCCTTGGCATATACAAAATGCGAAAGCCCGATTGTTGGCAATGAAACAACAAACAGCAGCCGGGCCCAGCGCACGCCACTCGCTCCAACCTCGAATTTCAAATGCTGTCTCGACCATTCACCCGCATATACGGCAAACAGGATCCAGCCTCCCGCCAGGATGACGGCAATTTCGCCGAAGCCCAGCCAGGTCGCTTCCATCTGCGGTACCAACACCACCGCCGGAAGTTTCAGCAACACAGCCCAGAGCAGCAGGAACACGAACAGGATGCAGGATGAAAGCCTGACCGTGCGTCGCACGAGCAGCCCGATTCCGGTCCCCAGTTCGATGACGGCGCAGGCATACACGAAAAATTGCCGGCCAGGCAGATTTTCGATGGGGATGCGCTGCCATATCGACGCGAAATCGCCATAGAGGAGACCGCGGATGCCAAGGGCGATCATCACCGCAGCGAGCAATACGTGGCCCAAGCACATGCCGGCCAGATTCCCGGTGGTTGGCCCGATGGACAAGCTATCCGCAAATAGCGCGGGTGGTCCCAGCAGCGTACGACCTGGCTGCGTTGATCTATCCATACCTTGTCTCCTCGCGTTTTATGAGTGGAAGGCCAACTGCGGGACTGAAGATGTCGGGGTGACAAGGCTTTGATTGAGCCGTACTTTGTAGCGATCCGCACTCTTGAGAGGCAGTCCATGAAAAGAACCGCGGGTCACATTTATGGATCTCGCCACGGTGCTGGTGGATGTGCATTCTTCCAGCAGCAAATAGTGAGCTATCCCTGCGTCCCCTGTTTGAAAATGGATTTGGGCACCATCACATGGACGCCCTTGTTGTGGTCGACCAGCTCGGTGATATCGATGTCGCCGGACACGCTGATCAGCATGTAGGCATCGTCGCGGCTCATGTGCTGATGCTCGACCAGAAAGTCGATCATCCCGGCAACCGCCTTGTGGGTCGCTACGGTGAGGTCGTCGTCGTAGCCCATGCTGATGAAATAGTTCGGAGTTTCGGCACGGGGGTAGGGCCCGGTTTTCACGCCCTTCTGCAAAATGAATTGCACAGTGCCAACCAGCGAGGTCTCCATCGCGGTGATATCCACTTCGCCATTACCCTGGCCGGCGTGGCCGTCGCCGATCTGGAACAACGCGCCGGGGACGAAGACCGGGTAGTACACGGTCGATCCTTCCACCAGTTCCTTGTTGTCCATGTTGCCGCCGATGATGGTGGGCGGCGCACTGTCATAGCGACCGAACGCAGGCGGCGGTGCCACGCCCATGCTGCCGAAGAACGGATGCAGCGGGATATCGATGCCCGGCCCGAAGTGGGCAGTGCGCGTAGTGCGGTCGAGCGGGATGATCTTGACGCGGGCATACGGGAAGTCGTCGGTCTGGAAGCCTGCGCCGTAGCGGAACGCGTTGTACGCGTAGGGAATCGCGAGATCAATTTTCCTGACCCGAACCTCAAGCGTGTCGCCGGGCTCGGCGCCCTCGATGTACACCGGGCCGGTCAGTATATGACCGCCGGGACCACGGTCCTTGAGAGCGACGCCATCGAACAGATCGCGCAGGCTCTGCTCGACGTCGGCAGGCTTTACGCCGGCTTTCTCCAGGCCCGAGGGGCTGTTGGTGAGCACGGTGTGGAACACCACCGTGTCGCCCGACTTGATGCGCAGCACCGGCGGCGTGGTCGCGTCGTAGTGGCCCCAGGCGACGGTCTCTGGCGTGGCGAGCAACGTATACGTCTTGCCGCTTTCCTGGTCGGCCTGCTGGGCATGGGCAACCAGCGGGTTCGTCATCATGCAAGCGGCGAGCGCCGCGGCGGACGCAGCACGCAGGATGGAACGGAGCGAGACGGATTGAAGCGAGCCTGATTGAAGCGAACCTGATTGAAGCGAACCTGATTGAATCAGCGACGTCGACATTTCTGCATATCCCCATTGCCGCCTGGCGAAGCCGGCGCACCGGCTGATACTCGCTATTCGCCAAACCAGACGCAAGGTCCTCGAAGATGCTAAGGGGGCGTCAGACCCGGGGTGCCGCAGTCAACGAACCTGATCATGCATCGATTGGCTCCGTCGCCAGGTCGCTGGCGGGGCGCCGAACTCGCGGCGAAAGGCGCGGCTGAACGCCGTGTCGGTTTGATAGCCGACGTCTTCGGCAATTCGCGCCATGGGGGAGTTGCTGCGGCGCAGGAGATTGGCGGCAAGCAGCATGCGCCACTGCGTGAGGTACTGCATCGGGGTACTGCCAACCAGCTGATGAAAGCGTTCGGCGAGCACCGAGCGGGAGGTACTCGCCGCGAATGCCAATTCTTCAAGAGTCCAGGCATGCGCAGGTCGCTTGTGCAACGCGTTCAAGGCGGGACCCACGATGGGGTCGGCCAGACCCGCCAGCCATCCGGTACGACCGCCGCGCTGCTCGTTCATGTATAGGCGCAGCACTTCGATGAACAGCACCTCGGCAAGCTTGGCCAATACACCGGCGCCACCGGGCCGAGGTGAGCGGGCCTCGGCCAGCGCATAACGGACGGACGCTTCGAGCCAGGCGCCGGCATTCGATCCACGTACATTGACCCGCACCAGCGAAGGCAGCCCTGCAAGCAGCATCTGCGCGAGGCGGTCATCGCAGGCAAGGTAGCCGCAGACGATACGTGTCGTTAGGCCGCCACCGCCATAGGCAAGCTGACGTGGGCGACGCGACAGCACCACATCCAGGCGCGCGCCGGAGGCTGGCGTCAATCCAGGTTCAGAAGTCATGCGATGCGCATCGCCGCGCGGGAAAATGATGACATCGCCGGCGCTCAGGCGCGTCGGCGCCAGGTCACCCAGTTCGACGAAGCATTCGCCTTCGGTGATCAGGTGGAAGATCACTACGCGCTCGGCGCCAGGTTCGAGCAGCGGTGCCGCCGAATCAGCGCAGGGTGACTGGTAGCACCAGGGCGCTGTGAACCTCGCATGGATGAAGATGGCACCGACCAGGCGAACAACGCGGAGGATTTCGGAGAGTGCGTCCATGATCCGTGTCGATCAACTCACGCCCACATCGATGCGCATGTCCACCGGCACGGCATTCTCCAGTGCAAGGAGCATGGGTGAACGGCGACGGCTGTCTTCGACCAGGATACGCAAGCGTTCCGGCGAGACCCCGTGTGCAGCAATGCTGACGCGGAGTTGCACATCGCTCGGTCCGGCCGAGACGATTTCACCCGCGGCATCGGCCATGCCGAGCAGGCCGCGCAGATCCGAACGACTGCTGGCCAGCACATCGAGCATGGTCAGTTCGATCTCCTTGGCCGCCGCATTCATCGCGATACAGGTGGCCAGACAGGATGCGACTCCGGCGCGGAACAGCCAGCCTGGCGTGACCTGATCGCCGCTGCCGCCGAGTTCGTTCGGCATGTCGGTCAGCATCTGCGCACCGTTGGCATGACTCGCCACGATCCGCGTGCCGCTCTCCCAGCGGGCGATGGCAGATGCGTCGTCGTGAATGCCTGTCTCTGGGCGACGCTGCAGGACCTTCTCTATGCGCTGCATTGCCGCTGCGATATCTCGCGTCGCCATGTGGATGCCCTCCGCGTCGGTGCTTTCTATTGTGGCCCTCTCGATGCACGACGCCAAGCTGGCCCGAGGCTCCGTGTGTATCAGTCGGACCATCGGGCAGGACTCCCGGACGTCCGGCTAAGAACACCGTTGTGCTCGATGGCGCAAGGACGAAGGGGTAGGTATTGGCGACGCATGGACAGGACGTCTGCTGGACCCGGATGTCACCGTGCATCCCGCTGGCAGGCCGGTCAGCCGGCACCGACCTCCACAGCAGCCCTATTCCCGAAGACAAGACCGAAGGAGCGAAGCAGCATGAACGCCACCGTCATCGCCATCACCTGGAACTGAGCATGGAAGCGCGACTGCAAAGGAGGATCCAGCGCTACGGTTGGGACTTGGCGTCGGCGGACTACGAGCCGCTATGGCAAGCGCAGTTGGCTTGCATGCACGCCGAGCTGATCGCGCGCGCTTCGCTGGTTTCGGGTGAGCATGTGCTGGACGTGGCCTGCGGCAGCGGGCTGGTGGCTTTGCGAGCTGCAGAGGCGGTCGGGCCGCATGGGCAGGTCGTCGGCATCGACTTGTCCAGCCATATGCTCGATGCCGCCCGGCGACGGGCCAAAGAGCACGATGTGCGCAACGCGAGTTTCGAGCGCATGGATGCCGAGGATCTGCAGCTTCCCGCTGCGAGCTTCGACGTCGTGCTGTGCGCGCTCGGTCTCATGTACATGCCTGAGCCGGAGCAGGCCGTGCGTGAAATGCGGCGAGTGTTGCGGCCGGGCGGCCGCATGCTCACTGCTGTGTGGGGCGAGCGGTCTCGCTGCGGATGGTCGGCACTTTTCCCGATCGTCGATGCCGAGGTCGCCAGCGAGGTGTGTCCATGGTTCTTTCGCCTGGGGCAGGGCGACACGCTGGCTCGTGTGTGCACCGACGCCCGGTTTTCGGCTATCGGATTGCATCGCATGACCACGACGCTGGACTACGCGAACGCCGATGAGGCATGCAGCGCGGCTTTTGTCAGTGGTCCCGTCGCACTTGCGTGGTCGCGCTTCGACAGCGTCGTGCGGGCGAGGGTTTGCGCACGCTACGTCGAAGCGATCGCGGAGTGGCGGCACGGCCGGGCTTATCGGGTTCCAGGCGAGTTCGTCATCGTGGCCGCAGCCGTGCCAGGTGATGGGTAGAGCCGTTGGATGTTCAGACTTTCAATCAATTTTTCGAGAGGGCCATGTCATGAGTCGCATATTTTGTTTCTTGTATGGTACGACCAGTTATTTGATTTTTTTTGTCACGTTTCTCTACACCATCGGATTCGTTGGCGATCTGATCGTACCCAAGACGATGGATTCGACCCCACCGGTTGCGTTCGGAGAGGCGTTGCTGATCAACGTGGTATTGCTTGGGATCTTCGCTGTCCAGCACAGCGTCATGGCAAGGCCGGGCTTCAAGCGCTGGTGGACGCAGTTCATTCCGAAGACGATCGAACGAAGCACTTATGTGCTGCTCTCGAGCCTCGCACTGCTGCTGCTTTTCTGGCAGTGGCGTTCCATGCCTGGCGTGGTGTGGAATGTCGGGAACACGCTGGCGCGCGATGTCCTGTGGGCGCTATGTGGGCTCGGTTTTGCGGTGGTGCTGTTTACTACCTGCCTGATCAACCACTTCGACTTGTTTGGTCTGCGCCAGGTGTATCTGAATCTGAAAAGGCAGCCGTACACGTCCGCGGGTTTCAGGACGCCCTTGCTTTACCGGGTCGTGCGACATCCACTCATGCTCGGATTCATCATCGCATTCTGGGCGACGCCGACGATGACCGTAGCCCATCTTGTTTTTTCCCTGGCCACGACGGCTTACATCCTGATCGCCCTACAGTTCGAGGAGCGTGATCTGGCGGCCTATTTCGGCTCAGTTTACGAAGAGTATCGACGGCAGGTGCCGATGTTGCTGCCGTGGCTGAAGTCGCGGAGGTGATCGAGGGCGGGATCGAAGAAAGCGGCGGTCGGGTTGCACCTTCTCCGTTACAGAGTTGAATGCAGCGGCAGAACAACCTACCTTGCGGCGAGCCCATGACGCAGGAGCAAGCCGTGTCCCATCTGTCCAACTTCCCCATCGCCACCCGCTGGCCAGCCGAGCATCCCGACCGTATTCAGCTTTATTCGCTCAACACGCCCAATGGCGTGAAGGCGTCGATCATGCTTGAGGAGACCGGGCTTCCCTACGAGCCGCACCTCGTCGACATCATGAAGGGCGAGAGTCACACGCCGGAGTTCCGGTCGCTCAATCCCAATGGCAAGATTCCCGCAATCATCGACCCGAATGGCCCGGGCGGCAAACCGCTTGGGCTATTCGAATCGGGCGCGATTCTGCTTTATCTTGCGGACAAGACGGGCAAGTTCATTCCGGCTGATCCGGCACAACGCTGGGAGACGATCCAGTGGGTGTTCTTCCAGATGGCGGCGGTCGGCCCGATGTTTGGCCAGGTCGGCTACTTCAACAAGTTCGCCGGCAAGGAGATCGCCGACAAGCGGCCGCTCGAGCGTTTCGTCGCGGAATCGAAGCGTTTGCTCGGCGTTCTCGATACCCGCCTGAACGGTCGCATGTGGCTGATGGGCGACGAGTACACGATCGCCGACATCGCGACGCTCGGCTGGGTGCGCAACCTCATCACGTTCTACGAGGCGCGCGAATTGGTCGAGTACGACAGCTTTACCCACGTCGTCGCGTGGCTCGACCGGGCGTTGGCTCGGCCGGCGGTGACGCGTGGCCTGGGGATTCCCAGCCGGGGCTGACGCCATTGGGCCAGCACCAGGGCTGGCAATACAAGTCGCCTGCTCCCCGAAGACAAACTCATTGCTGGATGGTTTAGCCATCCATCTCCAACCGACGCTGCTGCAAGAAGCGGCGCACGGCGGGGTCGCGTTCCAGGCCGATGGCGAGTTCGTAGGCGTGGCTGGCATCGACGAGCGCGCCCATGCGGGCCAACAGTTCCGCGCGGGCAGCCCAATACGGCTGGTAGTCGGCCAGTCGCGCGTCGTCGGCCGGCGAGGGCAGCGCCTCGAGCGCAGCGTCGGCACCGCGCAATGGCGCGATCGCCAGCGCACGATTGATCGCGACCACGGGTGAGCCGGTAAGCAGGATCAGTGCATCGTAGAGTCGCACCAGCGCGGCCAAGTCAACATGACCAGCGCGACAGCCGTGGACGTGCGCCGACTGCACGGCGGCTTCGAGCTGAAAGCGGCCGATGCTGCCAAGCGTGCTGGCGTGCAGCAGCAGCGCCTCGGCTTCGTCGATCATCGACGCATCCCATTGCGCGGAATCCTGTTCCGCCAGCGGTATGTAGTCGCCTTGTGCATTACGCCGCGCGTTGCGTCTGGCCTGTGCATGGAGCAGTAGCGCAAGCAGTCCTAGCGCTTCGGCTTCGTGTGGCAGCAACTCGGCGACCAACCGTGCGAGGAAGATCGCTTCACCGGTGAGATCGCTGCGTGCGACATCAGTGCCATCGGCGTCAGTCCAGCCTTCGGCGAAAGCGACATAGATCGCGTCCAGCACCGCCTCGAGCCGGCCCGGCAATTCCTCGCGCTCGGGCAGGCGAAACGGTATGCCGGCCTCGCGAATTTTGTCCTTGGCGCGCACCAGCCGCTTGCCCATGGTTGCCGGCGCCAGCAGAAACGCCGAGGCAATCCGCTTCGCATCCAGTCCGAGCACGGCCTGCAACATCAGCGGCGCACGGATACCTGCATCGATGGCCGGATGCGCGCAGGCGAAGAGCAGGCCAAGGCGATGATCGGGCAAGGCGTCTTCGGTCAGCGCGGCATGTGTGCCTTCGGCCAGTACCTGCAACTGCGCGTTCGCCACGTCGCCACTGTGGCGACGACGGGCGACATCGATCGCTTTGCGGCGGGCGACGGTGAGCAGCCACGCCTCCGGGTTCGCTGGTATGCCCTGCATTGGCCAGCCCGTCAGCGCTGCGGCAAAGGCCTCCGACAGCGCATCTTCGGCAGCGCTCACGTCGCGGGTGTGCACTGCCAGGTAGGCGACCAGCTTGCCGTAGCTGCGCCGCGCGACGGCATCCGCCGCGCAGCGCACCTGGCCGATGGTGTCCGGATCACTCATGCGGCTCACACGCGGCTTACTGGGGTGTCCAGACCGGACGTACTTCTATGGTGCCGTGGCTGGCTGCCGGGCAGCGGGCGGCCCACGCAATCGCGGCATCAAGGTCGGGTACGTCAATCAGGTAGTAGCCACCCAACTGCTCCTTGGAGTCCGCATACGGCCCGTCCAGCACCTGTGTCTTGCCGTCTGCAACGCGTACGGTGGTCGCGGTCCCGCTGTCGCTCAGGCGGTTGCTGCCGACGCGGGCGCCCGCGCTGGTCAGTGCTTCGGTATAGGCCTGGTAGGCCGCTATCCAGCGGGACTTTTCTGCTTGCGGTAGCTCGGACCAACCGTTTTCGTTTGCATAGAGCATCAGAAGATATTGCATGGCTATTCTCCATCGTGGGTCATGGGCGGGCAGATTGCTGCGCCACCATGATGACGCGCGGGCCGACGTGATTTGGACAGTCTGTACCGCAACTTCTGTCGAAGGTCGGTGCATGCGACCTACACAGGCGATGTCACGAACCGGGGCAGTGTCACGAGCCGGGGTGGTAGATGCGCTCGATGTGGCCCTTGAGTTGCTCGGGCCAGAAATAGACCGTGCGCAGGTTGCCGGTGGTGTAGCGTTCGGCTTCGTCGTTGAAATGCGGGGAATCCGGGTGGCCGCTCTCGCCACCGGCGGTGATCGCGCGGGCACTGACCTTGTCGCCGAACTCGACGACTGCGACAAAGCTGTTACCGCTGGTGCCGTAGTAGCGCTTCGTCCCTGGCCAGCGGTGCGCGCCGAACGAGGCGAGCGAGCCCCAGCGCGACGAAGTGAAGGGCACCGGGATGCTGGGCTTGGTATCGTCGAACGGCTGCACGATGGCACCGTCGATGCGCTGGAAACGGTTGACCTCACCCCATGGAACGCCCCAGGTTCCGAAATCCTTCTGCAGCCTGTCGGATGCTTCGACCAGCGCACCCAGACGCGCCTTCGGGCCGGCTTTCTCAGCCATATAGTCGTAGATCGACAGGCCCTCGGCGGTGTCGGCTTTATCGACCTTGTCCCACAGCGTGTCGCCCCAGAACACCGCCAGTGAGGTCGGCATGGAGGCGATCCCCCAACGGTAATCCCAGCTGCGCAGCAGCGCGATCTGACCCGCCAGCTGGTGCCTGAGTGGATCGTTGGCGGGGAGCGCGTCGTAGTCGGCGATCAGCACCGGGATTTGCCGCGCGAACGCCGGCAGGTAGGAGTCGAACGCGGCGGTCATCAGCGACGCCATGGTGAAACCTTGCTGGCCGCTCAGCACGCGGGTGGCGTGGATGCCGCGCGGGTTCTCGCCGGCACTGTCCATGTAGCGAGGGTAATCCGCTAGCTTCGGGCTATCGGGTCCCGCAGCGGAATACGGCCAGTCATTGGTGTTGAAGATCCATCCATTCGCTGGATTGAGCAGGTGCGGCGCTTCGTTGAGCGCGTGCAGCCCGTTCCAGTCGGTGGCCGGATCGCTGCCGTCGACGGGCTTGGTGTAGTCGAAGCGGTTGTCGCGTTTCGGAATGAACTGCGGATGGAGATAAGCGATCTCGCCCTTGTCATCGGCAAAGATCGTGTTGTTCGACGAATTGGCCTTGAGCTCGGCAACTTTCATGAAGCTGGCGTAGTCATTGGCTCGCGTACGCAGCCAGCTTTGTTCCAGTGCTTCCATCGGTTTGTTCATCAGCGCGATCGCGATCCACTTGCCGTCTTTCTCGCGCACGACAGGGCCGTGGTGCGTGGCGTAGACAGTGAAGCTGCGTTGTCCCATCGAACCGTCGCTGTTGCGGTACGGAACGTTGATCGTGCGCGTCGTGACCGGTCGAAGTTGCGTACCGTAGCGATAGAATAGTTGGCCGTCCTTGTGCACGATCGTTTCGGCGAACTCGTCGACGACATCGGCGCCGGTCGAGGTGTGCATCCAGCCGATGTGGTGATTGAAACCCTGATAGATGAAGAACTGCCCCCACGTGACCGCGCCATAGGCGTCGAGTCCGGTGTCGCTGGTCATCTGCAGCTCGGAGCGAAAGAAGAACGAGGTATGCGGGTTGATGAGCAATAGAGCATGGCCGTCGGCGGTAAGCTTCGGCGCGATCGCGATGCCATTTGATCCCGTGGGTTCGGTCCAACTCGATGGCGGGTCCTGCTGCGCCAGCGCCGCCTGGGGATCATGGCCGTAGAAAGCCTCAAGCTGGCCGAGCGATACGCGTTCGATATCGCCGCCGATGCTGCCCTCGCTGAAGCTCAGCGCCATCCATGGTTCAAAATGATGGATGACTCGCGGATGGACGTCAGGGTGCAGGGCAAGGTAATCATTCAGTCCATCGGCCCAGGCGTTCATCAACGACTGCAGCCAGGCGGGACTGTTGGCATAGACTCTTTGCAGCTCGACCGGGTCGATGAACAGGTTCATCCGCAAGTCCTGCCAGATGGCAGGTTGGCCCTCGGCCTCGGCGAGGCGGCCCATGGCGTTTAGATAGTTGGTCTCGACGCGATTGAAATCGTCCTCGGCCTGCGCATAGGCCATGCCGAATACGGCATCGGCGTCGGTCTTGCCATGGACGTGTGCGATGCCCCAGTCGTCGCGGGTAATCGTGACCGCCTGTGCCTCGTGCTGCCAACGCGCTTCATCGGGCGGGAGCGCCTTGGCAGTTGCGGCGAGACAGGGTGCGAGCAGGGCAACCAGTTGCAGCGAGCGTGTCAGCCAAAAGCGTTTCTTCCTGGAGCGTATTGGCATCAGTTTCCCAGTGGTCAAGGCAGCGGTAGACAAAGCCAAGGTCGTGGACATCTCACATCACGAGATGTCCACGACCGCCTTTGCTCCACCCGTCGTGGTGTTGAAGGTGATTCAATCGTCGTTACGCTTCGGTACGCTGACCTGGCCTTTGACGTTGGCGTAATGGACCTCACCGCTGCCATTGGCGCCTACGGTGAAATTGCCACCGATGCCGTTGGCATTGATGTCACCGGACCCGGTGACACCGACCTTTGCATCGCGGCCGATATTGTTGAACGTGACATCGCCGGAACCGGTCGCTCCCACGTTGACGCCGCCGGTCACATTGCTGAAGTTGAGTTCGCCCGAGCCCGAATGATCCGCCTTGACGTCACCGCGCACGCCATCGACGCGTACGTCGCCCGAGCCTGTCTGGCGCAGTTCGACACTGCCGACTTGCTGGGCTTTCACATCGGCTGAGCCAAGTTTCAAGGTCAGTGCACCAGCAATGTGATCCGCCTGGAGGTCGCCCGAGCCGGAGTCAAAATTCAACGAGGCGAGGTTGCTCGCCTTCACATCGCCGGAGCCACTGTCGATGGTCACCGCGAGCGACGCCGGTACGCGCACCTGCAACTTCAGATACGCGTAGGTGGACCCGATAAGGGTAAAGGTGTTGTCGTGCCGATTGTTCTGCGCGACCACCGTCGCGCGATCGCCGCTGCGGTTGGCATCGAGCTGCACATCCTTCAGCCAGGACGCATCGGAAGCACAGGCGGTGCCGCGTACCTCGACCTTGTTCAAGCCCGGCACACTCTGTATGTCCAGGTCGGTGGAGCCGAGTTTCAGCAGCAGGCCGCTCAGGCCTGCGGCGTCGAGGTCAGCGTTGCGCGGCGCGCTATAGCGGCATTCCGAGGCGCCAGCAGCAAGTGGCAGTGTCGTCAGCAACAGGGCAATGATGATTTTATGCACGGTATCTACTCCAGGTGGGCAACACCCGTCTGATGCTCGCGGGACACTCAGCGTTTATACGTGATGCGCTTGCGGCGGCGATACATGACCTTCGGCCAGGTCCTGAGCCCTGGTATCGCGTTGGCAACAACGTGCAGCAGCGCCGAAGTGGGGCGCCGGTGTCGGTCATGCCGCCTCAAGCCCGGATTCCAGTGCATCAGCTTTCGCGCAACGGTGCAAGACGCAGGCGCGTCTGAGCCAGGCCGGGGCGGGGGTCAAGTCAGGTCCGCCAAGGCGCCACGCGAGGCGACACCCTTCGTCCACGGGAGGCAACCCTCATGACGTACTTCCTGTGTGGCGCTGGTCACATCGCGCGATGGGCCCGGCGCGACTGTAAAGAATCGTTCATGGTGGGTCACTACCGTGGCTCCGTTCTGCCTGTGTGATTGATGTGCGTTCAAACCCAACCCGGAGATCACGATGACCAACCCTCTGTCTGTGCGCTTACGCTGTAGGCACGTTGTTGCATCCCTTGCGCTCACCGCTCTGGCGGCCAGCACCTTTGCATACGCGGGCGATTATTCGCGCGGTCCGGACTTTCATTTCTGGCCCGGCAACCTGGTGGTGAGTCGCAGCGTCTACGACAACAAGCCCAGCAATGTGCAGGTCGGTACGATCCTGCCGGTGAATTGCGCTGCGACTACCGGCGGCTGCGGCGCAGCCACTGGCGCACCTTATGACGGCACCTATCCGTATGTATGGAACGACGTGCTGTACGACGCGAACTTCGGCATCACCTCACGCATCTATCTCGACCAGATCACGCCGAACGGCTGGCTGCTCAATTCGCTGGAAGTGCCAAACAGTCTGCTGCCTGCAGCCATGGCCGGCCAGTTGGTCACCAGCTTCAGCTCGAAATCGGAGATAGGGCTGCATCTGTCGCTGAATCGCAAATACCTTACCTTCATGGGCTATGTCGCGCCGGTCAACGCAATCGACGTGTCGAATTCGAACACACCCGGTGCGGTCGACCCGACCAATCCAGTCGGGCAGAGTTTTTACCGCGCCATCGCCACCGTTGACGGCCGTGGTCGCTTCAGCTTCACGGAAACCAACGCATATAGCGGCAACAACGGCCGCGCAGCGATCCTGAATGATCGCAACGGTGGCAATTACTTCTATACGAGCGGCAACGCCGGCAACGGCAGCAACCCGCAGCCGGACGGCGTCATTCTCGGTGCGGGCGCGCAATTCGTCACGCCGACATCATTGCCCGAGCTGTCGCAGAGCCCTGGCGCGAATACGCCGGTGGCCAGCTTTTCGGTCGCCGCGCTGGGTCAGAAGGCCGACAAGATCGGCAAGGATGACAATTTTCGCGGCATGACTGTGTTCAACAACGTGCTGTATTTCACGAAGGGCAGCGGCAGCAACGGCGTCAATACGGTGTATTTCGTCGAAACGACAGGTACCGCATGTCCGTCCGGTGTTGGCGTGCCGGTGGCTGGTGCAGCGCTTCCCAGTGAACCGCTTTCCTACAATGCGGCCACGCTGCAGACCAGTGGTCTGCCGACCAACATGTGCGTGCTGGCCGGCTTCCCGTCAACGCCGAACAAGTCGGCGAATCCGCTGGCCTTCCCGTTCGCGTTGTGGTTTGCCGATGCGAACACGCTGTATGTTGCCGATGAAGGTGACGGCTACACCGGCGGCACCGATCTGTACACGCATGCGGCGGCGCAGACGACGGCCGGTCTGCAGAAGTGGGTGTTCAACGCCACGACGAACAGCTGGACCCTTGCCTACACCTTGCAGGCGGGTCTTGGGCTGGGCCAGGCCTACAGCGTGCGCGACTATCCAACCGGTACCAATCCGGGCACCAACCTGCCGTGGTCGCCGGCAACCGATGGTTTGCGCAATCTTACGGGTCGGGTAGATTCGGATGGTCGCGTCACGATCTGGGCGGTCACCTCGACCATCAGCGGCAACGGCGACGTCGGTGCCGATCCGAACCGGCTGGTGGCGATCCGTGATGAGCTGAAGAACGTCAGTGCCGCGGGCGCGTCACGGGAGAAGTTCACGACGTTGCGGGCGGCAGGTTTCGCGGAAGTGCTGCGTGGCGTGTCGTTTACACCGGACACGGATGCGGGTCATAGCGGCTTGCATTGAATCACGCATGCGCGTGGGCAAGAGCACCGTGCATTTGCACGGCAGTTCCGCTGTCCGCCAGGGCTGTTAAAAGGAGGCCCTTGCCTGAGTGGCAAGGGCCTGGTTTTTAATGCGTTTCGGCATGAATGGGTGTTGTGAAACTCTGTATAGCCATGGCGCGCTGACCATGAACTGTTGGCAGCACATTAATCAACGTCAAAATCAGCTCGTACCGAGCGCATCTCCCCATTATCCTGGAGCCGCTGCTATTTCAGGATCAACTCTCGGGTAAGTTGGCTGCCCAGCAGAGTTCGCATCGATTCCCGATCCATACTGGCTTTGTTGCGGGCGGCCATCGGGCCCAATACCTTGGTGGCGACGGCATCGCTTTCATCGGTGCGATCGAGTGCGGCCATGTTTGGGTAACTAATGGTCAGAATCACATCGGCGTCCTGTGCCGAGCGCGCCTCGGAGCTGTAGACCGCATAACCCGTAATCAGGCCCGCGTTCTTCAGTGCTGTCATTTGCGCTTTATAGGGTCCGTCCAGGTATTTCATGTAATTCTCAAACTGCCCTGGTTTGATCTTGATGAAGCTGACACGAGTGACGCCACCCTCCTTGTAGGGCTTCGTGTCCTGCGCAAATGCCGAACTCACAACCGCGAACATCAGCAATGAAATAATCAATATTGCGATACGTTTCACAGTATGCTCCTTGACAAGACTGCACGGACGCGAAGTTTCGTTAACGCTACGCGCAGTGCCTGGGGACGTCAACAACCGACGGGTTGAATAATCCGCAGCATGAGAAAGGGTAACCGCGTTCGCAATAATGCCTCGATCGCGCCTTTGCGCGCGGGGAGCCGGCTGTGTTTTTTTAGCGGTTCACATAACCCTTTATGTCATCCGGAGTTACCTTGATGGGATCCGGATTCGACACTTTGGGTGCCGGCTTGAAGGTATCGTGTGGCGGCAGTGACGGCTTTCAAGCAACCTGGTGAGGATGCATTGATGAATCGAAGAGACTTGCTCAAGGCCGCGATCGCGATCCCGTTTTTGCCAGGTATCTTTCAGGGTCGGTTCGCGACAGCGTGGGCCAGTACCGGAGCCGCCGGCGCGCTGCGCTCTCGCGTGCGACCGGGCGATCCAGGATGGCCTTCCATTGCTGCATGGGACGGATTGAAGCGGGACGTCGGCGGACGTCTGCTCAGGCTGGAGTCTCCGTTCGCGAACTGCGCAACGGGGCCTGCAGATGCGGCCTGCGGCGACGCGCTCAAGCATCTGAAGAATCCGTACTTCATCGGCGACCAGCCCGCGTTGACCCAGACCAGTGGCTGGGTCGATGCCTGGACCTCGCATCCGAGCGCTTACGCGGTCGCTGCCAGCCATACGGCGGATGTCGTCGCCGCCGTCAATTTTGCGCGCGAGCACCACTTGCGCCTGGTCGTCAAAGGCGGTGGTCACAGCTATCAGGGTACGTCGGATGCCGCGGATTCATTGCTGGTATGGACGCGACATATGAACGACGTCACTTTGCACGATGCGTTCGTGGGTCATGGTTGCGCAGGCAAGCAGGCGCCGCAGCCAGCGGTATCGGTCGGCGCGGGCGCGATGTGGATCGATGCCTATGACGCGGTGACCACCCACGGTGGCCGCTACGTGCAAGGCGGTGGCTGCACCACGGTGGGTGTCGCCGGTCTCGTGCAGAGCGGCGGGTTTGGCAGCTTCTCGAAAAACTACGGCACGGCGGCGGCAGGATTGTTGGAGGCGGAGGTCGTCACGGCCGATGGCACGGTGCGTATCGCCAACGCCTGCACCAACCCGGATCTGTTCTGGGGCATCAAGGGTGGCGGCGGTGGCAGTCTGGGCGTGATCACCCGGCTGACCTTGCGTACGCGCGAGCTGCCCGAGTTTTTCGGCGCGGTGGCGGCCGCGATCAAGGCGTCCTCGGACGAGGCTTATCGGGCCTTGATTGCGAAGGCGATCAGTTTCTATCAAAGCGATCTGTTCAATCCGCACTGGGGTGAGCAGATGGTTTTCAAGAGCGAGAACACGCTGAAGATCTCCATGGTGTTCCAGGGCCTGACCCAGCCACAGGTGGAGAAAATCTGGGCGCCATTTTTCGACTGGGTGGGTGCAAACAAGGACTATGCCTTCGCCGAGCCGGTCCAGTTCATGGGCCTGCCGGCACAGCACATGTGGGACGCTGAATTTTTCCGGCAGCACGCACCGGGAATCCAGGTCGCAGATGACCGGCCCGATGCGCCACGGGATCATGTGCTGTGGAGGGGCGACCAGGGTCAGGTGGCGCAGTTTCTGCACGGTTACAAATCGGCGTGGATTCCCGCGTCGCTGCTGCGCCAGGATCGACAGTCCGCGCTGGTCGATGCCGTGTTCGCAACCACGCGGCATTGGCAAATGGCCTTCCATTTCAACAAGGGGCTCGCCGGGGCTCCTGCCGATGAGATCGCCGCCGCGAAAGACACCGCGACGAATCCGGCCGTGCTGGATGCGTTTGCGTTGGCCATCATCGCGGCCGAGGGTTCCCCTGCATTTCCCGGCATGCCGGGCGCCCAGCCGGATCTGGCTGCTGCGCGGGCAGACGCTGCGGGGGTTAGCCGGGCGATGACAGAGTTGCTACGTGTTGCGCCCGGGGCTGGCTCGTATGTTTCGGAAAGTGACTTCTTCGAGCGTGCGTGGCAGACCGCGTTCTGGGGTACGAACTACCCGAAGCTGGCTGCGGTGAAGCAGACTTACGATCCGCATGGCCTGTTCTTTGTGCACCATGGCGTGGGCAGTGAGGCGTGGAGTGCCGATGGGTTTACGCGGGTGCAGGGCGGTTAGCAAAGAGTCTCGTTGCTGCTGGGCTCGCCGGATAGTTCGCCGGCGAGCCGCAGACTCATCTCAGCGGCTTTACCAGATCTGCACACGGTCGGCCGGTGCGACATACAACTTGTCGCCAGGTTTGACACCATAGGCGTCGTACCACGCGTCGATGTTGTGCACCACGCCGTTGACGCGGAACGCGCGCGGCGAATGCGGGTCGCTGGTGACCTGGCGCCGGATCGCGTCGTCGGTCAGCTTGCCGCGCCATGCCTGTGCCCAGCCCAGGAATACACGCTGGTCGCCCGTCATGCCGTCGAGCACGGGCGCAGGCTTGCCGTGCAGGGAAGCGTGATAAGCGTCCAGCGCCAAGGTGAGGCCACCGAGATCGGCGATGTTCTCGCCCATGGTCAGGTCACCGTTGATGTGCACGCCGGGCAACGGCTCGAACGCGGAATACTGCGCGCCGAGTTTTTTCGCACGCGCCTCGAACGCGGTCGCGTCGGCCGCTGTCCACCAGTCGCGCAATACGCCATCGGCGTCGATCTTGCGGCCTTCGTCGTCAAAGCCATGGGTGAGCTCGTGGCCGATCACGGCACCAATCGCACCGTAGTTGATCGCCGGGTCGGCATTCGGATCGAAGATCGGTGGCTGCAGGATGCCGGCCGGGAACACGATGTCGCGCAGGCTGCCGTTGTAGGCATCGTTGGTCTGCGGCGTCATCGACCAGTCACTGCGATCGACCGGACCGTTCAGCCGATCCACATAGAACATCCAGTCCGCGTCGGCGGCACGCGTCACGTTGCCGGTCAGGTCATCGCTGCGAACGATGAGGTGCGAGTAGTCGCGTGGATGGTCCGGGTAGCCGACCTTGATCGTATAGGTTTCCAGTTTGCGCAGCGCTTCCTGCCTGGTTTGCGGGCTCATCCAGTCCAGATTCTGGATGCGCGCGTGGTAGGCAGCCTTGAGGTTCGTGACCAGCTGTTCGATCTTCGCCTTGGAGGACGCCGGGAAATACTGGTCGGTGAATAGCTGACCTACGGCCCAGCTCAGGTTGCCGAAGCAGTCCAGCCGCTCGCCGGCGCTGCAGTCGCCGCCCGACACGGCATGCACGCCGCGCTTCCAGCGCACGGCTTGCGCCTGCTGGCCTGACAGGGTCTTGTCGTGCATATCGAAATACGCGTTCTGGAACGGCTGGGACAGGTAGAACGCGGCGTTGTCGGCAATGCGCGCCGCCTGCCATGCCTGGATCGTTGCCACGGGTGTATTCGCATACAGTGCGGCAAGTTTCGGGAACGCGGTTTTCTCGCCAACCACAATGCGATCCAGATCGCTCAGGTGCTGCGCCTTGAGAAACGCAGGCCACGCGAAACCGGGCGCGAATTGCTGCAGTTCGGCAATGCTCATCGGGTTGTAGGTTGCCACCGGATCGCGCTGTTCGACCTTGCTCCAGCTCGCCTGAGCGATCGCCGTCTCGAATGCCACCACATCGGTCGCGGCCGTCTCGGGATGAGTCCAGCCGGCCAGCGTCAACAGCGTGCTGACATAGGCCTGGTACGCCGCCTTCTGCTTCGCGAATTCGGGCTTGAGGTAGTAATCGCGATCGGGCAGGCCGAGGCCGGCCTGACCCACATAGACGGCATAGCGTTTCGGATCCTTCAGATCGACATCGATGCCGACATTGAACAGCGAGCCCTCAAAGTCGACATTGGTGCGGCCCATCAGCGCCGCCAGCGCATCGCGGGTAGTCGCCTGACGCTCGGCATCGAGCTGAGGCGCGATCGGTTTCGCGCCCAGCGCCTCGACGTGAGCGTCGTCCATGAACGAGTGATAGAACGCCCCCACCTTGTCCTGCAGTGTGGCGGGCTGAGCGGTTGCATGCGTCGCCGCCGACTCCATGATCGAATGCAGGCGTTGCTCGGTAAGGTCAGTGATCAGCAGGCGCAGGCTGACGCCGGGCTTGTCGGACGGGATCGGCGTGCGATCCAGCCAGGTGCCATTGGCATAGCGGAAGAAATTGTTGCCAGGCTTGGAGGTCATGTCGGCACCAGCGGCGTCGTAACCCCAGCTGCCGTATTTCGGTGGGGTGCCTGTCGCGTCGCCGGCATGAGCCGCGCCTGCGATCCACGCACTCAGGCAAACCACCGCAAGAATCCTGCTGTTCATGACGCCCCCGACCAGACATTGATGTTCGCGCATGTTCGCATGTTTGAGCGCGGTCGCCAGGGCCGGGTCGGCGCAGGTTTGGGCTTCGGTATGCAGGGGCGGCGCAGTGCGGGAACGCATCGGTGTCTTGCACTGAGCACGGTTATTCTGTGACGCTGTTCACACTATTCGAGGATGCGACCCATGAATGTCTTGCTGTTCGGTGCTACCGGCATGGTCGGTCAGGGCGCATTGCGCGAATGCCTGCTCGCCGACGATGTGGCACGGGTGCAGACGATCGGTCGCACCGCGACCGGACAGCAACATCCCAGGCTGCGCGAACTGGTACACGGGGACTTGTTCGACTACAGCGCCATTGAGGCTGATCTGACGAACTTCGATGCGTGCTTTTTCTGCATCGGCGTGACTTCATCCGGCATGAGTGAGGGCGAGTACACCCGGCTTACCCATGACCTCACGCTGACAGCCGCGCAAACGCTGGCACGGCTCAATCCGCAGATGACTTTCGTGTACGTTTCCGGTGCGGGCGCGGACAGCAGCGAGACCAGCAAGACGATGTGGGCACGAGTGCGCGGGCGCACCGAGAATGCTTTGAAGGGCTTGGCATTCAAGGCGGTATACGTGTTCCGACCCGGCATCATCCAGCCGCTGCACGGCATCCGCTCCAAGACGGGTTCCTATCGCTGGTTCTACACGCTGGCATGGCCGCTGCTGCCGCTGTTGCGCTGCTTGCTGCCGAATACGGTGTTGAGTACGCAGATCGTCGGCCGGGCGATGCTCGCTGTCGCCCGACGCGGCGCGCTGGGAGTCGATCGAATCCGCGCCGTGCTTGAAGCGGCGCAGATCAGTGCGATTGGCCGCGACGCAGAAGTCCAGGCCAAATGAGCGGCATTAGCTTGAGCAGGATGCACAGCTGACTTGGCCATCTCCGTGCATCGCGCTCCTGACGCAGCAGGCCTATTGCCCGCCGTTATTGGCAGACGGATTAGGCTTGGGCTTTGGCTTAGCTGGTTGTTGTCCGTTGGTCGGCGGCGCCGGACGGTTGCTCCCAGGCTTGTTGGTCGGACCTTTGACAGGCTGGGTAGACGGTGGTTTTGCCGGGCCACTACCCGGCGGGGTCGGCCGTGGTGGCGGTCGCTGACCGGGTTGCGGACGGTTGCCCGGTGGCTGCGGCTGCGGCTTGGGCTGCGGTTTTGGCCGACCACTGGTCGGCGGCTTTGGCCGCGGGGGAGGATTGACGGGTGGACGCGGCCTGACCGGAGGCGGACGATGTCCCGATGGGGGGCGGATCGGCCGCGGTGGCGGCCGGTGTGGGATCGGGCGGCTGTACCAGCTGTCGCGTTGGCGGTAGAACGGCCGGTTGCGGTAGTAGTTGTTCCAGTAGGTGGCAATCACGAAGGTGACAATAGGGATGCCGATCTGGGCTCCGTAGGTGGGCAACGCCACGGGCTGATTCTGATACTGGTACTGAATGTAGTAGCCGTCCACCCAGCCGCGACCGCCAGGGACGATCACGTCGCACCATTCCCAACCAGCCGTACAACCCTGAACAGAAACCGCCGAACCAGCCGGGATCGTGCGGATGAGCGGGTATTGCGCATCGGGACCGGCGCGCAGGTTCACGTTTCCAGTGACGTACCCATCCGCCGCATGCGCGACCACGGGAGCAGCCAGCAGCAGTGATATTGCGGCAGACCAGACAAGGCGTTTCATCGATTCGATCTCCGGCACGTTGGCGGGAAATGGCCGTCCATACGAAGCGATTCAATGCAGACAGCAGCCTGGAGGCTGATCCAGTTTCCCTATCCACGCAAGTGAAGCGACCGCAGCGCGGTAGGCCATGCCAGCACCTGGAAGCGTTAAGTCCGTTCACTTGTGCGATACGCGACAGCAGTACGCTCAATTTCGCATGGCCGGTTTCAGCCACCCATCACCCGCGACAGCTCGGGAGGCGGCGACATCGACTATGTAAACAGGGGGAACACCATGGGACTGGTCCCAGAGCACGAATTCAAAGGTTTCCGGTATCGCATTTTGATGCCCGATTACGACCGGCAGCAGGAACTTTGTGTCGGCCAACTGAAGCAGTACCCATTGAAGCCACAACCCCTTAGGAGAATTACATGAATACTCGTTTTGAGCGTACCGGTCCCTTGGCCGAACTGACCAGCTACCCGCAGTGGGCCCAGGACATGATCGCGGACTGCGCAAGCACCAAGCAGCGCGTTCTGGATCACGACATCTGGTCCATGATGACCGAGCTGCAGCTCGACCAGGAGTCCGTCCGCAACTTCATGATGGGCCTGTGGCCCTTCATCGAACGGTTCCCCAGCTTCATGGCGCTGAACCTGCTCAAGACCCGTTATGGCCGAAGTCCCGGCGATGATATGGCTCGCCGTTGGCTCGTGCGCAACATCCGGGTCGAGCAGAACCATGCCGAATACTGGCTCAACTGGGCCGAGGGGGCAGGGGTTCCGCGCGCGGAACTGCTGCACGGCGTGGCGCCCCATGGCACCGACGGCCTGGTCAAGTGGTGTGAAGACATCAGTGCCCGCGGTACCCTGGCGGCAGGCATCGTGGCGACCAACTACGCCATCGAGGGAGTCACTGGCGAGTGGTCGCAGATGATTTACGAGAGTACAAAGTACCGGGAGAGCTTCGATCCGGCGATCCGGGCATCCAGTCTGCGCTGGTTGCACCTGCACGCTGCCTACGATGATGTCCATCCGTGGGAGGCATTGGATATAGTGTGTACGCTGATGGGTGAGACACCGTCGGTCGACGACGTGGCACATCTAGGCGAATGCATCAAGCGAAGCTACATGAGCATGATCCTGCTGGGTGACCGCTGCATACGGACGTGTCGGAATCTTTGGGTGGCCAATGAAGCCGCGGCTTGACGGCAGCTAGCAACAAACTGAAACAGCGGGAGACCGCTGCGTGATCAACCAGATAGGCATGCGATGCGTTTCGTGGGTAACAATCAGCAACGACCTCTGTCACGACGCTTGATGCCGCTGGCTTATGCGTTGGCGGTTGCCATCGCATTGATTATGGCCCTGACATGGGGCGTGCTTCAGGTTCAGCTCACTCTCGCTGGCTTCCTCAACAGCGAGAGTGTCTGGTCCAAGGCCCAGAAGCAGGCTGTGATCGATCTCGACAACTATGCACTTAATGGCGAGGCCGAGGACCTCGCCGATTTCCGGCGCAACTATGGCTTGCTCGAATCCGACCGCAGCGGTCGTGATGCGATCGCATCGGGTCATTTCAGCCAGCAGGAGATCACAAAGGTATTCACCAGGGGCAACATCATGCCGGCCGCGCAACCCGGCATGACGTTCATGTTGCAGTATTTTTCCGATGCCCCGCACATGAAGGAAGCACTTGAGGCGTGGCGATCCACTGATGCGTCGCTGATCGAACTTGGTCAGATCGCGGATGAATTGCAGCGTGCCCACAGCATGGGCGCACCATCGCCTGCGGAGATCGCCCGGCAACACGCGCGCATCAATGCACTGAATGTGTACATGGAGCCGCGCACAAATCTATTTTCGATCGAGATGGTGCGCGGCGCCGTATGGCTCGGCCAATTGTTGTTCTGGGGTGTGCTGGGTGCCTTCGGCATCGCGGCGCTGCTGTGGGTACGCATGGCGCGCAGGATCCTGGAAAGCATCCGCGGCAGCGAAGAGCGCTACCGCCTGCTGTTCGACAGCGCCGCCGACGCGATCGTGATGGTCGACGAAGCCAGTGGGCGGATTCTCGACGTCAACCGGACTACGTCGGCATGGACCGGGCGCGACACCGATGAATTGATTGGCGACCGTTTCGTGCACCTGTTCAAGCAGTCCCTTTCAGGGCAGCAGAATGGCCGTGCCACAAGCAACATCCTGCTGGGCGAAGCTGGCAGCACGCGCTTGGTGGAGACGCAAAGCAGCCTGGCCAACTGGGGTGAGCGGCCCGTGCGCCAAGCCATCATTCGCGACATCTCCGAGCGTGTGGCGATGGAGCAGGAGCGTCGGGTTGCCGCGGAGGCGCTGGCCAGCATTGCCGAAGGCGTGATCATCGCCGATGCCGACCGCCGGGTCATCTCGACCAATGCCGCACATACCGAGATCACCGGATTCACTGCCCAGGAGCTGCTTGGCAAGCGCTTCGACAGCACCCGCACCCTGCCTAGTGGTGCGCCGCTGCCGAACTCCATCTGGGAAGTCATCACCGCTGGCCACAACTGGCATGGTGAAGTGCTGAGCACACGCCGGAACGGCGAGACCTATCCGGAACACCTGAGCATCAGCATCATCCGCGATGCGGACCATCAAGTACTTTATTACGTCGCGGTATTCACCAACATCCAGACCGCCAAGCTCAATCAGCGTCGCCTGGAGCATCTGGCGCGACATGATCCGCTGACCGGGCTGGTGAATCGGGCCGAATTCGAACGGCACTGCGCCGATGCGATCGCGATTGCCGAGCGCGAGAGGTTGGCAGCGGTCGTGCTGTTTATCGACCTGGACGCGTTCAAGATCGTCAACGACAGCTACAGCCACGCGATCGGCGATCGCCTGCTGGTGAAGGTGGCCGATCGTATCCGACGCCAGTTGTCCGATGACGATGTGGCAGGGCGCATCGGTGGTGACGAATTCACCGTGCTGCTGCCCCGGCTGAGTCTGCGGGAGGATGCCAGGGCGATCGTCAGTCGCATGCTCGCCACCCTGTCCGAACCGCTGATCGTGGACGACTACGAAATCGTGCTCAGCGCCAGTATCGGCGTGGCCGGCTATCCGCTGGATGGCATCGATGCGGCGACGTTGATCGCCAATGCCGACGCCGCGATGTATACGGCGAAAACCGAGGAGCGCAACGCGTTCCGCTTCTACACCCCGATGATGCACGCCGATACCCGTCGGCGCCTGCAACTGGCGACCGAGTTGCGCCAGGCGTTGGCCCGCAATGAATTCCATCTGGTCTACCAGCCCAGCATCGAACTGCGCACGGGACGCATCGTGGCGGTGGAAGCGCTGCTGCGCTGGAAGCATCCGGAGCGCGGCGAAGTCTTGCCCGCCGAGTTCATTCCGGTGGCCGAAAGCCTGGGCATGATCCGGCGTATCGACGAATGGGTGCTGCAGGCCGCCTGTGCGCAGATCCAGGCGTGGGACCGGGCCGGCGTGCCGCATATCCGCGTGGCGGTCAATATTTCGGCGCGTTGGTTTGGCCATCCGGCCTTCGTGGAAGGAGTGACTCACACCTTGCAATCCAGGCAGTTGTCGGCGCGGCGGCTACTGCTGGAGATCACTGAAAGCGCGATGTTGCGCCTTGGCGATGACACCGAGCGCACCATGCAGACCCTGCATGCGCTGGGCATCGACGTGGCGATCGACGATTTCGGTACGGGCTATTCCTCGATGGCCTACCTGAAGTTGCCGGCCGTGGCGTATCTGAAGATCGACCGTTCCTTCGTCACCGGACTGCCGGGCGATCCAAACGATGTGGCGATTGCCGAGGCGATGCTGGCGATGTCGAAGAGTTTGGGCCTGAGCACCATTGCCGAAGGCATCGAAACCGAGGCGCAACATGATTTCCTGCTGCGCGCCGGCTGTGTCGAAGGGCAGGGTTATTTGTATTCCTATCCGTTGAAGGCAGACGAGATCCAGCACCTGCTGTGTCCGAATCTGCCCCAGGCTACGTCCACCCGGCTGAAGCTGGTACCGCCAAAGCGCACTTGATGGTGTGCTGGATCGGCTGATGCAGCGTAGACGCAACTCGTCATTCCTGCCTTCGCAGGAATGACGGTAAAGGGCGCCTTACAGCGGCGCGCAGTGCCGATTGAGCCACTCCAGATCGGAGCCCTCCAGTAGCGGACTGAGCGCAGCGCGCACCCCGGCGTGGTAGTCGTCGAGCCAGGCACGTTCTTCTGGGTTGAGCAGGCCAATCTCGAGCGCGCGGCGGTCGAACGGGCACAGCGTGAGTGTTTCGAAGGCGTAGAACTCGCCGAATTCCGTCTGCTCCGCTTCGACAACCACCGCCAGGTTTTCATGACGGATGCCGTGCCGGCCGGGCTTGTACAGCCCCGGCTCGATCGAGCTGATCATGCCGGGCTCCAGCGGCACCAGCGCACCGCAGGTAACCGGCGGGCGAATGCCATGCGGACCTTCGTGCACATTGAGAAAGTAGCCCACGCCGTGGCCGGTGCCGTGGCCATAATCCATGCCGCTCGCCCACAAGGGCGCACGAGCAAGCGCATCCAGCTGCGGACCGCTGGCGCCCTTGGGAAAGCGTGCGCGGCTCAGCGCGATCATCCCTTTCATCACCAGGGTCGCGTCGCGGCGCTGTTCACCGGTAGTGGGACCGAGCGCCAGCACCCGCGTGATGTCGGTGGTGCCGCCGAGATACTGGCCGCCCGAATCGATCAGCAGCAGTCCCTTGCTCTGCAGCGTGCTGTGCGACTGCGGGGTGGCGCGGTAATGCGGCAGCGCGCCGTTGGCCTGATAGCCGGCGATGGTGGCGAAGCTCTCGCCACGGTAGCCGGGCTGGTTCGAACGCTCCTGGACCAGCAGCTTGTCGACGTCCAGCTCGGTCAGGGTCATGCCGGCGGCCAGCCGCTGCTCCAGTCGACGAAACGCGCATACCAGCGCCGCGCCATCGCAACGCATCACTTCGCGGATATGGTCGAGTTCGGCGGCATTCTTGCGCGCCTTGAACGCGGTGCTGGGATTGGCCGCCTCGATTCGATGGACCACCGGCGGGATCGCCGCGCCAATCGCGTCGACGATCCTGCTGCCGTCCAGCAGCAGGGTGTCGGCCGCGCCGAGTTCGTTCAGTGCCGAGGTGATCGAGGCGTAATCGGCGATCTCGATGCCGTCGGCCGCGAGTGCGGCGACCAGCGCATCGCCGAGCTTGGCGCGCTGGACGAACAGCGTGGCGCGGCCTCGCGTTTCCACCAGAAGGTGGGCGAGAAACACCGGATTGCATTCGACATCGCTGCCGCGCAGGTTGGTCAGCCACGCGATATCGTCGAGGCTGGAAAGCAGATGGTGCGTGGCGCCAAGCTTGCGCATGGCGTTGCGCAAGCGGGTGAGCTTGTCGGCACGCGGGACGCTGACATAGGCCGGGTCATGTTCGATCACCGGCGCCTGGGGCAGGGCGGGTCGATCCGCCCAGACCTCGCCAGGCAGATCCAGATCGGTGCGCAGGATGGCATGGGTCTCGGACAACCGGCGTTCGATCTGTCGCTGGGTGGTCAACGCGATGCTGTCGCCGGCCACGGCCAGCACTTCGCCATCGTGCAGATGCTGCTGCAGCCATTCCAGGTGTTCCGCGGCATGCGGTACCCGAAGCTTCATCAACTGGACACCGTTACCGGCCAGCTGCTGCTCGGCCTGGGAGAAATAGCGCGAATCGGTCCACAGGCCGGCATGCTCCTGGGTGACGATCAAGCTGCCGGCCGAGCCGTCGAAGCCGGACAGCCAGGCCCGTGCCTGCCAATGTTCAGGCAGATATTCGGACAGGTGGGGATCGGCGGTGGGAACCAGCACGGCGGTGACGCGATGCTGCTGCATGGCCGCGCGCAGGGCGGCGAGACGGGCGGGGATCGGATTGCTCATTGGGGCATGCTAGCAGGCGATCAATGGCCGTTTCATCCCCGCTCAGGGGCTCCTGGGCTGAATCAAAATGGCGAATTGTTCGATGCCATCTCGCAGTGGAGCGCTTCTGCAGCTAAAATGCCTAATTTCCAGCACGGCTGCTTTCCATGACCCCCCTGATTTTCGTCACCGGCGGTGTGGTGTCCTCGCTTGGCAAGGGCATTGCTGCGGCGTCGCTCGCTTCCATTCTTGAGGCGCGCGGGCTATCAGTCACCATGATGAAGCTCGATCCCTACATCAATGTGGATCCGGGCACGATGAGTCCCTTCCAGCACGGTGAGGTCTACGTCACCGACGATGGTGCCGAGACTGACCTCGACCTCGGTCACTACGAGCGCTTCGTGCACACCCGCCTGACCGGCAAGAATTCGATCACCACCGGCAAGATCTACGAGTCGGTGATTCGCAAGGAGCGCCGCGGCGACTATCTCGGCGCCACGGTGCAGGTGATCCCGCACATCACCGATGAGATCAAGCACTGCATCCACGAGGCCACGCGTGGCTTCGACGTGGCGCTGGTCGAGATCGGCGGCACCGTCGGCGACATCGAGTCGCTGCCGTTCCTGGAGGCGATTCGTCAGCTGCGCATCGAGCACGGCCCGGAAAAGGTCGTGTTCATGCATCTCACGCTGGTGCCGTATATCAAGGCTGCCGGCGAGATCAAGACCAAGCCGACCCAGCACTCGGTGAAAGAACTGCGCTCGATCGGTATCCAGCCGGACATCCTGCTGTGCCGTTGCGAACAGCAACTGCCCGAGAGCGAACGGCGCAAGATCGCCTTGTTCACCAACGTGCCCGAGAACGCGGTGATCAGCGCCACCGACGTCGACATCATCTACAAGCAACCGCTGTGGCTGCATCAGCAGGGGTTGGACGAGATCGTGGTCAAGCGCCTCGGCCTCGATGCCGGCCCGGCCGACCTGTCCAGCTGGCAGCGCACGGTCGACGCGATGGAACGCCCGAAAGACGAGGTCACCGTCGCCATCGTCGGCAAGTACGTCGAGCACAAGGATGCCTACAAGTCGCTCGGCGAAGCGTTGCGCCATGGCGGTATCAAACAGGAAACCCGGGTCAACCTGCATTGGGTCGACGCCGAGCAGATCGAGGCTGACGGTGCCGCCAAGGCGCTGGCCGGCGTCGATGCGATCCTGGTGCCGGGCGGTTTCGGCAAGCGCGGCTTCGAGGGAAAGATTCTGACCGCCAGATACGCGCGGGAACGTGGCGTGCCGTATTTCGGCATCTGCTACGGCATGCACGCGGCCGTGATCGATTTCGCACGCCACGTAGCCGGACTCGCCGAGGCCGATTCCAGCGAAAACGACCGCAATACGCCGGATCCGGTCATCGCGTTGATTACCGAATGGACCACCACCACGGGTGACATCGAGCAGCGCAACGAGCGTTCCGACATGGGCGGCACCATGCGCCTCGGTGCACAGGAGTGCCGTTTGAAGTCGGGCACGCTGGCACGCGAACTGTACGGCCAGGACGTGGTGCGCGAACGCCATCGCCATCGCTACGAGTTCAACAACCGCTATCGCCAATCGTTCGAGGATCTGGGCCTGGTGATTTCCGGCAAGTCGATGGACGACCTGCTGGTGGAAATGATCGAGCTGCCGCAGCAGCAGCACCCATGGTTCATCGCCTGCCAGGCGCATCCGGAATTCACCTCGACGCCGCGTGACGGCCACCCGCTGTTCAGCGGCTTCATCCTTGCCGCGCGTGAGTTCAAGGCGGTGCGCGATGGTCACCGGTTGGCACAGGAGTCGATCGCATGAAGCTGTGCGGTTTCGAGATCGGGCTGAACCAGCCACTGTTCCTGATTGCCGGTCCCTGCGTGGTCGAGTCCGAGCAGCTGCAGCTGGACACCGCCGGCACGCTCAAGGAAATCACCGGCCGGCTCGGTATCAACTTCATCTTCAAGTCCAGCTTCGACAAGGCGAATCGCTCATCCAGCGAGAGCTTTCGCGGACCGGGCATGGAAGAGGGTCTGCGGATCCTCGCCGAAGTGAAGCGGCAGATCGGCGTGCCCTTGCTTACCGACGTGCACGAATACACGCCGATGGACGAAGTGGCTGCGGTGGTCGACGTACTGCAGACGCCAGCGTTCCTGTGCCGGCAGACCGACTTCATCCAGAAGGTCGCGCGCGCCGGCAAACCTGTGAACATCAAGAAGGGCCAGTTCCTGGCGCCGTGGGACATGAAACATGTCGTCGCGAAGGCCAAGGCCGTGGGCAATGACGACATCATGGTGTGCGAGCGCGGCGCCAGCTTTGGCTACAACAACCTGGTGTCGGACATGCGCTCGCTCAGCGTGATGCGCGATACCGGCTGCCCGGTCGTTTTCGATGCCACGCATTCAGTGCAGTTGCCCGGCGGGCAGGGTGCCAGCTCCGGTGGCCAGCGCGAATTCGTGCCGGTGCTCGCGCGTGCGGCGGTCGCGGTCGGTGTGGCAGGGCTGTTCGCCGAGACGCACCCCGATCCGAGCAAGGCACTCAGCGATGGCCCGAACGCGTGGCCATTGGGCAAAATGGAAGCGCTGCTGGAAACTCTGCTGGAACTGGACGCCGTGACCAAGCGGCACGGCTTCCTGGAGCAGGGTTTGTCTTGACAGGAACTGTCTTGCACGGAATGGTCTTGAGCAATCGAGCACCGTCACCGTGTATCCAATATCACCATTTAATCAAGCTAACGGACACTGCATGAGCACTCTGATCACCCGCATCCACGCCCGTGAAATCCTCGACTCGCGCGGCAATCCCACGCTGGAAGCCGAAGTCACCCTCGCGGACGGCGGCTTCGGTCGCGCTGCTGTGCCGAGCGGCGCCTCGACCGGTTCGCGCGAAGCGGTCGAGCTGCGCGATGGCGACAAGTCGCGTTATGCGGGCAAAGGCGTCAAGAATGCGGTGACCAACGTCAATACGACGATTGCCCAGGCGCTGAATGGGTTTGATGCAGCTGACCAGAAGGGGCTGGACGCCAAGCTCATCGCGCTGGACGGCACGCCGAACAAGGGTCATCTGGGCGCGAACGCGCTACTCGGCGTTTCGATGGCAGCCGCACATGCCGTTGCTGCTTCGCGCGACGAACCGTTGTGGAATTATCTGTCGAACGGCAAGCCCGGTGCGCTGCCGGTGCCGATGATGAACATCATCAACGGCGGCGCGCATGCCGACAACAACGTCGACGTGCAGGAGTTCATGATCTTGCCGGTCGGCTTGTCGAACTTTGCCGAGGCGTTGCGCGCCGGCGCGGAAATCTTCCATGCGCTGAAGAGCGTGCTGAAAGGCAGGGGCCTGAGCACCGCCGTGGGCGACGAGGGCGGCTTCGCGCCGAACCTGCGCTCAAATATCGAAGCGCTCGACACGATTCTCGAGGCCGTCAACACCACCGGTTACAAGATCGGCAGTGAAATCCTGCTGGGCCTTGACGCGGCCAGCTCCGAGTTCTTCAAGAACGGTCACTACGATCTCGAGGGCGAGGGCAAGATATATACGCCGGCGCAGTTCGTCGATGTGCTTGCCAGCTGGGCCAAGCAATACCCGATCATCACCATCGAAGACGGTATGGCCGAGGGCGACAGTGAAGGTTGGAAGTTGCTGACCGAGCGTCTTGGCAAAGACGTGCAACTGGTCGGCGACGATAATTTCGTCACCAATCCGGCGATCTTCCGCAAAGGCATCGATGCCGGCATTGCCAACGCGATCCTGATCAAGGTGAACCAGATCGGCACGTTGTCGGAGACCCTGGAAACCATCGCGATGGCCGACGCCGCGAAGTACGCAGCGGTGATCTCGCATCGTTCGGGCGAAACCGAGGACACCACCATCGCCGATATCGCCGTGGCGACCACCGCGACCCAGATCAAGACCGGCTCGCTGTGTCGCAGCGACCGTGTGGCCAAGTACAACCAGCTGCTGCGCATCGAGGAGGCGCTCGGTACGGCAGCGCGGTATGCCGGCCGCAACGCGTTTCCCAACCTGACGCGCCTGCCCGGCTGAGCGGGGATATCGACCGCCCATGTTGCGCTGGATCGCCCTCATTCTGATCCTGGTCCTGATCGGACTGCAGCTGAAGCTGTGGTCCGGCAATGGCAGCATGCATGAAGTAGACAGCTTGCGCGTGGCGGTGAAGAAGCAGGCTGACGAGAACGCAAAGCTGCTGCAGCGCAACCAGGCACTGGGCGCCGATGTGCTTGATCTCAAGCACGGCGAGCAGGCCGTCGAGGCACGCGCGCGCACCGAACTGGGTTTGATCAAGCCAGGCGAAACTTTCTACCAGGTGGTCGACAAGCCTGCCAATGGCGGGAGCACACCGCCACCAGCTGCCGCGTCCACGGGCCAGCCATGAGATCGTGCCCGTCATGAGAGCGTGCCCATCATGAGCGTGGCGATGTTGTGGTGCGTGGTGCCGGCCGCTGGACGCGGCACGCGAGTCGGCTCGGATTGCCCCAAACAGTACTTGCCGCTGGCGGGCAGGCCATTGATTCAGCACACGCTTGATCGACTCGCTGCGCATCCACGGATTGCCGGATTGCTGGTGACACTGGGTGCGTCGGATGGGCATTGGCCTGGGTTCACCACACTCAATGGCAAGCCGGTCCTCACAGCGGTAGGCGGAGCTGAGCGCAGTGATTCGGTTCTGGCTGGGATCGAGGCGCTCCCAGTGGACGTCGCTGTCGACGAATTTGTGCTGGTCCACGACGCCGCGCGGCCCTGCGTCAGGCAGGCGGATATCGGCAAGTTGATCGATCTGGGTACGGCAGCAGATGGTGGCCTGCTGGGTGCGCCGCTACGCGACACGCTCAAGCGTGCCGATGCAGCAGGGCATAGCATCGCCACCGAATCGCGCGACGAGCGTTGGCGTGCGTTCACCCCGCAGATGTTTCGACGTGGTGAGCTGACTTCCGCTTTGCGCGATGTGGTGCGGCGTGGCCTGAAAGTCAGTGATGAGGCGATGGCGATGGAGTTAGCCGGTTTCGCGCCGTTGCTGGTCGAGGGTGCCGAAGACAATATCAAGGTGACGACGGCGGCGGATTTTGCGCTCGCCGAGTTTCTCCTGACGAGGACGGTGTGATGCGTATCGGTAGCGGGTTCGACGTGCATGCGTTCGGTGACGGCGACCACGTGACCTTGGGCGGCGTGCGTGTGCCGCATAGTCACGGGGTAGTCGCGCATTCGGACGGCGACGTGGTGATCCATGCGCTGTGCGATGCGATCTTCGGCGCGCTGGCGCTGGGTGATATCGGCATGCATTTTCCGCCGACGGACGAGCGCTGGCGCGATGCCGACAGCCGGCAGTTCCTGCGCCATGCGGCGATGCTGATGGCGCAGCACGGCTACGCGCTCGGCAACGCAGATATCACCGTGATCGGCGAGAAGCCAAAAATTGCCCCGCACGCACAGGCGATGCGCGGGCACCTCGCCGCCGACCTGGACTGCGACATCGGCCGCATCAGCATCAAGGCCACCACCACCGAGAAACTCGGCTTCACCGGTCGCGGTGAAGGTATCGCGGCGCAAGCCTGCGTGCTGCTGGAGCGCGGCTGAGTCGCTCTCGAAACATTTCGATTCACAAGCCGGCATGACCGGTGGAGCAAGATGTCTTCTTCCGAACTTGAACTTCCACGCGCTTACGGCGCGCCATCGCTGGCTGCCCATCTGCGCAGCACACCGGAGGATTTCCGCGTCGAGGAAGTCCTCGGTTATGACGCCGAAGGGCAGGGCGAGCATGCGTTGCTGTGGGTGGAAAAGCGCGGCGCGAATACCGACTGGGTCGCGCGCGAACTGGCGAAGTTTGCCGGTGTTTCGCCGGTCGCGGTGGGCTATGCGGGGTTGAAGGATCGCCACGCAGTGACACGCCAGACGTTCTCGGTGCAGCTGGCCGGAAAACCCGACCCCGACTGGTCGACGTTTCCGCATCCCGATGTGAAAGTACTGGCCGCAACGCGACATTCGCGCAAGCTCAAGCGCGGTGCGCTGCGGGGCAACCGTTTCGTGTTGGTGCTGCGCGAGGTGCAGGGCGATCGAGGTGCTGCCGAGCAGGTACTGCAGCAGATCGCCGCACGCGGTGTACCGAACTATTTCGGTGAACAACGGTTCGGCCGCGAAGGCGGCAACGTGGCGCAGGCCCGCGCGATGTTTGCGGGACGTCGGGTCGATCGCGACAAGCGTTCGTTCCTGCTGTCGGCCGCGCGTTCGCAGATCTTCAACAACGTGTTGGCGGCACGGGTCGAGCGTGGCGCCTGGGATACGCCACTGGATGGCGAGATCTGGTCGCTGGCCGGCTCGCGCTCCTGGTTCGGGCCGGAACCGTTCAGCGATGTGCTGGCCGAGCGCCTGTCGCGAGCCGATATTCACCCGTCCGGCCCGTTGTGGGGCCAGGGCGAGCCGCCCACCGTGGGCGATGCGGGTGCTCTGGAGCGCGAGGTGGCTGCGGCTTCCAGCGATCTGGCTGAAGGCGTGGCGGCAGCGCGCATGGACCAGGAGCGCCGCCCGCTGCGGTTGCTGCCGCGGGACTTGAAATGGCGCTGGCTGGACGACAACGCACTCGAGCTGGCGTTCGAGCTACCGGCAGGCGCCTACGCCACGGTGGTGGTGCGCGAGCTGGCGGCGATTGAGGGCTGAGCATGGCCAGCGTGCTGATGCCGATTCCATCGCGCGACTTCGATCCAAGCGAAGTCGCGATCAGCTGGCGTGTGCTGACAGACGTCGGACATCGCGTCTCCTTCGCGACGCCCGATGGACGGCCCGGCGTGGCAGATACCTTGATGCTCGATGGTCGTGGGCTCGATCTCTGGGGATGGATTCCCGGCTTGCGCGCATTGCCATTGATCGGACTACTTCTGCGTGCCAATCGCGACGCCCGGCATGCTTATGCAGCGTTGGAGCGCGACGCGAATTTCCGTTTCCCTTTGCGCTGGGATGCAATTGAGCCAACGGCTTTCGACGGCCTGCTGTTGCCCGGCGGCCACCGTGCTCGCGGCATGCAGGAGTATCTCGAGTCGAGTCTGCTGCAGGGTGTAGTGGCTCGCTTCTTCGCGGCAGACAAGCCAGTGGGCGCGATCTGCCACGGCGTGCTGCTTGCGGCGCGCAGCTATGTTGCTGGCAGCGATCGCTCGGTGCTGTTCGGTCGACGTACGACGGCCTTGACCTGGGCGCTGGAAAAATCCGCGTGGTCGCTTGCGCGCATCAGCCGATTTTGGGAGCCGCAGTATTACCGCACCTACAGCGAGCGCAGCGGTCAGCCACGCGGCTATATGTCGGTTCAGCAGGAAGTGACACGGGCACTGGCGCGACCTGAAGATTTCCTGGATGTCTCCGCTGACGCGGCGCATGCCTCGCGCAAGCGTAGCGGGTTGGTCCGCGACCGCCTCGGCGATGACACACCGGCTTTCGTGGTGCAGGACGGCAACTACGTGTCGGCCCGCTGGCCGGGCGACGTGCATACATTTGCCCGCACGTTTTCGCGGTTACTCGACTCAAGCCTTTAGCAGCACAACCACGGCCCCGGTTCCCCCCAGTGCCGGCCGTGCCGAGGCAAAGGCAATCACGTCATCGCGTCTGCGCAGCAGGCGATCGGTGAGACCCTTCAATACCGGTCCGGCAGCACGCGAGCGCAGCCCCTTGCCGTGCACGATGCGCACGCAGCGCCGCCCATGCTGTTTCGCCTCAGCCAGAAAGGTGACGATGCTGGCTTGCGCCGCGGCAGCGTTCATCTGGTGCAGGTCCAGATCGTCCTGCACACTGAACTGGCCTCGTTTGAGCTGGCGCAGCAGCTTGGGCGAGTAGCCGTCACGCAGGTAACTCAGTTCCTCGCCAACCTCGAGCATGGCTGGATCGAATGCCATGTCGAGCAACTCGCCCGGCACCGCCGCTTCGTCGGCTTCGAGCATGTGCGGATGTGGCGCGGGCCTGGCGGGAGCCGGCGGTGCGGCCACCGGGTCGAGTCGGCGCACGTCGCCAATAGCCTCGCGAAACAGGCGGCTGTCATCATCGTCGATCGGAGTGGGGACGCGCCGCTTCATGCTGCCATGCTAACCAAAGCGCGCCTCGGGTAGCGAATTGCAAAATCGCCGCCGATCCGTGTGAAACCGTGGGCACGCTCCGGTAGACTTCAGGATTGGAACGCGCCCTGTGGACTCATGGGCATTGGAGTCTTGGACAGGCGCGTCCGCAGTCAGTTTTCGACGGAGCATCATGCGAGTTCTGGTAAGTAACGACGATGGCGTGGATGCACCGGGCATCCGCGTACTCGCCGAACGCCTCGGCGCGGTCGGCCAGGTAACCGTGGTGGCGCCCGATCGCGATCGTTCCGGCGCCAGCAACTCGCTCACCCTCGATGCGCCGTTGCGGGTCTTGCCGATGGGCAACGGTTATTACCGCGTGGCTGGCACGCCAACCGATTGCGTGCATCTGGCGCTGGCCGGGTTGCTGGATGAGGAGCCAGACATCGTGGTGTCCGGCATCAACAATTCGGCGAATCTTGGCGATGATGTGATTTATTCCGGCACGGTGTCGGCGGCCATGGAAGGGCGCTTCCTCGGGTTGCCGGCGATTGCAGTGTCATTGGTGACGCAGGATCACAAGGGCGTGCACTACGACTCGGCCGCCCAGGCGGTGTTGCTGTTGATGCAGCGCCTGCTGGTCGATCCGCTGCCGGCCGACACCATCCTCAACGTCAACGTGCCGGACCGGCCGTGGGCAGACATCGAGGGTTTCGAAGTGACCCGGCTGGGTCGCCGCCATCGCTCCGCGCCGTGCATTGCGCAGACCGATCCGCGCGGCCGCCCGATCTGGTGGATCGGCCCGGCCGGTGAGGTAGACGACGCTGGCCCCGGCACCGATTTCGACGCTGTACAGCGTGGGTTTGTGTCGGTTACGCCGATTCACGTCGACCTGACCCGTTTCCAGGCGCTGGAAAAAGTCAGCAGCTGGATGCAGGCACTGAGCGACGACATGGCTAGTGGTCGTAACATCAGCGATGAGGCGGCCTGAACCATGAACGTTTATCCATTGCCGGCCGCGGACCTCAAAGGTGAGGGGATGACTTCGCAGCGTGCACGAGATCGTCTCGTGGCCAGTTTGAAAGAGGGCGGTATCCGCGATCCACGTGTGATCGAGGTGATCCGCAACGTGCCGCGCCATCACTTCATCGACCAGGCGCTGCATTCACGCGCCTACGAAAATACCGCGCTGCCGATCGGCCATGGCCAGACCATTTCGCAGCCATGGGTGGTGGCGCGCATGACCGAGGCGCTGATCGAGTTCGGCATCCCGCAGAAGGTGCTGGAGATCGGCACGGGTTCGGGTTATCAGGCTTCGGTGCTGGCCGCGCTGGTACCGCAGGTATTCACGGTGGAGCGGATCGAGGAATTGCTGCGCCAGGCGCGCCGTCGCTTTCGTCAGCTCGGCCTGACCAACCTGCGTACGCGCCACGACGACGGCAAACTGGGGTGGCCGGACGAGGCGCCGTTCGACGGCATCATCCTCACGGCTGCCGGCGACACCATTCCCACCCGGATTCTTGATCAATTGAGCCCGACCGGCGTGCTGGTGGCACCAGTGGGTTCACCCAGCCAGCAGATGCTGATACGCATGCGTGGCGACGGGCACGGCGATTTCATCCAGGAGGAACTCGGAGCGGTCAGTTTCGTGCCGCTGCTTGGTGGAATCGGCTGATGCGTTTGTTCGGGAAACTTTATGCGCGTGCATTGATTTGGGCGCGCGAGCCAAGTGCGCTGTATTACTTGTCCGGGCTCAGCTTTGTCGAGGCCTTCATCTTTCCGGTTCCGCCAGAGGTGATGCTGGCGCCGATGATGCTCGGCAAGCGACACAAGGCATTTCGCTACGCCAATATCAGCCTGCTGTGTTCGCTGCTCGGTGCACTCGTCGGTTACGCGCTGGGTCACTGGGCGTTTCAGGCATTGCGACCGCTGCTCGGTTCGCTGCACCTGCTGGCGCCGATCGAGCTGGGCGTGACGAGCCTGGGCACGCAGATGGCCGAGCATCGGTGGGGCATGTTCGGCGTGCTGATCCTGGCCGCGCTGCAGCCGGTGGTACCGATGAAATTCGTCACCTGGGCCTGCGGCATTATCGGCGTGCCGGTGCTGCCGTTCCTTGCGTGCATCGCGCTTGGCCGCGGCAAACGCGTCTGGCTGTTGGCGCTGTTGATTCGTTTGTTTGGCGAGCGTGCCGAACGCGTACTGCACAAATATATCGAGTGGATCGGTTGGGCCGTGCTGGTACTGCTCGGCCTGCTGCTGATCTGGTGGCTCTGGCCGCGTTGAGCGTGAGTCACCCTGTGGAGCGTCTTGTATGAAAAAGCTGTTCCGCCTCGGTATGCTGACCAGCATGGATCGATACCTTCAACTCGTTACCGCGATGGCCGCATCCGTGCTGCTCGCTGCCTGCAGCACCATGCGCAGCTCGGTCGTGGTCGAGCCGGCTACCGGCGGTCACAGCCAGCCTGTTGCACACGCCCGCACACCGATTCCTGGCGGCAGCTACCAGGTCGTCAAGGGCGACACGTTGTATTCAATCGCCTTCCGCAACGGCGTGGATTTTCGCGACCTGGCGCAGTGGAACGGAGTCTCCGCGCCTTACACGATCTGGCCCGGGCAATGGCTGAAATTGCAGGTGTCGGGCACCGTGGTTGCCGCACCGTCGGCGCCGTCGCCTGTTGTTCCTGTGCATATCGCGGGCACGGCCCCGCCGATGCCTCCGCCGGTTCCCGTTGAGCATCCCCATGCGGCGCCGCCTCCGCCATCGACGATCGCCCCGGCCCCTGCGTTCGAGCCCGTGGAGGAGCCTGCCGCTGCCTCCAGCACGGCGAAGGTGCCGAATACAGCAGCCCCTGTGCCTCCAGCCGCCTCCGTGGTGCCTGCCGTGGCTGCTACCGCCGTAACTGTGGTGCCGGTGGCAGGCGTGCCCTCACCTTCGCCGGCAGCGGTGCCACCGCCGGCGAAGGTGCCAGCGGCTGTCGCGGGGCCTTCTCGCACCGCCAGTGGGGTGACCTGGCGCTGGCCTGCCCAGGGCAGCCTGATCAAACGTTTCCAGAGCGGTGACTCCATTCCCGGCGTCGAGATCGCAGGCAATACCGGTGACTCGGTGCGCGCTGCCGCCGATGGCGTGGTGGTCTACAGCGGCAACGGCCTGGTCGGCTACGGTGAACTGGTGATCATCAAGCACAACGACAGCTTCCTGTCTGCGTATGGCCACAACAGCAAGCGCATGGTCAAGGAAGGTCAGCGGGTCAGCGCTGGCCAGCAAATTGCCGAAATGGGCTCCAGTGGCGCGACGCGCAGCGAGCTGGAATTCCAGATACGCAAGGACGGCAACCCGGTTGACCCGCTGGGCTATCTGCCGCCGCGCTGAAATAGCGCGTAGGAGCGCACCCTGTGCGCGAATAGGTCTTGTGGGGTAGCCCTTGTGGGAGCGACTTCAGTCGCGATGCTGTGGCTTTGCTCTTGGGCTCTGCGGCGAGCCAAACAGCAAAGCCAAAGCCAGAGCATCGCGACTGAAGCCGCTCTCACAAGGGCAATGAGGCCGGCGAAAGTTTACGCGCACTCCATCAGGGCTGCGTGCGCCAGTTGCGCTCGAAAATCGAAAAACGATCAGCCGGAAGGCAGGATGAATCCCGCGATAACCTGCCGCCCTTCACCAGCCAGCAGGTTATAGGTACGCGCCGCAGCAGCGTTATCCATCACTTCGATGCCGATGCCTTTGCGCAGAAAGCCGGCCATGAAAACCGCCGCCGGAAAGATCTGCCGTTCACCGGTACCCAGGATGACCAGTTCCGGCTGCAATGCCAGCAACGCCTCGACGTGACTGGCATCCAGCGCACTGGCGGTGTCGACGGGCCAGTTCTCGATCGCCCGGTCCGGTGCCAGCAGGAAACTCTTGTCGAGCTCGCGATCGATCAGGGTGATGCTGCGTGCGCCGACCCGGCGCACGGACAAATACCCTTCGGGACGTTCGAGCGACAGGTCCATTAGCGTGGCAGGGCGATTTTCGGCTCGTCGGCGTTGCGGCGGAACAGCACGACCACATGGCCAATCTGGTGGATTTTTTCGGCTTGGGTGCCACCGGTCAGCACATCGATCTGTGCCTGCCGTTCATCTTTGTCACCGCCAGACAGCTTCACCTTGACCAGCTCGTGAATGTCCAGCGCTTGGCCCAACTCCTTCACAACGGCCTCGGTGGCGCCTTTGGCGCCGAGCAGGACAACCGGGCTCAGATCGTGGGCGAGGCTGCGCAGGTAACGGATCTGCGAGGAGGAAAGGGCCATGCGCTGGTGCTCGATTCGCGGTAAATGAACGGCAAAGGGTATCATGCGCCATCCCGTTCCCCAATCTGTGACCCCCAACGACATGGCCCGCAGCAAAAGCAGTGCAGTCTGGCTGCGCGAACATTTCAATGATGAATACGTAAAGAAAGCCCAGGCCGAGGGCTTGCGTTCGCGTGCGGTGTACAAGCTGGAGGAGCTGATCGAGCGTGATCGGCTGCTCAAGCCGGGTATCAACGTCGTGGATCTCGGGGCGGCCCCGGGCAGCTGGTCGCAACTGGTGCGCAATCGGCTGGGTGATACGGGCAAAGTATTTGCGCTGGACATCCTGCCGATGCAGAGTATTGCCGGGGTGGACTTCCTGCAGGGCGATTTTCGCGAGGAGTCGGTATTGCGCGAGCTGGAGAGCCGGCTGGAAGGGCACAGGCTGGATCTTGTACTGTGCGATCTGGCCCCCAATATGAGTGGTGTGGCGCTGGCCGATCAGATCCGGGCGATGGCTCTGGCCGATCTGGCGCTGGATTTCAGTCGGCAGTGGCTCAAGCCGGGTGGCTCATTCCTGATCAAGTTGTTTCAGGGGGTGGGCTTTGACGAATATTTACGCAGCTTGCGTGCGGACTTCACCCGCGTGACGATGCGTAAACCCAAAGCCTCGCGCGCACGTTCGCGTGAGGTATACGCGCTGGCGGTCAGTCTAAAAGCTTCCGTGGCGCAACAGGCGAGAACCGTGCATGAATGAGACAGCGAAAAATGTGTTGCTCTGGGTGATCATCGCGGTGGTCCTGTTCACCGTATTCCAGAGCTTCAATCCGCGCGGCACGTCCTCTTCGGACCTGGCTTACAGCGCCTTTGTGCAGAGTGTGGACAACGGCAACGTGGCCACCGCCACGATCAGCGCCGATCAACCGGCCACCCTCAGCGGCAAGCTGAAGGACGGCAGCGTGTTCCACACCGTTGCGCCGATGCTCGGCTTCTCCACCAACGCTGTGGTCAAGCAGATGCAGGACAAGGGCGTCGAAGTCCGCCAGGATCCGTCCGAGGGCTTCTCGCTGATCGGCCTGCTGATCAGCTGGCTGCCGGTGCTGCTGATCGTCGGTGTGTTCATCTGGTTCATGCGCCAGATGCAGTCCGGCGGCGGTAGTCGCGGTGCCATGAGTTTCGGTCGTTCGCGCGCCAAGCTGCAGGGCGAGGATCAGATCAAGGTCAATTTCAGCGACGTTGCCGGTTGCGATGAAGCAAAGGAGGAAGTCGGCGAGCTGGTCGAGTTTCTGCGCGATCCGGGCCGTTTCCAGAAACTGGGCGGCAAGATTCCGCGCGGCGTCCTGATGGTCGGCCCGCCCGGCACCGGCAAGACCCTGCTGGCGAAAGCGATCGCCGGCGAGGCCAAGGTGCCGTTCTTCGCCATCTCCGGTTCCGACTTCGTCGAAATGTTCGTCGGCGTGGGCGCGAGCCGTGTGCGCGACATGTTCGAGCAGGCCAAGAAACACGCGCCGTGCATCATCTTCATCGACGAAATCGATGCCGTCGGTCGCCATCGCGGTGCCGGCCTCGGCGGCGGTCATGACGAGCGCGAGCAGACGCTCAACCAGTTGCTGGTCGAAATGGATGGTTTCGAGGGTACCGAAGGCATCATCGTGATCGCCGCGACCAACCGGCCCGACGTGCTGGATCCGGCGTTGCTGCGCCCGGGTCGCTTCGACCGTCAGGTTGTCGTGGGCTTGCCAGACGTGCGTGGCCGCGAGCAGATCCTCAAAGTGCACATGCGCAAGGTGCCGACCGCCAGCGACGTCAACGCCATGACGATCGCGCGCGGCACCCCAGGTTTCTCCGGTGCTGACCTGGCCAACCTGGTCAATGAGGCTGCGCTGTTTGCCGCGCGCGAGAACGCCCGTGAAGTTCGCATGGTTCATCTGGACAAGGCGCGCGACAAGATCCTGATGGGTACCGAACGCCGCTCGATGGCGATGAGTGAGGACGAGAAGAAACTCACCGCCTATCACGAGGCTGGCCACGCTATCGTCGGCCGTCTTGTGCCCGAGCATGACCCGGTCTACAAGGTCACGATCATTCCGCGAGGGCGCGCGCTTGGCGTCACCATGTACCTGCCCGAAGGCGACAAATACAGCATCAATCGCGTGGCGATCCAGTCGCAACTTTGCTCGCTGTACGGCGGCCGCGTCGCCGAGGAGTTGATCTTCGGCGCCGACAAGGTCACCACCGGTGCCTCGAACGACATCGAGCGGGCCACCAAGATGGCGCGCAACATGGCGACCAAGTGGGGCTTGTCCGATGAGCTTGGTCCGATCACCTACGGCGAAGACGAAGACGAGGTATTCCTCGGTCGCTCGGTAACCCAGCACAAGAGCATCTCCAACGAGACCGCCAGCAAGATCGACGAAGTGGTGCGCGGCATCCTCGATCGCGCCTACGCGCGCAGCAAGGAGCTGCTGACGGCGAATCTCGAGAAGCTGCATACGATGGCTGAGCTCTTGCTGCAGTACGAGACCATCGACGCGCATCAGATCGACGACATCATGGCCGGGCGCGAGCCTGGTCCACCGGCTGACTGGACGAAGAATGCATCGACCAGCACGCCGCCACCGCCGCCGCCGCCGAAGGGCGATGCGGGCTCAGCAGTGGGCAAGGTGGGTGACCCGGCTACGCAGAATCGCTCAGGTCTGGAAAACTGATCGGCGGTTTGGACGGCTAAAGCAAGCGGCAGCGCCTGGGACCCAGAGCGCTGCCGATGGCCATCAACTCCGCTTGTCGTGTGATCTTCTTCGCTGCGTCACGTTCCGCGTGTATGGCTGGCAAAGTCATCTGTCGAGCCACATTCGTGCGGAAAGACAACACGCAATGAAATCTTTTTGACGAAAAGTGTTGACGCACGAGGGCGGAGTCTGAATAATTCCGCTTCTCGCTTCACCGCCTTGATGCCCCAACGTCCAGGCAGCGAAGTGAAACACTTTAGTGCGCCCGTAGCTCAGTTGGATAGAGTACCTGGCTACGAACTAGGTGGTCGGGAGTTCGAATCTCTCCGGGCGCACCATTTTATTTGCGAGGCGGGGTGCTTGCACCCTGTTTTGTTTTCACAGAGAAGGGCGTTCCTTTTCCATGAAAACAGTGTTTCAGGATTCACGGTGTGCTTCGATACGGATTGACTGAGCGAAGCGTCACCCGTAACATTTGAGGGCTTCGACGACTTGAAGTGTTTCGATGATTCGTTGCGGGGTATAGCTCAGTCTGGTAGAGCGTTGCGTTTGGGACGCAAAAGTCGGGGGTTCGAATCCCTCTGCCCCGACCACCTCGGCCAGTAACATGTTCTACTGGCAGTGCCTGCGCCTGTAGCTCAACCGGATAGAGCATCGGCCTTCTAAGCCGACGGTTGCAGGTTCGAGTCCTGTCGGGCGCACCAGTTTCAAGATTTATGGTGGGTGTAGCTCAGCTGGTTAGAGTCCCGGATTGTGATTCCGGTTGTCGTGGGTTCGAATCCCATCATCCACCCCAGTTTCCAGTGACAAACAAGTTCCGGGGCCGTTAGCTCAGTTGGTAGAGCAGTTGACTCTTAATCAATTGGTCGAAGGTTCGAATCCTTCACGGCCCACCAATCAAGCCAAGACGCCGATCGCTTGCGATCGGCGTCTTGCTTTGTGCGTTTGAAAGATGGCTGGTGGCACGCCGAACGGAGCCTGCAGCCGCAGGGGCAGTCCGGGCGCGCTCCCGGCAAGGTTGGCTGGCCGATCAGTCAGGTCAGGGTGCGTTTGTCAGCGTGCTTGTGCTGTGGGGCCGTGCAACCTTAAAATGATACGCTTTCGTGTAAGGGAATCATCGACTTAGACGGACGTGGCGTGGCGGGTCGAAACGGTGGGCCGGGCTGGCATTGGCCGGGGGTTTTTAGTTTCAGATTCCAGTAGTTACGCAGGTCTGATGAGGGTGACAGGCGAGAGTGGCGGAATTGGTAGACGCACCAGATTTAGGTTCTGGCATCGCAAGATGTGCGGGTTCGAGTCCCGCCTTTCGCACCATTCACTTTTCAATTAAATCAGGCAGTTAGATTCCCCGATGTGTCAAGAGTTGATTCTGGTGAAGTATCCCTGTCTCGGGATGCTTGAAGAGAGTCAGATAAGGTGCCACGAAGTTTCGTAAGTGCCGCTGCGCCCTCGATCAGACTGTCGGACTCGACGTGGGCATACGTGGCAGAGGTCGTCTGCGTTGATGTGTGGCCCAGCCAGGTGCTAACCAGCACCAGGTTCCCCGTTGCCTTCAGGAGACGCGTAGCGAGCGTGTGACGCAGGGAGTGGATGACGCACTCCTTGTCGGTGATCCCGACCACCTCCTTCGCCGCCGTCCACATGTGCTGCGCCCGCCGCTTCCGCAAGTCGCCGAAGGGGCCGACCGGGTGCTTCTCCTTCGCCGGCAGGGATAGCAGCTCAGTGAGAACGTCGCGGGCCATGCCGGTCACCGGGATCGTCTTCGCCTTCTTGTTCTTGATCTCGTGCCGACGATGAACCTTGATGAGCCAGGTATCGTCCGACGTATCGACCACGATGTCCTCCCAGCGGATGCGTAGGCCCTCGCCCAAGCGCATGCCGGTCTCGACCAGCACCTTGAACAGCCGCAGGTACTTGTAGGCGTCCTTCTTACGCGGAGGGCCACCCTTGGGGCCTACTCGGGTGTCATCCAGGCCCGCGACGGCCGCAAAGAGCGCCTGCTCGTCCTTCAGGCTCGCGCTGTACGTCCGGGGGTTCTTGTCGTCCAGCATGGTGAGCACGGGCAGGTTGGGGTAGCCGTCCTCCGCGCGACGCATCACGTTGAAGACCTTCGAGAGACAGGCCAGCCGCTTATTGACCGTGCTCGGGGCCAGCCCCTTGTCCAGCAGCTCGGTGGCGAACTTGTCGCACTCGCCCAGGCGGAAGGATGCGATCGGTCGATCACCCCCGAAGTACGCCTCGATCTCCTTACAGAGCGACTCGTACCCGCGACGGGCGCGAATGCCCCGCCATACCTTCGGGTCAGCAAAGCAGCGAGCGAACGCCTCGGGGAGCGTCACCCCGCCGGACTGCCGTAGCACCGCCTTGTGGCGCAGGCTGGTATCCCCGCGCGTCATGGCGACTAGATCAGCCTTGCTGGTGTTGGGATTCGCCCGCAATGCGTTGATGATGTCCTGCTCTTTCAGCAGCGCCGCCGAGCGGTCGCGTGTGCCTGATGACATCACTTCGCGCCGGCCGTCCACCTGGACGCGGATCATGTAGTAGCGGCGGTCAGCTTGACCGGGCTTGAGCTTGCCCTTCAGTTCTAGGGACATACGTTTCTCCAATAAAAAACCCGCCACATGGGCGGGTTTTGAGGTTGGTAATGGTGGATCAGCGGCGACTTTTCTTCTGCCCGCCGCTCAAATGTTGCTGGAGCATTTGCTGGACCGCGTCAATACGCTCTGACAGTCTGATACCGAATGGATCTATGTCCGGCCCGTTGAAGCCTGTCGTGGCGTCGAACACCGTCATGCGCACCATGTCAGCGAAACCGGATATACCGTGATCGTCGAAATGTTCGCCGTCTGGCTGCTCATTCGCTACGTAGGCCCACATGGCGCCTCGCAGCTCACCTTTGCACTCAAGCGCAGCATTCACCAGTGTTCGCGCTTTCGCCCCCCACAATGCCTCCGCTTCGTTTCTGGCGGCTTCAAGTTCCACTGCCGCAGCATTCAGCGGCTTCAGCCGTCCCTCAAAAACGTGAGCGTAGAACTCGGCGCGTTGTTGCGGACTAGCCTCCCGCACGCTGTCTGAAGCAGGGGGGTGTTCCGAAGTGCGGATCACGCCCTGTCTGGCCTCTGTCACGGCATCACGGTAGGCATATAACGCTCTTGCGAGGGCGCGCGCGACTTCAAAGTCAGCTTTGCCTCGCTGCTCTCTTCGCCAACTGTTGATACCGTGCCACGTTACGCATGAAGCGAGCACAGCCGCGCCAGCGACTAGCACGTCCTTGCCGGAGTCGAAAACTTTAACCCAATCGACGGAGCACACGTCTTGCGGCGTCATCAGTGCTTCCTGTCTCTAGCTGCGAGCGTCTAGGAGCTTGTTGAACAGGTCTGCGAACTCAGCGGCAAACTTCTCGCCCTCCGCAGTCAGCAGGATTGCGTTGTTGGTACGGGAGCGTCCATCGCGAGCGCGGGTGATTAGCCCCGTGCTGGGGCCATCACTGTCGTCGAGGCGCGCGCGCCCTTCGAGAAGATCGAACTGGCGGGAGATGGCGGAGTCTTTAATCCCGCCGACCTCCTTGTAGATGTCAGTCTGGAGTGCACCGGGGTTTTTCAAAGCGGCAAACAAGGTGGCGGCGTTGGACAGAGTGAACTTCGCGCCGCCCTCCGTATCCCTGCGTACCTTCTGGATCAGCGAGAACATGATCCGCGCGGCGTCCGTGGAAGTCAGGTGTTTCATCAGGAATCCTAATGGGTGGAATCGGCTCCCAGGAAATGTAAAGCCTTGCGATACCGAAAGCAATGACACAACTCAAGGGTGTGGGGCGTTCAAAGTAAAACTGCAAACCTCTATGAAGTTCAACGAGTTGCAACGATAGCGCGGGGATGTGGTGGAGCATTCTGAATCCTTCCGTGTCAAACCTTGAGCTAAGCGAGGGAGTGTCCCCGGTTCCTGAAACTGCGGCAAGACGCGCAATGCGTCACATTTCGGCGTCCGGCGTCAGCGTATGGCCGAAAGCCCTTGCTACAGCTTCGTCGAGGGTGACACCTGTAATTTCATCCAGTGTGTCATTCAGTCGCACCACTTCACTGTATGGGTACAGCATCGTCACCTCCCGCTGCGGTAGGCCATCAGGCCCCAAGCAACCAGCACGGCCAGGTAGACCACGCAGTACACCGCAGCGAGCTTGGGGGAACCGATGGATGCGACGGCGAACCCCAGCAGTGCCAGGGTGACCATGAGGGCGCGTAAGATCAGCGGGTAACGTGAGGGTTTCACCATGCGTATGACTCCTTGAGACGAGTTAGGAATAAAGTTGACCCATTGCGCGCAGCCGGGGGGCCTCTTATGGAAGAAGACGAACGTTGCTTCCTCTACCGTGGGTATTTGTTGATGTGCGACCCCACACGCCTCGACGGCGCCGGGTATAAAGCGAACGCCGTGGTGGTTCGGGCTGACAAAACCGGGGACACCGTGATCGCCGCTTCGCTTGAAAAGCTGGTCTTCATTTCCGAAGAGGCGGCCGTGGTTCACGCAAGAGAGTGGGCCGCCCATTGGGTAGACGAACAGGCAGGCCGTTAATCAGCTATGGACGAACATCAGGCGTGCATCCGTTGGGAGCGCATCCGACTAGGTGAGAACACGATGGGGCCGTGGTACGCGCGGCTCCCGTCGCGAGATGGCGTGTGCTTCGCGACCATCAGCGAGTGCCTGGACTCCCGCTGGGTGGTGAATCTGTTCCCGAAGGGCCGCGACGTAGCCATGTGGAGCTGCTACGTCCCGACAGGGGAGAAGGGCAAGGTGTGGATCGAGCGGTGGACGCGCCACCACTGGCAGTCGGTGACTAGCTCCCCGACTCAATGAAGGCGGGCTCGTCGTGTCCGTGGATGTGGGTGTGCCGGAACTCATCGACCGCTGCTTCGTACCGCTCATTGCCGGCCGCATCGGTGTACCAGTAGCCGATGAGGCAGATGTCCACCTCCTCGCGCAGCAGTTCGTTGTCATCCGGGTGCGCCGCGTCCTCGCACCACTTGACGAACTCCGCAACGTTGAAGCGGGTGATGTCCGCGTATTCATCCCCGTCCAGATCGGTGCTCACGATTGCGCCAGTAGCGTCGATCACGATGGCCCCGTGGGAGCCGAGAATTGTCCTGTTCATGCGTGTGCATCCCGTGTGCGGAGGTACTCATGGACTCGATAGAGTCGCTCGATCCCCGGTGTGTTGTTTTCGATCCAGCTCTCGATGTTGCCGTTGCACCATGCGTCTTCCATCAGGTGCACTTCGTCAACCTCATCGGCCATGTCCGCCGCGTAGGCTTCGATCATGGTCTGGAGTTGGTTGTGATCCCACGTTTCCACCTCGCCCCACTGACGCCAGTCAGACGTGTAGAAGGAAATGAACCCGCTGCGCGAGGTGTGCCGCTCCTCAGCCTTTTCGGTCATCGTTCCCGGTGAGATGTTCTCGAACATCCGCCGCGCCTCAGTGGCCGCAAGCGTCACGAAGATACGATCGGTCTCGAAGTTGTAAAACTTGGGGGACTGCATCGACTCGAAGCACGCATCGAAACCCACGGCCTCGCAATACTCCTCAACGAACCGCGACGCGTAGGCCGTCTGCACCTCGCGCCAGCTACAGGAATACGTCAGGCGCTCCACAAGGCCCCGGTTCGCGTCCCCTTGATCGTCAGAGAACATCGACTCAGCCGCGTAGCTCAGTTGTTCGTCGTGCGCGCTGCAATAGAAACCCGCGAAGGGGATGCATGCGGTCAGTAGTTGTGTCATGTCAGTACCCCATGCTGCGCTGATAGCGAGCCATTTCGGCCCGCGCTTCGATAAGGGAACCCAACGCCTCCTTGAAGGCGTCGCGGGCGTCAGTGAGTCGCTGGCGGAGGTCTTTGCAGAGCCGTGCGCCAAGCGCCCCGATACCCTGCTGTTCACGCCATGCGTCCCGTGCATCCTTGAAGGCATCGCGGGCGTCAGCGAGGGCAGACTCAGCCGCAAGCTCCGCGTGCCAGTAGCTTTGGTACTCGCACTCACGCTCCGCGTTGACGCGCGCCAGTTCATCGCCGGCCCGCGCTGCATCCTCAGCGGTATCAAACAGGCGGAGCTTGCCGCGTATGGCGTCCAGCACCACGTAACCGTCGTATTCGCTTTCGATGTAGCCCGCGAGGAACAGGGTGCGACCTTTGCGAGCGGGGAGCTGCCACACGTTGCCCCGGTACGTGGCATCAGCGAACTCGAAGTCAGTGAACCACCCCTTGTGCCCAATGCTCCGTACGAGGGCATCACTCGCCCCGATGTCGCGGAGGTGGCGCATCACGGCGCTATCGACGCTCGCGTGGTTGCCGCATTTGCTGAAGTTGAAAGCTGGCATTGTCGTTGTCCTGTCAGAAACCAGTGAGGCCCACTCAGGAACGAATGGGCCTCGCTTGTGTCTGTTAGCAGCGAATCAGGTAGGTCACGCCATCGAAGTCCACTTCGTCGTAGTCGGCTTTCGCCTCATCCGCAGCGGCTTCCCAATCCATCGTCATGTGACGCCACGGCCACGCACCGCTGTCCATGCCCTTTGGGGTTTCGTAGCAGTCTTTGACCAGCTCTTCGATGTAGTCCGTGAAGTAGCTTTCGCGTATCAGGGACTCCCCGTGCACCCAATCGGAAGCACTCTCCGCCGCGTCAGCGAGCGCGGTCAGCGTCGCCAGCTCCGCTGCGTCATCGGGGTTAAGACCGGCCCACTCTCCCGGCGCCTCAACGTCGTCCCCGCCATCTGGATGTGGCAACGTGAAGTTGTCCCGTTCCCCTTCTAGCTCCTCAATGCGAGCGATCACGTCCCGGCTGTCGATCACGTCTTCCGAATTGTCTAGGTTTGCCATTGGTCAATCCTCCCGATGTGTCAAGTGTCAGCGCACGACAAAGCCGACGAAGGTCACCGCCACGATGCTCACGGCAACGCAGTAGCCAACAAGGTTCGCCAGTACACGCCCGTTGCTGCGGCGGCGGCGCATGGGTGCCGGCTTGTACCCCATGGACACTGCGGGGCGCTGCGGCTGGCGATTGTGGAACGGGTACGGGTTACGGTCTGTACGCATGTCATGCGCTCCTTGTGTGTGTCGTTAGGGACCAGTGAAGCCCACTCCCCCAAGGAATGGGCTGCGCTTGTGCCTAGCCGTTCAATACGTGAAGCCAGCAAACAGGATCGTCCCCGTCTTCACGTAGATGCAGCGGTTCACGTCTTCCGTGTCGATCAGCTCCCACCGCTTAGTCACGCGGTCATAGCTGCCCACCATGTAGACGGTTCGCGCTGACTCCTTGCGCTTGACGTACTCCCCCTTCAAGTCCTGAACGGGTTTGCAGCACTCCTGATCCACCATCACGTTCCCCTTTGTTAGCCGTGCGTCGTGGCGTTGTCTTCTGCGGCCTTTGAAGCGTGTTTCGCTGTCCATGTCTCACTCCTAGTTGCGCACCCCTTGAATGCTTCCAGTCATGCCGTCCGGTGCGTAGGCGGCATGAGTCGAGTCACTCAGTGCATCTTTGGCATCGTCATCAGGCACGCCGGGTGGCGCCGCTGGATCGTGAATAGCCGTGTCAGGTGTCGGTCGGTGTTGCGTTGACCGTGGAGCGAATCTTAACTCAAGGCTTGCGTTGTGTCAAGTCTTGCGATGTAGCAAGAGTCCTGAAGCAGTGCCTAGCAGGGCGAGCGGCAAGGCCGTCGTTTGCGGTTCGATCCACTCAGCAGAGCCGTCACCGGATGCCTTCGTTTCCCTTGCCGCTCCGCGCTATCCCTAGGGAAGCTCGCGGTGCCCTGTGATCCTTCACTGCGCAGCGCGGTGGATGCGGTGCGGGTCGGTGGCGTCCTGCCGTGACTTGGATGAAACGATACCATCGAATTGCCATCTGTCAAGCCTCCCGATGTGTCAAGAACGAAAAAAGACAGATGGCCCATCAGGCCGCGTGTGTGGCCGTGTGTGCATCAGGTGTCATTAGGGGCCAGCGTGGGCCATCAGGTGCGGTGCGTGAGCCGTGAGGGATCGTATGGGGCCGGCATGGGCACGGTAGGTGCTGCGGCGAAAACTACAGATGAGGACAGACACACGCACGCGCATTGCGGCACATCAGGTGCCTTGCGTGGCTCATTCGGGGCCTGATTGGGTGCATGAGGGCAGCTAGGGCATAGCGCGCCGGATATAGGATGCGGTGCAGATGGCTTAGTGGCGCGGCCTAGGGCCATTGTGGTGCCGCCCTAGGTGCCATTCGGTGCCGGGATAAGGCAGCGTGCGTGTGTTTCTTCACGTCACGACGCGAGGCGCGCGATCATTGACGCGGGCACGGGGGGATGCGCGCGGTTCAGAATCTATGGATACCCCAGCGGAAATCTCTGCTGAACATTTCAGGGGCTAGTGCTGCTGGCTAGTCGCTGGTGCCTGCGCTTCATTCTTGCTGGGAAGGCGTGTGATGCCTCCGACAAAATCGCCAGGCTTGTCCTCTACGCGAAGACGTTCGGGATCGTCAACCAGCCATCCGCGCATATTGCGACGTACGATCTCCAGGCAATGTTCACTCGCATCAGCAGACACATCGTTTACCCATGCCGGTGCCGTTGTAGCCCAGCCCATGAAATCCATGGCGTACGTATGATTCGGGTTGCGCTCAAGCTCCTGCACCAGGTCGCCCATAGGTACGCCAGAGCGTTGATGCATTAAGGCGCGTTGGGCCATTGAGCCATACCAAGTACAAAACCGCAGATCTGCTGGTGTCGGCGTCCGAGCTGCGACGAATGTTGCGTAGAAGACGAGAGGCACTCCGAGGAGTGCGTTCGCAAGCAGCTTCAGTTTCATCACGATCCTTAGTAACCCTGAGACATCCCCGAGGGGCATCGTAATCCAAGGGCGCACCCAGGAACCATCAGGAGAACTTGCGTCACCCCAGGAGCGGCTGGAGTCCCTTGCGACACTCACTCGGCTGACCGTCGAGCTTAGTCCAGACGATGATACCGCTGGCGTCCATCTGGATCATGAGGGTGCAGTAGGTGTCGTAGGTGTAGCTGTCGTAGGAGGTGACGGAGGCGGAGACAGGCGTGGTGCCGACATAGCCGCTGACCTGGGAGGTGTTGGGAATGAGAGCCGTACCGACACCGCGACGGAGGTCGTACTGCACCAAGCGACCCTTAGTGTCCCCGAACGTATGCGGCTGGCCCAGGCGGGCCGTGGCGAAGCTCTGTGGCTTCCCCAAGAGGAGGGCATCCACTGCCGCGTGCTGCTTGGGGAGCGAGGCGCAGGCCGTCAGGGCCAGGAGAGTAGTGATCGCAAGAGTCCGTCGCAGCATCTTTCAAGTCCATGTTTTTATTGAGAGAATAATATAACCCGCAGCATAGGAGCAAGGGGGAAGCAAGAGAACCTTATGATCCCTATATGAGTCATGTAGAGCACTTCAGGAGTCGCCAGGGGAGAGGGGGGTGTCTCCTTCCTGACCCCTTCCTTAGTCACTGTGACTGGCTTGTCCACAGTTGCTTGATCCCTGGTAGACAACTCACGTCACATTGTCTGTTCACCTCAGAGGTGTCGATCATGTTGCTCACGCGGAGACAGATTCAGCACAAGCTGGATGCTTTTGAAGCTTCGCTGCCACAGCTCGTCAAGGATCACGAAGAACGGGCAGACTTCCTATGCGCCTTCGCGAGCGAGGCTGACGAGATCACCGAGAACGTTAGCGCAGCGGACGACGTGTGGGCGGGTGAACAGCTCGATCAGATGCTGAGGGAGCAGGGCTTCCCGCCTGGAGAAGAGATTCCCTGCGATGGGTGAGATCTAGATAGGCACCGCCGGTTGGACGGATAAGACCCTGATCGCGTCCAAGCTGTTCTACCCGCGAGGGTCTAACAGCGCCGAGGAGTGCCTGCGGTACTACGCCGAACAGTTCCGCATGGTGGAGGTCGATAGCTACTACGCCATGCGGAAGCTTGCCCAGGACACACTGAACGTCCAGGGCATCTTCAACAACAACTACGAAGACCAGGGGCAGCGAAATGCAGCGACGCTGCAACAACTTGTGGAGAAACACATGTGACTTCTCGCGTCACTTCGCTTGAGGCCGCCCGAGTGTTCAGAGGCGATCATCTATGGGGACAGACGTCTTGTAACGTTGCGCTTGTTCGTCGATCAGCTTCTTAAGCGCCAAGAAGTCTCGTTCTGTCTTCATGGAATAGAAGTCTGCCCGGAATCGAATGTAGTACTGCTCCCCGATTACTGGCCGAAGAATCTCCATGCTTTGTAGAGTCCTGCCCCCGACGTCCTCGGCAACTGTTAACTTCGCCAGAGAGACCATCACGGTCGCTAACGCCGCCATGAAAAGCAAAGCATTCAGTTCCAATATGAACCGTGCTTTGCTGGACCTCTCGGTCAGCTCCTTCACGCGGGCAAACGTCCTTTTCAGCGTGGGCGTCGTTACGAACATGACCGCTATCATCGACGCGAAGACAATCAAACAATCGGCGAACAGCCCAGCACTGGTCGGCGATCCCTGCGCGGCCAGTGCATACGTTGCATCGCTATAGCTTCTGCTGAATCTGGAAATTGTGCTCACCAGGGCTGACGACGCTATCGACAACAACGGCGAAAGAACCTTTTCCCAAAGGCCGCTACCTAATGCTCCGACCAACAAGAGTCCGGCGAACCCGCCCAGCCAACGTAATATGCGTTTCAAATTCTTCCCCGTAAATCTAGGCGCCAGGAGGCTTTGCAACGCCACTCAACTGCTACAGGCCGTCAAAAAGCTGGGGCAACTATGCCACGGACGTTTACGGAGCACCAACGTATAGGGCGCGCGTAGGAGTTGAGAGTTCAGCCCCCGCCCGCGAGTTCCATAACACGGCCTCGGCGGCGCGGCGGTTCACAAGACCCGCGTTGTCAACCAGCCGGCCGTTGATGGTCTCCTTCGTCCACCGCAGGAGCTGCGTGGGCACCGACGCGTAGTCGGCTGCATTGAGCAAGCGCAGCAGGGTGGATGTCATGAAGGCATGCTCTCCCTCGTTGAACACGAAGGACACGAGAGCGATCCACTGCGGCTCCGTAAGGGCGACGTGGACATTCTTGGATACGCAGTTGGTAGCCCACGCGAGATCGCGTAGGAGGAGCACGCGGGAGGTCTCAGAAGTGATGCGGAGACCAGGAGTAACGTCGAGGCCGGTGTGGCCTACGCCGATGGTCAGGGTGCCGTTGGTGTCACGATATGCGACAAGCCTTTCCCCCTCGACTTTGACCATGAAGTCGAGGAGGCGGGTGGTGATCTGATAGGTTATGGGTACTCCAGGGGAAGGAATGACTTATGCGCTTTCGACTGTTCGCTGTTGCTGCTGTGTGCGCTTTATGTGCGCCGGGAATCGTGTCGGCGCGCGGCTACACTGTTTACGGGGCCGGAGCCGCAAGCTGTGGCACCTGGACAACTGACCGAGCGCACCATCTCGACGCAGATCTCCTGGGATGGGTCGCCGGTTTCGTCACGGCTTCCGGTTACTACGATGTGGATGGCGCGCTCAAGCAGGAAGACACCAACGCGCTAGACGCCTATGTAGACGCGTACTGCGCGGCTCACCCGCTTGATCGGGTCGAAATAGCTACGCAGCACCTCGTTGACGATCTTATGGACAAACCAACTCAGTAGTTGTCGCAGAAGTTTGGCCCGGAGGGTCGATGAGGGTAAGCGAATGCAGAACAACGATCTAAACAACACGGCACGGGATACGATAGAGAAGTTCCGTCGCGACCTGCACGGGGTCGTGTTCCGTGGAGAGCCTGTGGCAGCAAATATAGGCGGGGTAGTCGGCCAGAACAGCAGCGCTGTGAGTGTCCTAATCGGCCAACACAGAGACGTGCTAGACCAGCTCGCTGCGAAGTGCGTAGAGCAATATCGCTGGGTCAATCAATACGCTCTCATTCCGAGCTGGATACATACAAGAGAGTGGGAGCTGTATACGAAGTCACAGCTCCAAACGCTGCTTCAGTTCTGCGATCAAAGGCTGCATGCTCTGCTGCCTGCTTACGAGTCCAACGGGCTTAAGCACGACGGCTATCTGGACATTCTGCGGAGGCACCATGAGGACGTCGAGACGAACGTGGTTCTTATGCTAAGAACGGCGCGCGCAGAACAGAAACGTGCGACAGCGAGGATGGGCCTCAGCTTGTTGGAGAGGGTCTTTTGGCTCGCGGTGGGCGCGGTGATTAGTGCGGTTGTTCTATCCATTCGCCCACCGCATTAGCTATCCTTTTCGGCCGCTCAGTAGTTGTCGAAGAAGTTCGGCGCTGCCGGCCGATGACCGAAGACGCTCTCCGCGAACTTCGCGTACTCGATCTCCATCAGCTCCTCCATCCGCTTGTCTTCCTCGCGGGAGATGTCGCGGTTGAGGTACTCGCTCCAGTACGCGACGGCCATTGCGAGCGCATCGAGTCTGTCGTCGTGCCGTAGGGCGCCACGGTCGCGGGTGATCCGCGTGAGCTGGTGGAACAGTTGGAACTTCGGTTCGCACTTCTGATCCGCACGCATGAGCGCGGCATCCACGATCAGTCGGTGCTGGTTGAGCACAGGCTCCAGCGTGTCGATGATGCGGCGTTCCTTCTGACCGACACTGCGAGTCTCCTCGACAGCGCACGGGTAGATGCGGCGGAGCACAGGCTCCAGCAGCTTGATGAACATGCCGTCGCCGAAGTTCGACTCGACCAGGATCATCTTGACCTTCTCGGCACGGGCTACGTGCGCGATCTGCTCAAGAGCCTCGTCGTCATAGCCGCCCTTCAGGCCCCCTGCACGACGCAGGAAGACCATGCCGCGCAGCAGCTTGGTCACGGTGTAGCCCGTCTCGTCACCGCCGCGTCCCGAGGGATCGACGGACATGACGGAGCCGGTGTACTCCTCGACTTCCTTGGCGAGATACATCGGTCGGTGCAGGCGGTCACCAGTGAATCCCACAGCGGGGATGTCGTCGATCACCTGCTCTTTGCCAGAGGCCCACATGATTCGGATGGGTGCCGCTTCGCGGTCTACGTCCATCACGATCAGGTCGGATAGCTTCAGCGGATACCGCTCAGCATCGGACAGCGTGGTGTCGAGCATGAATTGCAGCAGGAACCCGCCGCGACCATAGGACGCCTCACGGCGAAGAAGGTCATCCTCATGGAACCGGGAAGGCTCCACAGGTTGCCATGCACACCCAGGGTTGGCCTCGAAGTGATCCGCGATGAACGGAGCGAGGCGACCGCTGTACTGGTTGAAGTGCTTGCGATCCTTCGGATACCTCGCGGGCCAGATGCGAATCTCGTAGCCGCGCGAAGGGAGTTGGTTGTAGATGGATTCCTCGGTCTGAGGCGTGCCCAGGTAGACGATCTCTGCGTGAGCCAGGGGCTTCAGGATCGCGTCGAACTCTTTGATGAGTTCACCCAGCTTCTCGCGTTGCGCGACAGTGGCCGAGTTCTTCACCACCTCCACGTCATCCGCGATGATCGTGTCGGCGCGTGAGCCGGTGAGCTGGCCGGTGATACCGACAGACTTCACGGAAGGGGACTGGTCGGGCTTCGCAAGGCCGACATCGAACGCGAGGTTCGAGTTGCGCTGGTCGCCCTTGGGCTTCAGATGAGCTAGTTCGGGAATGGTCTCGATCAATCGCTTGGTGAAGATCGAGAAGGCGTCAGCGCGATCTTTGGATGCGGAGACAACTAGTACCTTGTGTTGCGCGTCTTTCCACAGGAGCCAGCAGACATACGCTGCGGTGATCCAGGATTTCCCGATGCCTCGGAAGGCTTCGATGACGCGGCGGCGAGGGCCGTATTGCAGGTAGGCAGCGATGTCGTACTGGACAGCGGTCGGCGCCGGTAGGCCGAGCTGCTGCCAGATATGGTAGACAAAGTTACGGAAGTCCTCGAACGGATGCGGATCGCTCAATGGCTCCGGTCAGAGCTTGCGTCGAAGGGGAACTCCTTGAGCTTGTCCGCCAGCTTGCCAGCGGGACTGCCAGGTACGATGACGGCTTCGATGCCGTTGTCTTTGACGAACTGTCGGGCGACGTTGAGGATCGCAGCGAGTCCCTTGGTGTCCGTATCCATGCTCTCGATGGTGTCGGTGAGCTTGTTGGCGATAGCGGAGTGCAGGGCTTCGAGTGCGTCCTTACTTGCTGCCACTACCGCCACCGAGGAAGCGAGCGAACAGACTCTCCAGCGCGGTCGTCCCGAGGGACGCCAGGGCCGCAGCGAGACCCACATGGGCCGGGAAGGACAGCGTGGGGAAGATCACGACGGCCAGCGCGGCACTCATGCTGAGACCGGCCGTGGTGATGCAGCGGGCGAGGGCGATCTTCCAGTTGGAAGGGCCGCTCGAAGCAAGGGTTTTGCCGAGGCCGATGACGGCCCCGGTGATGCCCAAGGTAGCGAGTAGTTTCGTGTCGTTGTCCATGGTTACTTGTTGGTCGAGTAGGAGAGTGTGTAGTTCACGTACACCACGTAGGACGATTGGCCGTCCGAGATGGTGCAAGCCAGCACGCCGGTGATGGCGCCGATAGCGGCAGTCACGACACGGGAGATGGTTGTGGACTGTCCGTTCGGGCTGGTGATGGTCGGGGCGACGCCATTGCTCACGGAGACGATTGACCAGGTGTAGCTGTACGAGCCGTTGCCGTTTGCACCGTAGGCCGCTGTAGCGTTCGAGGTGACGTTGCCGGAATTGGGGACACCCTGCGCGCCACCTGAAATGCTGGTGGGACTGGCAGAGCCGCTGACGGGTGTGTAGGCAGCGAACGCGAGCACCCAGGCGCCTCCCTGTCGCCTGTAGATGTTTCCGATCTTGGTCTGGATGCCGCCGGTCTTACGTGCTTGTCCTTGCACCGGATCGCGCCACCCGCCGCCGCTTCTAATCTTCAGCATGGGTCACCAAATCCACAGGTCACCGTCTTGCGCAGCGCCGCCTGGGTCACTGCCCTGGACGAAGATGCGCGGCATGCCTACCCAACCAGCACTGTTCGCCCATAGCCTGTTCATCTGGCCTGCGAAGTACGCGTTGCCGTTGTGCTGAAGGCCGCTGCCGTTGCCGTTGATGTACGCACCGCCGTTACTTTGGGTGGTCAGGCTGTTGCCTGCTACCTGACCGGCACAGTTCCAGTTCGTGACGCCTTCGTGGATCACGCGGTACGCGTTGGCACCCATCGACCAGCCGCCGACCTTCCACTGGTTGTCGGTGTCGATACCGAAGTGGGCGCCGTACTGACCGTCGCGGAGGAAGGACATGACGGCCGCTGCGTACTGGTTGTTGTTGTTCGCGATGCACAGCGCGGTGGCGTTGTTGTTGACGATCCCCGAGATGTTGGGAGGGCTACCGCTGGCGAGAACCGTTCCGTCTTTGGAGGTACGCACGCCGACAGGCAGATAGCTGCCGGGGTCGAAGTTGCCCGCATGCCACACGGCCTTACCGTTGACCTTGTAGCCACCCAAGGTGTCCCACGTACCCGTGCGGGCGTCGTACACGCCACGAACCGTATCCGTGTAGTCCGCAAGACCGAGGCCCCAATGCAAATGCACACGGCTGTTGTGGGTAGCGTAGGAGGCGCCATCGCCCGCACCTGACGCGAAGAAGCACCGACCTGTTGCCGAGGGCATATCAACGAGTCCCGAGAAGGCGGGACTTGCCAGCGGTGCCTTGGCATCAAGCGTGCCCTGTAGGCCCGCGAGGTCAGAGATGCCGATCACCACGTTGCCGGTGCGGCCGGCGACAGTAGTGACGACGGTCTGGTTGTCGATGCGATCCCAGGAGTCGCCGTCGTAAACGAGCATGTCGCCTACGCCGTACTTGACGGTGCTGACGGTGCCGGCAGCGGAGACGATGTAGAAGTCGCCGACCTTCGGACTGTCTGGCATTGCACCGGATGCAGCAGACCACTTGCCTCGGTAGATCAGCGCGCCGATGGCGGTGAGGCGGGCCTGCTCGGCCCAATGGAACGCCGAGAAGTTACCAGGCGAGACCTGGACGTTCACCGGAGCGTTCGCGTATTGCAGGGCGAGGCCCTGCGCGGTTTCCGCAGCGCCCTTCGAGGACAACGCGGATGCCGCAGAGAAGCCGGCATTGTCGGAGTTGTTCCTGGAGGTCGTCGCGCTGCCGGCCGCAGCCACCGCAGACGCGTCAGCCGCAGCAGCCTTCGTGGTCGCCGTGGTTGCGCTTGTAGCAGCGTCAGTGGCCTTCGAGGTCGCGTTGGAAGCCGAGGTGCCCGCAGTGACCGCAGAGGCAGCAGCGGCGTCCTTAGCGACAACGGAAGCGGCGCGGGCTGTGTCGGAGTCAGTAGCGGACTTCAGCGACGCAGATGCGAAGGCCGAAGCCTGCGACGAGGACGCCTGTGCCTGCGCGGCGGCACCCGTCAAGTTGTCCGTAAGGGACGTGACGGTCTTCTGTAGGGCCGGGAAGGTCGGCAGGGTGACGATGGCACCCGTACCGTCTTCCATATCCACTGTGCCGGTCTGCTTGGTGAGCAAGTCGCGCAGTGCGTTCTTGTATCCGTTCCACTTGTCGATCAGAGCGGAGATGCGAGCGGCTAGAGTCGAGTTCGAGATCGAGCCGGGGTTGTCGTTTGCGGAGATAGTTACCTCAGCCCGAGGGCGTAGATTGAGATGGCGGTGACGTGGAAGTAGTCAGGGCGAATCTGCCCGGTGCCGTCGATGCGAACGCGGTAGCTCACGGCGCCCGTGGCTGCACCGTCCAGGGCCATCATGGAGTCGTAGGCGGTGGAGGAGACGTTCATGTAGTAGGCGTGTTGCTTCATCACTACCCACGTCGAACCGACCAGCTTCTCCAGAATGATGAGTCCTGTGCAGGGGTTGGAGCCGGGGTTGTGGATCTCACACTCGACGTGCAGCACAGGCACCTGAGCTTCCCCAAGGAGCACGGGGGTCGTCAGAGTGATCTGTGCGCCGACACCGCCGACGTTCGCCGCGATGTCGCCAGTCCACGACGTGTAGGTGGACTTCTGCAAGTTGCCGATCATGTTCTGAGCGGTGATCTGTCCAGCGAACTTGGCGTTGCCCGAACGATCGACAGAGAAGACTGCGTTGTTCCAATTCTTCGCCCCGGCACCGATCCACATCGGATAGGCATCGCCAGGGTTGTTCGTCATCTCGCAGCGGAACTCCAGCGGGTTGATGATCGCGCCGTTGCCGTCGAGCTGGAACGTGCGGAACGTACCGCCGTTCACCGTGCCCAGGTTGGCCGTGATGGCTGACAGGGAGTTCGCAGTGATCTTGTTGGCTGTCACTGAGCCATCGACGATGAGCTGACCCTGGATGCCCACGGTGCTCACGCCGCCGACCGTGCCGACAACGAATGGATACTTGAGCTGCGCCACGCCACCCGTAGTGGTGTAGGTCGGGGAGACCATGGCGAAGCGGTCAGCCATGACCGTGAAGGTCGAGCCAGTCTTGCTGTCGATGCCCAGGCCGATGCCGGCGATCACAGGGATGCCGTCGATCTTTCCGCCATTCATCTTGACCGACCAGTTGGCCTGCCATTCCGGGTTTGCACCAGGATCAGGATTGCCCACCACGAGGGCCTCGAAGCGGCTCTGTAGGTTCGCGAAGGAACCGTTGGAGAACGCCTCGACCTGGGTGGTAGCGATGGCCTGCGCGTAGTCCTTGGTGGCGTAGGAGGTCTGCATGGTCTGCGAGATGGCCTTGTCGGCCTTGTCGAAGTCCGCAGCGACCTTGGTGATCGCGGTGGATCGTGCCTCGGTCTCATTGGCAATCGCCTGCTTCACGTCGGTGATCTGCGCGATGCTGTCGTTGATGGCCGCGCTGAGCTGCGTGGCGGACGTGGTGCGTGCCTCTGTCTCCGTGGCGATGGCCTGGTTGACCTGGATGAACTGCGCAGCGGAGTCGTCGAACTTGGCGAACAGCTCGGTGATCTGTGTGGCGACGGACGAGTGATCGTCCACCAGCGCGGTCAGGCTGGTCTCTGCGGTAGCGATGCGTCCTTCGAGCTTCCGGCGTTCGTCGAACGTCTGGTCGCTGCGGAGGAGTTCTTCCATCAGCGTCTCGGCAGTGTTGTCGATGTCATCGAGCCGGGTCACCAGGATGCCCATGATGGGCGACTGCATGATCGCGTCGATGATCTGCTGGATCGGTAGGGAAGGCTGGTCGCCTTGACCGGGCCAACCAGAGCCGCCGCCAGGAAGGCCGCCAGCACCGTAGGTGCCGAAGTCGAGCTGCTCCTGGATGATGTAGAGGAGCTGTGTACTGTTGAGGTTCAAGTCACGCGCTGGTAGCTGCGTGCCGTCTTCGACGACGACGAGGTTCCTGTCGCGCGGAGTGAACCTGCGGATGGTGACGAGGATTCCCGAGGGAACCTCATCGGCCAGTTGAATTGTGGTGGGGCCAGTCCAGGTGAAGGACTGCTCCACAGCATCCCCCACATCCCCTGCGAACACCCGGATGTCTTCGGAGTGCAGGTAGGGGAAGGGGATGGTGTACGTGACCGCTGACTCCGCGAGGTACATCACGAAGGAGTAGCCACGAGCCAGTGGGTTCATGTGTCTCCAGAGAGTTAGGGAGTGTCGCCCTTCGGGAGCTGTGAAGCTGCCCACGAGAGACCGTTACGAACGCCAGTGACGTTCTGGAACCACAGGAGCGACATCGCATCCTTGGCTTGCTTCTGTGTGACCTGTGCATGTGGATCGAGTGCTGTCACCGCGAGCTTCGGAAGACCCCACAAGGCACGTCCGGTTGCCAGCGAGGGGATGCCCTGCACACCGGAGTCCAGGCCCGTGGAGCGGCCATAGGCGAAGACAGGAGTGTCATCACCACCGAGGGCCTTCTTGAGACCCATGTCGTGTGCAACGGTGTCCACCATGAACGGGAGGATCGAGGAGTAGCTGGACTGCTGGAACGCCTGCTTGCCAATCGTATCCATCGTCATCAGCTTCTCCCGCTTCTCCGGGTCGCCGATGGTGTTGACGTAGTTACGAGCGGCCATGCCGATACCTGCGAACAGCGTGGAACCCATCCACATCTGCGCCGTCTGCCAGTCACGCATGTGCAGCCCGTGCAAGAGCACCGAGGTGTACGAGTTGGTCTGGAAGGTACGGAACTGAGTGAAGATGCGCCCGGTCGCTGAGTGCATGAGCTGGATGGTGTCACCGACACCGCCTTCGCCCAGGTAGCGTTTCGCATTGCGATGGACGAACAGTGCCAGGAGACGCTTGTCATCCGGCGACCACTTGTCCCAGGACTTTGCGATGTCCTTGACGCCCGTCATGCCCTTGAGGTTTCCAAAGAGACGAGCTTGGTCAGCAGCGTCCAGGCCACCTGCACGCAGGCGGTTCAGTGCGCTCTTGGGGATCGACGCACGGTTGGCGAGGTCGATGATGTAGCTGGTGATGCCGGTGCCAGCGAGGCCCTGGTTGAACTGCACCATCGGTGCAATACCGGAGACCACGGACATCGCGCGCTGTGCGTACTGCTCACCCTGGTCGAGCTTGTTCAGCGCCTTGCCCACCGCCTTCTCGTTGTTCCACACGGACTCGCCCACGGAGTCCAGGCGCAGATGCGGCTGGTTGCGGATGAAGTCGGTGCCGAAGCCGGATAGCTCGGAGATGAAGCGCGCCTCGTCAGTGGAGAACTTGCCGGTACGCATGTTGCGCACCATGTCCACCGCCGCAGGGGCCGCCTTCAGTGCGTTGCGGAAACCCACAGCGCCCAGCGTACCGCCCACACTCTCCAGCATCGTGAAACCCACTTGGCCCATTGAGGTCAGGAAGTTCCACCCACGAGCCAAGCGGGAACCACGAGTCCATGCGGAGTGCGGTGCGTCGGACGTGGACTTGCCGAGGATCGAGTTGAACGTGATGTCGAGTGCGCGGGACAGATCACTGTCGCCCGCCTGCTTGCTTTGAGCCAGGAGGAACGCTTTGTATTTGTCCAGCTCCGCTTGCGTGCCGATGTTGGCGTGCTTCTTCAGCGCGGCCCAGCCGGACATCTCACGGACGTACTCGGGCACCAGCTTGTCCACGTTGTTCTCCAGGAGATCAGCGAGGTTCACCTTGTGCTCGTTGCCGAGGTCGTCTTTCAGCGTTGCGCCGAAGGACTCGTCCATGTCGATGCGGGACTTCGCACGGGAGTGCATGGCCTTCTTGGCTGCGTCCTTCTCCAGCTTGCCCACCAGTGCGTCGATGCGTTGCACATCCACACCAGCTTCCGTCAGTAGATCGCGGACACTGCCGGCGTCTGCACGGTTCAGCGTGCCATGTAGGTCACCTGCGCCGCCCATCGCCTTGTCATATCCACGCTTGAGCCATGCGTTGCTGACTTCGTGCAGGAGGTCTTCGTTGACCTTCTCGCCGTCCGGCAGGTTCTTGATCCATTCACTACGCATCGCTGGCTTCACCAGGTTGTCGCGCAGGTTCTCGAAGGAGAGGCCCTTGGTCGCATTGAGGTCGGTGTAGCCCTTCGCGGAGAAGATGCGGGGCAGGTAACCCTTGGTCGGCAGCTCCTTCTCGAAGCCGGGGACGCCGGCTGCACGCAGCTCGTCATTCATGGTCTTGAAGGCAGCAGCAGCGTGATCCGCGGTCGCCTCGATTTCCGGCGACATGTCCTGAGCGACACCACGGATGTGGTAGCCGACCGACTCGTTGAACTGACCACGCGCCACGTCACCCTTGATGCCGCTGGCGGCGGAGAACTTCGACCACTCACCCTCGACGCCCTTGCGGTACGCCGCGTGGATCGTCTGATCCATCAGCTCTGATTCTTCGGACGCAGTGAACTTGGTTGCCGCGCTGCGATCTGTGTTGCCTACGCTGTCCCGCAGGAGCTTGCTGCCCTCGTTACGGACAACGGAGGACTCGCTGCCACCGAGGCGGCCCGCAAGGTCACGGCGGATGGTCATGTTCGCCATCCACTTCGGGAGCCACTTGGGCGCACCCTTGCCGCTGCCAGTGAACGCAGCACGGTTGGTGTTCGCGTAGGACTCGTCGAGGATGGTCTGCTGCCACTCTGGCGTGCCCACTACGGGGCCGTCCAGGGTGCTCACTACAGAGCCATCGACTCGCGCTGCACCCATGCTGTCATTGCCGGTACGCACGGGCGCTGTGGTGCCGCGCACCAGCTTGTTGGTGCCATGCGCCAGATCGGCCAGCTCACCTGCGCGGAACCCGAAGGCGCCGCCCGCGAGGAACCCAAAGGCTCCTGCGGTGACCAGGTGGGACGTGTCGATCTCGGGGTCGTACTGTGATGCGAGGCCCTCGGTGCCCATGTTGATACCTGCGCCGACGACGCCGGCACGCACAGCGTTCGCCAAGCGTCCCGCGTTCGCGGAGTAGCCAGCGCCACCCGAGAGGGCACCGATGGCGAACATGGAGGGATCGAGTGCGCCTGCTGCGAGGTTGGACAGGAGACCGGAGCGAGCCGAGTCTTCCTGCGCCATCTTGTTCTGGATTGCGAATCCCTTGAGGAGTTCAGCGTGTGCGGGAGACGTTGCACGCTCCAGCAGTTCCGTCTGATTCTCAAGGCCCGCCTTACGCCAGTCGTCAATGACTGGCTGTAGTGCCGCACCGTAGAAGTCGGGGTCGCGAGGGACGCCCTGTTCCTGTAGTGCCCTGTCGGCCCATGCGATAGGCCCCTGGACGATCTTGGCGCCGATGAGGTCGGTGAAGGTCGTCGCGTCCTTTGTCTTCTGTTCCGTCGCCGCGTCCGTGCGGGCCTGTGCGTCCAGCTTGGTAACACCTGCGGACGGCAGGGCGAGGTTTGGTTGCCCCTCGCGAGCGTACATGCTCGGTAGTGTGTCCACAGGTGTACCTCGTTAGTGGTTGCTGGTGATGAAGTCCGCGAAGGACTGCGAGTGGTTGGAGGGATCGTTGAGGAAGTTCGAGACCTTCGTGCGCTTGGCAACGTTGGCCGGGTCGAACCAGTTCTTCTTGCCGTACTCTTGGAGTTCGGTAGCTGCTGGCTTCGACCAGTTCTCGTCGGAGGTCTTCATCGCTGCATTGATCTTGGCGACGTTCGCAGCGGTCAGGCCGCCTTCCGGGATGGTCGTTTCATTGTTCTTGGCGAACTGCTCCACCGTGACACGCTTAGCGTCCTCCTGCTTCTTCCACGCCGCGTAGTTCACGCGAGCGGCTGAAGGGATGACATCGACGAACTCGGTGCTGGTGTGCTCCTTGCCGTCGTCGCCGACCCTCGTGACCTCGTGGGTCACAGGCAGTGGGACACCACCAGCAGCGAAGTAGGTCAGCCGCCAGGTGTTCGGCGCTCCAGGGATCGGCGCGAACATCACCGGATCATCCTTGCCGACCACATTCTTCTCGACGAGCTTGCCCTTCCACATGTTGCTGGCTTCAGTCATGGCTTCGCTGGTCTGCTTGTCCATGCCGTCACCCGTGCCGTAGTTGCGCACCATGCGGTCGCCCACACGGATGTAGGAGGACTGCACTCGGGTCAGCGCGGCCTTGGCGGCCACCTCGGGAGAAGCAGCGGCTTCCACCATGTCCTTGACGGAGAGGCGGTAGGCCGTGTCCAGCTCACCCAGGTTTGCGATGGGCGTGTTGGACTGCCAGAAGTGCTCGGATGTGAAGTCCTTGGGGGCATCCTTCGCCACCAGCTTCATCGCGTCAGTGACGTTCTTGGTGATCGTCTCGGAGTCGAGGTTCGTCCCCATCTTCACCTTCGACCACGCTTGCGCGTCGTCAGCACCCAGGAGCTTCGCTTGCTTGTACTGCGTGTAGCTCGCGAGGGCTTTGCTATCCAGCTCCGCAGAGGCGCGGGCAGGGGAGATGCTGAACATGCGATCCACAAGCTGCGCGTACTGCGTGGCCTGCTGGGGATTGCTGGGATCGAGAGTGCTCGACAGGATTCCCTTGAGAGCCGGGATGGGGGCACCGCTGCGCATGGCGTGATCCACGACGGCAGCAACCTGCTTGGGGTCGCCGGCCTGGAGAGCCGCAGTGAACGTGGTGTCGCCGGCCTTAGCGATCTCGTCGGCGGAGAAGCCCGCACGGTTCTCACTGAGAGGATCGTGGTTGTTCCACAGGAGCATCGCGTCACGCTGACGCTGCTCTTTCGCCATCTTGTCGGACTGTCGCTCCGCAGCCTCGCGGGACGAGTTGAGCTTCGAGGCGACCTCAGCGGCCGACTTGTCGTTCGCCTTGCCCCATGCGAGCGCACGGGCTTTCCCCAGGATGCCCTTGTCGGCCAGTGCGTCCACCTGCACGGTGTCCTGCACTTCCTGGTCATAGCGAGCGGCTTTCGCACGGTCCTCCTGCACAGCCTGTCCGCGCTTGGCGGCGAGCTGGAGTTCTTCCTTGTGTTCCGGGATGTCAGCCAGCACAGGTCGGCCGTTGCCGGTCGAGGTCTGGAGGATGGACATGCCCTTGGCGATGTCGATGTCACCGGATGCGAGCGACGCCTTGACGGAGTTCACCGCGATGGTGTCCAGCTCGTCGTCGGTCATACCCTTGTTGGCGTTGTAGGCACGCCACGCGGCGTAGCCCTCGGGGGTCGTCATGTTCCCCTTGGTCAGTCCATCGACCAGCATGGCGGACGCGCCGTCCTCCTCGCGCTTCATCGACTCTTTGATCGACTGCTTGAGGAACGCCTGCTTGATGTCGTCCTGCGACTTGGACAGGCCCACCATGAAGGTGTCGCGTGCCTTGCCGTCGAGCTTGTTGTCGGCGATGTACTGCTCGGCATGCTCCTTCAGGAACCCGTCGATGTCCGCACCTGGTTCCAGCTTTGCCAGTGGTTCCTGTAGTTGGTCTTGGAAGCGACCCACGGCATTGATGCCGTCAGTCTCCTCGTAGCTCTGCTTAGCTACGTCGCTGGCTTGCTTCAGCCACTCGGTCTGATCCGCACCACTAACGTTGAACTCGGCAGCGTGCGTGGCGCCGGCCTTCTTGTCGGACGCGTCCTGCGCCTCCTTCTGGTTGGCAGCGTCACGGGCGTTCTTCTGCGCCATGGTGTTCGCCACGTCACCGAGTGCGCGACTGAGGCCCCACATCGCGCTGCCCTGGCCGCGAACGGCGTTGAGGTCAGCTTGTACGGGCAGGGCGACGTTGGCGGACTGCGAGGAATCTACGGCCGGTCGCGAGGTGATGCGTTGTGCTTCAAAGCGAGGCATGTAGGTTCCTCAAGGGTTAGGTGGGCTTCTTGCCGTCAGGCGTGATGGTTGGCGTCTTGGATGCGGCGGACGAATAGCCACCGTAGGCGCTTGCTGCGGAACTGCCGACACTCGCGACGAGCTGACCGTTGATCTCGGAGTAGCGGCTGCGAGCCTGCTGCTGCGTTTCGAGCTGACCGTTCTCACGGTTCTTCTCGATGCGAGATACGTCACGGCCTGACTGCATCATGATGTCGTTGAGGATTGCGTCGCTGGAGTTGCCGGATGCACCGGACTCTGCGGATGCTGCACGCGCTGCTGCGCGCTGTTCACGGGCCGCTTTGAGGCGGTCGTCGGTCTGAGCTTGAGCACCCTGGTCGGTCTGCTCCTGCGCAAACTTCATCTGTCGCTCGGTAGCGATCTTCGATTGGTTAGCGGCATAGGCGGCGGTGCCGATTGCGGCAACGGCCATGACGATGTACGGAATGGCGACGTAGCACATCTTAGTTTGGTGAAGCCTCGAACTCGATGAAGGGGTAGCCGTGGATGTCATGCACCCGTGCGGCGTGGAAGCCGAGAGACAGCAGCCACCGCTGAGCGCGGAGGTGCCGCAGATCGACCATGTTGAAAAGGCGGACGTACATCGGTAGCCATGCGGCCACGTACTTCCGGGATGCAGCGATAAACTGGCGTGCGACACGCGCAGGCGGCGCTCCCGTGGAGAGCATCCAGGGAACGCCGTGATCTGTGTCGTAGGTGAAGTCGGCAACACCGAACATTGCCTGCGGCTTGCCGTCCCACCATGCGACGTATGACTCTCTACTGGCCCCCACGGATTCCGTCAGGACATCCAGTGGATCACCGCCTCGGCTTGCTTCGATCTCGGCACGATCCTCCGCGCACATACGTTCGGCTATCTGCTTGAGCGCCTCGGGTGTGGGCGCGTGGATCGTCAGGATCATTGCTGTACCTTGCTGGTGTAGAGGCCCTCCCACTGCACGGATTGGAACCAGGCGGGATAAGGCGAGTCGGTGACGAAGGACACGTTCACTTGGTCGGAGCGCGAGGCCACGAGGAAGCTGTAGGTGCCCGATTGAACCTGCGGGGTGTTCGTGAGGAACGCAGCGTCACCAGCGGAACGGCCGGCGAACGTGCTCTCCAGTAGCGGCACCATTGAATCGGTGGCCGTGCTGCGACCCTTGGGGGTCACCTGGGTCTTGAAGTACGCAGCGTCGTTAAACCGCACGGTCATCCGCTTGATCTGCAAACGGCCGATGAGCTTCGCCACGTTGTTCTGATCCCGCGTGAACTGCTGGCTCAGCGTGATGCTTCGGTTGTAGCGGTAGCCCACGACGACACGTCCAGTGTCCACTCGACCAGGAAGACGGATCGTCTGCCCACCATTCACCAGCGTTGCACTGCGAAGGTCGAGGTACGTGCCCGGTGAGGGCCAGTCAGTCGTCTTGAGGACGGTGAGGGCCGTGAGGGTTGGAAGCACGAGAGGGACGGTGATGTCGGTGTAGTTACCGAACGCCTGATACACAGGCTGCGCCGTCTGACGCCGGTCGAGATGGATGTCGAAGGTGTTGGAGATCGGCGGGTACGTCGGGGACGTACTCAAGTCCATCGTCAGCAGCTCCGCACCGCCGGCCGGTGCCTTGGTCACGAGGTAGAGCATGGTGCCGATGGAGTGCATGTGCAGTACCGCTCCGGTGCCCACGAGAGTCCATGGGTGCCATGCGGACTGCTGCTTCTCATCGCCCTGCCACTTGTACTGGTGGACGAACACCTGCGGTCCTGTGGGCGACTGGTGAGCCAGGAACAGCATGTCGGCATCACTGGCCGCTTCCATGCATCGGGTCTTGCCGGGGACGTAGGACGGAACGTGAGCGGTGATGTTCGCCGCCTCGGGCGTCACGGTGTCGTCGGAGACGAAGTATTCCCGCACAGTGCTCCAGGGCTTCGCGGCGTTGTCGTCCAAGAAGAACAGGCTGCTCGCTGCCAGCAAGGGCTTGATCGTCGGCGACACCTGGTAGGTGGTCACCGGGTCGATCTTCACCGTCTTCGGTGTCAGCGTCGGCGTGCCAGTGAGCTGGAACATCGAGGTCTTGCCGGACGCGAAGATCATCAGCGCCTTCTGATAGGCACAGACATGCAGCATCTCCGCCACACCCTCAGTGGGTGCGTTCACGTCGATCACGTCGGAGTCCAGCAGCGAGGTGACCGTGGTGCGCCAGAAGTTGAAGTAGTGCCCGATCTCGGACATCACGACGTTGCCGGCACTCGCCACGAGACCAAGACGATCCCGATGGAAGAACACGTCACCCAGGCGTTGCCCGACGATGGACGGGGCAGGGCTGGACTTGTCGTCACCCGCATAGCGCGTGTCGTATTCGAGCGGGCCGTAGGTGAAGTAGAAGCCGTCCGGGTTGATGGAGTCAGGGACTCGCTTGAGACCGTGAGGCATCGTGGTCTTGTCGAGCGTTCCCTTCTGTCCCGGACAGGGCACCTCTCGCCATACCATCGTGGATTCCATCTGCACGAAGTAGTTGTCGAAGGAGTTCTGAGAGTCACCACGGACTTCGTAGATGACGCCGATGCGGTCGTAGTGATCGGTGATCTTCGGGAGGTCTTCAAAGGTCTGGACGGAACCCGTGACACTGCCGGGGGTCAACGTGTCGGCCAGGGCCACACGGACATCGCGGTTGACGATGAAGGTGTAGTCATCGACCGTGACGGCTCGAAGGGACTCCCAAGGGTTCTGCTGGGTCGTGAGGTACGACAGGGACGCCTGGTCAACGATGACCACGTACTCCTTGCCGGTCTCGTGGTTGAACACGCGAACCTTGCCGGGATAGATAGCGACGATGTACCGCTCGCGGGAGTCCCGGATGATGCTGTGGAAGAACGCGTTGTCAGGGATGTCGGAGCCAAGCACGTTCACGAACTGCGCGGGCGGCCGAGGGCCAGCACCGCGTGCAGGGGAAAGGTCGCAGTTCATTGCCGCTTCGATCTGCGACATCAGGCGCACAGAGGCGTCCTGCTGGGAGACCCCGCCAATCATCGACGGGATAGTTCCAGAGACCAATGGCATTACGAGCGAGTCCAGACTTCGGACACTTCGGCCGCATCGTTGAACATGTTGCCCTTCGGCTCGTAGGCCCGCTCCTCGTCGGCGAGGACTGCCAGTGCGAACCGCTCGTCGTCCTGGGTGAACCCGTAGGACTGCTCGCTGCCCTGGAACTGCGCCTGGAACTGCGTGGCCGCTTTGACGGTGATGTAGCGACGCGCGGACTCGGGGAGAGTCTCGAAGTCGAACATCCAGATCACCTCAGCGACGGGGCCGTTGTCGGCGTCGAACACATAGGTGCTGTCGTCTGCGTTGTAGAGCTTGCCGCCACGCGGGACGATACGGCGTGACTCTGCCGTCGATGGGCGCAGCGCGATGACGTTCTGAGGTAACACAACCTGGCCGTCAGAGGCCGGGGTGAAGTAATAGTTGTAGTCGCGATTGAAGTACCAGCCGCGTGACTGAATCTCGCGTGCTTTCGTGCGCAGCGTATCGCGCGCAATCGAGGCGTCGGTGAAGCCCATGTTGTCGAGCGTGTTGATGGGAGTCTCGCCCACTGCCTTCAGCAGTTGGTTGACAGCCTCAAGCTCCGTGGTTGCGGTGAGTTGCATAAGTCTCCGGTAGACAAAAAAAACCCGCCACGCCGGTTAGGGACGTGACGGGTTGAGGGGGTACTGCTTAGACGATTGCGATCTCGACCGCACCGCCCGAACGCAGCGGGCCGTGGCCCAGCGCGAACTTGCTGAGCATCAGGGTGCCCTGGCGACGTGCGTCGTAGGCATCTTCCAATGCCAAGTCCAGCAGCTTCAGCGTGCCGACTGCGCTCTTGTGGAACACAGCAGCGACCGACTTGCTGTAGTCAGCGCGGCGGGAGAGCTGAATCTTCGCGTTCGCCGAGTCATCAGCGTTCGGGAAGTGGTTGGTCTTCAGCAGCTTGATGCGAGCGATGGACTCGATCACGGCCTGCGACAGCGACGCACCCGCAGTGGGGTTGAAGTCACGATCCACCAAGTCTTTCACCTGGGTCAGCAGATACCACTGCGCCGGCTTCAGGACGGCAATGCAATCCTCTTCCGGGATGTCCTTCTCGTCGAAGGTCTGACGAGCCTGACGGATCGCAGCAGCCAGCAACGACGCATCGGTGCCCATCGTCGCAGCCTTGATGATCGCACCACCCGGCTGACCATCGACCGGGCCGGTGGTCATACGCGCGGCCAGGATCGCACAGCGGATTTCGTTGAGCTGGCGCTGCTTTGCCAGTTCGAGGCCCTGCTGCTTCGTGTACTCGCTACGCACGTCGTAGTGGTTCATGGCCTCGTCAATGTTCGGGATGAACACATGCGAGATCAGCATGGGATCGAGACCGATCACCACTTCGTTGTGTTGCACGTTCAGGCCGGTGATCTCGGTGCCCGGTACGTGGTACTCGGAACCGATGGTGCCGATGGCCGGGAACGAGGCCGACTTGCCATGGGAGATGTTGCGCTCGGTCACATGACCGGCCAGCTTGTACTCGTCCATGAACGAGGTCAGGACTTCACCCGCGTACTGCTTGAGGAACAGCGCCTTGTCGTCGCCAGCATTCTGGACTTGACCAAGACGATTCGGTACAGCGTTTGCCATTTTGTTCTTGAGATTTCCTTATGGAAGGGAGAATGAAATTCCCCTGCGGCATTGCACACGGGCCTATTTCATCCAGTGGGTTACTACAGGGGCAGTGCGGGGCTTAGAACTCGGAGTGGCGCAGCCGCTCCATGACTTCAGCGCGATACGCCGGGTCGTTCTTGTACTGAGGAGAACGCATCGCTGCGGTGACCTCGACCTGGGACTTGAATGGCGCGGCGCCCGTGGGAGCCTTCTTGCCATTCAGCAGTGACCCCGGAGGGGCGCCACGTTTCGCAGCATGGCGCGCAGCAAGGGCCTCGACGGCCATCTTTGCGCGAGCTGGGTTGCCGGACGTGACAGCGGAATTGAACTCGATCTTCTCGGCTTCAGCGAGGTTGCCCTTCGCCCATTCGATCAGACCAAGGTACGCTTCGTTGCCGCCAGCGGTGCCGTAGACAGCCGCGTCATATGCATCGACTTCGGCCTGCTTGCCACGGATGTAGGTGTCCACCTCGGCCTTCGGGATGCCGGCCTTTTCCAGCGAGGCATACGTCTCTTCGGAAAGCTTGCCCGTCTCGGCGTACTCGGTGTTGAGGCCAGCCCAATCCAGGCCGGCGCCCTCGACAACCTTCTGTGCACCTTCGTCGCCCGCTGGAATCTCCAGGGCCGGCTTGGTTTCCGCAGCAGCAGCGGCGGCGGCAGCTTCTTCAGCGGTCGGCGTGGCCGTCTGCTTTGCGGTCAGTTCGGCGTGAGCGGCGACCAGCTCCTCGACGGTCTTGAAGCCACCATACGTGACCTCGGTTGCAGCAGCGGCTTCCGTGGAAGTAGCTTCGGCGACCGGGTTCTCGATGGTCATTGTGATCTCGGACTTTTCGGTCATAAGGCTCAGTGGTTGAAGTTGTAGATGGTGAGACCGTTCGACTCGGACTTGAACTTCTCCAGCGGATCGGCCTCGGCCTTCGCTGTGTCCTTCGGGGTCTTCACGGGAGCTGGTGTGACCGGCTTGGTCTTTGCCGGATCAGCCGGCGTGTCGGTCACTGGGTTACTGTTGGCCACTCATATCTCCTGGTGGTGCCATGGCGGCACCTGCGATGGTTGGGGCTGCACGGATGGCGGCCTGGTGCATGGTGTCGGTCTGCTGTTCCTGCTGGAGCTGCTCATCAGTCTTGATGAGGCCCTTCATGGTCAGATCGGATGCAGCGCCCATACGGGCCATCAGCTCGCCTGGATTCACACGCTGTGAGAACACTTGCGGTGTGAGAACCTGCTGCGCTGCTTGTGCCCATTCCATGAGCTTCTGCATGTCCTGCCCACGGCCGAGTGCGGCGACGCCGACAACGATGCGGGGCTTGATGAGACCTGGAGGCAGATCGGGGAGTCGATGGGCGCGGGTGAGGCGATCCATGATGCGGCGAACCAGGGGAAGTAGAAGGTCTTCTGCGAGGATCGAGTAGATGCCACCGAGGGTGTCTTCCAGCTCTTGAGCCAGGTAACGGATTTCCTCAGCAGTGACTCGCTCGCCGCTGCGTTGAATCGACGTGCGAACGCCGAACGCCATCTCCAATCGAGTAATCAGCTTGTCGATATGCTGACCCACGAAGTTGAAGTCGCCGAACTTCTCCTGTGACACGGACTTGAGCTGCTCGGCTTTGAACCGAAGCACGTCACCAGACTCGGCCTGAGTGATGGTCGTCGGTCGGATCGTGGCGTTCTCATCCAGTGCCCACAGAACCTTGGCGGCTGCTGCGGCACCCTTGAGGATTGCCTTGCTCAGCTTCTCCAATGCATCGAAGTCGCCGTAGTAGTCGTAGACCAGACCAGCGCCGTAGTCCTCGCCGTCTTCCTCTGGAATCCGCAGGGGAATCCAGGGGCACGCGTCGATGGGGTAGGAACCCTGGGAGCCGGGAACGATGTTGCTGTTCACTTCCTGGTATACCTGCCACAGCTCGCCCTCGCGGTAGATGCGGGTATACAGCTCCACATCTTGCTCAGGGCCAGCGTCCTTCGTCGCGCCTTTGTTCTTGTCGAGGCCGAGGATGGCCTTCAGCTCCGTCCCCATGGTTGATGGGGCGACGCTATCGAGGGTGACCATCTCCAGCACAGAACCCATGCCGTCACGGTCAACAACGTAGCGGGACAGCGGATACATCTTGGCGTTGCCGTCGTCAGGCACGTACATCAGCACGTTGCCGGTTGCCACGAGGTGCTTCAGGCCGAGGCCCAAGCGTCCGCGCATACCCGACGTTTCGATGTCGTTGATGACGGTGCGCTCGATCTCAGCGAGGCCCATCTCCAGTTCACCCTGCTGGATGCCGGCTTGCTCTGCGAGCGTGTTGGCATCCATACCGATGTCGGGCTTGCCGGGATTGAACAGGCGGCCTGGGATCGTCTGCATGTCCTTGTCGATGGACACGATGATTCGCTTGCCAGGGCACAGCCGGGGCTTCGGCATGGTCGCCAAGAGACCGAGGATGTCATCGCCTTCGAGGTACTCTCGGGTGATGATCTTCTCGGGGTATAGCTCGTGGAGGAATCCATCCACGGCATTCCACAGGGCCGGCTTTGGTTTCGTGCGGTTGCCCTTGTACGTGGGCAGGATCGACTTGCGGAAGTTGGTGCTTACCGAGAGGGGCAGGAGGAAGTGGCGTGTGCCGAACTTCTCCAGCAGCTCCTCAATGTAGTCGTCCAGGTCGGCCTTCGCCTTTTCAGGGTTAGTGACCTCGGCAGTCACCACCTCAGCGCCGTCATCTTCGTCTTCCCACTTCACCGTCTTCGTGTTCTTGAAGGAGAGCTGGTAGCGGAGTACGTCGGCGTCAATGAGGATCGTCAGCAAACCTGCAACGAACCTGAGACGCGCAGTACCTTCGCGAAGCGGCGGTAGTCGTCTTCGAGCGTTTCGGAGAACTTGATTGCGCCACTGCGAATCAGCTCCTCGGCCATGTGGCGTGCTACATCACGGCGTAGGTGCTCGCGCATGTGATCGACGTGGTGCATATCGACACTGCCACGGTGAAGGTCGATGTGGTGAACCGTCAGCTCGCCGGCCGCCTTCAGCGTGCGCGGTTCCTTCATGTTGGTCACAGCGTCTTTCAGATCGGCCACTTGCTTAAGCAGGGCTTCCTTCGTTGTCTTAGGGGGCATTAGGGTTCCTTGGGATTCAGTTCGTTGGTTGCGCTCTGCTTGTCCGCGTTGCAGCGAAGCAGTGCGTCTTCCGCCTGACCGGCGAAGTTGAATAGGTCTCCACCAGTGCTCTTGGGGTCGTCCACCAGGGCATCTAGGGATGCGTGGCGGCCCTCAATGACGGTCGGGGAGAGGAAGGCGTTGCTGCTTCGCACGGTCGTATGCTTCGCGCAGCCCTGCAGGCAGAGGGGTATCAAGAAAAGCAGCAGTGGGCTGATCTTCACGGGCGGTTATCTCCAGTTCGTGTGTGACGCGATCCCGGTTGGTGCGGATCAGTGGGTCGAGGTCGCGGCGGTAGGCGACCTCCTTTGAGAAGGCGTCGAACCGCTGCGTGAGTGCGTCGTACTGCTGAGCTGTTTCTTCCAGCTTCTCGACGCGCGTGGTCATCGAGCGATACGAATAGACTCCGTATGCGCCCGCGCCGAGAGCGACGAGGATCAGGAGGGCCGCGAGGTAGTAGAGGACTTTGGTCATGGCCGACCCATGTAGGCTTGCACCGCCGCGATCTGCGCTTGAATCTTCGCGAGACGTAGGCTGTGCAGCGCGGCACGCTCGCGGGACTTGATGACCCTGCGTTGCTTGATGGTGTCGATGAGGCCACCGAAGATGAACTTCAGGGCCTTCACCAGTGGTAGTCCTCGGGGGTCGAGACCTTCGGTTGGAAGTGGCGCGCTTTGCTGCCGCACTTCCACGGACGGAACGCGGTGCGCTCGTCGTGGCAGCGGACGAAGCCGGACATCGGCGTCGTGCATACCCGCTTCGTGCCTCCCATCACAGGATCAGGCACGTGGGCCTCGGTGTGCTTCCGTGTGCATTGGTCGTACTCGGAGGGATAGCCGGGTGCGCGCTGGTAGAACTTGCAGTCTTTGCAGGACTTCATCGGTGCTCCTGGTAATAGGCGGCCACACGCAGCAGCTCCTCGGGAGTTGCGTTGCTCTTGATGGCGTTTGCTTTGGAGGAGATGACCGTGACGTTGCCCCTCGTGTAACCGAGGGTCGGATCGCTGCGGTCGAGGGATGGGGAGTTCGGGCCTTGAGCCAGTCCTCCAGTGTTGCGATACAGCGGTAAGCCCAGCACCGGGCAGAAGTCGGGGATCACCACGTCCTCAATCGTGAGGTCGAATGGGATGCCCCGCTTCTTCGCCCGGTGCTTCGTCAGTGCAAGGAGACGGCTTGCCGGTGTGGCGCTCTGCCTCAGTGGCAGTCGTGCCAGTTGTTGCCGACTTTGAACTCGCCGGCCAGTGGGCAACGGAAGCCATAGTGCTGACCGGCGCGGAAGATCGCATCGGTAGCGGCGGCACCTACGGTCTCGGCAAGTTCCTCATCGACCTCCATCTGAAATTCGTCATGCACGTTGGCGACGAACTCGTAGTGGATGCCGGGGATCAAGCCGTTCTCTTGCAGACGCTCATCAAGTAGCACGAGAGCCTTCTTCATCACGATTGCGCCGGCACCCTGGAGGAGAGTGTTCAGTGCAGCGTGAGCACTACGGACATGCACCTTGCGGCCGTCGAGGCCCTTCAGGTATCCCTGCTTGCGGACGGTCTGCTGGATGGCCTTGATGAGCGCATCCAGTGCCGGCAGTCCCTTAAGGAACTGAGCCTTCAGTTCGGCACCACGCTTCGCGCCCTTGCCGACAATCGAGCCGATCTTCGCGTCGCCAGCTCCGTAGAGGAAGGCGTAGATGAAGGTCTTGGCTTCGTTGCGGGTGAGGAGGCCAGCAGCGATCTGGTTGGTCGTGTGTACGTCACCGTCCAGGATGACCTTCGCGTATGCGCCGTGATCCCAGCGGCCCATGAAGTGCGCGAGGCATCGCAGCTCAAGGCCGCTGGCGTCCGCGCCTACCTGCTTCTTCCCTTTGGGCACACCGAACAACGCTCGACACTCAGGGCCATACAGGGAACCGGAGGAGGGTACCTGCGCCATGTTGGGCGCGGAGTGCGTCATTCGGCCGGTGACAGCGCCGTTCTGATTCACTCGACCGTGGATACGGCCGTCCGCCTTTACTGCCTTGAACCACGCTTGCTTGCCTTCGCTGAGCTGTCCTATCCGTTTCGCAACGGTCAGGTATTCGATCAGCAGCGGCACCTCGGGATACTTCAGACCTTCGAGCGTGGTCTCGTCCATCTGCGGCGTGCCGGCCTCGGTGAACTCCGTAGGAGTCCATCCGTAAAGGTGCTTCAAGCGGTCGCAGATGTGCGCGCGTGAGCCGGGGTTGAAGGTGATGGTCTTCCACTTTTGGAAGGGAACACCGACCTCGTAGCCTTTCGACTTGTTGGCACGCTTCGGGATGAGGATGCCGTTCTTTGCTTCCCAAGGCGGGAAGACAGCGCGCAGCTTCTCGGTCAGCTCGGCACGCAGGCCGACCAGCGTCACCTCTAGCTCTTTACCCTTCGCTTTGTCGAACAAGAAACCGTAAGTCTCCTGTCGCCGAAGGATCGGGGCGATGTCGTGTTCCAGGCGGATGCTGTCTTCGCTGAAACCCTGCGCCATCAGCTTGTCGTACAGCTTGGCGGTGACGCGGATGTCCTGGACGCAATAGTCGTCCATCTCCTGATTCCACTCCGCCCAAGGGTCGAGGCCTTTGGCTTTCATCATGTCGGAGTAGTCGCCCTTCCAGACGCCCATGCGCCAGCCCCACGCTTCAAGCGAGTGCTTGCCCATGAGTTTCTTCGGGTAGATACCAGCAATGCGCCGACCGGCAGCGGCGTCCTTCTCGTGCTGCCGGACTCGCTTCATGTCATCGTTGAACAGATCGGTGAACATGAGTTGGGACATGATGAGCGTGTCCCACACACGGCCCTTCGGCTTGAACCACGGATAGACCTTCTGGATCGCAGGGATGTCGAAGCCGATGATGTTGTGCCCGCAGATGTCCGGGGCTTCCATCAGGATGCAAATTGCAGCCTCGTTGCTCAGCTTCGATCCGTGATCGTTGGCCCTATACGTGATGCCCTTCAGGATGTCGCGCATTGCGATGCAATGAATCGTATCCATCGGCGGCTTGCCGTCTTTTTCCTCAAGGAGGCCGTTGGTCTCAATATCAAATATGAGCATCGAGGGCTTAGTCGATCAGGGCTTTGACGCGGGCAGCGATGCGCGTGGCGCGGTCGGCTTCGTCGTGTGCGGCGTCAGCGAAGTCCAGGAAGTCGTGCGCCATTTCGGTATGCGACTCGGCAGCGGCGCGGTGATCCAGGGCCAGCTTTTCCAGGTTCTGCACGTCCTTCTCGAAGCGCGCGGTGATCGAATCGACGGTGAACGGGAACAGGCGGGCCAGCAGCAGTTCGATGTAAAGCTTCATGTGATTTCCTCGACGGTGATGGTTACGCGCACACGCCTACCGCCCTCGGGGAATCGACGGGCTGCATCGGATGCGGTCATGGGGACTGCGTATGGGAAACATGCAGACGCACCAGCAAGTGCCGGTGCGTCCATGGGGATGTAGAACTCGTGAGTCGTTGCAGCGGGGTCAGTCAAAAGTCTTGACTGCCTTCCCCTGGCTCCGGTGGGAACATCGGGGTTTCTTCCAGCTCCTGCTCGAACAACCTGCCGGTCTCCACGTCGTAGCCGAGACCGATGGTCTTGCCCGTGGCCTGGCCGGTGAAGCGATCCTTCAGGATGCGGAACGTGGTGTGCTGGCGGATGTTGATGTCTTCCGCTTGCTGGTCACGCTCCAGGCCGAACATGAAGTGGCTCCAGAAGCCAATCGCGCGGGAGCCTTTGAAGTGACGGATCATCACTCGCCCACCTTCTTCGTGTGGCTTGCCTTCCGGCGTTGCCAAGTGCGAGATCAGGTAGAAGCAGACGTTGTATGCCTGAGCGAACGAGGCGATGTCGGCCATGATCTGCTCAAGAGCTTTGCGCTCGTCTTCCTCCGCAGCCGCAAGAGCCGTGAGGTGGTCGAGGTAGAAGTGCTTCACGCCTTCAGCAGCGGCGAGGTACTTCATCTTCGCGTGGACTACAGACCACTCCGTGCTACCGAATGAGTCGTACATGAAGACGTTGCCGCTGGCTTCGACCTTCTCGAACGCATCGGTCAGCTCCTCCTGTGTCCACGAATCGTCGGGCACATGGAAGCGGCGACCAGCGAGCTTGCCCGCAACACGCTTGCCGGTCTCGACGGGTGGCTGTTCCAGGTAGAACAGGCCGACCTTCTCGTTGAGCGTCACGGCGGTGTGGACGATCTCCTGCGTAAACAGGTCTGTCTTGCCGACACCCGTGCCCGCACCGAATGCATACACCTCGCCGTAGCGGCGGCCGTATGTGGAGGCGGTCAGGGATGGCAGGAACCAGGGGAGTCCCTGAGTGAGCGCGGCGAGCGCCTTCTCTTTGATGTCACCGAAGGTCACGATGCCATCGGGGCGGAACACCTTGGCGTTCCAGATGGCCGTGATGATCTCGCGGGCCTTACCGGCCAGCAGCAGATCGTTCGGGTCTTTCATCGACAGGTGCGCGATCTTGCACTTACCCGGTGTGAACAGCAGCGCGCACTCTTGCGCAGCGGTCTGACCAGGTTCGTCCATGTCGAACACGAGGACGATCTCCTCGAACTTCTCCAGCCACTCAAGTTCTTGGGCGATGGTCTTCTTCGCGCCTTGAGCACCGTTTGGTACGGACACGACGGGCCACTTGTTCTCTTGCGCCTGACTTACGCTGAGGCAGTCGATCTCACCTTCGGTGATGACGATGCGGCGGCCGGGACTCCAGAGGTGCTGACCGTACAGGCCGGCACCCTTGAGTGATCCACGGACGTTGAACTCCTTTCCGGCGTATCGAACCTTCTGCGCAACCACTTCACCGTCGCGCATGTAGTTGGCTATTTGTACTGGCTTCCCGTGGTGCTCTCCGACTTTGTAGCCGAACTTGGCACAGGTATCCTCTGACAGCCCACGCTTCGTTAGAGCCTGGGACTGTCCGTGCAGAAACTCAGCGGACATGCGCTTGCTCCGTTGTGGCGTGTGGGTGCTGTCGCCCTGGCGGGTCTTGCCGCAGGAGAAGCAGTGCGTGTGCCCATCGGAATAGAGGGCACACGCATCAGAGGAACCGCAGTCTTCGCAAGAGCCTTTCGAGACCAGCTCGGACTCAGCGGTTTCCACGCTGGATTGACCACATGGTCTTGCGGGTCACCAGGCCGACCTTGCGGCGCAGCGCGGAGCTGACCAGCAGACGGTTGATGCGGTTTGCTTTGGGTGCAGCGGCGGCCTTCTCGAACGCGGCGCGCATTGTTGTTGCAACCTGGGTCATGCAGTTTCCTTGAGACGGGAGATGAGGCGGTCGATGGCGCACTCGCAGTGGCCGAGGTCGCGCATGGTTTCTTCGATGTGCTCGACCGTCAGCCGGATGCACTTGGCGCGCGGCGGATTGATCGGGCCGGCGTAACGCTTCTGCGTTGCGCTGAGGGAATAGCGGATGTATCGCTGACCAGTGGCGTCTTTCGCCTCGGTCTTGATTACGTCGTAGCCCGCCGCAACGATCTCGTCGATGCGGGATGCCAAGCGGCGGATGCGGTAGACACCCTCGGCTTGCCAGGAGGTGATGTGCGACTCGGCGCGGAGGTGCGAGAGCACGGTTCGGGATTGCAGCGGGAGGTTCATCAGGGTTCCTTGAGGAGTTCTTTGAGGGCGAGGAGGGGTGGCTCGTGACCAAACACGAGCGGCAAGCCACGCAGCTCTTTGACGTTCCGCAGCACCTCAATCTGCTCGGGTGTGAAAGTCCCCTTGGTCTCCAGAAACTCCGTAAGGCCGCCGATGAGGCAGACCTGTAGAGAGCTGGATGCATGGGTGGGCGCAGCAGCACCACGCACGCTTTCGTCGCGACCCTTCTCCACACGGCCGTCCCGTCGAATGACGTAGTGAACGGCGATCTCGGAGTAACCCTGGCGGCGATGTGCGCTCGCCAGTTCCGCAACGCCGATGTCGGCGGACGGAGCGGTCATGGAACAGGTGACGAAGACGCGCTCGATGGTGTCGAGGGCCTTGAGTTTCACAACGAGTAGATGCTTACGGAGGTGTATGCGGCTTCGCCTGGAGCGGCGAATCGCTTGGTCGTGACCAGGTGGACGATCTGATTGTCGTCAGCCCAATAGCCGCCGATCTTCGTGATGATGTCGAGTGCCGCCTTGGCGGTGTTGTCTACATCCATACGGGGGAAGAACAGCTTGGACGTGCGGGCCTTCGTGCAGACGGCCGTGGTCACAACGAGGAGGGGTCGGTTCTTATCGAGCCAGAGGTTTCCCTCGGGGATTACTTCGAGTGCAGCGTCGATCCACTGCTTGTACGGCTTTGCGATGTAGGTGCCCCAGCGAGTGACGCGGGGACGGGATGCAGGCAGAGGTTCGAGTGGGATGTGGATGGTGGCGAGATGTCCCGCCACCACCGCTTCCGGCTTCATGCCCGGTGTCAGGAACTTAGAAGTCCCCGCTGCCGCCACTGGTGTCCTCGTCGCTGCCGGCGTCGTCTTCGCCACCGAACGTGCTCGGTGCCGGTGCGTCGTCAGCTTCGTAGCCACCTTCGTCTTCGTCGAAGCCCATCTCTTTCGAGGACTTGCTACCGAAGGTCACCAGTTCCAGCAGCTTCACGCCGACCAGTTTCGGGGACAGGTAGAACTTCTTGGCGCTCGGCACACCGCCGCCGCCCAGCTCGCAGGCAACACGGAGTGTGGAACCGCCACCGATGGTCGGCGGGTTCTTGATCTCTTTGCCTTTGCTGTCGAAGATCGCGGGCTTGCGCGACCACGGCTTGTTGGTCTGCTTGCTGACACCGCTCGCCTTCATCTTGAAGTTGATGGTGATGCGGCCGGTCTCTTCGCCGTCCTTGTCCAGCTCCTCGGTGAACACCGGGGCGACCTCGAACTTCTTGTGAGCCGGCTTCTCAGCCTTGAACTCCTCGAACAGTTCGTCGCGCACCTTCTCCAGCGTGGCGATGAGCTGCTGCACCTCGGGCAGGTTCGGATCGAACGCCAGTCGTGCGGTGTACTCGCCTTCGGGCTTGAACTTCGTGTCCGGGGCGTTGAGGTTCGGCCATACGGCCACACCCTTCGGGGTGTTGAGGATCGGGTACTTCTTCTGTGCCATTCAGTCTTCCGGGTAGGGGTTTGAGATTGCAGTCAACACGGCGGTGTCGATGCCGGCCGTGTGGAGATTGCGCAGGGTCTTTAGGGACAGCGAGCCGGTTTCATCCAGCTCGCGGTAGGCGTCCCGTAGGAGTTCGGTTGGGGTTTTCAGGTGAACCTCTGCTTGATCTCGCCGGCCACGTAGGCGGCTACGGCAGAGAAGGTGTTTTCGTTGCGGAAGTGGCAGTCGTTCTGCATGCGATCCACGATGCTCAGCAGCTCGCGTGGGTCGATCTCCAGAACTTCTGCGGTCACCTTCAGCGCGGCGGCCAGTGCGAGAACTTGGCGGGCCGGGTGAAGGTCTTGCAGCGCGTTGATGACCTCGAAGGCCCCCTCCGCCGCAGCGGTAGGGGACGAGGCGAGTACGCGGTCGCGGACTGTGGAGACGATGCTCACGAGAAGCGCGCCATCAGTCCCAGGTTGGTGTCGATGGCGGCGTAGTTGACGCCCGTGCGCTGCGCCGGCCACGAGTGGCGGATCAGGTGGAAGAACGCACGCTTGCGCAGGGCGCGCTTGATCTCGCTGGTGACCGCGAGGATCAGTGGCAGATCGTTGGTGCGCGATGCGGCGACGGCCATGCGCTGCATGCGCTTGGTGTAGAACGGGGACAGCGTGCGGGCCTTAGCCATGAAAGCGACTCCAGAGGTTGCGGAAGGTGCGACGGATGCGGCGGGCGGCGGCCTTGGCGGCCAGGACGGTCGCGGCTGCGGCGCCGATGAGGACGCATGTGCCCAGCAGGGCGACGCCGATCACGTCGCCGAAAGTCCAGATGAACATCGGATCAGCCCCCCAGCAGGGAGCGCGCGGCGACTCGGAAGTCAGCCAGCGTGCAGTGGACGGCGGGGTCGTAGATCGCGAGCACAACGCCGTATCTGTCGGTGGCGGTGTGGGTGTTGAGTGCGCTGTTGAATTGAATGCTCATGCGTTTCCTCAAGGGTTGATTTGTGTCAAGTGTTCAGGCAAAGAAATAGAGGGACTGCTCCACCAAAGAGAGGTCGAGGTCGCCACACGGGGGAAGTTCGGGAAGTTCGACGGCCACTTCAGCGGGAAGCTGATCGGCCAATTCGTTGCGGAAGTCGGTAAGGACTTCGCGGGAATACTGCTCACGGAAGGCAGCTCTCAGCGAGGCCGCCAGTACATCGGTGTCAGCCGCGTGTGCGGCGTATGAGTCGTGGATCATCGCGAAGTCCGTAATGCCGTTCTCAAGGGCAGTGCAGACAGTGAGCATCAGGTGGGCCGCATCGCAGGAGTGGATGAAGTTCGGCGAGATGCCGAGGGCCTGTCTGCGTGAATCAAGTTTTGTTCCTTCTACGCTGCGTGTTATACCCACCCTTCGACCACCGACGTGGGTCTGAATGACCTGTCCGAGTGTCTCGCGGTACTCCTGCAGAACAGGGAAGCCAGCCGGCGTAGTCCAGTTCACGGGCATGTCGCCCTTCGCTGCGACCTTCGCCGACACCTTCAGCCAATCCATCGCCACACGCGCGGCGATCACCACCTGACCGATGGCATCCCAAAGGACACCAGCCAGATACGAGGCTTCCTCGTGGGCATCCTTGTCGCGGGCATTACCCATCTTCTCCATGAGCTGTCCGCGCATGCCGGCCTTGGTCACACCATAAGGAAGGGTCATCACGGGACGCTTCACGATGTCGCGGGTGAGCTGGCCGTCCCAGCGGGCGGCCATCGGATCACCACCTTCGGCTTCTCGTCTGACTCGCTCGGCGGCGACCTTCATCACCTGTGTATAGATGTCGGCGGGTTTCTCCTGGGGGATCAGGTTGGTTGCCTTGCCACCGATGGGATCACGCAGCATGGCGCTGAAGTTCTGCAGGCCATTGCATGAGCCGTCGAGGGCGATGGGGAGATGCGACACGTACTCGGTGCCCATCATCTTGTAGCCGGCCCACTCGAAGCAGGCGGCCAGGGCCGACCACGGCGAATCGGCTTCCGTCCAGAAGCGTTGACCGTCCAGCGGGTCGATGGCGGAATCGAGAATCTGCTCCTCGTGATCCTTCACCCACTGGATGCGCTCGGCGAACGGAACCTTGTCCACGCCGAACAGGTTGGCGACGTGGATGGCGAGCCAGCGGGCACCGGACGCGCCGAGGGGTTTCCCCTTGGAGAACGTCAGAAGCGCCTTGCCCTGGTCGTCCGCCTGGGGGTTCAGCGTGCCCGGTATGGGATAGACACGGCCTCTGAAGTCCAGCGAGTGCGGGAAGTAGATGGCCTCCTCGGGTGCGAAGCGGGCCGCCAGGGCGATCTTCTGCGCTGCCGAGACACGCTGGGAGGTGGAACGGGCGTTCTCCTCATATATGTCAGCGCGCTTGCGCTTCCAGGCTTTGAATGCCTCGGGCTGCTCTACCTTATATGTGTCCATGTCCAGCGACGGCAGTCCCGGCAGCTCGATCAGGTCGCGGGAGGGTAGGCCGGCGATGCCACCGCCAGCCTCCCAGGCTTCTTGCATGACCTGGAGAACGGAGGTGTTCACCTTCCAGGGGGTCGCCTGGATCGCGTTGATCGACTGGTACACAGCCGGCATGTCCACGTTGCCCAGCTCGCGCAGGTAGGACTTGTTGCGGGTACGCACCAGGGGCACGAGACCGCCAGCGTCCGTCAGGTAGCCGCCACCCTTGGAGGACACCCAATCGACCGGGGGAACCAGCATGGGCATGCGGATCGGGCTGAAGTGCGCGGCTGCATCGTGGGCCTTGTCGAGCCATTCGAGAACCTGCTGGGTGCCACGCAGGAGAATGCGTTCACGATCCTTGCCATGCGAGGAGTCATTGAACAGGACGGCAAAGCCCGTGGATTCGATGAACAGCTCGACCATCTTCATGCCGAAGTGAACCCCGTCGTTGGCGGGGAACGCGAACTGATCCAGCTCGACGCGGCGGGTGGCCGCCTCCATGACGTTGCGGGAGTGACGCTGGGACGTGGACTTCTTCAGGACGCCCTGGATGTGCTTGTAGAGACCGGGGGAGACCTCGCGGAATCGCGAGTAGTTGATCGAGTCCTCCATTGAGGTGGCGATGGCCTCGGCGACGCGCTGCACGCGGGTATCTCTGCTTGAGATAGCGTTCATGCAGTGGCGCACAGTGATGTAGGCAATCTCAGTCGATGGGAACTTCTCGACCCAGCGGACGGCGGTGTGCTTCTTACCGGGCTTTCCGTTGCGCGCATCGGCCACAAAGGCGTCGATGGCGTCCGACAGGGGAGTGATGCTTTCATTAATGAGGCGACGGCCGGGGCCAGAGTCAGCCTCGTCCTGGCGTCCGCGTTCCTTTTGGTAGCGGTCGATGCCCAGGGTCAGGGATTCTTCTTCGAGGGCGAGCTGTCTGTCGCGGAGGGACGGGGTGTGCTGCACGGTATCCATGCGGGTCTCCTAGAAACGAAAAAGGCCCCGGTGAGGGGGCCTTGGTGGTGAGCTGGATTGGGGGAGGAGTAGGATTGAGACGCTGGTACAGGAGAGACCTAAAGTGCTCTTTAAGAGTCTTTAGGTTCTCTCTCTTGGATCGTCTCCCCTAGGCTGCGTGTTTTATCCCTGTGGCACCGCAGTGGCACCCGGAAAAAGGAGCGAAAGGCAGCTAATTGGCAGCGAAAACGGTAGCTGATAAGCTAAGTGGCTGATTGGGGTACTGGTGCATCGGCTTTAGGTTCTGACGGCTAATCCCCGTGCGGGTTCGAGTCCCGCCTCTCGCACCATTCCCGTGATTTGTTTGTTTTTTGCAGGCGACAGTTGTCGCCATGGCGCCTGTGCCGGGCCCACAACATAGGTAGTACCAGGAGACGTCATGCAGGTTTCGGTTGAGAACATCGGCTCGCTCGAGCGCAAGCTCACGGTGAAGTTTCCCGCGGAGCGGTTCGAGACGCAGGTGAGTGCGCGCATTGCGGAGATGGGCCGCACGGTTCGCCTGAAGGGCTTTCGCCCCGGCAAGGTGCCCACCACGGTGATCAAGCAGCGCTTCGGCGCGCAGGTGCGTGGTGAGGTGTTGTCCGACCTGATCGGCAGCACGCTGCGTGAAGCGGTGGAGCAGGAGAAGCTGCAGCCGATCGCGAACCCGGCCATCGACACCACCGGTCAGCCGGAAAATGGCGAAATCGCCTATACCGCCACCTTCGAGGTGATGCCGGAGTTTCCCGCTGTCGATGTGGCCGCGCTCGAGATCAACCGTCAGACGGCGGTGGTGACCGATGCCGATATCGACAAGATGCTGGAAACCCTGCGTCAGCAGCGCCGCAGCTTCGACGAAGTCGAGCGCGCCTCGGTCGAGGGCGATTTTGTGATGTTTGAATACTCTGCCGAAGCCGGTGATTACCGGTTCCCGGTTGAGGGTCTGGAACGCGCCGGTAGCGTGCTTGGCTCGGGTACCCTGTTCAAGGCACTGGACGAGGCGCTTGCTGGTCGCAAGGCCGGCGACAGCTTCGACACCGAAATCGCTTTCCCGGAAGATTTCCGCAACGAGCAGTTGGCCGGCAAGACCGCCAAGGTCAGCTTCAAGATCATCAAGGTGCAGGAGCCGAAGCTGCCGGAGATCGACGGTGAGTTCGTCAAGCTGTTCGGTATCGACGACGGTAATCTGGAGACTTTCCGCAAGGAAGTACGCGCCAATCTCGAGCGTGAACTGAAGGCTGCGCTGATGGCGCGTTTGAAGTCCGAAGTGGCGGAAAAGCTGGCCAATGCGCATCCCGAGTTGGATGTGCCCCGTCTGATGGTGCAGTCCGAGGCCCAGAACATGGCTTCCGGCAACGTTCCGCGCGGTCAGCAGGCGCCGCCGCAGCTGATCGAGGCGGCAACGCCGATGGCGCGCAAGCGGGTCATTGCAGGCCTGTTGATGGGCGAAATCGCCCGCAAGCAGGAGCTCAAGATCGACCGCGCGCGGGTTGCCGAGCAGCTCGCCGCGATCGCTTCGACCTACGAGGAGCCGGAAAAGGTCATTGAACTCTACAACGGCGACCCCCAGTTGATGTCTGGGCTGCAAAATCGCGTGATGGAAGATCAGGTAGCCGAATGGGTGGCAGAACATGCTAAAACGACCCAGCAGGACCTGAGCTTTGATGACGTCATGCGCCCAGCCAACGCCTGAGTTACTCCTCAGGCCCACCAACCGGAGAGCTGCAAGCATGGCCATGGATCAGATCCAGAACCTCAATTTGGTGCCGATGGTCGTCGAGCAGACTGCTCGCGGCGAGCGCTCCTATGACATTTACTCGCGCCTCCTGAAGGAACGCGTGATCTTCCTGGTTGGCGAGGTCAATGACCAGGTCGCCAACCTGCTGGTCGCGCAGATGCTGTTCCTGGAGTCGGAGAATCCGGACAAGGACATCCATTTCTACATCAACAGCCCCGGTGGGGCGGTGACCGCCGGTCTGGCGATCTACGACACCATGCAGTTCATCAAGCCGGACGTCAGCACCATGTGCATCGGCCAGGCCTGCAGCATGGGTTCGCTGTTGTTGACGGCGGGAGCCAAGGGCAAGCGTTTCTCTCTGCCCAATTCCCGCGTCATGATCCACCAGCCCTCCGGCGGCACGCAGGGGCAGGCGACCGACATCGAAATCCAGGCGCGTGAGATCCTGTACATGCGCCAGCGCCTGAACCAGATCTACGTGGAACATACCGGGCAGCCGATCGAGAAGATCGAGCTGGACATGGAGCGCGATCGCTTCATGAACGCGGTGGATGCAAAGACTTACGGCCTGATTGACGAAGTACTCGACAAACGGGCTGGCGAAACGGTGAAATCGGCCTGATTTCAGCACTACACCTCGTAGTCACGAGATGGGCTCCGCGTTTGCAGGCAAACGCGGAGCCCTGTGCTATTCTCGCGGCGCATTCAGATTTACCAGCGGGATCGAAAAATGAGTGACGACCGGCAGGGGCGTTCCAGCGACAGTGGCAAGATTCTCTATTGCTCCTTCTGTGGCAAGAGCCAGCATGAAGTACGCAAACTGATCGCGGGTCCCTCCGTGTTCATCTGCGACGAGTGCGTGGAGTTGTGCAACGACATCATCCGCGAGGAGCTGGAAGAGAAGGCCGCCTCCGGGCGCACCCAGCTGCCCAAGCCACGTGAAATCCGGGAGTCGCTGGATCAATACGTCGTGGGCCAGACGCGCGCGAAGAAGGCATTGGCAGTGGCGGTGTACAACCACTACAAGCGGATCGAGTCGCGCCAGAAGAGCGATGACATCGAGCTGGGCAAGTCCAACATCCTGCTGATTGGTCCGACCGGTTCGGGCAAGACGCTGCTGGCCGAAACGCTGGCGCGCCTGCTCAATGTGCCGTTCACCATCGCCGATGCCACCACGCTGACCGAAGCGGGTTATGTCGGCGAAGACGTGGAAAACATCATCCAGAAGCTGTTGCAGAAGTGCGACTACGACGTCGAGAAGGCGCAGTCGGGCATCGTCTATATCGACGAGATCGACAAGATTTCGCGCAAGAGCGAGAACCCGTCGATCACTCGCGACGTGTCCGGCGAAGGCGTGCAGCAGGCGTTGCTGAAGCTGATCGAAGGTACGCTCGCCTCGGTGCCGCCGCAGGGCGGGCGCAAGCACCCGCAGCAGGAGTTCCTGCAGGTCGACACCAAGAACATCCTCTTCATCTGCGGTGGTGCGTTCGCGGGCCTGGAGAAAGTGATCCAGCAGCGTTCCGAGAACACGAGCATCGGCTTCTCGGCCGAGGTTCGCAGCAAGGAGCGCACCGAGAATCTGGGCAAAGTGCTGGCCGACGTGGAACCTGCCGATCTGGTGCGTTTCGGCCTGATTCCGGAATTCGTGGGGCGCCTGCCAGTCGTGGCAACGCTCGATGAGCTGGATGAAGCATCGCTGGTGAAGATTCTCACCGAGCCGAAGAACGCCGTCACCAAGCAGTTCAAGAAGCTGTTCGAGATGGAAGAGGTGGAGCTGGAGTTCCGCCCGGAGGCTCTGCAGGCGATTGCCAAGAAGGCGCTCAAGCGCAAGACCGGCGCTCGCGGACTGCGAACCATTCTCGAACAGGTATTGCTGGACACCATGTACGAGCTGCCTTCGCTGGAGCACGTGAGCAAGGTGGTAGTCGACGATGCCGTGATCGATGGGCAGGCCGAACCCTACCTGATCTACCGCGGCAACCTGCAGCAGCGCATCGCTGGCGAAGGCGGCGGCGCAGCCTGACCCCTTCGGTTGGGGTGGCGGATTGCCTGAGCCCCTGGGGGCGACCGGCAGCGACGTTGCCTGAGGGCGCGCAGGGCAACCATGAAGACGGCCCCGGTGAGTAACCGGGGCCGTTCTGTTTTCAGCCTCTGTCACACCTTGAGTGAGTGCGAGGTTGCCTCCACTTGACGTAGTGATGTACCCGGCGCAGTGTCGGGACGAACCTTGATCCGAACCCGAGGGACCCCTCTTCAATGGCCAAGAACGCCCAACTTCCTGCTGCACTGGATGCCTTGCCGGTATTGCCACTGCGCGACGTCGTGGTTTATCCGCACATGGTCATTCCATTGTTCGTTGGTCGCGACAAATCCATGCGTGCGCTGGAGCGCGCGATGGAGGGTGAGCGGCAGATCCTGCTGGTCGCGCAGAAAAGCCCCGATATCGACGATCCGGAGATTGCCGACCTGCATCAGATCGGTACCCTGGCCGGCGTGCTGCAATTGCTGAAATTGCCCGACGGCACCGTCAAGGTGCTGGTCGAAGGTCAGTCACGCGTTGCGGTCGAGGATTTCAAGGAAGAGGGCGGCATGCTCACGGCGCGTTCGCGCGTGATCGAACCGGTCTACAACACGAAGGAGCGCGAGTTAGACGTGGTGTCACGCACGTTGATTTCGCTGTTCGAGCAACTGGTCAAGCAAAGTCGCAAGTTGCCGCCCGAAGTGCTGGCCAGCCTGGCGGGCATCGATGATCCGTCGCGCGTCGCCGATTCCATCGCCGCGCACCTTTCCGTGCGCATGGCGGACAAGCAGAAAGTGCTGGAAACGACCGATGTCGGCCAGCGACTTGAATTGCTGATCGGGCTGGTGGATGGCGAGATGGATCTTCAGCAGGTCGAGAAGCGCATTCGCGGCCGCGTGAAATCGCAGATGGAGAAAAGCCAGCGCGAGTATTACCTCAACGAGCAGATGAAGGCGATCCAGAAGGAGCTCGGCGACAACGAAGAGGGCCCCAACGAGGTCGAGGAGCTACAGAAGAAGATCGAGGCTTCCGGCATGCCCAAGGCCGTGCTGGCCAAGGCCAGGCAGGAATTTGGCAAGCTCAAGCAGATGTCACCGATGTCGGCCGAAGCAACCGTGGTACGCAACTACCTCGACTGGCTGGTTGGCGTGCCGTGGAAAAAGCGCAGCAAAGTGCGCAAAGACTTGAAGATGGCGCAGGAAGTGCTCGACGCCGATCACTTCGGACTGGAGAAGGTCAAGGATCGCATCCTTGAATACCTTGCCGTGCAGCAGCGTGTGTCCGTAATGAAGGGCCCGATCCTGTGCCTGGTTGGCCCGCCTGGCGTCGGCAAGACCTCGCTCGGGCAATCGATTGCGAAGGCGACCAACCGGAAATTCGTGCGCATGAGCCTGGGCGGCGTGCGCGACGAGGCCGAGATTCGCGGCCATCGACGCACCTACATCGGCTCGATGCCTGGCCGTATCGTGCAGAACATCAACAAGGCGGGCGCCAAGAATCCGCTGTTCGTGCTGGACGAGATCGACAAGATGTCGATGGACTTCCGTGGCGATCCGTCCTCGGCCTTGCTCGAGGTGCTCGATCCGGAACAGAACCACGCCTTCAACGATCATTACCTGGAGGTCGATCTGGACCTGTCCGAGGTGATGTGGATTGCCACGGCCAATTCTTTGAACATCCCCGGGCCGCTGCTCGACCGCATGGAAGTCATCCGCATTCCGGGTTATACGGAAGATGAAAAGCTGGGCATCGCGGAGAAATACCTGCTGTCCAAGCAGCTCAAGGCGAATGGGCTGAAGCCCGAAGAGCTCCGTGTGGAAGTGGAGGCCTTGCGCGACATCGTGCGCTACTACACGCGCGAATCGGGCGTGCGCAACCTGGAGCGCGAGATATCCAAGATCTGCCGCAAGGTGGTGAAAGAGCTGACGCTGGGCGAGGTGAAGCAGGGTCAGGCCAGGAAGGCGGCGAAAGCGTTGCTGGCCCAGGGTCAGGTCAAAAAGGCAGCGGAAACCGCCAAGAGCGCCAAGGCGAAGAAGTCGCCGGGGAGCATCAAGGTGGATTCGTCCAATCTTGAACACTATCTGGGCGTTCGCCGTTTCGATTTCGGTCGCAAGGAATTGCAGAACGAAGTCGGCCTGGTGACCGGGCTTGCCTGGACGCAGGTCGGCGGCGAGCTGCTCAGCATCGAATGCTCCGTCGTGCCGGGCAAGGGCAGGTTGGTGCACACCGGACAGCTTGGCGACGTCATGAAAGAGTCGATCCAGGCCGCGCTTTCGGTCGTGCGTGCACGCGCCGATCAGATGGGCATCGATCCGGAGTTCCACCAGAAGCTCGACGTGCATATCCATGTGCCGGAAGGCGCCACGCCGAAAGATGGCCCCAGCGCCGGCATCGCCATGTGCACCGCCCTGGTGTCCGTGCTGACCAAGGTGCCGGTTCGTTCCGAGGTGGCGATGACCGGCGAAATCACCTTGCGTGGCCGCGTGTTGCCGATTGGCGGACTCAAGGAGAAATTGCTGGCGGCTCATCGCGGCGGCATCACTACTGTGATCATTCCCGAGGACAACAAGAAGGATCTGGCCGACATGCCGGCCAACATCACCTCTTCCTTGGAGATTCACCCGGTACGCTGGATCGACGAGGTGCTGGACATCGCACTGGAGCGGCCGCTGCAGCCGAATCCGGTCAAGGAAGAAGCTCCTGCGACGCCGGTGGGTGAACCCTCGGAACTGCACTCGCGCACGCACTGATTCCAGCGGCACGCCCCATCAAAAGCACCCTGCTTGGGCGGGGTGCTTTTGTTTGAATTCTTCGCGCCCAGTCGATGAAGTATCGACGTAGTCGCCTGCCGTTCGTTTTGCAAGCGGTTTCGTCAGTCGCATGCGTGCCGGAAACGTTGCTGTAGCTTGTGTTGCGGAGTTCAGCAACGCACTGGTATAAAGGCGATACCGCAATCCCGGCGCTACGTCGGCGCAGTGATGCGGGGTTGCGTAACGGCGCCTAGCAAAAGCCAACCATCCATGCCGGTGTTGTCTCGTCCCAGACAGACTATGCCGACCGAAAACCGAATCAAGGGAGCTTTTCAATGAATAAAACTGATCTGATCAATGCCATCGCCGAAGCAGCCGAGCTCACCAAGGCTGATGCAGGCCGTGCTCTCGAGGCTTTTTTCGCGACCGTGCAGAAGTCGTTGAAGAAAGGTGAGGATGTATCGGTTGTTGGCTTTGGCACGTTCACCGTGCGCAAGCGCGCGGCGCGTACGGGTCGTAATCCGCGTACCAACGAAGCGATCAAGATCAAGGCCTCGAAAGTCCCGGCTTTCAAGGCTGGCAAGACCCTCAAGGATGCCCTAAACTAAGCGGCTACTCGCTTGGTTTCGGGTGCTTAGCTCAGCGGTAGAGCGTCGCCCTTACAAGGCGGTGGTCGTAGGTTCGATCCCTACAGCACCCACCAGAAAAATGCGGAGCGGTAGTTCAGTCGGTTAGAATGCTGGCCTGTCACGCCGGAGGTCGCGGGTTCGAGTCCCGTCCGCTCCGCCACAGTTCGCAAGGGCGCCCGTGTGGCGCCCTTGTTTTTAGGCAAGATGCGCCTCGGTGGGGTTCTTGTTTTTTTAGGCAAGGGCGCAATTATTTCGCGCTTTTTCGATCGGGCATCGGCGCCTGTGGTGTCCGGGCCATCACTGCCACGCGCTGTACATGCGCCATCAATCACGTCGCGGGAAGATTTCGATGCTGCAGGCAATACGTAACAAAATGCATGGGTGGCCGTCGGTCATCCTTCTGGGCGTTTGCGTTTTGGCGATGTCGCTCTTTGGCATGGAGAGCTACTTCACATCGCATGAAGACTCCTTCGTGGCGAAGGTCGGCAAGCATGAGATCACCCCGCAGGATTACCAGGATCGGATGAACCAGTTGCGGCAGCAGGCAAGCGCCGATCAGGGAGATCATTTCGATCCGAGCATTTTTGAAAAGCCTGAGGTGAAACAGCAAGTGCTTGACGGCCTGGTCGACCAGCAGCTGCTGCTCAAGGCCAATGATGACTGGGGTATGCGGGTGTCAGATCAGGCCGTGCGCGACTACATCGCGGCGATCCCCGCGTTTCAGTTGAACAATCAGTTTGACCCGACCACGTACCAGACATGGCTGGAAAGCCAACGCAAGTCGCCGCAGACCTTCGAGAACGAAATTCGCGCATCGCTGGCAACCCAGCTGCTGCCGGATGCCGTCACCGACAGCACCATCGTCGGCGATGCCACGCTCGACCGCTTCCTCAGTCTGGTCAGCCAGCGTCGCGACCTGCGTTATTTCGTGCTGCCACGACCGGCCCTGGCCGATAGCACGGTCAGCGATCCGGAGATTGAAACTTTCTACAAGGCTCATCAGGCCGACTACATGAATCCCGAGCAGGTCTCGGTGAAATACATTGAAGTCAATGGTGCCGATCTCAAACCGGATGCCGCGCCGAGCGACGATGAGTTGAAGAAGCGCTACGAAAAAGAAAAACAGCGCTTCGTGCAGCCCGAGCAACGGCTGGTCTCGCACATCCTGATCAACGTGCCGACCAATGCCACCCCGGACCAGCAGAAGGCCGCGCTGGCCAAGGCCGAGAAAATCGCGGCCGAAGCAAACCCCGGCGATTTTGCAAGGCTGGCCGAACAGGACTCCGAGGATTTGGGCTCCAAGCGCCAGGGCGGCGACCTGGGCTGGCTGGAAAAAGGCGTGACCAACCCGGCGTTCGATGCGGCCATGTTCACGCTGCAGAAGGGTCAGATATCCAAGCCCGTACTGTCACCCGATGGCTATCACATCATCTTTCTGCGTGATGTTCGCAGTGGTGCATCCAAGCCGTTTGAAGAAGTGCGCGCTCAACTGGTCAAGGAGGCATCGGTTGGCGAGCAGGACCGCAAATACAACGACGTTGCCGGCAAGCTGTCCGACAACACCTATCAGAACCCGTCGTCGCTCGAACCGGCGGCAACCGCCATGAATCTGCCGATCAAGAGCACGGGGATGTTTTCGCGCAAGGGTGGCGACGGCCTGGCCGCGAACCCGAAGCTGGTCGCTGCGGCATTTGGCGACGACGTGTTGGTCCAGGGCAATAATTCCGGGCTGATCGAGCTCGGTACTGATCACTCGGTGGTAATCCACGTCGACAAGCACGTGTCGGCTGCCGTCCGTCCGCTGGCCGAAGTTCGCGCTGATGTGCAGAAGCGGATCCTTGACGAACGCGCCATGGCGGCCGAAAAGAAGCAGGCCGATGACCTGCTCGCGCGCCTGAACAAGGGTGACGCGATGGCCGCCGTCGCGGCGTCCGTCGGGGCCAGCATCAAGACCGCAAATGAAGCGGTTCGTCGGGACGACCAGCAGCCCGCCGTGCCGGCGCCCTTGCTGAAGCAGGCGTTCCTGTTGCCGCACCCGGCAGCGGGCAAGTCGCAGTTCGCCGCGGTGGACATGCAGGACGGCAGCTACGCTCTGCTGGCGCTGGACAAGGTGCAGGATGGCGATTTGTCCAAGGTCGCACCGGGAGAACGCGACGCGCTGCGCCAGCAGATGACCCAGGCTTATGGATCCGAAGCTGTCCGCGAACTGATCAACGTGTTGCGGGAAAAAACCACGATCAAGATCAACAAGACCCAACTGTAATGGGTTCGTTGCAATAATCATGAGCAGTGGCCTTGCGGGGCCGCTGCAAATAAAAAAGGGGCGGCTAATGGCCGCCCCTTTTTTATCGCCGTACGCGTCAACAGAACGGCAGCTTCAAATACCGGTCATGCCGATAATGTTGTAGCCAGCGTCGACGTGGGTGACTTCACCGGTGATTCCCGAAGCGAGATCCGAACACAGGAAAGCGCCGACATTGCCAACTTCGTCGATGGTGACACTGCGGCGCAGTGGTGCATTCTCATCGACGTGATCGAGCATCTTGCGGAAGTTCGCGATGCCGGCGGCAGCCAGTGTCTTGATCGGGCCGGCCGAGATCGCATTGACACGTGTGCCCTCCGGGCCGAGGTTGAATGCCAGATAGCGCACATTCGCCTCGAGACTGGCCTTGGCCAGCCCCATCACGTTGTAGTTGGACAATGCGCGTTCGGCACCCAGGTAGGTCAAGGTGAGAATGGAGCCATTTCGGCCGGCCATCATCGTTCGTGCCGCCTTGGCCAGTGCCGCCAGACTGTAGCTGGAGATGTCGTGCGCGATGCTGAAGTTCTCGCGCGTCAGATGGTCCAGATACCCTCCCTGGAGGGCCTCGCGCGGGGCGAAACCCACCGAGTGCACGAGTACGTCGAACCCGTCCGTCCAGTGCTTGCCGAGTTCGGCGAACAGGCTATCAATCTGTGCGTCTTCGGCAACGTCGCAGGGCAGCACGATGTTGGAGCCGAACGTGTTGGCCGCTTCCTCGACGCGATCTTTCAGGCGATCGTTCTGATACGTGAAGGCAAGTTGCGCGCCCTCGCGGTGCATCGCGTTCGCAATGCCCCAGGCGATCGAGCGTTGGCTGGCGATGCCGACGACCAGGACACGCTTGCCATGCAGGAATCCCATGCGTCCTCCAAAGGTTGATAGCGCGCCTCAGAGATGTAGCCAGCGGAGTCTAGCAGGGCGACCCGCGCGGGCTGTATCCAAGCGACGCGGCATGGCTTGCCTGCCTGCCTGCCCTTCAGTTGGCCTCGCTCACCATGAGCACCTGACCGGGCTTCACTGTTTGCCCATGCAGATGATTCCAGCGTTGCAGCTGTGCGATGTTGACGGAGTACAAGTGGGCGATCTGCCACAGACTTTCGCCCGATTTGACGGTATGGGTCTTTGCCGGCGCTGTCGCTGTCGGTGAGCGGGTCGCTGGAACCGACAAGGCGGCGCTGCTGCCCACCGAGGTGGTGAGGCGACTATCCGCCGTGACGAGAGATGATTGATCAAGCAGGGCGTCGCGAAATTGCTGGACATGGTTGGCCGGCAGCAGCAGGTACGAGGCGGCATCCGTATCAACCATGTCGCTACGGAATGCCGAGTTGAGGCTCTTCATTGAATCCACCGAGATGCCGGCATGATCGGCAGCCTGCGTGATCGGCATCGAGTGCGAAATCTTCACCTGCACCAGATGTTGCTCGTTCGGCAGCGTGGGCAGGCTGACGCCGAAGCGGGCAGGTTCGCGGACCACGCAGGCCATCGCCAGCAACTTGGTCAGGTGCTCGCGGGTCACACTGCGCACAGGCCATTTTGGAATCACTGGCTCGTCCGGTGGCATACCGCGTGCCTTCACGAGTTTGCTGATGTTGAATTCACCGGCGTTGTACGCGTAGTCGACCACGCGCCAGTCATGAAACTCGTCATGGTATTGCTTGAGCAGTTTCATCACGGCGTTGGCGGAGGCATCCACATCAAGCCGGCCATCGTAGTGACCGTCCACGCGCAGTCCGATGGAGCCGGCCGTGGCCGGCATGATCTGCCATATGCCTGCGGGCCTGTTTTTGCGGCCCGCCACCGGTTGAAAGTAGCTCTCGATCCAGGGCAGCAGGACAAATTCGCCAGCGACGTCATAGTGGGCAGCTACTTCCTGCACGTAGGTCAGTCGCGGCAACGCCTCACGCAGTTGACTCTCGAACTGCTCCGGGTTGTGCGTATAACGCTTGGCCCAGGCCAGCACCGCAGGGTCGGCATCACAATCGGTCATGCCAAAGCTGCCGCGCAATTGATCCCACAAATCGGTGGTTTGCGGCGCCGCCACAACGAGTTCTGCATGAGGCGCGATACCGTTTTCAACGGTCACTGGCGGTGCCGCGATGGCCACGGGTTTGTGCGGCCTCTGCGAGGGTGCGGTGGCGCACGCGGCCAGCAGGATCGACAGTGCCAGCGGCACGAATTGAAGTCGTTTCATCATTGGCGGAACACATCCTTGGCTCCGCGAACGGCGGCAAAACGCGCGACCCGATCGTTGTCGACGCCGTGCTGACGCCGACACCAGTCGGCGACCGGGTCGCTATCGACGCGCAGAAACGGATTGGTGGCCAGCTCGCTGGCCAGCGAGACCGGCAGAGTAGGGCGGTTGCTGTCGCGCAACGCACCGACCTCCCGCAGACGCGCGTGCAAGTCGGGATTGTCCGCATCGATGGTGATCGCAAAACGTCCGTTGGCCGCGGTGTATTCGTGGCCGCCGCAGACTTGGGTATCTCCCGGCAAGATCGACAGACGGTCCAGCGAGGCGAGCATCTGTGCCGGCGTGCCCTCGAACAGCCTGCCACAGCCGAGACTGAACAAGGTGTCGCCGCACAACAGAACGCCATTCCCGACGTAAGCGATATGGCTGAGGGTATGTCCGGGAATCTCGATCACCTCGAAGCGCAGGCGCGGCGCCACAAGTTCTACCCAGTCGCCGTCCCGTACGCGTTGTGTCGCTTCCATGATGCGTTCATCGACGGGCGCGTACACCGGCACGTCGTGGTGAGCGCGCAGCCCGGCCACACCGCCGATGTGATCGTGATGATGATGGGTCAGCAGAATCGCGCGCAGTTGCAGTCGCCGCTCGGCAAGCGCGTGCTCGACGACAGCCGCATCGCCCGGATCGACGACGATGGCGTTTCCGTCATCATCGTGCAGCAGCCAGATGTAGTTGTCAGCAAGTGCCGGTAACGGTACGAGATGCAATATGAGCTCCGTTGCGTTGGATTGACGACCGGGCAACCATCCGGGCACGCATTGAGCGACCGACTATAAAGAGCCTGGGCTGTCGACTCGTTAGCTAAATGTTAACAAATCGGGTGGTTGTTCAGCTGCGTGCGGTGGTTCCGTTCGACCTGTGATCTGCTGCCTGTCGTCAGCCGTTACACTCTTGCAATAGATTCAGACTGGACCGAATGCATGCTTCAACGCGATCAAGACATCTATGCCAGTGCGCCCTTGCGCCGACTGCTGGATGATCAGATGCGCGCGATGGCACCTGACTTGCAGCGCTGTTTTGGCGCGCACGCACTGCTCGTCGGTGCCTCAGCCAACGACGCCCCACCGGCACGCTTGATGTTCAGCTGCTGGACCCGTCTGCGGGTGGATGAGGGCAGGTACCGGGGGGATCTGCAGGCCGCAACGGACGAGCCGCTGCCGTTCCTCGATGATGCGTTCGAACTGGTCATGCTGCGACATGCGCTCGAGGTGGTGGCGGAACCATCCGCCGTGCTTGCCGACGCCATCCGCGTACTGGCTCCCGGCGGTGTGCTGGTATTGACAGGTGTGCACCCGCTCAGTGGTTGGGCACCGTGGTTCTACTGGCGCGCGCGTGGCACACGTCCTGTTTTGCAGCTCCCGCTGCGGCTCATGCAGGTCATGCAGGGGGCAGGTTTGGACATTGAGCGTGTGCGACGCGTCGGCCGTATCTTTCCTCGCACGACAGCGGCTGGCCCTGAAGGTATCAGCGCATGGGGCGGTGGCTATGTGCTGATTGCGCGCAAGCGACACCGCGCGGCGACGCCGCTGCGGATCAAACCGGTGCCGCTGCGGGTGCCGGCGAATAGCCAGCTTTCGCCCGGTACCAGGCGTAGTTCGGTACTTTGATTTTACGATCCTAATGTGAGTAACGATGAGCGAAGTGGAAGCGTTTACCGACGGTGCCTGTCTGGGCAATCCGGGTCCGGGCGGTTGGGCTGCGTTGTTGCGTGCCAGCGGCAGCGAGCGCATGGTCGCTGGCGGCGACCCGGCTACGACCAATAACCGCATGGAATTGATGGCGGCCATCGGCGCACTTGAGGCGCTGAAGCGGCCGTGTCGGGTGCTGCTCACCACCGACTCGCGCTACGTGATGCAGGGCATCGAGGAGTGGGTGCCGAAGTGGCGCGCGAATGGCTGGCGCACGGCTGACAAGAAGCCGGTGAAAAATCAGGACCTGTGGCAGCGATTGTCCGATGCAGTCAGCACCCATCAGGTGCGTTGGCAGTGGGTGCGTGGCCATAACGGGCATGCGGAAAATGAAAGGGTCGATCAGGCCGCACGCGAACAGGCAGAACTCATGAAGCTTGGGCTGATGAAGGCCAGCGCATGAGGCAGATTGTCCTCGACACGGAAACCACCGGTCTTGAAGTTCGCCAGGGTCATCGACTGATTGAAATTGCCTGCGTCGAAATGGTCGAACGCAGACTGACTGGCCGGCACTACCAGACCTATCTCAATCCTGATCGGGCGATCGACGAAGGCGCACGCCAGGTCACCGGCATCGAGGACGAGTTTCTGCTCGACAAGCCGCGCTTTGGCGAAGTAGTGGACGAGTTCCTGGCCTTCATCGATGGCGCCGAACTGATCATCCACAACGCCAGTTTCGACGTCGGATTCCTCGATGCCGAACTATCGCGTCTGAACACCGGGGCTGGTCGCATCGCTGATCGCTGCAGCGTGCTCGACACGTTGGTGATGGCCCGTGAACGTTATCCCGGCCAGCGCAACAGCCTCGATGCCTTGTGCAAAAGACTGGGGGTAGACAACTCACGCCGCGATCTGCACGGCGGCCTGATCGATGCCCAGCTGCTGACCGATGTCTATCTTGCGATGACCTCGGGACAAGTGGGATTCGAACTGAGTTTTGAAGGCGCGACCGAGCAACACGACAACGTGTTGTCGGTGCCGGTAGTCTTGCTTGCGCGCCCGCGTGTTTTGCGTGCCAGCGATGACGAACGGGTGCGGCACGAACAGCGTCTCGATGCGCTGGACAAAAGCACTGGTGGCAAAAGCGTGTGGCGTCAGCTGATCGAGTCGTAGCGGCTGGCGAAACTCAGAGGGCTTACTCAGCTACAACGTACGATGATCACCGTGACATTGTCATCGCCACCACTGTCGAGTGCGCTGAGCAGCAGCTGATCGACGCACTCTTGCGCTGCCAGATCCGTGCGTGCAACGGTGCGCGCGATCGATGCATCGTCGACGCCTTCGGTCAGGCCGTCGCTGCACAGCAGAAAGCCCATACTCGGCTCCAACTGTCCGCGTGCCATGCCGATGTGCAACTGTTCGGTTGCCGTCACACCGAGCGCCTGCGTCAGCACGTTGCGCTGTGGGTGATGTGATGCCTTCGCCGGATCAAGTTGGCCCGCTTCGACGAGTGCCTGCACCAGCGAATGGTCGTGGCTGATCTGTCGCAGCTCGCGCTTCCACATGTAGATCCGGCTGTCGCCCACCCATGCCACTTCGTAGCTGTCGGTGGTCAGCCTCAGCGCGGCAATCGTGGTGCCCATCGGTAGTACATCCAGGCTGCCGCGGGTATGCGCAAGCAGTCGCTCGCCGGCGCCATGCACGGCATCGATCAAACTGTGTCCGCGCGTGACCAGGTCGACCATCGCGTCACGCACCAGGGCCGAGGCCACTTCGCCATGCTGATGACCACCCATGCCGTCCGCCACTAGAAACAACCCAAGTGAGGCGTCGGCGTAATAGGTATCTTCATTGCGCGTGCGGCGCAGGCCGACGTGCGTTCCGTGTCCGAATTCGATCATGAGCTGTCTGGTGAGGCCGAGGTGTGCAGCATGCCCCATGTGATGTGATGGGCGCAAAAGAATCTGCGGATGGATGGGGTAGAGGTGTAACTCATGAGGCACGTCTGTTAGCGCGTCGGCTTCTTTGCTCCTCCCCCTGCTTGCAGGGGGAGGTTGGGAGGGGGTGAGCTTTTGATCTTCGGGAGCGAAGAGCGACCCCACCCCAACCCTCCTCTGCGAGCGGGGGGGCACGGCTGTGCAGCTTGAGGGTTCTTCGTGACGGTCATCATCAGGAAAGCAGAGCGCGTTTTTTATGCGTTGAGGCGACGTCCGCTGCACGGGGGATTGTTCACCCCATCCATGGGGTTCACCCCTACGCGCTGCGCGCTTCGGGGCCAGCCTGCGGCTGTCCGAATTCGTTCCAGACGAATTCGTCGAACCCCCGAGGGCCCTCGTCCCTCCCTCTCCGCCAGTAAAACAAAACGCCCCGCGAGGGGCGTTTTGTTTTACTGGCGGAGAGGGAGGGATTCGAACCCTCGGTAGTGTTACCACTACGCCTGATTTCGAGTCAGGTACATTCGACCACTCTGCCACCTCTCCAGAGGGGTGCGCGTGGTCCGCGCGAGCCGGCAAGTTTACGCGGTAGGCGCAATGGAGACAAGCATACCGAGCGGTGGGCTTGTCTCCTGGGCGATAGGATCAGCCGGCTTTTTTCTTCGCCAGCCGCAGCCAGGTATCGACCACGGTGTCCGGGTTCAGCGACAGCGATTCGATCCCCTGTTCCATCAGCCATTCGGCCAGATCCGGATGGTCACTGGGACCCTGGCCGCAAATGCCGATGTATTTGCCCTTGGCACGAGCGCTCTTGATTGCCATCGAGAGCAGCTTCTTCACGGCCGGGTCGCGTTCGTCGAACAGGCTGGCGACGATGCTGGAATCGCGGTCCAGGCCGAGGGTGAGCTGGGTCAGGTCGTTGGAGCCGATCGAGAAGCCGTCGAAGATGTCGAGGAATTCGTCAGCGAGCAGGGCGTTGGAGGGCACTTCGCACATCATGATGACCTTGAGGTCGTGCTCGCCCTGCTTGAGGCCATTCTTCGCCAGCACTTCGATGACCTTGCGGCCTTCGCCCAAGGTGCGCACGAACGGGATCATCACCCATACGTTATCCAGGCCCATGACCTCGCGCACGTGCTTGACGGCTTTGCATTCCAGCCCAAACGCTTCGGAGAAACTCGGATCGACGTAACGGCTGGCGCCGCGGAAGCCGATCATCGGGTTTTCTTCGTGCGGTTCGTAGCGCGAGCCGCCGAGCAGGCCGGCGTATTCGTTGGACTTGAAATCCGACAGGCGCACGATCACCGGCTTCGGATACACCGATGCGGCAATCGTGGCGATGCCTTCGGCGAGGCGATCGACATAGAAGCTCACCGGATCGGCATAGCCGGCGATGCGCTCGTCGATCTTCGCCTTGGTCTCGGCGTCCTGCTTTGCATACTCCAGCAGCGCCTTCGGATGCACACCGATGTGGCTGGCGATGATCATTTCCAGGCGGGCCAGGCCGATACCGGCGTTCGGCAGCATGCCGAAGTCGAACGCGCGTTCCGGGTTCGCCACGTTCATCATGATTTTCAGCGGCGCTTCGGGCATGTCGCCGAGGTCGGCGGTGATCCGCTCGAACTTCAGGATGCCCTCATAGATCGTGCCGGTGTCACCCTCGGCACAGGAGACGGTGACCTCGGCGCCGTCAGGAATCTTGTCCAGCCCGTTGCCGGTACCGACCACGGCGGGCACGCCGAGTTCGCGGGCGATGATCGCCGCGTGGCAGGTGCGGCCGCCGCGATTGGTGACGATCGCCGAGGCACGCTTCATCACCGGCTCCCAGTCGGGGTCGGTCATGTCGGCGATCAGCACGTCGCCGGCCTGCACCTTGCTCATGTCGGCCAGCGAGCGGATCACGCGGGCCTTGCCGGCGCCGATCTTCTGGCCGATCGAGCGACCTTCGGCGAGCACCTTGCTCTTCTCGTTGAGACTGAAGCGCTCGAGCTGGGTGGCATGCGCGCGCGACTTCACCGTCTCCGGGCGAGCCTGCACGATATAGAGCTTGCCGGTGTTGCCGTCCTTCGCCCACTCGATGTCCATCGGACGACCGTAGTGCTTTTCGATGATCAGCGACTGGCGTGCGAGCTCCTGCACATCGGCATCGTTGATGCAGAAACGCTTGCGCATTTCGGCCGGGGTGTCCTCGGTGCGCACGCGCTCGCCGGGTGCGCTGGAATACACCATGCGCAACTGCTTGGCGCCTAGATTGCGGCGCAGCACGGCAGGCTTGCCGGCGTTCAGGGTCGGCTTGAACACATAGAACTCGTCCGGATTGACCGCGCCCTGCACGACCATTTCGCCGAGACCGTACGAGCCGGTGACGAAGACGACATCGCGGAAGCCCGATTCGGTGTCCAGCGTGAACAGCACGCCGGATGCGCCCACATCCGAGCGCACCATCAGCTGCACGCCGGCAGACAGGAATACGTCCTCGTGCTTGAAGCCCTGGTGCACGCGGTAGGCGATGGCGCGGTCGTTGTACAGCGAGGCGAAGACCTCCTTCACCTTGTGCAGCACGTCGTCGATGCCGACCACGTTGAGGAAGGTTTCCTGCTGGCCGGCAAACGAGGCGTCCGGCAGATCCTCGGCGGTAGCGGAGGAGCGTACGGCGACCGCGATATTCTCGGCACCGGCGTCTTTGCACAGCTTGATGTAGGCGTCGCGGATCGCCTGCTCGAGTTCGGCGGGCAGGGCAGTGTCGACAATCCAGCCGCGGATTTCCTTGCCTGCCACGACCAGCGTGTCGACATCATCGACGTCGAGCGAGGCCAGGCGATCCTGAATGCGTTTGGCCAGGCCGCTCTTTTCCAAATACTGCTGGAACGCATCGGCGGTGGTGGCAAAGCCGCCCGGCACGGAAACACCGAGCTTGGCGAGGTTGCCGATCATCTCGCCTAGCGAGGCGTTCTTGCCGCCGACCTTACCCAGGTCAGTCATGCGCAGTTGGTCGAGCCAAAGCACCAGATCGTTCAAGGGGGGTGTCTCCTCAAGAGCTTTTAATAGAAGTGGGTCGGGGTGTGCAGGCTGATGCGGCAGTCAGACCAGAAACGGGCTGCAAAGGACTGGTATTGTCCGCTGTGGATGGTGCGAAGCACAAGAAGACCATTGCGTGGTCTTGTCGTGCCAACTGCATACCAGTCAGGTGGCGGTCAATCGGCGACAGCGTTTTGCGCTTGCGTTAAGGTGATAACCGCTTGCCCTTGATAGATGCACCCCAGCGATCAGGCCACTGTATGCAACGAACGGTTTACTTCATCTCCGACTCCACTGGTATTACCGCGGAGACGATCGGCAACAGCATCCTGGCGCAGTTCGAGGGCGTGCAGTTCGACAAGCATCGACTGCCGTTCACCGATGACGCGCAGAAGGCTGAAGCAGCCGCGCTGCGGATCAAGACGCGTTATGCGCAAACCGGCGAACGGCCGATCGTGGTCAATACGATGGCCGAACGCGCGCTGTGCGACATCGTGGCTGCCAGCGGCGCGCTGATGCTGGATGTGTTCGCGCCGTTCATCGGTCCGTTGGAGGATGAACTTGGCACCAAGCGTTCCGGTGCGGTCAATCGTTCGCATGGCATGGTTGATTTCGACAAGTACGAGGCGCGCATCAATGCGACCAATTACGCGCTCTCGCACGATGACGGCATGGATGTGGATTACGCGCAGGCCGACCTGATCCTGGTCGGCGTATCGCGTTCGGGCAAGACGCCGACCTGCCTCTACATGGCCTTGCATTATGGGGTCAGCGCCGCCAACTACCCGCTGACCGATGATGATCTGGACAAACTTGAGCTGCCGGCGCGTCTTCGTCCCTACCGCGATCGCCTGTTTGGCCTAACCATCGAAGCGCAACGGCTGGCGCAGATTCGCGAGCAGCGTCGTGCCGGCAGCAAATATGCCACCTTGCAGCAATGCCGCTGGGAGTTGGAGCAGGCCGACAAGTTGATGCGCCACGCCGGCATTCCGAGCCTGAATACCACGCATGTCTCGATCGAGGAGATTGCCAGCAAGATTTTCGACCGCTTCGGTATCGAGCGGACCATGTTCTGAATGAGTTCTGGAGTTTGTGTTGCCGATGATTGCCACACTGGATAGTCGATCCCCCTTGTTGCCGGGCCGCTTCGGTTTCCTGATGGGGCTGTATGCGGAAAACTATCACCGGCTGGCACGCCTGTTCGGCCCGCAGCAGCTGGCGCCGGGACGCTATGTCTCGGATGTGGATGACGGCCTCAACGTGCATCTGCATCTGCAGGAGCGCCATCCGTACACGCTGGAGCTGGAGCTCACCTACGATTTTGTCGACGCGCATACCGGTCAGCGGGCGCCGTCGGCGCAGTTGCGCATGTACACCGACGCGCATGTGGCCGAAGCGCTGCATTGCCACCCTGGGCGGCATCTATGGCAGGTGCTGGGCCCCTTTCCGCCGGCGCACACGGTGCTTCAGCATCGCCTGCGCATGAATGGTTTTCTGTCGCGCTGGCTGGAGTACCTGGGCGAGCAGGGGCATTCCATCGGCACCCTGGAGCGCGACGAATCCAGCGCAAGCCCGATCGAGGCTGCCAGCAAATAACAGGCAACAAAAAACCCGCACCAGGCGGGCTTTCGGTTAGTGGCGGAGTGGACGGGACTCGAACCCGCGACCTCCGGCGTGACAGGCCAGCATTCTAACCGACTGAACTACCACTCCGCATTTTTCCAACGGTTACTCTGCAACACTTCCAGCGATCCAACTTTAGCCATCCAACCCGACTGCCATACCGCGCTGCCTGGTTGAAGTGGCGTCCCCACGGGGATTCGAACCCCGGTCGCCACCGTGAAAGGGTGATGTCCTAGGCCTCTAGACGATGGGGACAAATGTAAGTTGGTGGAGCCAGGCGGGATCGAACCGCCGACCTCCTGCATGCCATGCAGGCGCTCTCCCAGCTGAGCTATGGCCCCGCCGCTGGAAGCCCGAAAGAATAGGTCCGAGTCAGATATCCGTCAAGCTTTTTTTCGGCATCGCGATGATTGATGTGATGCGCAGAATGACCGCTCCCACCGATCGAGCGAGTCGAGCGAACCGATCATGGAGTGTTCGTTTAAGCTGCCGGTGAGTTGAGCAGGTGCTGAAAGGGCATGCACGAAATCGGATTCATTCGCGACCTTGCCATCGTCATGATCGTGGCCGGCGCCACCACGATCCTGTTTCAGCGTCTGCGTCAGCCCGTGCTGCTGGGTTACATCCTGGCCGGCGTGTTGATTGGCCCGCATACGCCCGGCGTGCTGGTGGCCGATCCGCAAGCCATCGATGACATCTCCAATCTCGGCGTGGTACTGCTGATGTTCACGCTGGGGCTGGAATTCAGCGTGCACAAACTGCGTGAAGTCGGCATCGGGGTGCTCCTGGTCGCGGTGGTCGAAGTCGGTTTGATGCTGTGGATCGGCGTAGGCATCGGCGGACTGTTCGGCTGGAAGGGCATGAATGCGCTGTTTCTGGGCGCGATCATCTCGTTGTCCTCGACCATGGTGGCCACCCGCACGTTGTCCGAGAGCGGCCAGCGGCGTCAGCCATTCGCCAAGTTGGTGGTGGGCCTGCTGGTCGCCGAGGACATGCTCACCATCGTCATGCTCACCTTGCTGACGGCGGTGGCAATTCGTGGCTCGGTGCAGGCGCAAACCGCGTTCACGCTGGTCGGGCACCTCGGGCTGTTCATGGTCGCGGGAATGATCCTCGGTCTGCTGCTATTGCCGCGGTTGGTCGACTACGTGGCCGGTTTCGGTCGTGATGAAACGCTGCTGGTCAGCGTGCTGGGGATCTGTTTTGGAGCCAGTCTGTTCGCGGTCTGGATGGGCTTCAGTGTGGCGCTGGGCGCATTTCTCGCAGGCGCCGTGGTGGCTGAATCGCGCAGCGTGGGCCGCGTAGTGCGTCTGGTAGAGCCGCTGCGCGACATGTTTGCGGCGCTGTTCTTCGTGGCGATTGGCCTGAAGATCGATCCGGCGCTGCTGGTGCAATACGCCTTGCCGGCGCTGCTGATCGCCGCCGTGGTGATCGTCGGCAAAACCGTGGTGTGCAGCCTGGGTATTTTCCTCGTCGGCCACGATCCACGCACGGCATTGCGCTCGGGTTTGGGCATGGCGCAGATCGGCGAATTCTCGTTCGTGATCGCCACGCTTGGGCTTTCGTTGGGCGTGATCAGCAACTTCATCTACCCGATCGCGGTGGCAGTATCGGTCGTGTGCATGGCGACATCGCCGTATCTGACGCGCTCGGCAGACGGACTGGCCGATGGCCTGCGACGCGTCACGCCGCGTTCGTTGCAGCTACTCGCGACCAGCTACAGCGGCTGGCTCGAAAACCTCAAGCCGGTCAATGAAAACGCCGCGCTGGCAGCGATCTTCCGGCGGCTGCTATGGCATATCGCGATCAATGTGCTGTTGGTGGTGACGCTGTTCATGATTGGTGCCTACGTCAACTCACACAACTGGGACTGGTTCTCGATGTTCGGTATCGGGCGCGACATGCGCCACACGTTGATCTGGGCATGTGCGCTCTTTCTGTCCCTGCCAATACTGACCGCGATCTACCGCAAGGCAGAGGCGCTGGGCATGCTGCTGGCCGAGATCGGCATCAGTGAGCGGTTTGCCGGCTCATATACCCAGGCCATCCGGCAGGTGCTTGCCCGGGTCATTCCCTTGGCAACCCTACTGGCGCTGGCGCTGCTGGTCAGTGTGCTCGGGTCGACGATCCTGCCGCCGCGTGGGGTGGCATTGTCGCTGGTGTTGCTGGGCGTGGCCTTCGCAGTGGCGCTGTGGCGCGGTTTGGTGCAGCTGCACGCGCGCCTGCAGGCCGCCTTGAAGGAGACGCTGGATAAGCCCGGTTCACCCGGCAATGGCCCTGGATGAGCCCGATGAAGGCTCTATGAACCTTTATGTCGACTGACGGTCGTAGTACGGCATCGTTGCCAAGACTGGACAAGCGCCCCACAATGTGGGGCCTGCCTCCACTGGGGGGGCCCGGTTGGCAATGCCGGCATATCAAATTACGAGGGAGTTACGAATGAAGCATTTTCTGCGTCCCACGCTGACGGCGGCCGCCATGGCTGTTGCGCTGGGCATGACTGCGGGCGTGTACGCTCAGGCTGCCAAAACCGGCGCCGCCGGCACGGGCACGGTCGACAAGGCAAAGGCTAGCTACGTCGTGGGCTGGGAGATCGCTTCCCAAGTTCCACCAATCATGCGCGATGAGCTGGATCCCGCAGCTGTGGGCCGTGCGGTAACTTCGGCGCTGTCGGGCCAGAAGCCGACCATGACCGACGCTGAAGCCAAGCAGGTCCATGATGCGTTCATGGCCCAGATCCAGACCAAGTACCAGGCTGAGATGGTCCGCGTTGGCGCCAAGAACAAGGCCGAGGGCGATGCTTTCCTGGCCAAGAACAAGAGCGCTGCCGGCGTGAAGACGACTGCCTCGGGCCTGCAGTATCAGGTGATCAGCCAGGGTACCGGCGCTCGCCCGGGTCCGAACGATACCGTGCAGATCGATTACACCGGTTCTTTCGTTAGCGGTGAAGTGTTTGATGCTTCGGCCAAGCACAACCCGCCAGGTCCGGCTTCGATCCCGCTCGCTGGCGTGATTCCGGGCTTCAAGGAAGGTCTGCAGCTGATGCAGGTCGGTGGCCATTACAAGCTGTTCATTCCGTCGACACTGGCTTACGGTTCCGAGCCGCGTCCGCCGATGCCGCCAAATGCCACGCTGATCTTCGACGTGACCTTGGTCAAGACCGGCCCGACGCCGGCTGGTGCTGCCCCGGGTGGCGCTGCCGGTGGTGGTCAGTAAGTCTTAGTCAACGCGGTTGTGACAATCCAAAGGGGCGCGGAGTCATTCGCGCCCCTTTGCTTTTGGTGACTGGCAGGTGTCAGGTGCTGGTCGGTACGCGGTTACAATAGGCGGCTACGCAGCACGCTAAAGTTCAGGGAAGTCGTCGCGAGATGATGAAAATCACTATTTTCGGCACCGGCTATGTTGGCCTGGTCACCGGCGCATGCCTGGCGGAAATGGGCAATCGTGTGGTCTGCGTTGATATCGATGCGGCCAAGGTCGAGCGCCTGAAACGTGGCGAGATTCCGATTTACGAGCCAGGGCTGGAGTCGATCGTCCGGCGCAACCATGCCAGTGGGCAGCTTGATTTCACCATCGATGCGGCGCCTGCAATCGCGCATGGCGATGTGATCTTCATCGCGGTCGGGACACCACCGGACGAAGACGGCAGTGCCGATCTGAAATATGTACTGGCGGTGGCTAGAACCATTGGCCGGCACCTGGATCGCTATGCGGTGGTGGTGAACAAATCGACCGTGCCTGTCGGTACCGCTGATCGCGTACGCGAAACCGTTGCGGCCGAACTGGTCGCGCGTGCTGCCAGCGTCGAGTTCGATGTGGTGTCCAATCCGGAGTTTCTGAAGGAAGGCGCCGCGGTGGAAGATTGCCTGCGGCCCGATCGCATCATTGTGGGCGCATCCAGCGAACGCGCGGTTTCGCTATTGCGCAAGTTGTATGCGCCGTTCAATCGCAATCACGACCGCATGGTGGTGATGGATGAGCGATCGGCCGAGCTGACCAAGTACGCCGCCAATGCGATGCTGGCGACCAAAATCAGTTTCATGAACGAAATAGCGAATATCGCCGAACGTGTTGGCGCCGATGTGGAACTGGTACGCCAGGGTATTGGCTCGGACCCACGGATCGGCTACCACTTCATTTATCCGGGCGCGGGTTACGGCGGCTCGTGTTTTCCCAAAGACGTGCAAGCGCTCGAGCGCACGGCGCGCAGCTACGGTTACGACGCACAGCTGCTTACTGCAGTCGAAGCAGTGAACCTGCAACAGAAGACCAAGTTGTTCGAGCTGATCTCGCGTCACTTCGACGGATCGGTGGCGGGGAAGACGATTGCATTGTGGGGTCTGGCATTCAAACCCAATACCGATGACATGCGCGAAGCTTCCAGCCGACGTCTGATGGAAGCCTTGTGGAGTGCCGGTGCGAAGGTGCGCGCGTTCGACCCGCAAGCACGCGAGGAAACCCTTCGGCTGTACGGTGAGCGCGATGATCTGGTGTTGTGCGAGCACGCCTATGACGCGCTGGAAGGCGCCGATGTGCTGGCCATCGTCACCGAATGGAAAGCATTCCGCAGCGCCGACTTCCAGCGCATCCGCGCTGCGCTGCGCGAGCCGGTCATTTTCGACGGTCGCAATCTCTATGATCCGGTCGCGGTGGAAGAAGCAGGTCTGGCGTACTACGGTATCGGCCGTGGCCGCAGTCTGCAGATCAAGCAATGAACGACACCCTCGAACAACGGCTGGCCGAACTGGAGGTCAAACTGACTTTCATCGATGACACGGTGCAGGCGCTGATGACGGCAGATGCCGATCAGTCGATGCGGATTGCCGCGCTGGAACGTTCGCTGCGCGAGCTGCGCGGCGAGCTTTCATCGATGCGCGTTGCGCAGGCCGACGATCCGCACACCGAACCACCGCCGCCGCACTACTGACCGACGACCTCGATTCTCACAAAATCTCCGATTCCGACCTACACAAAGTCTGCGACCACGGATCACCCTCATGGCCGATTCCCTGCGCGATCAGCTGCTCAAGAGCGGCATCGTCAAACAAGTTCAACAAGAACGGGGCCAACAAGACCGCGTTCGCGAGCAAAAGCGTACGCCGCCACCGGCGCAAGCTGGCAAGCCTGCCCACAAAAACGCGAAGCCCCATCCGTCATCGCACGTACCGCGGCCGCCGCGTCGGGATCAGGGCGAGATGGATCTCGCCAAGGCTTATGCGATTCGTGCGCAAACCGAAGCCAGCGAACGCAAACGCATCGAGCAGGAGGCGGCCGAACAGGCCCGCCTGCGCCGTGAGCGTAAACTCAAAATTCAGCAGCTCCTCGACGGCAAGGCGCTCAACAAGGCCGAGGCTGATCAGCCGCGCAATTTCGAATATGGCGGCAAGATCCGGCGGGTGCATGTCGACGCCGCACAGCTGACAGCGCTCAACGCCGGCGAGCTGGGTGTCGTGCAGCAAGGGGGGCGCTATTTGCTGGTCAGTCGCGAGGTCGCCGAACAGGTACGCGAAATCGATTCACATCAGCTGGCGTTGCTGGTCGATCCGAATGCCACCGGCGTGGGCGATGACGGCGTGCCCGACGACTTGATGTGGTGAGTGGAAGCAGGGACTCTCGTCCCTGTTTCTTTGCTATGGGATCACGAGGTCACTCTGCGCCAGCGCGGGATGACCCCACCCATTTTTCGGGCTGAAACGTTCGCCATAGCGCTGGGCTAACTGCTCCAGTTTCAGCTTGACCTTGTCGATGCCTTCGCTGCGCGCGTACTGAATCGGGCCGCCCCGGAACGGGGCAAAGCCGGTGCCGAAGATCACGCCGGCATCGAGCAGGTCGGCGTCGTCGACCACGCCGTCCGCGAGGCAGGCGATCGCCTCATTGACCATCGGCAGAATCATGCGCTCCTGCAGGTCAGGCGGCATGACGTAGTGCTGGTCGACCTCGGGTTTTATCGGCTTGCCGTCCTGCCACACATACAGGCCCTGGCCATCCTTCTTGCCGCGCTTGCCGGCGGCGAGTTTTTCGTCCAGCCCCGGCGGCACTTCCAGCCCAAGGAACGGCGCGAGTTCCTTGCCGACCGAGGCACAGACGTCCAGGCCAACGGTGTCGGCCAGTTCGATTGGCCCCATCGGCATGCCGAATTTTTTCGCCTCGCGATCCAGCACAGGGCCCGGCACGCCTTCGCTGTACAGGCGCATCGCTTCGAGCAGATAGGGCATCAGGATACGGTTGACGAGAAAGCCCGGCGTACCCTTCACTACCACCGGCAGCTTGCCGATTGCCTTGCAGAATGCCAGCGCGCGCTTCTCGATCACCGGATCGAGCTGGTCGTGCCGCACGACCTCGACCAACGGCATCTGCGCCACCGGATTGAAGAAGTGCAGGCCGAGAAAGCGCTGCGGTGCCTTGAGACCCTGGCGCAGTTCGTCCAATGGGATGCTGGAGGTGTTGCTGGCGAGAATCTCGTCGCCCTGGAACTGCGGCTCGATCGCTTCGTACAACTCGCGCTTGGCCTCGGCGTTTTCATAGATCGCCTCGATCGCCAGGTCGGCCTGCGCCACGCCCTTGCCCTCGACATCGGCGCGCAGACGGCGAGTGGTCTGCGCGACTTTGTCCGGGTTCTTGAGCTTTTTCTCATAAAGCTGTCGGGCGCGATCCAGTGCAGGCTGGATGTATTTCATCTCGCGGTCCTGCAGGGTGACCTCGAAACCCTTGAACGCCGCCCACGCAGCGATGTCGCCCCCCATCACGCCGGCGCCCACCACGTGCACATGCTTGATAGCTGGATCGGTGCCACCGCCCAGGCCCTTCAGCCGCTCCTGCAGGAAGAAGACGCGGATCAGGTTCTGTGCGGTGGGCGTCTGCGCCAGTTTGGCGACCGAATGTGCTTCCAGTTTCAGCCGCTGCTGGATGTTGCCGCCGCCACGCTTCCATACGTCGATCATGGCAAACGGAGCGGGGTAGTGTTCCTTGCGCACCTTCGCTGCTGTCTGCTTGAGCACCATCGGCGCGATGATCTGCCGGGCCAGCCACGTATTGCTGGCCCACGCCTTGGCGCGTCGCGCGAATGGGCGCGGCTCGGGCCGACGCAGCAGCAGGCGGGCCTCGGCCAGTAGTTCCTCCGGGCGGCTCAGCCGATCGACTACACCGAGCGCGAGCGCGCGTTTAGCCGACAGCGATTTGCCCGTCAGCATCACGGGCAGGGCATCCATGGCACCGATCAATCGCGGCAGGCGTGCGGTGCCGCCCCAGCCGGGGTGGATCCCGAGCATCACTTCAGGCAGGGCGATCTTCGTCTTGTCGTCGTCCGCGGCGATGCGCTGACTACAGGCCAGGATCAGTTCGGTTCCTCCACCCATGCACGCGCCGTGTACCGCCGCTACCGTGGGGCAGGGCAGGCGGGCCAGTGCTTCATAGATGCGCTGGCCGTGCGTGATGTTTTCATGGACGGTTTCGTGTTTGGCGTATTCGACAAATTCCTTGATGTCGGCACCCACCGCGAATCCCGCCGGCTTCGCCGAATGGATGATGACGCCTGCCGGTTTTTCGATCGCCAGCCGTTCGACGATCAATTCGAACTCATCCAGCACCGCTCGCGAAATCGCGTTGACGCTGCTGTTGGCACGATCAAGACTCAGGACGACAACGCCGTCGTCGCCTTCGCTGGTCTTCCAGTGATTGAAGCGCAATCCTTCGAACATGGGGGCTGCAGGCGTGGTTGAGGTGGTCTGAACCATACCGTTCTGCTGCCATGATTGCGAGATGTGACGGGGATGCTTGACCGTCAGGTGAAGCAGGTGTGAAATCGAAGTCCGGTCAGGAGGCGCTCTGTCGAGGCTGACTGGCCCCGGCAAAGATGGCGGCTGGACTTGGCGGCGGGTGGCTCAACTCGCCGTGGTTCCAAGGAAGCCGCCACAAGCGGACAAATCCTGACAAATTATCCCGTCAGCTGTTGACGGGCCTGGCTATACCGGCAATACCGCCGGCACCTCAGGACGGGAACGCAATGACTTCCGCGATGGCTTCTGCTCCACCGCAAGCCGGTACCGAGATTTTCGAGCACATTCTGGCTGCATCCAGCGGTCTGGTGGTGCTGGACAGCAAGGACGTCCATGAACTGATCAATCAGTTCCGCGTGATTGCCCGACATAGCGGCCAGGCCGTGTATCTGTGGCAGCCCGACACCGGCCTGAGCAGCCTGCGCGACGTGCACGTCCGGGTGCCGGATTGTCAGCGGCTGGGTAACGCACTGCGCTACATGCAGCAGAGCATGCATTTTGGCGTCTATTTGCTGGTGGGGCTGGAATTGCCGTTGTCGGCGATGGATGCGACTTTGCTGCGCCAACTTGCACGCTCGCCGAAAGACCACTTGCGGCGGGTAGTGCTGATCGACGTTCCGGCGGCGCTCGCCGAACATCTGGGTGATCTGGCGACGCATTTGCGCTCTGAGGACAGCCAGCCGCAGCGCCTGCGCCTGCGCGACGGCCGGTGGCTGGTTTGAGATTGGACACTTCGAGGCCGGAAACTTTGAGGCAAGTGAGCGAATGAACTCCGGCATCCTGGTGATCGCTGCGCAGCGCGAGTTACGCCGCAACCTGTTCGATGCGCTCGATCAGGCTGGCTATTCGCACATTCATAGCGCACGCGATGTGCCCCACGCAGCGATTCTGCTGGAGGGGCGCCCCATGCTGCCGCCGCTGCAGCTGATCGTGGTGGTGTTTGCCGGTGACGAGCAGCAGGCACAAAAGTGTTGCGAGCAGTTGCGCCGTCTGCCAGGTGGCGCCGAAACGCCGCTGATCGCGGTATTGGCCGAAGAGGCTTCGCTGAATCCTGCCGAGCTGCCCGCAGGTATCGTCGACTGGTTGAATGCCGCGCAGATCAGCACCGAGTTGGTGGCGCGCTGGCGGCGCTCATCCAGCGCACCGGGTCCGGGCAGCGCAACCGTCGAGCCGGTCCCTGGCGGCGCGCATGAGGATTACCGCTACGTCTTCGAGGAAGGCGACGGTGAATGGCTGATTGCCGACCCACAGACGGGCCGATTGCTGGAGGTCAGCCCCACAGTGGCCAGGCATAGCCGCATGCATGCCAGTCAATGGCAGGGGCTGCCGTTGTCCCAGGTGCTGCGGTTTGAAGGCGTCTCGATCCAGCAGGTACTGGCTGAGGCCGACCGCCGTTGGTATCCGTGCCAGCGAAAGTCGTCACAGGGTGTCGATACGGGGCAGGCCAGCGTGCGGCGCATACGTCATGCCGGGCAGGATGCGCTGGCACTGATGTTTCGCAGCGATCGGGCCGATCTGCGGGCCGAGGCTGCGTTGTCGCTGCTATCACGCATGTTCACCTCGACCAGTGGCGTCGATGCGCAAATCGCCGCGGGGCGGCTGCTGTTCGACGAGCTGGGTCTGGATTACCTCGCCGTCTGGTCGGCGCGCCAGGACGGGGCTGACACGGCGACTCAGATCCTGCAGTTATGGAACGGTGAGGATCCGGCGTGGCCGCCGGCGTCACTGCAGAGTTCATTGCAACTGGTACTCGGCGGCAAGCCTGTTTTGATTCGTGCCGATGCACGGCAATTGGCATCGATGGATCCGCTGCTGCAGCAGCTCGGTCTCGCCGGATTCGCCGGTCTGCCACTGTACGACGAACGCCACACGGTATTCGGCGCCATGCTGGCCGGCAGCCGCAAAGGCTTCGGCGAAATGGGCATCATCGAGCCGGTATTGCGTTGTGCCGCGGCCCGCTTCTCGCATGTATTGGAGTTGAGCCGGACCCGGGAACAGGGACGTGCCGAGGGGCTGGTCGATGCGCTGACCGGGCTGCCCAACCGGCTGTTGTTCAACGACCGGCTGGACACGATCATCCGGGAGGCGACCCGCCACGGCGAATGCTTTGCCGTGCTGTTCGTCGACCTCGACCGCTTCAAGACGGTCAACGACACGCACGGTCATGCCGCTGGCGATCAGGTATTGCGGGTGGTCACGCAGCGTCTGTGCAGCAGTATCCGTGCCTCCGACACGGTGGCGCGCTATGCCGGCGACGAGTTTACGGTCGTGCTGCGGCATATCGTGAAGAACGACGATGTATTGAGGGTTGCCGAAAAGATCGTACAGGTGATGGAAGCGCCGCTGTACCTCGATGACGGCACCGAGTTGCGGGTCACCGCCTCCATGGGCCTGAGCTTTTTTCCTGATGACGCGAGCGATGCGGAAACCCTGCTCAAACATGCCGACGAGGCGATGTATGCGGCCAAGCATGACGGCCGCAACAATTTCAAGATCTACGAGGTGAGCCCCGAATACGCGCAACAACATGGCACCGCCTTGCGCTCCCGCTTGCGACATGCGGAAGGCAACGGCGAGCTGCGCGTGGTGTATCAGCCGCAGGTCAATACGACCACCGAGGACATCGTCGGGATGGAGGCACTGGTGCGTTGGGAGCACCCGGAACTAGGCATGATCAGCCCGGCGGTGTTCATCCCTCTGGCCGAGGAAACCGGCTTGATCGTCTCGATTGGCGAATGGGTCATGCGTACGGCATGCCGGCAGGCGCAGGAATGGGAAGAGCGCTATGGCCTGCGCTTGCGGCTCGGGGTCAATTTGTCCGCCGTGCAACTGATGGAGCCGCAACTGCTGGAGACCGTGGGCCGGGTGCTGCACGAAACCGGCCTGGACCCCACCTTGCTGGAGATGGAAATCACCGAGAGCATCAGCATCAAGGAAGCACCCAACCTGGTCGAGAACCTGCACGCGCTGCACAGACTCGGCTGCCATATCGCGATCGACGATTTCGGCACCGGCGCCGCATCGCTGGACTATCTGCGTCGATTGCCGGCCGACCGGATCAAGATCGATCAGAGTTTCGTGCGCAATATCGGTGTCGATCCGGACGACGAAGCGATCGTTCGTGCCACGATCGAAATGGCCCATCGCCTGAAGCGTGCCGTGGTGGCAGAGGGTGTGGAAATTGAACAGCACCTGCAGTTCCTGCGCGCCCATGGTTGCGACGAACTGCAGGGGTATCTTTTCTGCCGGCCGCTGCAGCCGATCAGCTTCGACAATCTGCTGGCCGAGCGGCAACGCCTGTTGGATGTGCGAACGGCCGAGCCGGCTTGAGCTGTTGGCGGTCGGCCCCATAACGGGCAGATGGGCCGCTGGCAGGCAGGGAGGCGTCACTCCTGCGCATGACAACCAGCCAACGGGCCGTGCGTTATGGTGTGACAGCACACTCACGCAAGCTGAACTTGAGCGCTCGGCCGAGGTCTGAGCGGGGCGTTCAGTTCTAACCAGTTCCCGCAGCGGATGACGGCATTGACGATGGATACGGCCCGGATGGGCGAAAACGAACTGGATCGCGCGCTGGTTGAGCGTGTCCAGGGTGGGGACAAACGGGCATTCGACCTGCTGGTGCTTAAGTACCAGCACAAGGTGATCGGCCTCGTTTCGCGTTACGTGAGAAGTCATGCCGAGTGCGAGGACATCGCGCAGGAGTCGTTCATCCGTGCGTGGCGGGCAATCGGCTCGTTTCGCGGCGACAGTGCTTTCTATACCTGGCTGTACAAGATCGCGGTAAATACGGCCAAGAACCATCTGGTGGCTATGGGCCGGCGCCCGCCGACCGACGACATCGATGCCGAAGACGCCGTCTTCATGGCTGGGGCCGAGCGTATGCACGACAGCGCAACGCCAGAGCGTGAGCTGATGCGCCAGGAAATTGAACAATCCGTATTTTCCACTGTCCAAGCCCTGCCCGAGGAACTGCGGACCGCCATCACACTGCGTGAAGTGGATGGTCTCAGTTACGATGAAATCGCCGAGGCGATGGGCTGTCCGATCGGTACGGTGCGTTCACGTATTTTCCGGGCACGCGAGGCAATCGATGAAAAGCTGCGGCCTTTGTTGTCGGACCGCGAGGACCATGCATGAATCAGGCAGACATGAATCAAGCAAACGTAGATCAATCCATTCGGGAAAACCTTTCGGCCGGTATTGACGGCGAATTGTCGAAGGAAGAGCTGCGCTTTCTGTTGCGTCGACTCGATCACGATGTCTCGTTGCAACAGGCTTGGGCGCATTACCACATCGCCCGCGACGGATTGCGTCGACAGCTGCCCCTGATGGCCTCGCCGGGGTTTGCCTCACGAGTGATGCTGGCGATCGAGCAGGAATCGACGCCGGCAACCAGCAGCCATTCGGGCAACGGGCGTCGTGGCAACCACTGGCTACGCTGGTCGGCCGGCGGCGCGATTGCTGCCAGCGTGGCGGCGGCCGCCTTGATGATCGGCCAACCGACCAACGACGCCGAGCTTCGTGCGGGACTGAGTACGCCGCGTAACGCGAATTCGGTTGCCAGGGTCGCCCCGGAGAGCAGACAAACGATTCCCGCTGCCGTGCCGCCGTGGCTGAGTGGCGATTCTGCAGGGTTGCTCAGCCAGCAGGCGTCAGCCACGTTGGGTGCACCGCTGGATGAGAATCAGCCGATTTATGCACGTCGCCAGTTGGGCGACACGCCGCTGCATCGGTACCGGACACTCAGCAACAACGACGGCAGTTATCTTCTACTGCTTGATCCATCGCCGAAGGTAGCGCCGTCACCTTCGCGTCAGGCCGTCGCTCAATAAGACCGGACCGAGTGCGCTTGCCTGCGGTTAGTCTTCCCCGGTTTATTTTCTGCCGATCGGCCCGTCATGCGGGCCGCATGGTCGACTGCGTTCGCAGTCCCTCGTTTGCGGAACCTCAAGTTTGTGGTGCCTGAAGTTTTCAAGCTGAAGTCAACCAAGGAGGAGTCATGAGTCATTCCATCTTGCGCACCTTGGCGTACTGCGCATGGATAAGTATTGCTGCGGTTACGGGCGCGCAGGCGCAGACCGCGCCTAGCGCGGCCATGCTGCCGGACTTCACCGGCATCGTGGAGAAAAACGCGCCCGCAGTGGTCCACGTCGAAGCCAAATACGCCGGAAAGCCTCGGCAATCGCAGTCCGGCATGCCCGGCCAGGACAGCCCCGACGATCCGCAGGCCGAGATCTTGCGGCGCTTCTTCGGCATGCCGATGATGCCCTCGCCCGAAGAGCAGAAACATACTTCGCTGGGCTCGGGTTTCATCATTTCCGGTGACGGCTACATCCTAACCAACAATCATGTTGTCGATGGTGCCGATGAGGTCACGGTGCGCCTGCAAGATCGGCGCACGCTCACCGCCAAGGTGGTCGGTACCGACCCGAAGTACGATATCGCGCTACTCAAGGTGAATGACGGCGGCAACCTGCCGGCGGTGAGCATTGGCGATTCGCGCACCCTGAAGCCGGGCCAGTGGGTGCTGGCAATCGGTTCCCCGTTCGGTTTCGACTACACCGTGACGCAGGGCATCGTGAGTGCGGTTGGTCGCAATCTGGGGCAGCAGGATCAGCCGTATACGTCGTTCATCCAGACCGATGTCCCGATCAATCGGGGCAATTCCGGCGGCCCGTTGTTCAACCTGCAGGGCCAGGTGGTTGGCATCAATTCGCAGATCTACTCGAATACCGGCAACTACATGGGCGTGTCGTTCTCGATCCCGATTGACGTGGCGATGAGTGCGATCCAGCAGCTCAAGACCAAGGGCTATGTGTCGCGTGGCGTGCTGGGCGTCGAGGTGCAGCCGGTCAGCGACGACATGGCCAAGGCGTTCAAGCTCAGCAGTGCGACGGGCGCCGCCGTGGTGTCCGTCACGGCAGCCAGCGGTGCCGAAAAGGCCGGGATCCAGGCCGGTGACATTATTCTTTCCTACGATGGAAAGCCGCTGATGCAGGCGTCGGATCTTCCGCCGCTGGTGGGCATGACCAAGCCAGGCACCAAGGTGCCCGTGCAGATTCTGCGCGGCGGCGGAAAACAGACCATCGAAGTGGCGATTGCCGAGATGCCGCGTGACGAACAGGCGGTGGGCGGCTCAGGGCAGGCCACGCCGGCCGCGCAGAGTGGTGCCAATGCCCTGGGTCTGACCGTGCAGGCGCCCGATGGCGATACTCGCCAGCAAACGGGCCTGAAGCCGGGTCAGGGCGTGGCTATCAGCGCCGTTGCCAGCGAAGTGGCTGCGCAAGCGGGTTTGCAGCCGGGCGACGTCATCCTGATGGTCAATCAGCAGAAGATCAGCGGTGTGGCTGCGTTCCATGAGGCCTTGAGGGACGTCAAACCCGGCAATACCGTGTTGCTGCTGGTGCGGCGGGGCAATCAGAGCAGTTTCATAGCGCTGACAGTGCCTGCGGCGGCCCGTTGATCGATCCGACTTTGATACCACACGATCCGGTTGGTAGGGTGCGTCCATCAAGGACGGACCCTACCAACCGCCGATCCGCCAAGCGTGGCGACGGGCGGGTAGCGGCAGCGGGATCCATGCGATAATACCGGGTTAGCGTCGCCATTCCGGTGATGCGCTGCCTGTGTTTGATGCATGGCGGCCAACCCAAGCCTGACAGGCCGCCAGCGCTCCATGGAATTGATCCGCAACTTCTCCATCATTGCCCATATCGATCACGGCAAATCCACACTGGCCGATCGCATTATCCAGATCTGCGGAGGGCTGACTTCGCGCGAAATGGAAGCGCAGGTGCTGGACAATAATCCGATCGAGCGCGAGCGTGGCATCACGATCAAGGCACAGTCGGTGTCGCTGCCGTATACCGCACGCGACGGCAAGACCTATCAGCTGAATTTCATCGATACCCCGGGTCACGTCGACTTCTCCTATGAAGTCAGCCGCTCGCTGGCTGCCTGCGAAGGCGCGCTGCTGGTCGTGGATGCGGCGCAGGGTGTCGAAGCGCAATCGGTCGCGAACTGCTACACCGCGGTGGAGCAGGGGCTGGAAGTGGTGCCGGTGCTGAACAAGATCGATCTGCCGACCGCCGACATCGAAAAAGTAAAACTTGAAATCGAGGCGGTGATCGGCATCGATGCCACCGATGCCGTCGCGATCAGTGCCAAGACCGGCCTGAACGTGGTCGAAGTGCTGGAAGCGATCATCGCCCGCATTCCGCCGCCGAAGCCGCGCGATACCGATCGGCTGCAGGCGCTGATCATTGACTCGTGGTTCGACAATTATCTCGGCGTGGTCTCGCTGGTGCGTGTCATGCAGGGCGAGATCAAGCCTGGCGACAAGCTGCTGGTGATGTCGACCGGCCGCACGCACGAAGTAGGCGACGTCGGCGTGTTCACGCCCAAGCGCAAGAAGCTGGACAGGCTCGGACCCGGTGAAGTGGGCTGGATCAATGCATCGATCAAGGACGTGCACGGCGCGCCGGTCGGCGACACGCTGACTCTGGCCAGCAAGCCTGCCGGCAAGGCGCTGCCCGGCTTCCAGCACATGCAGCCGCGCGTGTTCGCCGGCCTGTTTCCGGTGTCCTCGGACGACTATCCGGCAATGCGCGAGGCGCTGGACAAGTTGCGCCTGAACGACGCCGCGCTGTTCTTCGAGCCGGAGTCGTCGGAGGCGATGGGCTTCGGCTTCCGCTGCGGTTTCCTCGGCATGCTGCACATGGAGATCGTGCAGGAGCGGCTGGAGCGCGAATACGATCTGAACCTGATCACCACCGCGCCCACCGTGGTCTATGAAATCCTGAAGACCGATGGCTCGATCATGCTGCTGGACAATCCAGCCAAGCTGCCGTCGTCGCCCCAGGTGCAGGAGATCCGCGAACCGATCATCGTCGCCAACATCCTTACGCCGCCGGACTACATCGGCAACGTGATCACGTTGTGCGAGGAGAAGCGCGGCGTGCAGCGTTCGATCCAGTATCTGGCAACCCAGGTGCAGATCAGCTACGAGATGCCGCTGGCCGAAGTGGTGATGGATTTCTTCGACAGGCTCAAATCCGTCTCGCGTGGTTACGCTTCGATGGACTATCACTTCGATCGCTTCGAGGCAGGTCCATTCGTGCGTACCGACGTGCTGATCAATGGTGATCGCGTCGACGCCCTCAGCCTGATCATGCACCGCAGCCACGCCGATCGGCGCGGACGCGAACTGGTCGAGCGAATGAAGGATCTGATTCCGCGCCAGCAGTTCGACGTGGCCATCCAGGCGGCCGTCGGCGCACAGATCATCGCGCGCTCCACCGTGAAAGCCCTGCGCAAGAATGTTCTGGCCAAGTGCTACGGCGGCGATATCAGCCGCAAGAAAAAATTGCTGGAAAAGCAGAAGGAAGGCAAGAAGCGCATGAAGCAAGTGGGTCGCGTGGAGATTCCGCAGGAAGCCTTCCTCGCCGTACTGAAAGTAGACAAGTAAAAGCGCGATCAATGATGATCCGCCCGGCACTCTGGAGTTAAGGCATGGAATTCGACTTTTCGGCGATTCTGCTCGGCCTCACCGTACTGTTCGGTGTGGTCTGGGGTCTGGACCGCCTGTTCCTCTACAAGAAGCGCAAGGCACGGCTGGATGCGGCCAACGCCGAGTACCGCGATCCGGCGCCGGTGGATTGGTCCCGTTCGCTGTTTCCGGTGGTGCTGGTGGTGTTGCTGCTGCGTTCGTTCATCGGCGAGCCCTTTCGGATCCCCTCCGGTTCGATGATGCCGACGCTGGATGTGGGCGATTTCATCCTGGTGAACAAGTTTGCCTACGGCCTGCGCATGCCGGCGTTCAACACCAAGTTCCTGGACCTGGGTGAACCCAAACGCGGCGACGTCGTGGTGTTCCGTTTTCCGGGCTACCTGTGCGAAGACGCTGGTACGTTGGTGCGCAGCGGCGACATGAGCTGCAGTGATCCGCATGCCCCGGTGCCGTCACAGAACTGGATCAAGCGGGTCATCGGCCTGCCAGGGGATACCGTCGAAGTGCATGGTGCCGATCTGCTGGTCAATGGCCAACCTGTGACCGCTGACGAAATTGGCCCGTATGTGGGTAATCCGCAGCGCGGCGTGGATCGGATCATGCTGGACATGGGCGCCACGGTCTGGACCGAACATCTGAGGCGCCAGGACGGTAGCCCGGTCAATCACACGATCGCGCAGATGCCCGCTTACACCACGCCGAACTCCATTCCCAACGAAAAAGTGCCTTCGAAGGTACCCGCTGGCTGCTATCTGGTCATGGGTGACAACCGGAACGACAGTCTGGACAGTCGCTGGTGGGGCTGCATGCCGGAGCAGAATCTGGCCGGCAAGGCATTCCTGATCTGGATGAGCTGGAAGGGCTGGGGTACCGGCGGCGTGGATTTCTCGCGCATCGGCAACATCATCCACTGATTGAACAGGTTCTAAGGCGTGACGGGATCGAACAGGCTCTCGTACGCCGGGCCGCCAACAGTGCGAGAATCCGCTGGCGTAACCGTTGCGTCGGCGGGATCGATGGGGGCCCGATGGACGACAAGCTCGATCGACGAAGGGTTAGGCGAACTCAATCACAGAAAGGCACGCCACGCAGGCGGCATAGCGAGGGGACTATGAAATCGAAGCAGTCGGGCGTCACTCTTATCGGGTTTCTGTTCATCATGGCGATCGTGGGCTTTTTCGCCTTCATGGCGATGAAGCTGTTGCCGTCGTATTCCGAATTCATGGGTGTGTCCAAGGCGATGAGCCAGATCGCCACCGAAGGTACCAATGGCAAGACGCTGGACGAGATTCGCCGTGAGCTGTTTTTCAAGATGAATTTCCAGTACGTCGACGATGCCACCATCAAGCCGGCGGACATCACCATTCAGCGCGACGCCGGTGGCACCAGCACGCTGAATGTCAATTACGACAAGAAAATTCCTTTCATGTACAACATCGATTTCCTGCTGCACTTCGACAAGAGCGTGGCTTTGCAGGGCAATCTGGGCGAGTAACTTTTGGAACTGAATTACCGTTTCCGCGACCCGGTGCTGGCGCAGCTGGCACTGACCCATCGCAGCATCGGCAAACCGAACAACGAGCGGCTGGAGTTTCTCGGTGACGCCTTGCTCGGCGCGATCATCGCCGAGATGCTCTATGAGGCTCATCCCAAGGCCAGCGAGGGCGAGCTGTCGCGATTGCGTGCCCAACTGGTCAATGGCCAGGCGCTGGCGCTGGTGGCGCGTGAACTGGAGCTGGGTGACGAGCTGAAACTCGGTCCCGGCGAGCTTAAAAGTGGTGGCTTCCGGCGCGATTCGATCCTCGCCGATGCGTTCGAGGCACTGGTGGCCGCGGTGTACCTGGATGCCGGTTTTGAGGCCTGCCGCGAGGTCGTCCGCGGGCTGTTCGGCGAGCGTATCGCGGCATTGCCGAGATCTTCCAAGGACGCCAAGACCCGCTTGCAGGAATGGCTGCAGGCCGGGGGCTGGCCACTTCCGCAATATGAGCTGGCTGCCAGTCATGGCGAAGATCACGCCAAGACCTTCGATGTCAGTTGCGCGATCAGCGAACCGTTGCCGTTTCAGGCCGAGGCCCGCGGGGTCAGCCGCCGCGCGGCGGAGCAGGATGCGGCCGAAACCGTGCTGAACCAGCTGCTGGAACAGCACCGCAAGTCCTGATCCTGCTTGCCAGCGCCCCCCGTTGCACGACCTTCTCAGGCGCCCAGGGCGCCTGCCGCATGACCGGTCACGCCTGCGAGCCCTTGTTGCCGGCTCCGTGCCACTGCGGCGAAGCACTACACTACCCATCGTCCGCTTACTGAGCACATCACGTCATGAACCACGAACTGGAACCCGCCGCCGACGGCGTCGGCGGCTTGCCGCATGAGAATTTTCGTTGCGGCTACGTCGCCCTGGCCGGGCGCCCCAACGTGGGCAAGTCGACCCTGCTGAACGCGTTGATCGGCTTCCGCCTGTCGATCGTCAGCCCACGGCCGCAGACCACCCGCCACCGCATCCTTGGCATCGCCACCAGCGAAGCCGGGCAGATCATGTATGTCGATACACCCGGACTGCACCGCGGCGCCAAACGCGCGATGAACCGCAGCCTGAACCGTGCTGCGCGTTCGGCGATCAGCGATGTCGATCTGGTGGTGCAGGTGATCGAGGCTGGTCGCTGGACCGATGAGGACGAGGCGCTGTACGCCGCGCTGGTCGAGCAGTCGACGCCGCGGCTGCTGGTGATCAACAAGGTCGACCTGAGCAAGGACAAGACGGTGATGCTGCCGTTCGTCACCGAGTTGGTGGCCAAGCACACGTATGACGAAATCCATTACGTCAGCGCGCTCAAGCAGCAGGGTCTGAAAGAGCTCGAGCAGGCCATTTTGAAGCGTCTGCCGGTACAGCCGCCGGTGCATGGTGAAGACGAGATCACCGATCGTAGCGAGCGCTTCCTCGCTGCCGAGATGGTGCGTGAGCAGCTGATGCTGCGGCTCGATCAGGAGCTGCCCTACGCGACCACCGTGGAAATCGAGCAGTTCAGCGATCGTCCTGATGGCATTGCGGAAATCCACGCGATCATCTGGGTCGAGCGCGACGGTCAGAAGGCCATCGTAATCGGTCACGGTGGTGCCCAGCTCAAGTCGATCGGCATGAGCGCACGGCGCAACATGGAGCGCATGTTCGAGCGCAAGGTCTTCCTCAAGCTGTGGGTGAAGGTGCGCGAAGGCTGGGTCGACGATGAGAACATGCTGAAGAAGTTCGGCTATACGGATTAGAGCAGGGACGAGGGGCGAGTCGCGAGGGCGCAAGCTCAAAAACTCAGGCTGCCCACAGTTTTCGGTTTTGGCGCCCTCGCTACTCGTCTCTCGCCCCTAGACTTGACCCATGCGCCTCGAACAGCAACCCGCCTATGTCCTGCACGCGCGGCCTTATCGCGAGACGTCGCTGCTGCTGGAGTGCCTGACGCGCGAACATGGCAGGCTGGGCGTGGTCGCAAGAGGTGTCCGCGGTGAGCGAGCGCGCCTGCGACGCGCGCAACTCGAACCGTTGCAAGCGCTGACACTGGATCTGCTGCTGCGTGGCGAGATGGCCACGCTGACCGGTGTGGAGATCGCCGGCGCGCCATTGCGCTTGAGCGGCGACGCCGGCGTCGCAGGCCTCTACCTCAACGAACTGATCGTGCGCCTGACCGAACGACAGGATCCGGTCCCGGCGGTGTTCGACGCGTACGCGCAAACCCTGGCACGACTTGCCGCTGACGAACCACTGGCCTGGAGTCTGCGCCGCTTCGAACGCGACCTGCTGCAGGCGATCGGCTACGGCCTGCAGCTGCAGCACGACGCCGAAACGGGCGAGCCGCTGATGCCGGATGCGCACTATCGCTATGTGGTGGAGCACGGTGCCGAGCGCTGCTCTGGCGGCAACGCGCAGGCCCTGCGCGGCAGCGACCTGTTGGCGCTGGAGCAGGATCGGATGCCCGATGCCAGCGGCCTTAAGTCCCTGCGCGACATGATGCGAGAGGTCATCCGCTTCCATCTCGGCGGCCGCGAATTGCGCGCCTGGCGGGTATTGTCGATGGCCGTGTCGCGGCGCTAGGCATCCAACGCCTGCAGGGTGGTCAGCAGCGCCTTGTGAAAACGTGCCACCGATTCGGGTGTCGCGTCGTGTTGCGCCAGTTGACGCTGCAGGAGCGCAGCCTGGGTCGACAGCGCCGTAGCCCCGCAGAAACCGCAGGATGAGCGCAGGCGATGCAGTCGATCGCTGAAGCTGTCGCTGTCGCGATTGAGTTGATCGAGGTCCCGGTCAAGCTGGGTCAGCTCATCGCGCAACAATAGCCGCAGCGCGCGCATGGTGGTGGCCTCACCGGTGGCAATCAACGCGGCCTGGTCATCCAGTACAGGCACGTCGTGTCGATCCGGTTGAACCAGCGCCATTATTCGCCGCAAATTCGCCAACCCGCAGGGTTTGATCAAGATCTCACTGAAGCCGGCAGCGAGTAGTGGCTGGCGGTCGCACGGTTCCAGCCAGGCCGTGGTGGCCACCGCGAGGCTTGCTGCCGAGTTGGCCTGCGCATCGTCGCGCAGCAGGGTCAGGATCTGCAGTGCGCCGCCGCCCGGCATGCGGCAATCCAGCAGCAGCAAGTCGAAGGTCTCGGTGCGCGCACGCTTGATCGCTGTCAGGCCGTCCGTAACGACCTCCACGTGTGCGCCCAGCGAGCGCATCCCATCAGCAAAGAACTTACAGCTGCTGGGGTCGTCGTCTGCCACCATGACCCTCACAAACGGAGTGTTTGCGGAGTCGAAATCCGACGCTTCGAGATTGCTGGGCATGACGAAATCCTTATCGTTCAGCTGGATTTGGCAGAATGGCCTTACATGCGTCCTACATCAAGCCACCTTTTGCTCTGCCTTTGCCTACTGCTGGTCGCCGGTTGGGCGATGCCGGCGCGCGCGGATGTGCTGCTGACGGCCCGTTCGATCAACGTCCATGGGGTCCGATTGCAGACAGTAACCGCCAGGATTGGCGAGGATGCCGGTGGCGGACTGCACCTGCAACTGCATGCTGCCCAGGCGGATATTCCGGCGATGGGCTGGCGACGGTTGGGCCTGACGCTCGACGGAGCCCTGCAAAACGAGCGGGCCGGCTGGATTTTTGACGGCAGCGTGCGCGTGACCGGTGCGCCGGGTGGGGCGCTCAGCAATGCGCACGTGAACATGCTGATCAGCGAGCTGGCCAATACGCTGCAGGTTGATATCCAGCAGGGCAATGCACAGGCCGGTGTCGCCTCGCCGCTGGATCAGCCCACTCACGCGCAGATCAATCTGAAGAATCTCCCTGCTGGCTGGTTGCAGGGGTTGCTCGGTACAGTCTGGTCAGGCCGTCCCACCGCGGGCCGTCTGGACGCCGTGCTGGCGCTGGACCTGCGCGACACGGGCATGCAGTCGACCGGGCAGTTCACGCTCGATGGTGTCGGTTTCGATACCCCGACCGGCACGCTGGCCGGACAAGGCATGAGCGGCAATGGCCGCTTCAGCCTCGACACCACCGATGGACCGGCCCAGATCGACCTGGATGCCAGCCTGCACGGGGGCGAACTACTGTTGGGCCCGCTCTACGCCAAACTGCCGAACCACCCGGTGCAGTTGGTGCTGCAGGCCAGCGCGCAGCACGGCGCGTTCGAACTGAGCCGTTTGCATGTCGATGACGCGGATGCTTTGCAACTGGATGGGGCACTCGCGTTCGATGCCAAGGGTGAGTTGAAGAAGCTCAAAGTGGACCACTTCCAGGCCAGTTTTCCCGCTGCCTACCAGCGCTACGGCCAGGCATGGCTGAGCACCTTGGGCCTACGCAATATGAGCATCGACGGCGAGTTGAGCGGGGGGCTGGATCTGCGTGCCGACGGCATGTACAGCTTCGCGTTCAATACCGCAGGCCTTGATTTGGCCGATGAGGACGGCCGCGTGGCAGTCAGCGGTTTACGCGGCGGACTGGATTGGGCGGCGCAAGAAGACCGGCCAGCCACCACTCTCCTCTGGCGCAGCCTGCAGTTTTATCGGATACCCAACGGCGCCGCGCAATCGAGTTGGCGCAGCCATGCAGGCACGCTCAGCCTGCAACGGCCGCTGGAAGTCCCCGTGTTCAAGGGCCAGTTGCGGGTAGCCGAACTCGATTGGCGCCCTGCAGCGGCCAAAGGGCAGCGCCTGGAGACCTCGCTGGTGGTGACCGGGGTCGATATGGCCGCATTCAGTCATGCCGTGGGTTGGCCGGCATTCCCCGGCACGCTTGGCGGCGCGATTCCGTCATTGCGCTGGGTGGACGATCGCTTTGAATTGCAGGGCGGCTTGTCGGCCAGTCTGTTCGGTGGCTTTGTCGATATCACCCGGCTATCGCTGCAGCAGCCGTTTGGGCCAAGTCCGGTATTGAACGGCGACATCCATCTGCAACAACTCGACTTGGCCGCGATCACCAGCGTCTTCGATTTTGGCAACATGACCGGACGGCTGAATGGCTCGATCGCGGACCTGCGACTGGTGAACTGGAGTCCGGTGGCGTTCAAGGCGAGCCTGCTGGCCGATAGCGGTGGCCGGATCAGTCAGCGCGCCGTGAACAATCTCACCACGCTCGGCGGCGGCGGGATAAGCTCCGGCCTGCAGGGCATGGTGATGAAATTATTCAAGACGTTCAGCTACAAGCGCATCGGTCTCGACTGCACGTTGCGCGGTGCGGTCTGTCAGATGAGCGGACTGGAGACGGGCGACGACGGTTACACTATTGTCGAAGGCAGCGGCCTGCCGCATTTGCGGGTGATCGGCCATCAAACTCAGGTGGACTGGCCGACCCTGGTCCGGCGCCTGCATGCCGCGATCGACGGGACAGCACCTGAAATCCGTTGATCGCTCGCGTGGTGGCATGCGCACGGTTTTTCGTTCAAACGTCAGTTCTCAGCTCGGACATCGGAGTCCATCATGCGCAAGCTTGTCCGTATAACGTTGGCCACGCTCGCCGTGCTGCTGGTCGGCTGCGTCACGATCAACGTGTATTTCCCTGAAGCGGCAGCGCAGAAGGCGGCCGATCAATTCATCGGCAACGTGCTGGGTGATCAAGGGCAACCCGCGCCCCCTGCGCCGAAGGATCAAAAAGACACGCCACCAAGTGCTGGCCAGCATCCCTCCGCAATGCTGCTCGATCTGTTGATTCCGGCAGCGTATGCCGCCGATACGCCGAACATCCGCATCCAGACCAGTGCTACCGAAGCGATCCGCCAGCGTATGCAACAACGTTTTCAGGGTGCGCTGGGCACGCTGCTGGACAGCGGCGCGGTGGGTTTCACCAGCGATGGCATGGTCGCCATGCGGGACGCGAGCAAGGTGCCACTGGACCAGCGGGCCCAGGCCAATGCCACCGTGGCCGACGAAAATCGCGATCGTGCGGCGCTCTATAGCGAAGTGGCCCACGCCAACAGCCACCCCGAGTGGGAGGCGCAGATCCGTGCCACGTTTGCCAAGGGCTGGATCGACAAAGCCAAGGCAAGTTGGTACTACCAGAACGCCAGCGGTGCCTGGGTACGCAAATAGGCCGCGATAGGGCTGGTTTCATACGGAACACCCGGCGCAGCCAGGGCGGTGTGGTGTCGGGCGTTCCCCAAAAAAACCTGGCGCGGGCACCGTTGCTGGGCGCCATCCGGGCCGATCTGTGATAATCGGCGGCCAGCCAGTGCGGCCTTATCTGTTCAGATCCCATGTCACGATCCAACTCCGTTCCGTCGGCGACCTTCGAAGCCGTCATCACCGATCTCAGTCATGACGGTCGCGGCGTGGCCCGTGTCGATGGCAAGGCGGTCTTTGTCAGTGGTGCGCTGCTAGGCGAACAGGCGCTGTTGCGTCTGCGCAAGCGTCATCGCCATTTTGACGAAGCTGAAGTCGTCGAGCTGATAACCCGTTCGCCGCACCGGGTGGAACCGCGTTGCCGACACTTCGGCCAGTGCAGTGGTTGTTCGTTGCAGCACCTGGATGCCCCCTCACAGATCGCCACCAAGCAGCGCGTTCTGGCGGAGAATTTCGAACGCATCGGCAAGGTGACGCCGCAGGCGTGGCTGCCGCCGCTTACGGGTGAACCCTGGGGTTATCGGCGCAAGGGACGATTGTCGGTTCGCAACGTGGCGAAGAAGGGCCGTGTGCTGGTGGGCTTCCGTGAGGAGGAAAATCCGCGCTTCGTGGCCGATATCCAGCAGTGCGAAGTGATGCACCCGGCGCTGGGCCCGAAGATCGGCCTGCTTGCCGACCTGCTCAACGGCATGGACGCAGCCAGCGACATTCCGCAAATTGAATTCGCGGCCGGCGATGACACCATGGCGCTGGTGTTTCGGCACATGCAGCCGCTGAGCGAGCGCGACCTGGCTGCGCTGACCGCGTTCGGCCAGCAGCATGAGCTGGCGATCTATCTGCAGCCGGGCGGCAACAGCAGCGTGCATCCGCTGTGGCCGGAACATCCGCGACTGGCGTTTCGCATTGCCAGCGGTGATGCGCAGGTCGAGGACGTGGAGCTGGAATTCCAGCCGCTCGATTTCGTGCAGGTCAATGCCGACATGAACCAGCGCATGATGGCTCGGACGCTGGAGTTGCTCGATCCGCAACCGACCGATCGCGTGCTCGACCTGTTCTGCGGCCTGGGCAATTTCACCTTGCCGATTGCCCGCCGTGTCGCCGAGGTCGCAGGTGTGGAAGGTGAGCACGGACTGGTCGAACGTGCTGCGCAGAACGCCGCACGCAACGGTATCGAGAACGCGCATTTCCATGTTGCGAATCTGTTCGAGGATCAGCGTGCCAGCGATTGGGCGCGCCAGCCGTGGGACAAAGTGCTGCTCGATCCGCCACGTGCGGGTGCCGACAAGGTGCTTGAGTACCTGCCGCACAAGCAGACGCAGCGCATTGTCTACGTGTCGTGCCATCCCGCGTCGTTGGCGCGCGACGCTGGCATCCTGGTCAATCAGCATGGTTTTAAACTGAAATCCGCCGGCGTGATGGACATGTTTCCGCACACCGCACACGTGGAATCCATCGCGCTGTTCGAGCGGTGAGATAAACATGGGCATCGAGATCGAACGAAAATTTCTGGTGTGCGACGACAGCTGGCGCGGCGCCGTCGAGCACAGCGAGCAGATCGCCCAGGGCTACCTGATCGGTGCACAGGCACTGCGCGATGGCAGCGCACGAGCGTCGGTGCGCGCGCGCCTGGCCGGTGAGCAGGCGTGGTTGAATATCAAGGCAGCCCGGCTCGGCGTCGAGCGGGCCGAGTTCGAATACGCCATACCGGTATCCGATGCCAGAACCTTGCTGGATACTTTGTGCGATGGCGTGCTGGAAAAGGTTCGCCATCATGTCCGTGTCGATGGCGTGCTGTTCGAGGTCGATGAGTTTCTCGGCGACAACAGCGGCCTGATCGTTGCCGAAGTCGAACTGCCAGCCGTTGACGCAGCGTTTCCAAGACCGTCATGGCTGGGACACGAAGTGAGCGCATTGCTGCGTTACTACAACGTCAACCTGATCGACCACCCGTACCGGCAATGGTCGCTGGCCGAACGCACTGCCGAGGATGCCGCATGCTGATGATCGGCGTAGCCGGGCTGCAACTGGCCGAACACGAACAGCGTTGGCTCACCGCACCGGGAGTGGCCGGCGTGCTGCTGTTTTCGCGCAACTACCAGTCGCGCGAGCAGCTGATCGCATTGTGCGAATCGATCCGCGAGGTTGGTGGCGATGAGCTGCTCATTGCGGTCGATCAGGAAGGCGGTCCGGTGCAGCGTTTTCGCGAGGGCTTCACCCGTCTGCCGGCGCTGGCGGCGATCGGCGCCGTCTACGACCGTGATCCCGATGAGGCCGTGCGACTGGCGGAAGAACATGCCTGGGTGATGGCCAGCGAGCTGCGCGCCAGCGGTGTCGATTTCAGTTTTGCGCCGGTAGTGGATCTGGCCCGCGGCAATGCGGCGATCGGCCTGCGTGCATTCCATGCCGACCCTGCAGTGACTGCCGAGCTGGCACAGGCGTACGTGCGCGGCATGCATCTTGGCGGCATGGCGGCGGTGCTCAAGCACTTTCCCGGGCATGGTTCGGTCGCCGCCGACACGCACAAGGCGCAGGCGATCGATCCACGCAACATGGACGAAATCCGTCGCGATGACCTGCTGCCGTTCGCCGAATGCATCGAGGCGCGCGTCGAGGCGATCATGATGGCGCACGTGATCTACCCGGAGGTGGATAGTCATCCGGCCGGCTATTCGGAACGCTGGATCAAACAGATCCTTCGCGGCGAGTTGGGTTTCGCCGGCGCCGTGATCAGCGACGACATCAGCATGGCCGCGGCGGGCGCGGCCGGCAGTGTCGGCGAACGTGTGCAAGCTCATCTGGAGGCCGGCTGCGATCTGGTGCTGGCCTGTTTTCCCGAGGTGGTGGACGAAGCGATCGCCGCCATGCAGAACAACACGACATCGTTACCGCCGCAGCTTGCAGCCTTGCGCGGCGCGCTCGGCGCCAGCTGGGCAGGCCTCACCGACAACCCTCAGCGCGATCGCTTCGTCGCTCGCGTCACGGCGTTGAATACGAACCAGGAATCGGCATGAATACTCCGACACCTTCGCTTGCCGATGCATTGGCAAATGCCGACTTGCTGCATGAGCGCGGCACACTGGACACCGTGATCGCCGACATGGGGCGACGGATCGATGCGGCGCTGGACGGCGAGCGCGCGGTGTTTCTCACCGTGATGAATGGCGCGCTGATCTTTGCCGGCCAGCTGGCGCTGGCGATCCGCACCGATCTTGAATTCGACTACGTGCATGCGACGCGCTATCGCGGCAGCACCTCGGGCAGCGAACTGCACTGGCTGCGCGAGCCAGCGGTGTCGCTGGTCGATCGGGTGGTGTTGCTGGTCGACGATATTCTCGACGAGGGCCACACGCTGAAGGCCGTGCGCGATGACTGCTACCAGCGTGGTGCGCGGCGCGTACTGATCGCCAGTCTATGTACCAAGCGCCACGATCGCCTGGCCGAGGGCATCGCATCGGACTTCAATGGTGTCGAGCTGCCGGATCGTTACGTGTTTGGTTTCGGCATGGATTACCACGAGCAGGGCCGCAACCTGCCGGGCATTTACGCGCTGCGCGACAACTGAGGAATCAGCATGAGCACGATGGATCTGGCAGTGATCGGCGGCAGCGGCCTGTACAACTTCCCGGGGCTGGAAAACGCCACCCGGCATGCCGTTGATACGCCGTACGGTGCCGCCTCGGGCGAGGTGGTGATGGGTGACTTCGCCGGCAAACGTATCGCTTTTCTGGCACGCCATGGCGAGAGCCACACACTGCCGCCGCATCGGGTCAACTACCGCGCGAACCTGTGGGCGCTGCACAGCCTCGGTGCGCGCAGGGTGATCGGCGTCAATGCGGTCGGCGGCATCCGCAGTGACATGGGGCCGCGGGTGATCGTGGTGCCGGATCAGCTGATCGACTACACCCACGGCCGCTACACCAGCTACTGCGACGTCGAGGGTGCCGAGGTCAAGCACATTGATTTCAGCGAGCCGTACACCGGGTCGCTGCGACAGCAGTTGCTGGCGGCGGCAGGCAAGGCCGACGTCGCGGTGATCGATGGCGGTTGCTACGGAGCCACCCAGGGGCCACGGCTGGAAACCCGCGCCGAGATCGCCCGCATGAAGCGCGACGGCTGCGACCTGGTCGGCATGACCGGTATGCCGGAAGCGGCGCTGGCGCGCGAGCTCGCACTGGAATACGCCTGCCTGGCACTGGTCGCGAATTTCGCGGCCGGCTGCGGCGACGAAGCGGAGATCAGCATCGAGGAGATCTTTGCGCATCTCGCGGCAGCCACGACTGAGGTGCCACGCATCCTCGCGGCGATGTTGAAAAGCTGAGCGAAGGGAACGGCTTCGGGCGGTCGGCGTGTCGTTGGATATTGCGCTGGCCCTGAACATGTTGGTACTTTTCCTCCGCCGGGACGGCGAACCAGGGGGGGTAAATGGTTCAGCGATTGACTCGGCGCATCCATTCCATGTCCAGGGGTTTACGCAATGCGTTTCGGTACGGTCAAATGGTTCAACGATGCCAAGGGTTTCGGTTTCATCGCGCCTGAGGATGGGGGGGACGACGTATTCGTCCATTTTTCGGCCATCAACACCAAGGGCTTTCGCAGCCTGCAGGAAGGCCAGCGGGTACAGTTCGAAGTCACTCAGGGGCCGAAAGGCGCCCAGGCTTCGGGCGTCGAAGTGGCCGCCTGATCAACCTCACATCGGTCGTGATGTGAATCAGAAACCCCGCTCCTGTGCGGGGTTTCTTTTTGGCGGACGGGACACGCCCATGCCGATCGAGGCTTCACCCATGAGTGGCCTGGGGCTGGATAGCCGATCGGGAAGGTGATCTTTTCAGCCCTCAATCGATCCCTACGGCGGCGCATGTCGGCTTGCTTGGTTAAGATGGCGGATTGTGAAAGGCCAGCAGGAGCCGTCGAGTGATCATCAAGCCCAAAGTGCGTGGATTCATCTGTATCACGGCCCATCCGGTCGGTTGCGAGCAGAACGTGCTCGACCAGATCAAGGTCACCCAGGCCGTCAGCCATCAGGGCACCGGTCCCAAGCGTGTGCTGGTGATCGGCGCATCCACCGGCTATGGCTTGGCGTCGCGCATCACGGCAGCGTTCGGCTATGGCGCGGCGACGCTGGGCGTGTTCTTCGAGAAGCCCAGCAGCGAAGCCAAGACCGGCACCGCCGGCTGGTACAACTCCGCCGCCTTCGACCAGCTTGCCAAAGAGGCGGGTCTGTACAGCAAGTCGATCAACGGCGACGCGTTCTCGCATGAAACCCGCGCCCGCGCGATCGAATTGATCCAGCAGGAGATGGGCGGCCCGATCGACCTGGTGGTCTATTCGCTGGCATCGCCCGTGCGCAAGTTGCCGGATACCGGTGAGGTCGTCCGCTCCGCGCTGAAGACCGTCGGCGAGACGTTTACGGCGACCTCGGTCGACACCAACCGCGATGCCGTCGTGCAGGTTTCGGTAGAGCCGGCGACCGAGCAGGAGATCAAGGACACCGTCACCGTCATGGGCGGTGACGACTGGGCGCTGTGGATCGAGGCACTGAGCAAGGCCGGCGTACTGGCTGAGCATGCCAAGACCGTCGCCTTCAGTTACGTGGGCACGGAAATCACCTGGCCGATCTACTGGCATGGCACGCTGGGTCAGGCCAAGCAGCACCTGGACAACACCGCGCGCGAGCTGCGTACGCGCTATGCCGCGCAGGGACTGGACGCCTACGTGGGCGTGATGAAGTCAGTCGTCACCCAGGCCAGCGCCGCCATTCCGGTGATTCCGCTGTATGTGGCGATGGTGTTCCGCATCATGAAGGAGAAGGGACTGCACGAAGGCACCATCGAGCAGCTCAATCGTCTGTTCCATGATTTCCTTTATCGTGCGGACGGCGCGGCTCCGTTGCTCGACGAGGAAGGGCGCCTGCGTCTGGATGACTGGGAGTTGCGCGACGACGTGCAGCAGGCCTGCAAAGAGCTGTGGCCGACGGTGACGACCGAGAATCTATGGGAGATCACCGACTACGCCGGATACAAGCAGGAGTTCCTGCGCCTGTTCGGTTTCGCGCGGCAGGACGTGGACTACGAAGAAGAAGCAGAGTCGGATCGCCGCTTCGATTGCATCGAGCTCTGATACCGTCGTGACGTGATCAGCGCCGCACTGACGCAGTGCGGCGCTGATCAGTTCAAGCCACGAATTGCAGACGCGCCAGCTCGGCGTACAAGCCGCCTTCGGCGAGGAGGCTTTCGTGGGTGCCTTGCGCCACGATTCGGCCGTCCTCCATCACCACGATGCGATCGGCGCGTTGCACGGTGGCGAGGCGATGGGCGATCACCAGCGTGGTGCGGCCCTTCTCCAATCGTTCCAGTGCCTGCTGGATGGCTGCTTCGGATTGCGCATCCAGCGCCGAGGTGGCCTCGTCCAGCAACAGCAGTGGCGCATCGCGCAGGATGGCGCGTGCGATCGCGATGCGCTGGCGCTGGCCGCCGGATAGCCGCACGCCACGCTCGCCCAGTTCGGCGCCATAGCCATCACCCAGTGCGCTGATGAACTCATGCGCTTCGGCGGCGCGCGCCGCGTCGCGTACTTCCTCGTCACTTGCCTCTTGGCGCCCGAAGCGGATGTTGTCCGCTGCCGTGCCAGCGAAGATGATGGTTTCCTGTGGCACCAGCGCAATTGTCCCGCGCAGGTCGTGCAAGGTGAGCGCGCGCAGGTCGATGCCGTCGATGCTGATTCGACCGCTCTGCGGATCGTAGAAACGCAGCAGCAACGAAAACACCGTGCTCTTGCCGGCGCCGGACGGACCGACCAGGGCCACGGTTTCGCCCGGCCGGATGTCCAGCGTGAAGTTGTGCAGCGCCGCCGTATCGGGCCGCGTCGGGTAGTGGAACGTCACGTCATCAAAACGCAGCGTGCCATGCACAGGTGCCGGCAGAGGTGTTGGCTGTGCCGGCTCGATGATCTCGGCCCGCTCGCCCAGTAGTTCGCCGATGCGCTCCATCGCGCCAGCTGCGCGTAGCACATCGCCCCACACTTCGGATAAACCTGCCACCGAGCCGGCCGCAAAGATCGCGTACAGCACGAACTGGCCCAGCACGCCGGGGTCCAGCGTGCCGGCGAGCACGTGGCGAGCGCCAGCCCACAGCACCAACGTAATCGCGCCGAACACCAGCACGATCACCGCCATGGTCAGCAACGAGCGCACCCCGATGCGGCGGCGTGCCGTGGCCAGTGCGCGCATGATCGCGCTGCCATAGCGTGTGCTCTCGATATCTTCGCGGGCGTATGCCTTCACCGCGGTCGACGCATTCAAGGTCTCGTTTGCGATGGCGGCTGCGTCGGCCAGGCGGTCCTGGCTGGCGCGCGAAAGTTTCTGCACGCGTCGACCGAAGACCAGGATCGGCAGCATCACGGCTGGAATCACCAGCGCGGTCAGTCCGGCCAAAGATGGTGCAGTCCAGACCATCGCCACGGCCGCGCCCAGTAGCATTACCGCACTGCGCAGTGCTACCGAGACGCCGGAGCTGATCAGCACTTGCACCACTTCAGTATCGGCACTCAGACGCGAGAGCAGTTCGCCGACGCGACTGCGCTCGAAGAAGCCCACGTCCAGCCGGATCACGTGCGCATAAAGCGTCGTGCGCAATGAAGCCAGTGCCCGCTCGCTCAACAACGTGATGCAGAAGTAGCGCGCCGCCGTGGCAAACGCGAGCACCAGCGCCACGCCAAACATGCCGGCGAAGGTACGGTTGATCACCTCAAGACTGGAATGCCCGAAGCCCTGGTCGATGATGTGGCGAAACGCCATCGGCAGCACCAGCGAAGCACCAGACGACAACGCGAGAAACACCAGCCAGCCGATGGCCAGCGCGCGGTGCGGTTTCAAGAACGGCCAAAGATGGCGCAATGCGCCGACGCGGCGGGCAGGGGGGGAGCTGTCGGGGATGGGTTGGCTCATGAGCTCTCGCAGGATCGATCGGAGGTGCCGGACACACGTTGAGCGCAGGCGTTGCCATTGAAGGTGGGGCGCATGGTCGCCGATTCAATCCATACCGAACCCGTTGCGCCCGTCAGTCCAGGCGTTTTGCCCGGCTGCGTCCACGACTGAGGTCGACGATGTGTGCCTGCGCCTCGGTCACCCAGCTTTCCGGCAGGCGAAGCTCCAGTTCAACGCCATCAGTGACGAAGACCTCGCTTGCCACTTCGGCGTGCCAGTCCTTCAATCGCGCCTTCAACAAGGCCAGCACGGCGAATTCGCAGTGCACGGCAAGGCGGGCCATTGCCACGATCGGCAGGCGTTCCGCGCGACGCAGGCATTCGGCGGCAGTGCCGCCATAGGCGCGAACCAGTCCGCCGGCACCGAGCTTGATGCCGCCATACCAGCGCGTCACCATCGCCACCACATGATCCATGCCCTGGCCTTCAATGGCCTGCAGGATCGGTCGGCCGGCGGTGCCGCCAGGTTCGCCGTCGTCGTTGAACCGGTAATCCTGGCCGATCCTGTAGGCCCAGCAATTGTGGGTGGCGGCTGGATCGCTCACCTCGCGCACGAACGCCAGCGCCTGTTCGCCCGAATCCACTGGTGCGGCCAGTGCCAGGAAACGGCTCTTCTTGATCTCTTCCTGATGCCGGCACGGTTGGGCCAGTGTGTATAGCGTCTCGCTCATGATTCGCGCAGTTTCGCATGTCACTCCCGCCGACGCGTTCAACACTTGACGCACGCGGTAGCATGGAGCCCTCACGCGCGCCTCCCCGGAACAAGCCAATGATCAACAACGACGTACTGCGCAGCATCCGCTACATGCTCGACCTAAGCGACACCAAGGTGGTCGAGATCACCAAGCTGGCGGACGCGAACTTCCCGATCGAGAAGGCCGATGTACTGGCGTTTCTGAAGAAGGACGAGGAAGAGGGCTATCAGGAATGCAGCAACCAGGTGCTCGCACACTTCCTCGATGGCCTGGTGTTCTATCGCCGCGGACGCGACGAGAGCCTGCCGCCGCGTCCGGTGGAAAAGCGTGTCACCAACAATGTCGTGTTGAAGAAACTGCGTGTCGCGTTCGAGCTGAAGGACGTGGACATGCATCAGATCCTCGCTGACGCCGGCTTCCCGATCTCCAAGCCGGAGCTGAGCGCGCTGTTCCGCCAGCCCGGCCACAAGAATTTCCGCCTCTGCGGCGATCAGCTGTTGCGCAACTTTCTCAAGGGGCTGACGTTACGGGTGCGTGGCAACGGCTGAGCTCCCCGCGTAGAGCGACCCCACCCCAGCCCTCCCCTGCGAGCAGGGGAGGGAGCAAAGCAGACGAACAGAGAGCCTAGTACCCAACCACCTCGCCATCCTTGCGCATCTCGGTGGCGCCCCAGTACACGTGCTGCGTGGCATCGAACATGATCGCCTCGTAACCACCGAAGTTGCCGGTGCCGGGCACGATCTTGTAGCCACGCTTCGCCAGTTCGGCTTTCACCTGCGGGTCGAAGCCCGATTCCATTTCGACCGTACCTAGCCCCTGCGAGGGTTCACCGGTGGGCTCGGCGTTGCCGTAATGGCGCCAGCGCGCGGCATCGCCGGCGTCCTGCACGTTCATGCCGTAGTCGATCATGTTGGTCAGCACCTGGATGTGCCCCTGCGGTTGCATGTCGCCGCCCATCAGGCCGAACGACATGTAGGGCGCGCCGTTCTTCAACACAAAGCCGGGAATGATGGTGTGGAACGGGCGCTTGCCTGGTGCATACGCGTTCGCGGCTTTCGCATCCAGCGAATACAGCTCACCGCGATCCTGGAACATGAAGCCCAGGTGGTCGGCGACCAGGCCTGAGCCCATGCCGCGATAGTTGGACTGGATGATCGAAACCATCATGCCGTCCTTGTCGGCGGTGGTGAAGTAAGTGGTATCACCGTTGAACAGCTTCGGATCACCGGGGCCGATGTCGGCACGCGGATGGGCCAGGTCGATCAACTTGCGGCGCTGGTCGGCATAGCCTTCGGAGAGAAGGCCCTTCATCGGGATGTCGACGAAGCGCGGGTCGGCGTAATACTTGGCAAGATCTTCGTAGGCGAGTCGCTTGGCTTCGAGCATCGCGGTGATCGCATCACTGCTGCCGACGCCCATCTTCTTCAGGTCGATGCCCTTGAGTATTTGCAGCATTTCGAGCGCGGCGAAACCCTGGCCATTCGGCGGCAGTTCGTAGACGTCGTAGCCGTGATAATTCACCGATTGCGGCGTGACCCATTCACCGTGATAGTCCGCGAAATCCTGATAGCGAAGATCGCCGCCGATGCGCTTGAAATACGCATCGATGGTATGCGCGATCGCACCCTTGTAGAACGCGTCGCGTCCACCCTGGGCGATTTGGGTCAGCGTGTTGGCCAGATCGGGATTGCGAAACACCTCGCCTTCAGCCGGCGCATGTCCATCGATCAGATACGTAGAACGCGCGTTCGCGCTCTCCTCGATCAGGGCGTGGCTCTTGTCGAACGCCGCCATGTTGCCTTTCCAGTATTTGGCAACCAGCTGGGTGACCGGGTAACCGTTCTTTGCATAGGCGATGGCCGGTGCCAGATCGTCAGCGATTGGCAGCTTGCCGAACTTGTCGTGCAGCGCAAACCAGGTGTCGACGGTGCCGGGTACCGTGATCGGCAACGAACCCACCGAAGGAATGTGGTCTTTGGCCGGCAGGCCAGCCTTCCTGTAAGCGGCGGCCACCTCGGCGCGCATTTTCTCGAGGTCGCGCCCCTTCGCCGAAGGGCCGGAGCCGTTGTAGCCATAAAGTTGTTTGGTCTTCGGATCCCACACGATCACGAAGCAGTCGCCACCGATGCCGTTCAACACCGGCTCCATCAGGCCAAGCGCTGCATTCGCCGCGATGGCCGCATCCACCGCACTGCCACCCTTCTTGAGGATATCGACGGCGATCTGCGAGGCGAGCGGCTGTTCGGTCGCGGCCATGCCGTGCTGCGCGAGCACGGGCGAGCGCGAAGCCCAGGTCTGCCCCGAGTAGCGGTCGCCGCGTCCGATGTCGTCGGCGCTGGCGCCCATCGCCGCCGCCAGTCCGGTGAAGGCGAGAACGGTGCCGATGCAGATGCGCGAAAACGCGCCGGCTTTTCCGCCAGGCCCGCGAGCAGGTGCCCCCGGCTTACCGGAGCGAACGATGTTGTCCAGATTGCCTGGTTTGATGCTGCCGCGACTGCCAGAGGAGGTTCTTGCCATGTGAGTTCTCTTGCGACGGAGGGAGGGTCAAGGCCGTGTCGATGATGCGCAAGCAGGCATGGATCTCTCCAGCCAATCACGCGATACCCGTATCGAGCGGAGCCGAACATATACGCCAGCGTGTGGGCGCACGCCAGTGTTGTTCTGCAGGGGGTAACCTCGCCAAGCACGATGCCGAGGCGACCTGCTCAGGTCATGAAGTGGGTTCGCAACATGGCCCAGCGACCTGCGTTACGCTGCGCTACCACTAGGGGATTCCATCGCCATGACGTGCATCGTGTTTGCGGTCCTGTTGCTTCTGGCGTTTGCAGCAAACTGGCGCAGGCGGCGCGGACTGGCTCGCAGTCTTGCAGGCCTCACCATCGTGCTGTTCTTTGCGGTGGGTAGCGGGCCGCTGCCGCGATGGTTGCTGCGTCATCTGCAACAACCCTATGTGGCGACGGCACCCGGCGACTGGGTGGCACACAACGCGATCGTGCTGCTAACCGCAGGAAGCGTGCCGGTGGCCGGGAGCTACGTGCTGGAGCCGCAATGGGTCGGCTATGGCCGGATCGTCCAGGCGGCCGCGTTATACCGGCAATGCAAGTCCACCGGGCAGGACTGCAAGCTGCTGGTGAGCGGTGGCCGGTCGCAGCACTACCGTGAGGCGGAGTCTCTGGTCTACGGTCGTGTGCTGAGCAGGCTCGGTGTGGATGCCGCCGATCTGATGCTGGAACAGCAAAGCATGAATACCTGGCAGAACGCACAGTTCAGCCAGCCGTTGCTGAAGGCGTTGGGTGCGCAACATATCGTGCTGGTGACCTCGGGCACGCACTTGCCTCGCGCCAGCTTGTACTTCGCGCATTTCGGCATCGCGGCGATTCCGGTGCGCGCCGATTACGTGGCGGCCCAGATGACATGGCTGCCGCAGACGTACAACTTCGCCGTGACCGATATCGCGATGCACGAATACCTCGGCATGGCTCTCTACCATCTGTATAACGCGATGGGCTGGAACGTCACGGCAACGCAGCCCGGAGCGCCATAAGCTCTCACGGTAGCTACGCAGAGACATTGGACCGGTCGCCATCCCTGCGCACACCGTACACTGGGCCGGCTCGGCCCGATCTTTCAACGGAGATTTTCATGCCCGTGTTCTTTATTGTTGTCCTGCTGTTGCTGTTTCTCATTTCTGGTTTGCGGGTACTCCAGCAGTACCAGCGAGGGCTGGTGTTTCGGCTCGGACGCTACCATTCCACCCGCTCGCCGGGCCTCACGTGGATCATTCCCGGTATCGAGCGCATGCAGATCATCGATGTGCGCGTTGTTACCCAGGACATCGAGCCACAGGAAACCATGACCAACGACAACGTGCCGATCAAGGTGCGTGCGGTGGTCTGGTACAAGGTGATCAACCCGGAGCGCGCGATCATCGAGGTGGCGAACTTCGAGGATGCGGTGCGCCAAACCGCGCTTACCAGCCTGCGCAGCGTGATGGGTCAGCATTCGCTCGACGAGCTGCTGAAGGAACAGGAAAAGCTGTCCAGCATGCTGGGTGAAATCATCGACAAAGTCACCGAGCCCTGGGGCGTGGAAGTCGATCGCGTGCAGATCAAGGATGTGGAAATCCCGCAGTCCATGCAGCGCGCGATGGCGCAGGAAGCCGAGGCTCACCGTGAGAAACGCGCCCGCATCATCAAGGCGGAAGCCGAGCACGATGCCGCGTTGAAGCTCACCGAGGCGGCCGCCAAGATGGCTCACATGCCGATGGCGATGGAGCTGCGGCGCATGCAGATGTTGACCGAGGTGGGCGCGGAACAGAACACGATGACCATCGTGATGATGCCGTCGGAGTTCGTCAGTGCAGCCAGTGCGTTGGTACGACTCGCCGACAAAGCTACTGGAGACGTTGGCTGACCGATCGGGAGGTACGTGATTGGCGACCCATCTCAGGTGGCGCCAATCACTCGCCAAGTACTCGCAGTTTGAGCTCGCCGTCGGCCAGACGTGCCTTCACCGTGTCGCCATCGGAGACGTTTGCGGAAGAACGCACGACCTGTCCCGCATCGTCGAACAGGATCGCGTAACCGCGCTCCAGCGTGGCCAGTGGACTCACAGAATGAAGAGCGTGGCCGGCATGCCGCAGGGCAGTCTGCTGTCGCTCCAGGGTGTAGGCGATGGCGCGGCGCAGGCGCTGATCCTGCTCGGCCAGGCGGCGGGCGAGTAGCGGCAGTCGTGCACGTGGATGCAGCGCCAGCAGACGGGCATGCAGCCGTTCGAGTCGAGTGTGCCGACGCTGGCTTTGTTCGCGCAGGACGGCACTCAAGCGCCGCTGCAGATGCAGCAGTCTTTCGTGATCACGCGCCAGCCGAGCCTGCGGCCGTTGTGCCTGCAATCGTGCGAACAGGTGATCGACGCGTTGCGCGTGTGCCTGCAACTTGCGTTGTTGAAGGGTGAGCAGGCGTTGCTGTAACTGCTGGAGATGGCGGCTTATCGCTGCGGCATCGGGTACCAGCAATTCGGCGGCGGCTGATGGCGTGGGCGCGCGCAGATCGGCAACGAAATCGGCAATGCTGAAATCGATCTCGTGCCCGACGGCGCTGACCACAGGCACCGCGCTGGCATGGATCGCTCGCGCAACTTTTTCGTCGTTGAACGCCCACAGATCTTCCAGCGAACCGCCGCCACGAGTCAGCAGCAGCACATCGTAGCGCTGGCTGGCTGAGGCCTTGCTCAGCATGGCGACAATCGCCGCCGGTGCTTCGCGACCCTGCACCGGCACCGGCAGCACCTCGACATCAGCCAGTGGCCAGCGACGTGCCATGACGCTCAGCACATCGCGTACTGCTGCGCCGGTGGCCGAGGTGATCACGCCGATGCGCCGTGCGTAACGGGGCAGGGGACGCTTGCGTGCTTGCGCGAACAGGCCTTCGGCATCGAGTCGTGCCTTGAGCTGTTCGAACTCGCGTTGCAACGCACCTTCGCCAGCGGGTTCCATGGATTCGGCGACCAGTTGAAATTCGCCGCGCGGTTCGTACAGCCCGACCTTGGCGCGCACCAGCACCTGCATGCCGTCGACAGGTCGGAATCGCAACGTCGCCGCTTTCATCTTGAACATCGCGCAACGTACCTGCGCGCCGCTGTCCTTCAGGGTGAAATACAGGTGCCCGGAAGCCGGCTTCGCTACGTTCGACAGTTCGCCTTCGATCCACACCAGCGGAAACACATCGCCCAGCAAATCACGCACCAGCCGGTTGAGCGAGCTGGGGGTCAGGATGTGGCGCTGGCTGGTATCGTCGGACTCAAGCATGGGAGGGCGAGCCTAACATGGCCGACCTCACTGAGTCGTGTGGAAACATCCGCTTGCGGGAGGTTGTGCAGAGAGTGCATCAACCATGCACGCCAGGTACCGATTGACACTGCGAGGCCATGCTTCTGGCATGATCTGGCGCATGCCGATCGAGCATCGTCACACCGACACCGAGGCCTGCGCGCAGCACATTGCTGGCTGGCTGGGGCCTGATCTGCGCATCGCCGCGCCACTGGGACTGGGCAAGCCGCACGAGCTGCTCAACGCGCTTTATCAGCTCACGCTGAAGGACACGACACGGTCGCTACGCTTGTACACCGCGCTATCGCTGGCGCGGCCACAACCGAAGCCAGGGCTGGAGGCGCGTTTTCTCGAGCCGTTCCTGCAGCGGCATTTCGGCGCCGACTACATCGACCCGCAATACGCATTGGATCAGGCACGCGACGCGCTGCCATCGAATGTCGAAGTGCATGAGTTTTATCTGGAATCGGGTTCGATGCTGCATTCGGGCAGTGCCCAGCGCAACTACATCAGCCAGAACTACACCCATGTTGCGCGCGATCTGGTGATGCAGGACATCAATCTGCTGGTGCAGTTGGTGGCGCGGCGCGAGGGGCCCAACGGTGTGCATTACAGCCTGTCGTGCAACCCGGATCTGACGCTCGATTTTCTCAAACAGATGCATGTCGCCGGCAAGCAACGGCCGGTGTGCGTGGCGGTGGTGCATCCCGACCTGCCGTATTTGGGCGGTGCGGCCGAGGTGCCCGAAGACTATTTTGACCTGGAGTTGCGCCCGGCCACGTCCCCTCGATTGTTCGCGCTGCCACGGTTACCGGTCGATCTGGCCGAATACTCGCTGGGGCTGCATGCCAGTGCGCTGGTGAAGGACGGCGGATGCCTGGAGATCGGTATTGGCGCGCTGTCCGATGCGTTGGTCAAGGCGCTGCTGTTGCGTCAGCAGGACAACACCCTGTGGCGGAGTGCGCTGGCGGCGCTGGATCTCAGCGCCAGCACCCATACGCTGGCTGCATGGCTGGGCGGTCTCGCTCCATTCAAAGTGGGCCTGTACGGCGCCAGCGAAATGGTGATGGACGGCTTCATGCATCTACAGCGGGCAGATGTGCTGAGACGTCGAAGCTGGGACAACCTCGCGCTGGAACGCGCTTCCGCGGCTGGCCGTCTGGCTGACGATGTGCCGGGCGGCCACTATCTGCGCGGAGCTTTTTTCCTGGGCACGCGTGAACTGTACGAATGGTTGCAGGCCGCCGAAGCGAGCGATCCGGGCGCCATCGCTATGGGTCCGGTTTCCAACGTCAACCAGCTGTATGGCGATCATCAGGCACTGGCGATGCTGCAGCGTCGCGATGCGCGTTTCTTCAACACCTGCATGATGGCAACCCTGCTCGGTGCGGCGGTCTCCGATGGGTTGCAGGATGGTGAAGTAGTAAGCGGCGTCGGCGGCCAGTACAACTTCGTGGCGATGGCACACGAACTGCCCGGCGGCCGCTCGGTGCTCTTGCTGCGTTCGACCCGGAAAGTCCACGGCGGCATTGAAAGCAATATTCGCTGGAACTACGGACACACTACGATTCCACGTCATCTGCGCGATGTATTCGTCACCGAATACGGTGTTGCCGACCTGCGCGGCAAGAGTGATAACGAATGCATCGAGGCGATGCTGTCGATCTGTGACGCGCGCTTTCTGGATGCCCTTTGCGCCGAAGCAAAATCGCATCGCAAGCTGGCCGCGGACTTCGTCATACCCGAGGCATGGCGGCACCATCGTCCGGAACATCTACACGAGGCGTTGGCACCGCTGCGCCAGAAAGGGCTGTTACCGCCGTTTCCGTTCGGCAGCGATTTCACCGAAGTCGAGCAACGCCTGCTGCCGGCGCTGAACTGGCTGCAAGCATCGAGCAGCCACTGGCGCGGCAAACTCGGGCTGCTGCGTGCCCTTTGCCGGCCGGGGGCGGTGGCGGGAGGTGAGGGCGAGGCACTGGCGCGGATGGGTCTTACCACGCCCGTAACCATGGCTGACCGTCTGCAACGCCGATTGCTCCAGGCGGGACTGCGACGCTGAAGTTGTAACCGTGCTTCGGCTATCCTTGCGGCTTCGCCGCCCCGTCATCGCGGCAGTACGATCCGGTCCAGCATTTTCATGAACGCAATGTCTTCTTCGTCCCCCCGTCCAGCCAAGGCAGTTGTCGCTGAAACGGGTTTGCGCCGCCCCAGCGTGGCCGTGCAGATCGGCAAGATCATGGTCGGTGGCGGCGCGCCGATCGTGGTGCAGTCGATGACCAATACCGATACCGAAGATCCGGCCAGCACCGCGAAGCAGATCGCCGAGCTGGCCCGCGCCGGCTCCGAACTGGTGCGCATCACGGTGAACACGCCGGCCGCTGCCGCTGCAGTTCCGCGCATCGCCGAGCGGCTGGCGATGATGGGTGTGGACGTGCCGATCATCGGCGACTTCCACTACAACGGCCATCAATTGCTCGAGCACGAACCAGCCTGCGCCGAAGCGCTGGCGAAGTACCGAATCAATCCGGGCAATGTCGGTTTCGGCAAGAAAAAAGACAGCCAGTTCGGCGCGATCATCGAGATGGCGCTGCGCTACGGCAAACCGGTGCGCATCGGTGCGAACTGGGGCTCGCTCGACCAGAGCATGGTTGCCACCTTGATGGACGAGAACCACAGCCGCGCCGAACCTTGGGATGCCTCGCATGTGGCGCGCGAGGCATTGATCCGCTCGGCGCTGGACTCTGCTGCACGTGCCGAGGAAATGGGCCTCGCGCGCGACCGCATCATCCTGTCGTGCAAGGTGTCCGGCGTGCAGGAATTGATTGCCGTCTATCGCGACCTCGCCGCACGCTGCGACTACGCACTGCATCTGGGTCTGACCGAAGCCGGCATGGGCTCCAAAGGCATCACCGCATCCAGCGCCGCGCTGGCGGTATTGCTGCAGGAAGGCATCGGCGACACCATCCGCATCTCGCTCACACCCGAGCCAGGCGCTTCGCGCACCGGTGAAGTGATCGTGGCGCAGGAGCTGCTGCAGACCATGGGCCTGCGTTCGTTCACGCCGCTGGTTACTGCGTGTCCGGGCTGTGGACGCACCACCAGCGAGTTCTTCCAGGAGCTGGCCAAGACCGTGCAGGAACACGTGCGCGAACAGATGCCGCTATGGCGCATCAAGTACGACGGCGTGGAGAACCTTACGCTCGCCGTGATGGGTTGCATCGTCAACGGCCCGGGTGAATCCAAGCACGCGAACATCGGCATCTCGTTGCCTGGCAATGGTGAGACGCCTGCAGCGCCGGTGTTCATTGACGGTGAGAAGGCGATGACCTTGCGTGGCGACAATATCGCGAACGAATTCGTGGGCATTCTGGACGACTACGTCGCGCGCAAATATGCGGTGCGCGACGCGTCTTGATCGGGATGCTTTAAGGCACCAGCCGTACCACTTCTCCCAAAGCTTGCAGAGTTTCTTTGCTCCTTCCCCTGCTTGCAGGGGGAGGTCGGGAGGGGGGGAAGCTTTTGAACTTCGCGGCGAAGAGCGACCCCACCCCAGCCCTCCCCTGCAAGCAGGGGAGGGAGCACAGCGGCAGAGCAAAGCGGCAGAGCAAAGCGGCAGGGCACAGCAGCTTCGGGGGTGAATTGCTTACAGCGTGCGAATCGCGAGCTAGTCCACTAGGTCATTGCGGGCTGGGCGGTGCATGACTGATACGCGCAGGCCACGATGGGCTGGGCCCACGCCGGGGTTGCGGCGATCGCCGCCGGGCTCACGGGAAACGTCACGTCGCTCCGGGCGAGTTCCAGCACAAGGTGAGGGCACGGCGTCAGGCCGTTCGTCGGATCAGCCTCGACACTGTTGTCATAGACACGCAAAGCCGTCACCCGCGGAATCAGACGCACCAGATTCTGCCGACTAGCCTGGTAGCGCTGCCGAATTTTCTCTTCGGGAATGTCGTGGCCACCCTTGCTCACCCGAGCCCGCACGCGGGCCAGATGGCGCTCGGGACTATCCAGTCCGCAATACCACACGAACAGCTCCAGACCGGCGTCGGTTGCCTCCAGCAGCAGCGCGGTCACGGTCTGTCCCCCGAGCGTGGTCTCGAACGCATAGTCGGTCTTTGTACCGATGGCCAAACGCAGACGGCGCACGCTTTCCTGCCACGCCAGAGCATTGCCTTCGCCAGGTTCCAGCCCGGGATTCGTGGTCAGGATGCGTCGCGTCTCTTCATCGGGGTTGAAGTAGACACCTCCCGCCTCGCGCAAGCGTGCTCCCGCGATGCTGCTCTTGCCCGCGCCGTTGGTGCCGGCCAATACGGTGATGCGTGGCATCAAGGCTTGTCTTGATGGGTCGCCCGCAAGGCTGCCGCGCCCAACTGCTCCGGTGTGGAACTGAACAGCGCATCGACGCCAGCGGCGGCCTCTGGGGCCTGCATTGAATCCACCAGGCGATCGAACCCGGCCTGCAGCGAGGCCAGTGGATCGGGGGCGGCCTGTACCAGGCGCTCGTACTCGGCCATCGACAGCATGATCGCGGCTGGCCGCGCATTGCGCGTGATCACTACCGGTTTCCCGGCACGTGCCACGCGTTCGATCAGCTGGGCGAACCGGTTCTTGGCATCGGTGCTGGGCAGCGTTTCAACGCGGGCGGTCTGGCCGTGCACGGTTGGCAGCAGCATGGTCGTGGTCATGGCGTCTTCACCGGGCGACACGCATAGGCGCGTCATTGGAATCACGATACACCGACTGGTTAAATGGTACAAATTGTAACAAGTAGCCTATTTAGCTACTTTGGCCATCAAGGATGCTGCCCGTCGAAATGGGAAGCTTCCGAATGATAAGAAGATAGGTCTCACCTCGAACCCAAACTACCGCTTCACAGCGGGCTTTCTCAGCTCAGCTGAAGCAACCGCGGCGTGTAGTCGGCCCAGCTGCCTACGCATCCGGGCAGCTGGGTGAGTAGTTCGACGTCTTGCAGATAGTCCTGTCGTGGCACTTCGAGCGCCCCCAGCAGGAGTGTGTGCGCATTGCTGACCTGAGTGTCGATCAGCGGAAAATCCATGCTGCGCAGCAGGTCGGCGAGTGCGATCAGGGCGATCTTCGAACTGCCGCTTTCGGCGCTGAACATCGATTCGCCGCAGAACAGCCGACCGACCGCGACGCCGTAGATGCCACCGACAAGTCGCGCACCTTCCCACACCTCCACGCTGTGGGCGTGACCCAGCGCATGCAGTCGCGAGTAGCCGTCGATCATCGCCGGCATGATCCAGGTGCCCGATTCATTGGAGCGCGGTGCAGCGCAGGCGCGGATGACGTCGTCGAAGGCATGATCGACGGTGAGTCGCCACTGCTTGCCAGCCAGCTGACGACGTAGGTTGCGATGCATATTCAACGCCTCGGTGCGGAATACGCAGCGCGGGTCCGGTGACCACCACAGGATCGGCTCGCCCTCGCTGAACCAGGGAAAGATGCCCTGGGCATAGGCATTCAACAAGCGCTGCGGAGACAGGTCACCACCCATCGCAAGGAGGCCGTTGGGATCGGTCAGTGCGCCGCACGGATCAGGGAAAAAATCCGGCAGATCGGGGTCGAGTTGCGGCAGATAGATCATCGTTCGGCGTGGCCGTGATCAGCGTAAGGGCTGTGGCTTTGCAGCTCCGCAGCGTAAGCGTCGACCGCTTCCGCCTCATGTGCAAGCGCCGCGGCCACGGCCGTACGAAAATCCGGGTTCACCAGGTAGTGCCGCGAGTGCGTGCGAACCGGCAGAAAGCCTCGCGCGAGCTTGTGCTCGCCCTGCGCGCCGGGCTCGAAACGCGCAAGTTTGTTGGCGATCGCATGCTCGATGCCGCGGTAGTAGCACAGCTCGAAATGCAGCCCCGGCACGTCCACCGACGCGCCCCAGTAACGGCCGTACAGGGTGCTGTCGCTCTGCACGAACAACGCCATCGCGATGATGGTTTCGGCGTGTCGCGCCAGCGCCACCTGTACGGTTTGGCCCAACTCGCCAAGACGGCTGAAGAACGCCCTCGTGAGCGCTGCATGATTGCCCTTGGCGTCGAACGTGGCCGCGTACAGGGCATGCACCCGTCGCCACTCGCCCACGCTCAGCGTGTCGCCGCTGCGCATCTCGATCGCCACGCCGCTGGCGGCTACATGCGCGCGTTCATGGCGAATGTTCTTGCGTTTCTTGTGGCTCAGCGCGGCGAGAAAATCCGGGAAGTGTCGATAGCCGTGGTTGTGCCAGTGGAACTGCACGTCCGAACGGGCCAGCCAGCGTTGATCGCGTGGCCCGTGATCGAACGCATCGAGTTCCGCAGCTTCAAGAAAATTTGCGTGCACCGAAGACAGGCCCATCCGCTCAGCTTCCAGCCGCATGGCCTCGACCAGTGCCTGCTGCAGCATTGGCGTCCGGTCGTCGCTGCCAGCAAGCAGGCGCGGGCCGGGTATCGGAGAGTAGGGCACGGCATTGAGCAGCTTCGGGTAGTACTCGCCGCCGGCGCGTTCCCACGCGCTCGCCCAGCTGAAGTCGAATACGAACTCGCCGTGCGAATTTCCCTTCAAGTACAGCGGTGCGGCAGCGATCAACTCGCCATGTTCGTACAGACCCAGATGATGGGCCTGCCAGCCCCAGTTGGGACGGATGCAACCGCCGTTCTCCAACGCAGAAAGAAAGGCATGCGACACAAACGGGTTGGCGTTGGCTCGCAACCCATCCCATGCCGCAGCAGGCAGCTGGTCTATCGCAGAATGGAAGCGTGCTTCGATCAATGCAACGCCGGCAATGCGGCGGCCAGCGCCTCGACGAACGCCTGCGGCTGACCGTAATGACGTGAGTGGTCGAACACGCGCTGCTCACCACGCTGCTCCAGCAGCAGGGTGGGGAAACCGTTGCCACCGGCACTTTCCAGCATGCGCCGGCTGGCCTGCACATGTTCCATCAGCGGATGGCCGTTGGCTTCAGCGAACGCCATGGCGAAGCGCGCTCCATCCAGTCCGGTTTCCTCGGCCAGCTCGCCGAGCACGGGCGGTTCGACCACACGAAGACCGCGCTGGTAGTGCGCGTTCTGGATCGCCACCAGCAGTGGATAGGCTTTGGTCGGTTCGATGGCCGTGGCCGCCATGACGGCGGCGATCGGCGGCATGGAATACAGCACGGTGCCTTGTTCGGCCAGCAAGCCTTCCAGGTAGGGTTTGCCGAATGGCTGCCCGCTGTATTGCGCAATCCGCTGGTCGGATTGCGTGATGTGCCGGGCGAGTGATTCATCCAGCACCGTGGGCTCGGGGAACAAGCCGCCACCATGAAGTTGCAGAGCGATCCGGCCGCCTAGCCGCTCCATCGCCGCGCTGATCAACGGCTGGACGGCATAGCACCAGCCGCAGAGCGGGTCGTGGATGTAGTGCAGGGTGGCCTGGGTCATGCTGCCTTCAATGATGGGTTGCGAGACGTGGATCGGCCCTACTGGATCAGCTTTGTTGATCCAGCCAACGCTCGGCGTCCAACGCGGCCATGCAGCCGAAGCCGGCCGAGGTCACAGCCTGACGGTAGACATGATCAGCCACGTCACCGGCGGCAAACACGCCCGGCACCGAGGTCATCGTCGCCAGGCCGTGCAGGCCGGTGCGGATCTTGATGTAGCCGTCGTGCATGTCGAGTTGATCTTCAAAGATACCGGTGTTCGGCGTATGGCCGATCGCCACGAAGAAGCCCGTCGCCTGGATGTCGCGGGTAACGCCGGAGTTGACGTCCTTCACGCGCACGCCGGTGACGCCGGAGTCGTCGCCCAGCACCTCGTCGATGCTGTGGTTCCAGACCAGCTCGATTTTGCCGTGAGCGGCCTTCTCGAACAGCTTGTCCTGCATGATTTTCTCGGCGCGCAACTTGTCGCGACGATGCACCAGGTACACCTTGCGCCCGATGTTGGACAGGTACAGCGCTTCCTCGACCGCGGTGTTGCCGCCGCCGATCACCACCACGTCCTGGTCGCGGAAGAAGAAGCCGTCGCAGGTGGCGCAGGCGGATACGCCGCGACCCTTGAACTTCTCCTCCGAGGCGATGCCCAGATACTTCGCGGTCGCACCGGTGGCGATGATCAAGGCATCAGCGGTGTATTCGCCGGAGTCGCCCTTGAGGCGGAACGGGCGCTGCTGGAGGTCGACCTTGTGGATGTGGTCGAAGATCATCTCGGTGTGGAAGCGCTCGGCATGTTCGGCCATGCGCTGCATCAGCGCCGGACCCTGCAGCCCCTCCACATCGCCCGGCCAGTTGTCCACATCGGTGGTGGTCATCAGCTGGCCGCCCTGCTGAATGCCGGTGATCATGGTCGGCTTCAGGTTGGCGCGCGCGGCATAAACCGCGGCGGTGTAGCCGGCAGGGCCGGAGCCGAGGATCAGCAGGCGGCTGTGCTTGGGGGTGGTCATGGTTATAATCCTTCGGTTAGCTGGCAGCTTTGAACGTTATTCGCTTCACGCCCTGCCGCGGTTTCATGCAACCGTTTCGCGGTGTCGCGGCGGGGGTTTGAACCCGCAAGGATGGGGAAGGGAGCAGCCCGATTCAAGGTTTCCAGCCATAGATGGTTCCCCAACCCTGCTACGAACTCCACAGGACTTCCCCCATGCGTATCGGTATCCCCTCCGAAACCAAGACCTTAGAAGGTCGTGTTGCCCTCGTTCCCGCTGCTGCTGCCGATCTGGTGCGCCGTGGCCACGAAGTGTTCCTACAGTCGGGCGCTGGCCTGAAGAGCGGCTTCGCTGACGAGGTTTACGTCAAGCAGGGCATCAAGATCGTGCCGGATGCCGCGGCGCTGTACGAAGTCGGCGAGCTGATAGTCAAGGTGAAAGAGCCGGTTGCCGGTGATCTGGCGCTGCTGAAGAAGCACCACCTGCTGTTCTGCTACCTGCACCTGGCCGCCGAGCCTGCGCTGACCAAGAGCCTGCTCGATATCGGCCTGACCGGGATCGCGTTCGAGTCGGTCGAAGAAGACGGCGTGCTGCCGCTGCTGTTGCCGATGTCGGTGATCGCCGGCCGAATCGCGACCCAGATCGGCACCACGCTGCTGCATCGTCCGCAGGGCGGCAAGGGCAAGCTGCTGGGCGGCATGGCCTCCACCCCGCGTGGCAAAGTGGTTGTGCTGGGTGCCGGCGCTGCCGGTGGCAACGCCGCCGCGCTGGCCGCTGCTGCAGGCGCCAATGTGGTGGTGTTCGACAAGCGCCAGGATCGTCTCGCCGAGATGATGGCGATGGGCCCGAACGTCACCGCCCTGTACGCCTATGAATCCTCGGTGGCCGAGGAAGTGCGCGACGCCGACATCGTGGTCGGTGCCGTGCTGATCCCCAGCGCCAAGGCGCCGCGCGTGGTCACCGAGGCCATGGTCAAGACGATGGAGAAGGGCAGTGTGCTGGTCGATATCTCGATCGATCAGGGCGGCTGCTTCGAGACCTCGAAGCCGACCACCTGGAAGGAGCCGACCTATGACGTGCACGGCGTGACGCATTTCTGCGTGACCAACATGCCGGGCGCCGTGCCGCAGACCTCGTCGGTGGCGATCTCCGCGGCGATCCTGCCGTACGTGCAGCGTCTGGCGACCGGCAACGAGTGGCGCGACTTCGCTCCGCTGCGCGACGGCATCAATGTTGACGGCGGGAAGCTGGTGCATCCGGCATTGCAAGGTATGCTCTGACCCTGTCTGGACTGAGCCAGTCGAAATAAGGGAAGCCCTCCAAGGTGGCGCGAAGCGCGAACGTCAAACAAAAACCGAAGGAAGGCCTCAGCGATGAGCTGAAGCGCCGGCTGCGTGAAGCCGGCGCTTTGCTGTTGCTGCCACTGGCGCTGTATTTGCTGGTGTGCCTGTTCAGTTACAACGCGCTGGATCCCAGTTGGTCCCACGTCGGCCAGGCCGAGCATGCTCGCAACTTCGGCGGCATGCTCGGTGCTTATGTGGCTGATTTGCTGCGCTATCTGTTCGGCATGGTTGCCTACGCGTTCCCGCTGCTGTTGCTGGGACTGGGCATTCACGTGCTGCGTCATCGCGATGAAAAAACGACCAGCCACTGGGAGCCTTCCCTGCGGCTGATCGGCTCGGTGTTTTTCTTCATTACGGCACCGGGCCTGTGCTGGCTGAACTTCCCCGATAGCGACATGGCACCGCAAGGTGCCGGTGGCGTGATCGGTGAGGCGGTGGGCAAGGGCCTGCAATACGTATTCGGCTTCAAGGGTGCGCCACTGCTGTTGCTGGCGCTGTTCCTGGTGGCGGTGACGCTGGCCACCGGGCTGTCCTGGTTCAGGGTGATGGACTGGACCGGGCAAGGTGTTTTGAAGCTGCTTGGCTGGTGCCGCGCCAAGCTGCGCGCGGCCCCGCAGGTGCTGGCCGCACGGCAGGCCCGGACCGAGCGTGAGGTGGTCAAGAAAGCCGATGCCGTGAAGCAGGCCAAACGCGAGCCCGTGCGCATCGAGGCCGCCCCGGCCCCGGTGGTGAAAAGCGAGCGTGCCCGGCTCGAAACCCAGATTCCACTGTTCACCGGTGCTGCCACGCCGGGCGAGCTGCCGCCGCTGTCGCTGCTGGACGAGGCGCCCCCGCAAGGGCCGGGCTATTCCGAGGAAACCCTCGAAGTGCTCTCGCGCCAGGTCGAGTTCAAGCTGAAGGACTTCAAGATCGACGCCAAGGTGGTCGGCGCCTATCCGGGTCCGGTGATCACCCGGTTCGAGATGGAACCTGCCGCCGGCGTGCGTGGTAGCCAGGTGTCGAGCCTGGACAAGGACATCGCCCGCGGCCTGTCCGTGGTCAGTGTGCGCGTGGTCGACGTGATTCCCGGCAAAAATGTGATCGGGCTGGAAATTCCCAACACCAAGAAGCAGATCGTCTACCTCTCGGAGATCCTGCGTTCGGACAAGTACGACCAGCTGAAATCGCCGCTGGCGCTGGCGCTGGGCAAGGACATCGGCGGCAAGCCGGTGGTGGTTGATCTGGCGAAGATGCCGCATCTGCTGGTTGCTGGCACCACCGGTTCAGGCAAGTCGGTGGCCGTCAATGCGATGGTGCTTAGCCTGCTGTACAAGGCCAGCGCGAAAGACGTGCGGATGATCATGATCGACCCGAAGATGCTGGAGCTCTCGGTATACGAGGGCATCCCGCATCTGCTGGCGCCGGTGGTCACCGACATGAAGGAGGCGGCCAACGCGCTGCGCTGGTGCGTCGCCGAGATGGAGCGCCGCTACAAGCTGATGGCTGCGGTCGGCGTGCGTAACCTCGGTGGTTTCAACAAGAAGGTCAAGGATGCCGAGAACGCGGGTCAGCCGTTGCTCGATCCGCTGTTCCGTCCGAATCCCGACATGCCGAATCTTGCCGCCGAGCCGTTGGAACCACTGCCGTACATCGTGGTGATCATCGACGAATTTGCCGACATGATGATGATCGTCGGCAAGAAGGTGGAGGAGCTCATCGCCCGCCTCGCGCAGAAGGCGCGTGCGGCCGGCGTGCATCTGATCCTGGCCACCCAGCGGCCATCGGTGGATGTGATCACCGGCCTGATCAAGGCGAACATCCCGACCCGCATCGCGTTTCAGGTGTCGTCCAAGATCGACTCGCGCACGATTCTCGATCAGTCCGGCGCGGAAACCCTGCTTGGCCACGGCGACATGCTGTATCTGCCGCCGGGCACCGCGACACCTGAGCGCGTGCATGGCGCGTTCGTGGACGATCACGAGGTGCATCACGTTGTCGCGTGGCTGAAATCGCAGGGTGCGCCGCAATACATCACCGGCGTGCTGGAAGAAGTGCAGGCCACCAGCGATGGCAAGTTCATCAACGACTCCGGCCTGCCGCAGGATGGCGAAGAAGGCGGCGGCGACGCCGATACCCAGTTGTACGACAAGGCTGTAGCCATCGTCACGCAGACCCGCCGCGCTTCGATCTCGGGTGTGCAGCGCCACTTGCGCATCGGTTACAACCGAGCCGCACGTCTGGTCGAACAGATGGAACAGGACGGTGTAGTCAGCGCCCCGCAGCACAACGGCAACCGCGAAGTGCTGGCGCCCCCGCCTCCGCGAGATTAACGCCGGCCGCTCCCTCGTTCTCGTGGGAGCGGCTCTTGTGAGAGATTTTATGGTTGCACGCAAGATCACCGCCAGGGTACGCGTTACTACAAAGACGACAAACTCAACCAGCGCCAATGACCCCACGCAGACCCGTAGGTTGGGGTGAGCGCAGCGATGCCCAACATTCACTCCAACCTCCGGAAAAGCGTTGGGCATCGCTACGCTCACCCCAACCTACGTTCTCCACGCGCAACAGCAGGCTCTTGGGGGAGCGGCTTCAGCCGCGATGCTCCACTTGCCTCCCATTAAGTCACCAGTGCTCAAACTTCACCGCTAACGCCATGTTTCAGGGAAGACCGATGAAACGCTTCACGCTTGCCGCAATCACCGCCGTGCTTGCACTGTCCTTTGGCGCTGTGGCACAGGCCGCCACCGGGCCGGCGCGCGCGCGACTGGATGCGTTTGCACAGAACCTGCATTCGCTCACCGGCCACTTCAGCCAGTCATTGACCGACACCAACGGTCAGACCGGCAAGACCAGCGCCGGAACGCTGGCACTCGAGGCGCCGCGTGAGTTCCGTTGGGACACGCTGACCCCGTACAAGCAGACCATCGTTGCCGACGGCAGCCGGGTCTGGCTGTACGACCCTGAACTGCAGCAGGTAACGGTTACCGTGCAGAGCAGCGAAGAAGCACACAGCCCGCTCACCGTGCTGACCGACCTCAAGCAGATGGACAAGAATTTCAAGACGACCGAGCAGGGCGAACGCGACGGGCTGGTCTGGCTGCGCCTTACCTCCACCGGCAAGGATCCGCAGTTCGACTACGCCGACCTCGGCTTCGATGCGAACGGCCTGGCGCGCATGACATTCCGCGACCAGCTGGGCTCCACCACCGACATCCGCTTTTCCGATTGGCAACGGAACGCGGCGATCTCGCCGTCCGAGTTCAACTTCGTGCCACCGAAAGGCGCGGACGTGATCGGCGATGTTCCGGTGATCTCCACCCAGCCGCTGAAGGACTGATACTGCCATGCCCGTGCTGCGGCAGTTGCCGCGTTGGGCATGGATTGGCGGCGGCATGCTGGCGTTCATTGCCGGTATCGTCAACGCCGCGGGGTACATGGGTTTTCGGCATCAGTCGATCACCAACCTGACCGGATCCACTAGCCTGCTCGGCGTGGCGCTGGGTACCGGTGATAGCGGCGAAGCATGGCATTGGGCGTTGTCGATTGCCGCGTTTGTGGTTGGCGCCGTATTGAGCGGCCTGATCGTGCAACAGCGCACACTGAAACTCGGTCGCCGTTACGGCGTCGCGCTGATGCTGGAATCGTTGCTGCTGTTCGCCGCGGTGCCACTGTTGAGTGCGAACAACCCGGTGGGTCTGTATCTGGCTTCGATGGCGGCTGGCCTGCAAAACGGCATGGCCAGCACCTATAGCGGCATGGTGTTCCGCACGACCCATGTCTCCGGTATGTTCACTGACCTTGGCATCTACATCGGCCAGCGGTTGCGCGGACTCGAAGTGGATACGCAGCGCATTCGCGTCTGTGTGCTGGTCACCAGCACCTTCCTGCTCGGCAGTGTCGTTGGCGCGCTCCTTTTTCGCGTGATGCAGGAGCGCACCTTGCTGATTCCCGCGGTGCTCACCGGCCTGTGCGGCCTGAGCTACGGCGTCTACCGGCAGTACACGATGGGGTCGGCCGCTCGCTAACGGACGGCTACGCCGATGTTTGCAGCGCCGGCAAGCCGAGCTGCTCGTTCGCTCTGATGCCAGGCGGATGCCTTATCATTCGGGCATGCCACGCCGTGAAACCTCCAGCAGCCCCGGTCTGTTTGCCGAGTCCGAAGACCTCAAGCCGTTGGCCGAGCGCATGCGGCCGCGTAGCCTCGACGAGATCGTTGGCCAGCAGCGACTGGTCGGGTCGGGCAAACCACTGCGCACGGCACTGGAAGCCGGGCGGGTGCATTCGATGGTGCTGTGGGGGCCGCCGGGTTGCGGCAAGACCACGCTGGCGCTGCTCGTGGCTCGCTATGCCGATGCGGATTTCCGTGCGATTTCCGCGGTGCTGTCGGGTCTGCCGGAAGTTCGCAAGGCGCTGTCCGAGGCCGAGGTGAATTTCGCGCAGGGGCGGCGCACGGTGCTGTTCGTCGATGAGGTGCACCGCTTCAACAAGACCCAGCAGGATGCCTTCCTGCCGCATATCGAAAAAGGCGTGATCGTGTTCGTCGGTGCAACGACCGAAAATCCGTCGTTCGAGCTGAACTCCGCATTGCTGTCGCGCTGTCGCGTGCATGTGCTGGATTCGATTTCGGTGACTGACATCGTGGCTGCTCTCAAGCGCGCACTGGTGGACACCGAGCGCGGTCTTGGCGCGTTGCAATTGCAGATCAGTGATGGGTCGCTGGAATCGATTGCCGAGGCTGCAGACGGCGATGTGCGTCGAGCACTGACCTTGCTGGAGATCGCCGCCGAGCTGGCACAGGACCAGCGGATCGATGAGGCCACGCTGACCCAGGTGCTGGCTGATCGCACGCGTCGCTTCGACAAGAAGGGCGAGCAGTTCTACGACCAGATCTCGGCGCTGCACAAATCGGTGCGTTCGTCCGACCCCGATGCCGCGGTGTACTGGTTGTGCCGCATGCTGGATGGCGGCGTTGATCCGCTCTACCTGGCACGGCGCATGACTCGCATGGCCGTAGAGGATATCGGCCTGGCCGAACCGCGTGCCTGGCGCATGGCGCTGGATGCGTGGGATACGTATGAACGCCTGGGCAGTCCCGAGGGTGAGCTGGGGCTGGCCCAGCTGGCGATCTGGCTGGCCATCGCGCCGAAAAGCAACGCGGCCTACATGGCGTACAACAAGGCGCGTGCCGCCATACGCGACGGTGGCACGCTGGAAGTGCCGATGCATCTGCGCAATGCGCCGACCAAGCTGATGAAAGGTCTCGGCTACGGCAAGGGTTATCAATACGATCACGACGCCGAAGGCGGCGTGGCACTCGATCAACAATGCCTGCCCGATGAGCTGGCAGGTACGGTTTTTTATGAGCCGGTCGAGCGCGGGCTTGAGCTTCAGTTGCGCGAAAAACTGCTGGCGTTGCGTGCCGCTCGTGAGCAAGCGCGCGACAAGTAGGCGCGGCCCATTGGGTGTTATCCGGACGATGCGGTCTGTGCGGATCGCACGGTGGCGTCGCGCGTCGAGCTGATAGCACGCCCGTGCAGCTGTGCGAGCGCGCGTGCCATCCGGCGCACGGCCTCGTCCAGTTCGCCTTCGTCGTAATAGCTGAAGCCGAGCCGCATGAAAGGCTGCTCGCGCTGGAAGAACTCGTAGCGACCGGCATCGAAGAACTGCACACCTTCGTGTTCGCCTGCCCGCGACCAGGCAGCAATATCGATTGCGTCGTCGACTTGCGCCCACAAGCCCATGCCACCGTCAGGAATGCGAAATGTCACGGCGCTGCCAAGGTGACGCGTGAGCGACGTGGCCAGCGCGTCGCGTCGGGCGATGTAGATGCGCCGCATCCGGCGCATGTGGCGCAATACTTCACCATCCTCGAATAGTTCGGCGATGGCGCATTCCATCGCCACGTCGCCGCGCGCATCGCTTGCCGCACGCAAGCTGGCCAGTCGTTCGAACACCGGTGCGGGAGCGACCACAAAACCGGTGCTTATCCCCGGTGCCAGCAGGTTGGACAACGAACCGACATAGATGACATTGGCGCCCCCGGCACCTGCGGCGATCGGCAAAATCGGTTTGCCGACGTAGTGGAATTCGTGGTCGTAATCATCTTCGATAATCGCAAAGCCATGCTGCAACGCCAGCTTGGCCAGTCGAGTGCGCCGCGCAGGCGACATCACAACCGTCGTCGGAAATTGATGGTGCGGCGTCAGGAACACGGCGCGTACACGCTGATGTGTCAGCAATGCCTCCAGTGCATCGACGTCGAGCCCATCGCCGTCCAGTGGCAGTGGAATCAAGCGCGCGCCAGCGAGTTTCAGCACGCTCCACGCGGGTGGATAGCCGAACGCCTCAACCACAACGACATCACCCGGCTGCAACAGCATGCGCGCCACCAGATCGATGCCTTGCTCGATGCTATGGGTAACCATGAGGTTATCCGGCACTACCGGCAGGCCGCGTGTGCGGGCAAGCATCGCCGCCAATTCCGTGCGCAAGCGCGGGTGGCCGCTCGGGTCGGCATAGGTCAGCATGGAGCGGCCACGCTGTCCGATCGCGCGGCGAAACGCGCGTGCCAATGCCGAGGCGGGAAACAGACGCGCGTCGGGCATCCCGTTGCAGATGAGCAGCGTGCCCGGCGGCGCCACGCTGATGGGCGAAGGCGTATATACCGGCGGTGCCAGCGCGTACGTCGGCTCCTGGATCAACGGCTTGCGCGAGGCGAACGGATCGATGGTCGACATGGCGACAAAGGTACCGCCGCCGATGCGTGTGCTGATCAATCCCTCCGATGCCAGCTCGCCATAGCTGGCGACCACGGTGTTGCGATTGATGCCCAAACGCTCGGCCAGTTCACGCGAGCCGGGCAGCGCTTCACCGGGTTTGAGAACGGCGCGCCGGATGTCTTCGGCGATGGCGCCGGCAAGCTGCAGGAACAGCGGCTGTTCCCGCGAAGGATCCAACGCGATCGTCAGTTCCCATCGGCGCATGCCGCGATTCTAGTCCCGGTGTGCCAACCGGACCAGCAGCTATCGCAAAAGTGGAGCTTCCGGTGCGCGCGGCACCGGGCCAGGCTGAACACCCACATCAATGGGAGAACGCCATGCGCAAGATTCCGTATGCGATCTTTATCGCAACCCTGGCCGGCGTGGGCGCCGTGACACAAGCGTCTTCGGCAGCATCGAGTGGTCCAGGCTATACCGTATTCAATCTCCCTTCGGCGGGCGGCACGGTCAGCTCCGGCAACAGCATCAACAACTTCGGCATCGTCAGTGGCGATTCCAATCAGCCCGGTGACCAGACGACGCACGCGACCGTCTGGCTGTTGGGGTCTAGATTCGACCTGGGGACGCTGGGCGGTCCCAACAGCGGCGTGCAGTGGCCGGTGAAAAACAATGTGGGCGTGATCTCGGGTATTGCCGAAACCACCCAGATCAACAAACTGGGCGAGGCCTGGAGCTGTTCGGCGTTCTTCCCCGGCAACGCCACCCTGCATAACTGTGTCGGCTTTGTCTCCCAGTGGGGACAGCTGCGGGCGCTGCCGACTTTAGGCGGCTATAACGGCTTCGCCACCGGAACGAATGACTTTGGCCAGACCGTCGGTTGGACCGAAAACACCGTGCATGATTCGACCTGCAATCCGCCGCAAGTGCTGCAGTTCCGTGCTGTCATCTGGGGGCCAGGAAAAAATCAGATCGAACAACTGCCGCCACTCCCTGGTAGCGACACGGTGAGCGCCGCGACGGCGATCAACGATCATGGCCAGGTCGTCGGCATTTCCGGCATTTGCTCGAATGCGGTGGGTGGATTCAGCGCCATTCACGCCGTGATCTGGCAAAACGCCAAGCCGACCGATATCGGCAATATTGGCGGCGCGGCATGGAACACCCCCATGGCCATTAATCAGAACGGCGTGGTGGTCGGGTTTGCCAACGTGCAGCCCGGTGGTGCGCTGCTGGCACATGCCTTCATCTGGACCAAGGGCGGCGGCATGAAGGACCTTGGCACGTTGCCGGGGCAGGGCGTCGATGCACAAAGTCAGGCACTGGGCATCAACGATCAGGGGCAGGTCGTCGGTATCTCCTGCACGGCGGGGTTCGCCAGTTGCGCAGCCTTCCTGTGGCAGAACGGCGTCATGACCAACCTCAACTCGCTGGTGGCAGCGGGCTACGACGATCAGCTGCTCGCGGCCAACGACATCAACGACGAGGGAGTGATCACCGGCCAGGCAGTCAACTCGGCAGGCGACGCGCTGAGTTTCGTGGCAACCCCCGGCTTCGGCCTGGCTCGCCGCGCTGCGGTGGGTTCAACCCAGAGCGTCACGTTGCCCGCGAAGCTGCGCGCGAAACTCCTGCAGCGCCTGGGGCCGAACGCATCCGAGTAGTGCGGCTGGACGACGATGTGCATTCCGCTGAGGGATGCGCATCGTCGTGTCGCAAGGGCTGAAGCATTCGCTCACGCGAAGTGCGTGCTGTCGACAGACGTCACCCATGTCATCGAATCCGGGAGTGCGCCCATGTTTCACGAGCAGCAGTTGCAACGCATGAACAAGCGCTACGTGGCGGCTTCGCTAGCCGGCGACGTCGACTGGTATCGCATGCATCTGGCCGACGAGTTCGTCTGCATCGAATCGGACGGCTCGCTGCTCAACAGGGAGGCTTTCCTGCGCCTGACCGCCAAAGGCTGCTCGGACCTAGCCGATTACAAACTTGATGACGTCGACGTGCAGTTCTACGGCGACGTCGCACTCGTGCGGGCACTGGGTTCATGGACAATGAAGACCGGCGCGCGCGGCATCAGTCGATATATAGACGTCTATGTGCGCAACGACGACGAGTGGAAAGTAGTCAGCGCACAAATCACCCGCGCGAACCGGGAACCCGATCATGCAGCCCGCTGATAAGCACAACGCGGCGAGTTCAAAGGGCACCCCACCTCCACCGTTCCCTCCACCGTTCGCCCTGAGCGTAGCGCAGCGAAGTCGAAGGGCACCGCCACCTCCACCGTTCGTCCTGAACGTAGCGCAGCGTACTCGAGGGGCACCCCCACCTCCACCGTTCACCCTGAGCGTAGCGCAGCGAAGTCGAAGGGCACCACCACTTCCTCCGTTCGTCCTGAGCGTAGCGCAGCGAAGTCGAAGGGCACCCCCACCTCCACCGTTCACCCTGAGCGTAGCGCAGCGAAGTCGAAGGGCACCACCACCTCCGTTCGTCCTGAGCGTAGCGGAGCGAAGTCGAAGGGCACCACCTCCACCGTTCGCCCTGAGCGTAGCGCAGCGAAGTCGAAGGGTCGCCGCGCCCAGCTGTTTGAGGGCCGAATGAATACTGTGACATTTCTTGCCCTGATCTTCGCCATCCTCACCGCAACAGCGCCTCGCATCGAAGCCATCGAAGCCAACAAGACCACACCCAACCCCGCCACAAACCCAACCCCATCCTGCACATCCCCAGCCCACCGCCAATTCGACTTCTTCGCAGGCAACTGGGACACCTACGACCTCAACGCCCCATCCAAGCTCATAGCCCGCAACCACGTAACCATCACCCTCAACGGCTGCGTCATCCACGAGAACTATCAACAAAACGACGGCCTGCACGGAGAAAGTTTCAGCATCTACGACGCAACGCGAGACACCTGGCATCAGACCTGGGTAACCAACAACGGCAAGCTCCTCCAACTGGACGGCCGACTGGTAGGCAACCGCATGATATTGACAGCGTCAGACCGGGCCGCGGACGGCACCTCATCACTCCTGCGCGGCATATGGCAACCCGACGGGTCCACCGTACGCGAGACCGCACAGCGCTCAACCGACGGCGGCAAGACCTGGACCCCCGTATTCGACATCGTGTTTCGCCCGCACCCGCAAGACAGCAAATGACCCCGAACGACTAACCCGATCCCAAACAAAACACCCGGCCTGCTGCGAGTGCCCTTGCCTGCACCAAGGTATCGGGCATAGATTCGGCCCACCACACGGGGAGGGTGAATCATGCGCGTACTCGTAGCGGGATTGATCGGCGGTATCCTGATGTTCCTCTGGGGTGCCGTGGCACATCTGGCGTTGGGCCTTGGCAATGTCGGCATCAGGGCGCCAGCGAATGAAAACGCGGTGCTCAGCAGCCTGCACGAGGGTCTGGGCGAGAAGGCGGGCGTCTACATCCTGCCGTGGCTCGATCCGAGTCAGATGAATGATCCTGCGCAAAAGCTGGCCTACTCGACCAAGAGCATCAGGTCGCCGTATGCCTGGGTGGTCTACATGCCGCAGGGCGAGGATCTCACCCAGATGGGCCGGCAACTGCCGCGGCAATGGGCGTCAGACACCCTGGCAGCGTTGATGCTGGCGTTCGTGATGGCCTTCGCCGGGTTGAGTTTCGGCCGACGTATCGGGATCGCCGCCGCGGTGGCCATCTATGCGTGGCTCAACACCATGGTGCCGTACTGGAACTGGTATCGCTTTCCGCTCGACTTTGTCCAGGCGGCGCTGATTGAACAGCTCATCGGCTGGCTGATCGCCGGAGCCGCGATGGCTTGGTGGCTGGGCCGCTGCGAGCGCCGGCTCGCACGCTGAGGCAAGGGTCAGATCGGGCGGTGGTGCCGGGGGAGGGCGCCATCGCCCGGTTTTCGTTGCGGTGCCTGCCACGGCGTGGCGTCATCATTCCGGTGTTTGCCACCAGTGGCGTCTTCATTGCGGTGTTTGCCACTAGGCGGCGATAATTGAGGGTTCAAGCCTTTCTCTGGACTCGATCATGCTGGATCCCGCACTGCTGCGTTCGCGCCTGGCCGAAACCGCCGCGCGTCTCAAGGAGACCCGCGGCTACCTCCTGGACGTCTCCGTTTTCGAGGCGCTGGAAAGCACGCGCAAGCAACTGGCGATGGAGACGCAGGAACTGCAGAACCTGCGCAACACCCGCTCCAAGGCGATCGGTCAGGCCAAGGGCAAGGGCGAGGACGTCGCCTCGCTGATGGCAGAAGTGGCCGGTATCGCCGACAAGTTGAAGGCGAACGAACAGGCACTGGCCGGCGTGCAGGCAAAGCTCGCCGACATTGCGCTGGTCATTCCGAACATCCCGCATGAGTCCGTACCGGTCGGCAAGGACGAGAGCGACAACGTCGAGATCAGTCGCTGGGGCACGCCGCACACGTTCGATTTCGAAGTGAAGGATCACGTCGTACTGGGCGAGCGTCACGGCTGGCTCGACGGCGACGCCGGCGCTAAACTCTCCGGTGCACGCTTCACCGTATTGCGCGGCCAGCTGGCAAGGCTGCATCGCGCCATCGGCCAGTTCATGCTCGACCTGCACACCGGCGAGCACGGCTACCTCGAATGCAACGTGCCCGTGCTGGTCAATGCCGAAAGCATGCTGGGCACCACCCAGTTGCCGAAGTTCGAAGAAGATCTGTTCGCCACCAGTGTCGGCGAATCGAAGCGCTACCTGATACCCACCGCCGAAGTGTCACTGACCAACCTGGTACGCGACACCATCCAGGATGCCGACGCGCTGCCGCTGCGATTCACCGCACACTCGCTGTGCTTCCGCGCCGAGGCCGGCAGCTACGGCCGCGACGTGCGCGGCATGATCCGCCAGCACCAGTTCGAGAAAGTCGAGATGGTGCAGGTTGCCCGCGCCGCCGACTCCTATGACCAGCTTGAAGAAATGGTCGGCCACGCCGAGAAAGTCCTACAGAAACTCAACCTGCCATACCGCAAGCTGCTGCTATGCACCGGCGACATGGGCTTCCAGTCCACCAAGACCTACGACCTGGAAGTATGGCTCCCCAGCCAGAACACCTACCGCGAAATCTCCAGCTGCTCCAACTGCGAAGACTTCCAGGCGCGGCGTTTGCAGGCCCGCGTGCGCAACGCGGAGACTGGTAAGCCTGAACTCGTGCATACCTTGAACGGCTCGGGCCTTGCTATCGGCCGCACGTTGATCGCGGTGATGGAGAACAACCAGAACGCTGATGGGTCGATCAACGTGCCTGAAGTTTTGCGGCCCTATATGGCTGGGTTGGATCGCATCGCGTGATCGCAGCGATACAGGTGTAGTCGTGTGCAGGATCGTTCCTGATAAACTACGCCGACAAGTTTTGGAGAGATGGCCGAGTGGTTTAAGGCGGCAAGAACTTGACGCGAAGGCAGGAAGCCGAAGCGAACATCGACGAAGTCGATGGCCCGAAGGGCGAAGGGCGAAGGGCAGGATGCCCGCAGTAAAACTGCCGTAGTGACGCGCAACGCGCGTCTTCGACAGGACAACGAGTTTATGGAGAGATGGCCGAGTGGTTTAAGGCAGCAGTCTTGAAAACTGCCGTAGGTGTGAGCCTACCGTGGGTTCGAATCCCACTCTCTCCGCCAATAATGTACCATAAGTCATTGATTTAACGCAACTTATCTGTGATGCAAAACGGCTGGTATGCCATTGGGTATGCCAGCCGTTTTTGTTTCTGGTTCTGTCTCGTTGAGCCTTGTTGGGCCCGCTTTCGCAGTTGGTGTGATTACCGCGTCGGATGGTTTCGACTTCGGGCAGTTCAGGCATGTGTCGTCAGTTCCAGTTGGCGTGGAAGCTGCCCAACTTGTCGATGCGTTCAAAGGTATGCGCACCAAACAGATCACGTTGCGCCTGGATCAGGTTGGCCGGCAGACGCTCGGAACGGTAGCCATCGTAATAGGCGATCGCCGAGCTGAAACCGGGTACCGGCACGCCGAGGCGCACCGCCGTGGCCACCACCTCACGCAGCGCCTCCTGGTACTTCTGCGCGACTTTGCCGAAGGTCGGTGCCAGCAGCAGGTTGGCCAGCTTGTCGTCGTGCTTGTAGGCGTCAGTGATGTCCTGCAGGAAGCGAGCGCGGATGATGCAGCCGCCGCGCCAGATCTTGGCGATGGTGCCGTAGTCCAGCTTCCACTGGTACTCCTCGGCAGCAGCGCGCAGCTGCGCGAAGCCCTGCGCGTACGAGACGATCTTGCTCAGGTACAAAGCGCGGCGCACCGATTCGATGAACACCTTGCGATCGCCCTTGAAGGCCTTGGTCTTCGGTCCGTGCAGATAGCGGCTGGCGGCGACACGTTCGTCTTTCAGCGAGGACAGCACACGCGCGAAAACTGCCTCAGTGATGAGGGGTAGCGGCACACCGAGATCGAGCGCACTCTGACTGGTCCATTTGCCTGTGCCCTTCTGCGCGGCGCGGTCGAGGATCACGTCGACCAGATCCTTGCCGGTTTCCTCATCCTTCTTCTGGAAAATGGTGGTGGTGATCTCGATCAGGTAGCTGTCGAGTTCGCCCTCGTTCCATTTGCGGTAGACCCTGGTCAGTTCCTTGTTGGTAAGGCCAAGAACATGCTTGAGTACCGAGTAGCTTTCGGCGATGAGCTGCATGTCGCCGTATTCGATACCGTTGTGCACCATCTTGACGTAGTGACCGGCACCGTCATCGCCCATATAGGCCACGCAAGGTTCGCCGTCAGGCGCCTTCGCGGCGATCTCCGTAAGGATCGGTTCGACCAGGTCATACGCATCGCGCGGGCCACCGGGCATGATCGACGGACCATGCAGGGCGCCTTCCTCACCACCGGATACGCCAGTGCCGATGAAGTGCAGGCCAGCCTTGGCCAGCTCTTGGTTGCGCCGGATGGTGTCCTTGAAATTGGTATTGCCGCCGTCGATCAGAACATCGCCCTTGCTCAGCAGCGGCTTGAGTTCCGCGATCACTGCATCGGTACCGGCGCCCGCTTGCACCATCAGCAGGATGCGTCGCGGCTTTTCCAGCGAGGCGACAAATTTTTCGATGGTATAGCTGGGGACGAACTTGGCAGTGGGGTTGTCCTTGATGACCTCATCGGTCTTCTCACGGCTGCGGTTGAAGATCGACACCACATGGCCACGGCTTTCGATGTTCAGCGCCAGGTTGCGGCCCATCACGGCCATGCCGACGACACCAATCACGCCCTTGCCGTTCGTCGCCGCGCTTTTCTTGGAGGCGCTACTCCTGGCGATGACTTTCTTGGCTGGCCTTTTTGGGGCGGCGACTTTCTTCGCCGGTTTGGCCGTGACTTCTTTGCTCGCTGCCGGCTTGCGTTTGACTTGCGTGGCCATGGGTCGGACTCCTCCTGTCGATACATGAAAGATAGGGCGGAGACTGCGCTGCGCAAGGTGAAGCTAAGGTAGCTTGGTTGCCTCTGCGCGCGGAGCTCTTGGCGTATAGCGGATCCAAAATGGGGGTCAGGTTCTGAGGTTTCCCCACGTTTTCATGCGGGAACGCTAAGCTGATCAAGCAAACCGGGCGAGAGCTGCCTTATCTGTTCGATAAGTCGACAGAGCGGGATCTGTAGCCATCGTCGCACCAGGGCTTCACGGCCCAGACGCATGACTGAGTAAAGTCGCCGCTTCGATCGAAACGGTGCCAGCCATTGGTCGATGCCGCTCGCCTCACATGCCATGCCGACTAGCCAGGCGGCGAACGCGGCCAGCGCACTGAGCAAGAGCAGCACTTCGATACGAGGACCTTTGCGCGTGAGGCTGTCTTCGAACGCTTGCCCGTAACGATGCGATTTGAGGTCGCGAAACGACAGCTCTATCTGCATGCGTCGCGCGTACAGCGCGATCAACTGACGCGCGGCGAGCTTGAGACTTGGCGAGGCCATCAGCAGCCATGGTTCGCGCTCCCGTTGCGCATGCTTGCGGCTATTTGAATTACGCGCCGGCACACCTTGTCGGTTGCGCTGCTTGCGGCCTCGGGGCGGCTTGGCATGCAGTACCACGTGTGCGGTCAGTGGATTGCTGCGCACGATCTCCATCTGCCCCAAGTCGCGTGAAGTTCGCTTCGCCAGTTCATACATGGCCTTGCACGACACCCACTGCGACGGCTCGTTCGGCACCTCGGCGGGTTTGAGATAAGTTGTGTTGCGCAAGCGCCCCAGCCATTGCCAACCCATCGCTTCGACCGCCCGGAACCACGGCGCCCGGAAGCCGGCATCAGTCACCAGGATCGGGCATGCGCCATCGGGAAGCACGTGTGCCAGACGTTGCAGAAACTGCTTCTCGGCCTTCGGCGAACCTTGCTGCCCGCCGGGAAATACCATGTCCAGGATCGGCAAGGAGCGACCACCGACCGGTATCGCGGCGCGCAGCAGATGCCAGCTTCGATCCTGCTTCAGATCCGACCAATCGATCACAATGACGGGCTGCTTATTGCGAACCAGCCACTGTGTCATCGCCCGATAAATGTGCTCGCGCTCGGCGTGCAGATGGTGATTGCCCAACAACCGATCCAGTGCCTTCAGTGGCGCGCGAATGCGCTCCGCTCCGGGCCACGCGCGCGCCAGATCCATCAGCGTCAGGCGTCTGCCGTGAATCATCGCCTCGACGGCCCGCAGCAGCACGCGGCTGCGCAACGCATGCATCGAACCCAGAGCGTCGCACAGGCACTTTTGCAATACTTCGGTGGCGCGCATGGTGTGGTCTCCTCTGGCTTCGTAACCCATGAGGAACGACCGCATCATGCGTGCACTGTTCCTTCAATCTGCGCGCAACGTGTTGATTGATCGAGGGGATTTGTGGGGAAACTTCAGGGTCAGGTTGGACTTTCTAATCTGGCGTAGATCGTCCAGATATCGAGGATGTCTAAACCTGACCATCGTAGTCATAGACCACGGCACCAAGCCCGACACCTGTGGGCGAGCGAAGGTCGACATACCCATGAGAGAACGGTGTCAGCAGTTGGGAGAGCAATAAGCGTCCATAGGTCTCTTCCATGAAGTAGCCTTCGCGGTTGACGGCCAGCAGATGGTCGAGTGCCACTTGGTAGAACTTCAGGAAGTCGTCAATGGGGTAGCCGTTGCGGACTTTTGCTTTTCGGGCAAAACCATAGGGGCTAAGCGGACGCAGGGAAATTGAATGGAAGCCAAGTTTTCGATACTCGTCGATGATTTCGTGCGGCGATTGGAGACTCTTGCGGGTGATGGTGGTCAGTGCAGAGACCGAGTGTTCACCGAGCGCGCTGCGTCCTCGTTCGATGCCATTGACGGTCCGCTGGTAGCGATGCGCGGTCCGCGCGGCGACATCGGCGGAAAAGAGCGTGCCGTCCAGGTAAACGTCCACTGTTGCCATAGCACCCCCCCGATGCTCCTTTAGCCGCACGATCTTGCGCTCTCAGTTGGGTGGCTGCAAGTCCTGCAGCGAAGCGGATGGAGGTAGTTAAGTTGGTCTACCCGCGCGCCTGATGCCCATGGTGCAGCCCTCCGATTCCGCCGAGCCGCCAACGCCAGCGCAAAAAAAACCGCCCTGAGGCGGCTAGTGTCTATTCCTGCAATGCGGGTATCAGGGCATGTCGGTGAGCATTTTGGACTCGGCTTGATCGGCCGCAGCCGCCTGGGCATTGGCGAGCTTGGGGCCAGTTGAGCTGGTCCGGATTTGACGGACACCTTTGAACAGGGACACCTCACCTCCTGAAAAGCGCTGGGACGGATCGGCGATCGGAACCAGGACGGGCTGTTTCACTGCCGTGCGCCCGATCGGTCAGCCACCACCTTCCTCAATTCGTCCCTGTCACCACGGCGTCAGCTCAGCCACTACGAGTGAACGCGACGCCACATGACCTCGCCATGGGCTCCCTCGGCCGCACCGCTCGATGGCTTGGCCACGCGATAGGTCAACTCATCGTTGACGATGGTGTAATTCGAGTCACCGCTCTTGCCGTCCCAGTTCGGGAACGATGCATGCAGGATCTGACTGTGCATGACCATGGCGTCGGCACTGACGTGGCCGAAGTGGGCATTGCTGTCCATCGAGGCGGCACGGTATTCGTCGGGGGTCCCCTTGGATTTGTCGTTGGCCGCGAATGGCATGCGCTTCGCCCGCACGATCTGCATCATGTAGTCGCCCTGTGCATCGATAAGCCACATGCCCTCCGGGTGGGGGCCGTATAGCTCTACGCGGTGACCATCCGGGTAGACGTTATCGCAGCGAACGAGGGTCCAGGCGCCGATCAGTTCCTTGGGCACCATCACGTGATCACCGGCCGTTTCACTGTGTTTCATCGCCACATCTCGGGCGGTGGCGGCGGCCAGGATCGGCGATGTGCTCATTGGGGCGAGGAGAGAGGCGAGCAACAGGAGTTTTGCGCGTGACATGGCGACACCTTCGCGTGTGTGGGGTGGGTGGCATCGTCTCCTGTGCTTCCCATTTTGATAATAGGCTTTGATCTTTATTGATCTTCAAATGGAATTTGAAGATGATTCCGCCTGTGCCTTCTGCACCTGGGACCTGACCCGATGAACCGCCTCAGTGATATGCAGCTCCTGATCGATGCGGCCGACCTCAGCAGCCTGTCGGCTGCCGGGCGCAGGGCAGGGCTCTCGCCTGCCGCCGCCAGTGCGTGTTTGCAACGGGTCGAAGCCATGCTCGGCGCGCGGCTCTTCGAACGCACGAGTCGTCAATTGCGCCTGACCGATGAGGGGCGCATCTACATCGCGTCCTGTCGGGTCGCTATCGAGACCATGAGGGAAGCCGAGCGCGCGATTCGCAGCGGCACCGACGGCGTAAGCGGGACGCTGCGCGTATCGGCGCCATCCGATCTGGGGCGCAACCTGCTGGTCTACATCCTTGACAGTTTTATGGACCTCTACCCGGAGGTGCGCATGGTCCTGACGCTGTCGGATTCGCTCTCACGGTTCGTGCCGGATGATATCGACGTAGCCATCCGCGTCGGCCCCTTGGAGGACAGCGATCTCGTCGCGCGTCATCTTGCTGATAGTTGGCGCGTGGTCTGTGCCTCGCCAAGCTGCATCACGACCTATGGGACACCAAAGCATCCCGAAGATCTCGTCGAATTGCCGACGCTGGTACTGACCACGAAGGCCGGGCCACGAAATGAGTGGCGTCTTGGGGAAGCCGTCGTGCGGGTTCGGCGATATCACGAGTGCACCGACAGCGAGGTCATACGCACTTGGGCTGTTCTCGGTCGCGGGTTCGCCTATCGGCAGCTTTGGGCGGTGGCCGCGGATGTACGCGAAGGTCGGTTGATGCTCGTCAACGCACCCGCGTGGTCTACCCCCACGCCAATCCATGCGATGTATCACCCGAACGTCTTTCAGCCGCCGCGTGTACGCCGGTTCGTCGATTTTCTACACGCTGAGTTGGCCAAGCGGCTTCCGGCTAATGCCGACGACGCAACGGCGTTTTCATCGACAAGGTGATCGCGCCGGTAGCTGCGACGTCGGTTTCTTGCAGGAGCTGAAGGCACGTCCAAGCCACTTCCTTTTGGTTGTCCTTTTGTTAACGACAAGATTCCCGGTATGGCGACCAAAGGGAATTCACATTCCGTCCATTTATCTGCGTTGGCTGGCCTGCTATCAAGGCCAAGGGTTTGTGGTCGCGGGGATCTCAACCGCCTTCAGGCAAAGGGCAGCTTCCCCATTCGTTTGCGATAGGCAAGACGGCCCCGGATCGCTCGGGGCGGTTGAGTGATTTTCCCTATGGGGCGACTCCCGGGAGGGATGTCCGTTGCGCCTCGCTTTGCGTTGGATGATGAGGCGGAGTATGAGTTCATCTTGCCTGGAGGCTCTGGCGGCGAGTTCGCTAACTGAAGAAGCGCTCACGCTCACACAGGAAGCGACAAACGGATATTGGCCGAGCGTTCGAATATGTCGATGACAACAGGGGATGTGTTTTTGAGGTGTCGAAGCTTCGAAGGCGAGAGGGAGTTCACCGGTCCAAACCCGATCCGTAAGGAAATAAGATGTGCCGGCCACAGAGAATCTGTCGCGTTGCCATCGCATTGATTTTGTGTCTTCGTGTGCTGCGCGTCGACGCCGCGCAGTTCACTTTGGAGGGCGCTGTGAGTTACATGGATAGTTACGGCGCTGTCGCGGCCTTTGGGCAGGTTGTATTCGCCCCACACTTCATTGGCGGCAGCCAATTCAGCCTGGCCCCCAACATCCTCGGCGGCTGGGTTGGTGGTCGCAACGTAGAGCGCTACGAGCGCGCCCACCCCAATACTCGCGACAGCATAGGGTTGCTTGGTGCCGGTGTGCGCCTCCAGTACGGTCAACCCTACGCCTGGTATCGACCGATCTTTTTCAGTTTTGACCCGCTTCTCCATGACGGTCGAACGCAGGCCTTGAGTACAGATTACGAGTTTGCCTTCACACTCGGTTGGCAGGCACGTCACTGGGTGATCGGCATTCGCCACATCTCCGATGGCAACTTCCAGTCCAGGTCCAACCGTGGCGAGAACATGGTGCTGGTAGGTGTGACGCTCTGACTGATGCTGCAAACGAGGGTCAGCTTGGACTTTTTATTTGCAATCGCCGTGATGGGGTGAACCGCCAGAGCCTTTGCAGCAGATAGATAAAAAGAACGATGTCGAATACGAAGTAGGCGTATTCCGTGCGCGAAACACCCACCCCGTAAGGGAACCATATGCCCGGCACGCCGAGTCGACTCAATTCGGATGCGAACAGGCCAATCGCACCCAGCACCATGGAGCACAGAGCGATCCAGTCCGTTTGATCACGCCGCAAAATTCCCCGATAAAAGATATACCCCGAAAGGATGAGGAAGGCGTAGCGAACGTATTGCAAGATCGCAGCGAATGTCTGCGGCAGCGCCGACGGCAGCGACGGCAAAAGCAAAGGTGTGCTGAGAAGACGCGCGACCAGGTAGGCGATGGCAAGCGTCACGCTGGAGATTTTTATCCATCGCACATCTTGCAATCCGAAACAGCTACTCCATGCCAGCGTCCAGGCCGCGAACGTGAGAGCGTCAACGACGGTCAATCGCCAAAGTACGAATTCGCGGATCGTTTCGAACTGCCAGAGAAAGAACAGGGGCTGGTTTGCTCTTGCGGCAGCAAGCAGCACGAGCGTTGCGGAAAGCCAGGGATAGAACCTGTTTTGAGGGTCAAACGGAAGCAGGCAGAGAGCCATGATCGCGAGGGCCAGAAACAGCAACGGTTGCACAGTATCGACCGCATAGCCTTCGACGGTTTGCAGCCATTGCAGCCGGTAGTGATCGCCAGCGCCCTTGCCTGTACCGATAAGTGGCGCGATATGAATACCACCACCATCCGCCGAAGCTGACGCGGATGCCCCTTTGAGCAGCACAACGCGAAACGCGACAAGGGCGCTTAAGCCATCAGAATTTCTCGTCCACCATGCAGGCGGCAGTGCAAACAGACGTGGCTGGATGCTGACGAGCGACGGCGGATTGTGGGTAAAGTCACCAATGCCGCCTAGCAGGTGACCATTGAAAAAGGCCTGGTAGCCATCGTCAACGTCGGCGGGCCCAACAAGGTAAAACGTGTTTTCGCCCGTATCGTTGACGCGAATAGTTGTGCGGTACCAGGCGAATCCGCTGTAGCCGCGATGGCCGTGCGCCGCCCAACCCGGCACATAGTTCTTGAGGCCGACATCGTCGTCATGCGATCCCGACGCGGGCGTTAGATCGAAAGTTTCCCAGCTGGAATCGTCGAAACCTTCCGCGGCCCAGCGAGGGTCATCGCCTGTATGAAACTTCCACGGTCCGTTCAGCGCGACGACCGATTCACCGAGATCGATGGAAACAGCCGCATGCACCGAAGGCGCGATGAGCGCGAGCCACACAAGCATCGAAAGAAAAAATACGCGTCGCATGCTGGGTCCTCACCTTGGTGTGGCGAACCCATTCCAGCCGATTCAACTTTACCTGTCCACTTCGGCGTCTCATGACGTCCCCTTGTCCGTTCGGCGTCCCAGCAAAGGTGAGCGAGGTAGTTGAATCGTTCGTCGGGCTCAGCTTTCGTCCGTTTCTCTACGTCGCGATCGTCTTGCGTCGGCGCAGCTGGCGAAGACGGTGGCTTAGCCACCTCCGTCCTCATTGTCGCTCTGGGAAAAGGTCTCACCAAGAGGGGCGAAAAATCTCACGTCGGAAGCGAAACGATACCCGCAATTGAACTGAGTTCCCGTGCGCGGTCCGTGTGGCAGAATGTTCAGGAACTGAACGTCAGGGGATTTGCGATGGCGACTTCACTCTATGACCTCAGCGTAGCCAGCTACCTGCAGACGGTGGGCGCGGTGGCTGGCTTCCTTGATCGCGCGGCCAAGCATTGCGCGGAGACAGGCTCCGATCCGGACGACTACGTGGGCGCGCGCTTGTTCGAGGATATGTCGCCTTTCCATTTCCAGATTGAATGCGTGTACCACCATTCCGTCTGGGCGCTGGAGGCGGTAAAGATCCGCCTGTTCGCCCCTCCCGCGCTGGTCGGACCGATCCCTTTCGTCGAGTTGCAGGCCATGATGGCCCAGGCGGAAACGGCGCTGAAGGCGTTCACCCCCGACGAGGTCAACAGCTGGGCGGGCAGGGATCTGGACTTCCAGATCGGCCCGCGGAGGATACTCTTCACGGCGGAGAACTTCTTCCTCTCCTTCTCGCTGCCGAACTTCCATTTCCACGCAGTCACCGCGTACGACATCCTGCGGATGAAGGGTGTGCCGATTGGCAAGCGGGACTATGAGGGCCAGCTGCGGACGAGGGCCGGCAAAGGGAACGGGAGTAGTTGATCGATCGCCGGACTCAGCTTTCGTCCGTTTGCCGCGTTGCGATCGTCTTGCGTCGGCCCTAACTGCCGATGACGAGGGCTTTCCTACCTCCTTCCCCAATATCGGGTTCATAGACTGCGATGCAGAGCACGCGTGCTGATGCTTATCGAGCCGCCAGCGCATAACAAAAAGGCCGCCCTGCGGCGGCTCGTTTCTTGGTGTGCGCAAACCGACTCTGCTCGGTGATCCCGTCAATTCAGCGGAGTGATCGTCACGATGCCATCGGACGACATCGCAAGCCGGTACGTGAATGAGTCGCCTGACGCGATTTGTACGGCCTCGGCGCGCTCGTTGCGGTCATTTTCGTGGCATAAGCCGCCGCCTACCGTGTGCGACCCAAGAAGCGAACGACCCGCAGGCAGGTAAAGCTGGACGCGCTCTGCCGTCCCCAGTTTTGCCGCCAAGTCGCCGTTAACGAACACGCCGAAATAGCATCCTTTCCCCGTAAACCCCTTGTCGCGGACGACTGTGACCGAACCGCCGCCAAGTATGGGCATTTGATGCGCGATGATGCGTTCGGCTGGGGCTTCGGACGCGAGATTTGGCGCAACGGGTTTCGTCGCGCATCCGGCAAGCGACATCAATGCAACTGCGTACAAGATCGGTTTCATGGCTCTCCCCTGGTAAGAATTTTCAGTACTGCTGCGTGGCGAGCCACTCTTTGTGCAATGCGGGTATCAGAGCATGTCGGTGAGCATTTCGGACTCGGCTTGATCGGCCGCAGCCGCCTGGGCTTTGGACATGGGGTCTTTGGAAATGGTCAGACTGTCTACGTAGACCAGCCATGCAGCGAGAACCTTTCTTGCATCCTCTGTGATCTTCGGGTCAGTCGTGGTTGCGACGAAGTCCATGTATAGCTTGGTGCCGGCGCCTCTTGCGGCAACCACACAGTCCACAAATGGCTTGGCCTGAGCGATCAGCACGTTAGAGTCCGGCACTGTCTCTGCGGGATTGTTGTTTAGGGCGGCCTGCTGTCTGCGCTGCAGGGCAGCCGTTTCTTGATCAAAAGCGATGTTGAATCCCATGGTCTGGCAATGCGACGCGACTTCATTGAGCCCGTGCATGAACGTGTCGGCTGCATCGTTGGGCGCGGCTGTGCAGGCCAGCGGGAGAGCTATCGCTACCGCAAACAAGATCAGTTTCATGATTTCCCCTGTGAAGAATCGCCAACACCGCCAGCCCTACCGAAAAAAAGGCAGGGGTTGGGCTGGACCTTCTGATTTCCAAATCAGAGGGGTCGACATTCGCAAGCCAGAAACCTCGGATCCTGCGGGCCTGACGGTAGCTATGGACTGAATGATAGCCGGGGATCCTTCATTCCGCATTGCTGATAGCAAAGGGGTCAGAGTGGATAATGACTCTGAATCCTCTGGTCCGGAACTTAGGTGTTAGACGCTCATGCCAGACCCAATCACGCTCACATCGGTAGAAAGCCCAGAGCAAGCCGTAGCTGTGCGCGAACTGTTTCTTGAGTATGCGGCCGCGATCGGCGTGGATCTTGAGTACCAGGGATTCACTGCGGAGCTTGCTGCCTTGCCGTCACCTTACGTGCTGCCCCACGGTGCCCTGCTCATCGCCAAGATCAACGGCGAGACGGCTGGCTGCGTTGCCCTGCGGCGTATTGACGAGCAAACCGGCGAGATGAAGCGCCTGTACGTAAGGCCGGCGTTTCGCGGTTGGGGTCTTGGCCAACATCTCATTGGCGAAACCATCCAGACCGCTCGCCGCGCGGGTTACACCATGCTGCGATTGGATACGCTTCCGAGTATGGAGGCGGCGCAAGGACTGTACCGTTCGCTTGGTTTTTCCGAGATCCCCGCGTACAACAGCACTCACTTACCCGGCACGCGCTTCTATGAGCTCAGGCTGGCCATCTAGGTATTCGTTCAAGTCGCACTCGGTTCGCGGCCGGCTCAATTCGGGCGCTCGGGGACATGGGTCCACTCATCCATTTCGTGGCTCGCCAAAGGAACCGCGCTCTGCAGCCGCAACGAACGAGTGCAGGAGATCGAGGTCGAGTGACGTCATCAATTATTTATAGATGACATAAGAACTATTGGATTGTCTTGACGATCCAACCTGGCTAGTGACTCGGCAATCAATCACACGGAGGGCCAGTACTGTGACCACCAGCGACCAGACCACGGACAAGCGGGTTTGCTTCGACTTCGAAGTCGATTTCTCGAACGGCGGAGGGATACAGGGGCAGGGATTCCGTCTGGATATCGACGCAGACGACATCAACGATCAGGCGCTGGCCGAATACATCATCGAGGACCTTCGCTTGTTGATGGTAGGAGAGGTCCGCATCCTGAATAAGCAGATCATCAACGAGCGGCACAAGCGGCGTGCCAGTGCCGCGGTGATCACGCAAGGTGCTGCGCGCAGCGACCTGATCGACCTGAGCCATCCGGTTCGGGACGGTGAAGTTGTCTATCCCGGGCTGCCGGCGCCAAGCATCACGGAGCACATGAGCCACGAGGCAAGTCGTGGCCGCTATGCGCCTGACGTGACCTTCCAGATCGGCCGGGTGGAAATGGTTGCCAATACCGGCACCGCCATCGACGCGCCTTTTCATCGCTACCCGGGAACGATGGACGTGGCGGGCCTTCCCCTGGCATCGATTGCCGACGTCGAAGCGGTCGTGATTCGTTTGGCGGGAATGAAAGGGCGCACTATTTCGCGCGAGGCCATTGCCGCAACAGAAGTACGTGGACGAGCCGTGCTTCTGGACACCGGTAAAGCGGTGCAATGGGGGATGCCGGCCTACACGGACGCATCACCCTATCTGTCGCGCGATGGGGCGGAGTATCTGCGCGACAACGGTGCGGTGCTGGTCGGCATTGACGCCATCAACATCGATGACACCCAGGATGCCCAGCGGCCAGCGCATTCGATTCTGCTCGAGGCAGGGATCCCGATTGTGGAGAATCTCGCGCGGCTGAGTTCACTGCCTTCCGAAGGCCTTCGCTTCTCCGCCGCTCCGATGCGAATCGTCGGGATCGGCGCTTTCCCTGTGCGTGCGTGGGCGAGGGTGCTGCCGTAGTTCCGTCAAACAAACGGGTCAAAGGGGCCAGATCAACCTGGGATCGGCTCCTGTTCTTTCTTCTCAACTTTGACCCGGCGTCGAATTTACCCGACGTAGCTCAGGGCAGAAAAAGCCAGGGCGACAGCCAAAACGTCTTCAAGCAGGGCGGCAGGCAGGTCGTGTCCGCTGAACAGCTTCCGCACATAAGCCCTACCTTTCGCACCAGCGAGTGTTCCGATCACGCTGCCTACGATGCCGGCCAGGATCCCCAGCAAGAGGCTTCCGTGCGCGATCCCGATGGCCGTACCCGTTAGAGCGCCCATGACGACTCGGGCGCCGAACTGGGGCGGCACGAGGCGGCTTGGGGTTTTGGGCAGCTTGTCGTTGATCATCTCCCCGATGGCCAGCGCGCTACAGATGTAAGACGTTATGCGACTACCCATAAATGCGAGCCACGTCCCCTGCAGAGGAAGATGCTGAGTGCTGGCGGCCCAGCTTATTGCCGCAAGACCAACCATCACGCGCAGGCCACACACAAAACCCAACACAAAAGCAGAGATCAGGACAGACATGTCATTCTCCAGGAAGTGGCGATCCGGTGAATCGTCAGGTTATGGGCAGAAGCCCTGCTTACAAATGCTACCTATGAGTAATCAGGCTCCCAAAAAAGTATCAGGGGCAATTCCTGGAAGGCGCTGGGGACCTATCGGTTCCGGTCGTCGATCGAAGCCAGAAAGGATCATTTCGTGTCGGTGCAAGAGATCCAACGACGACCGCGTTCTTCAAGTTCTCCATGACACCATATCTTTCCAACGCGCGGCATCCATCGATATCCGATCACGGAATGGCATCTTCCGTAATGCGATCATGCGCATCAGTGACATGCACGCCGAAGGTTTCCAGGTCGCGCAGGCAGTCGTCAACGACTAGACCCGGTGTTGGCTCGCCCTTTTGCAGATCGACGGTTTTGAAAGCAGTCCAGGGCGCGTACTTGGACGGAAGGTTTGCTCCCGATGACTCCGTCGTACACCCGAATACGCGACCAGGACCTCTGAAGAGATATACCTGCATAGTCTGCTCCTGTGGGCCATGTTTGCTACAAAGCCGAATTCCAGAATCTAACCAACCGATAGACGTACATGGACATAGGATATATGTCCGCGCTATTTCGCTGAAGCGCCGCGGAGCCTGGGGTGGGACTGATTTTTCGCCAAGCCCGGCGCCCTTTCTGAGCGTTGGAAAAAGAACCTGTTCCCGGACCCGGATCCCGATGGAACGTGTGACTGTGGTCGTTGAACAGGTCCTGACATCGTCGACTATTGCCGTTTAGTCCCATGGCGCCGGACAGCCATCCAACGATCCCACGGAGGATCACCGGCGAACTCCTGTTGCAGGAACTCGGTGAACGTATGGACCTTCGCGGACACGAATCGGCGGGTCGGGTAGATGATCATGGCGTCGGTATGTGGTGGTCGCCATGTCGGCAGTAGCGGCACCAGGTCGCCGCGCGCAAGATCGTCGCCGACGATGAATGTAGGCAGCAGAATAATTCCTTGCCCTGCAAGTGCAGCACTGCGCAATAGATCACCACTGTCAGCACGGAAGTCCCCGCTGACGCGAACGGTGACGACACCGTCCGTGCCCTCAAGCGGCCAGCGATTCTCGAACCCTCCGCTCGGTAGGGTGAGGCAGTTGTGTCCTGCCAGGTCCTGTGGCGTGCGTGGCGTGCCGTGGCGCTTGAGATAGTCAGGAGCCGCGCAGACCACCAGTCGCACCACGGTTAGTGGACGTGCCACATAGGTGGGAGGAATTTCCAGCGACAGGCGCAGGGCAAGATCAAAGCCTTCTTCGATCAGGTCGACGCGCCGATCAGTGGCATGTACTTCGAGTTCCACCTCGGGGTACTTCATGCGGTATCGGGGGAATAGTTCGGCCAGGTGACGAACACCAAACGTGAGCGGCACGCTGATGCGCAGCCGGCCACGCGGTGTCGTGGTTGCCGAACCGACCTCGGCTTCCGCTTCTTGCAGATCGGTCAGCAATTGCGTCGTGCGTTCGATGAAGCGGTGGCCGGCATCGGTCAGATGAAGCCGGCGCGTCGTTCGCTGCAACAGTCGTGTGCCGAGATGATCTTCGAGCTCGGCGATGAGCCGTGACACCGAGGTTGTCGACATGCCGAGCTTCTCGGCGCCGCGCACGAAGCTGCCGGCCTCGACCACTTTCGAGAATGCCTGCATCGAGAGGAATCGGTCCATAAGATTGTCCCGGATTATCCTGTTTTGCGGGATAAATATTACCGCAAAAAGCTATTTATCCGTCAATTCGGGATTCTTAATATGGCGACATCGTTCCACTCATCCACCTGGAGATTGCCATGAACACCTCAACGATTGCTTCCACGAAAGCCAACATGAGCAGCACCACGTACTCCAACGTCAAGCTTCGCGATACGGCCGAACTGGGCGGTCGCATCCTTCTGTCGGCGTTGTTCGTTCTCTCTGGCCTGAGCAAGATCGGCGCCTACGCCGCCACCATCGGCTACATGTCAGTACTGGGCGTTCCCGGCGGTTTGCTTCCAGTGGTGATTGCCACCGAGCTTCTTGGCGGCGTGGCCATCGCCATCGGTTGGAAGACGCGTACTGCGGCGTTCTTGCTTGCTGGTTATTCAGTGCTGACGGCGCTGGTGTTCCATCACAACTTCGCCGACCAGATCCAGATGATCATGTTCATGAAGAACGTGTCGATCGCCGGCGCCTTCCTGCTGCTGACTGTCAATGGCGCAGGCCGCATCAGCATCGACAACAAGTCGCGCTGATCCCTCGCATCCATCTTGCCGATCGTCCATCAGGAGACATCACATGAGCTACGCCATCATCGGATCGGGCGCCATCGGCGGCGCCCTCGCCAAGCAGTTTGCCCGCAGCAAGATCAAGGCTGTGGTTGCCAATCGTCGCGGACCAGCCTCGCTTGGGGATGCACTGCAAGCCTTCGCCCCTACCGTAAGCGCCGCCGAAATCACCGATGCGATGGATGCGGAAGTGATCATCCTTGCCGTCCCGTTCGGGGCGGTGGGGGAGGTCGCCAAGTTGCGCAACGACTGGACCGGCAAGATCGTGGTGGATGCCACCAACGCAATCGAGTTTCCCTCCTTCAAGCCGCTGGATCTTGGCGGGCAGCCTTCCAGTCACGTCGTAGCAAAGCAGTTCAAGGGCGCCAAGGTCGTCAAGGCATTCAACACGCTACCGGCGGCAGTGCTCGCGGATGAGCCGCGCCGGAGCGAGGGCCATCGCACGATCTTCGTTTCAGGTGGCAACGCCGATGCCAACGAGAAGGTCGCATTGCTCGCTACCTTGCTTGGCTTCAGTCCCATCATCCTTGGCCGTCTTGAAGAAGGCGGTTTGCTGCAACAGTTTGGCGGCCCGCTGACGATGCACAGCCTGATCCACTCGAATCCCATCAACGGTATTGAGTCATAAACAGTTCAACAAGAACCCACGAACGAAAAAGGTGCCAGGGATAATTCCTGGAAGGTGCCGGGGACGGATCGGTTCTCGTCGTGGGTCGAGGTCAGGACAGATCATTTCGATGCGGTGGGATCGTGTCGGACCTTGAGCTTCAGCAATCAAAGAGGTTGGAGGCATGACTTGATGCGACGCATTGTCGAAGTGGCTCGTAATTCGAGGTTCTCTCTGATGATCAGAGTCCCGCCATGTTTCAGCCATTTTTCGTTTCGTCGACATCGATAGAATCCGGCCCTCAACTGTCAACAGGAGCGACCGATGGCTGTGTTGAAGCGAATGGTTTTCGGCGCCTTTGTGCTTGCGGCGCTATCCAATCAGGCCTTCGGCGCATCTGCGCCAGATACACATGCGAGCTGGACAACCCCGATAAAGCCATTTCGTATCTACGGAAATAGCTTCTATGTGGGCAGCAAGGGGCTCAGTGCGGTGCTTGTGACATCCCCGCAGGGCCATATCCTTATCGATGGAACGCTGAAGCAAAATGCGCCGCTGATTGAAGCGAACATTCGAGCGGCAGGCTTCAAGCTTTCGGACATCAAGGCGATCGTCAATTCCCATGCGCACTCGGACCACGCCGGGGCACTGGCGCAGTTGGCCAAAGACACGGGGGCACCGGTCTATGCCAGCCGGGCAGGCGCGCTTGCGTTGCGTCTCGGGGGCAAGGATCCACAGGACCCCCAATACGACGGCAACGTGAAATTTCCGCCAGTCGACGCCAAGGTCGTTGCAGACCTCGGACATGTACGTGTCGGCGATCTGGATCTTGTCGGGCACGCCACCCCGGGACACACGCCAGGCAGCATGAGTTGGACCTGGCAGTCGTGCGAAAAGGGCAAATGCTTGCACATGGTCTACTCCGATAGCCTTACCGCCATCACCAATGGCACGTATCGATACACCGACGATGTATCCCGCCCTCAACGCGTCGAACAGTTTCGCCAGTCGATTGCGAAAATCCGCGGCATGCCTTGCGACATATTGATGACCGTCCATCCCGAGGCGAGTGATTTCCCGGGTCGTGCCATGCCGGACGTATCCGGGAGGCGGCCCAAAGGACTTGTAGGCACTTCGGCTTGCCGCCGCCTTGCAGACCAAGCTACGCAAACCTTGGATAGCGAGCTCGCCGACGAAAAAGGCACTGACGCGGAAGGAGCGAATCACTGATGCAAGTGCTAGAAAAGGTGTCAGGGACAATCGCAGGCAGGTAATGGGCCATTAGTCAGCTGCCCTGAACATGGCGTTCCGCGAATGTTTTAAGGGCTTCCAGTGTTCGCTCGTTTTCGTCTTTGAACAAGCGAATGATGACGGCTCTTGCGAGCTTGACGGGCCCGTGGAAGGACAAGTCAAGGGATCGTCGCACACGCACGAAATCGACGGCCTGAGTGAGGTCGCAAGCGAGGTGGATGCCGACCACTCCGAAGAAACCCGGCCTCAGTGTCATGGGTTGTTCGAACGCCACGTGTGTGGGTGGCAGGAGTTCAATGACGCGACCATGACGCACAGCGAAGGGGCCTGGCTCAACGTACGTTGTGCCTACGCGGATCGGGCCATTGGAGATCGTTGTGGTGCCATGAAACGCGGTGGAGCCCGGTAGCCAGGTGTCGTAAGCCCTCAGGTTGGTGACGAGGGCAAACACTTGTTCCAGCGGGGCTCGAACATCGATCTCAAAGTGCAACTCTGTCATGTCGACGTCCCATGTTTATCGAGTGCGTCAGGGCCCGCGTTGTCGACAATCAGACGCCGGCTTGCAAGTCCTGAGCTTCATCCTGAGTAATGGTCAGGTGCGTGTCTCGTGATTCCACTGTCCGAGAAAGGCCGGGTAGCTCAACCCGACCACACTTTGGAACTAAGCTAATCAGGCTGTCCGGTCCCCATGAGATTCGGATCCCAACCCGCGCACTCTGCGCCAGCCTTGAAGGCGGATCGGAAAAACGATAGCAAATCTCCATCGGGGTCTTTGGACTTGCGCAGATCGTCATAGTCCAGAATGAACTCACCCATGGAAGATTCCCACCGTGAGCCTGGCGGGCTGATCTTTGCGTCTTCGATTCCCGCAGGTTGCGGATGGGCGAAGGAGTAGAACGCCGGTTTCGGGTATGCGGCGCTGCCAGCCCACCAGCCCATTTCGATGAGCTCCGCATTCATGGCATTACGACGTATGTAGTCGGCCTTGGCGCCAGGTGACGCGGGCTTGCCGTTATAAAGCGCGTCGCGGATATCCAGTGTTCCCCACATGAGGCCAATGCGTTGAGTCTTACCCAGGAAGCTCCCCTTGAAGATCCGCATCACGTGTTGCGTGCTCAGTAGAATTCGCCACCAGTTATTGGCCATCTGCGGCTCATAGGAGCGTCGCGCTTTATCCTGGTCAAAGGCAATGGGGTTAGGCATTTCTTGCGGCTTCAAGTTAATGGAAACATCAACTCCCGCCTTTTTGAGAAGATCAAGGAGACGCTCCACGAACTCCGCGACAGACATCGACTCCAACTTAAGCCGTCCCAAGGTGCCCCAACTGGTAACGCATACCGTCTCATGCGAGATAAGGTCGACACTGACCTCATACGCTCCGCCGGCGTAGTGGATCGGCCCCGTTGTCAGTCCTCGAGCACTGAGCCACAGAGGTACTCCGGACCATTGCGGCTGAAACGGCTCTTTCAGCTTCAGCTTGCCAATGGCTTGCAGGCCCATGCGGAGAAAATAATGCGCGTCCGCAAAATCCGGATAGGAAAGAGAGGGCCACGGGTCGAGAAAGAGGTCGCTCGGGACGGGCATGGCGGCATCCTCATTGAGGGGGCGTGAGGCCGATCGAACGTTACGCGGCAGAACCTCCAAACGTAACCCTTCTAGGTATACACCCGCGACATTTGTGACAGGGCACATTCTAGAAAAGCCGCGTCACAATCATGAAGCCGCGCCGCCTCGGTCCCGATTGTCGCCGGGAAAGCAACGTTGGGCAGCGCGGCGCGCTTAGGATACCGGCCGGACGCGAATTTCACATTTCGTGCACACCCACGGGTGGACAAGCCACGAGTAGAATTGGGTGAAGGGGAGATCCGGGATGTTTTTTGGAGCCGGTGTGAAAACTCTTTTCACTCTGGGTATTCCCAGAAGAGCCTTGCTCGCCTCCGTGATTCTTGGGCCCCCTCTCATGGGATGCAGCGGTGTGCTTGATCCGCGCGGCCCCGTTGGCGTTTCGGAGCGACTTATCCTCTTCGATTCGTTCGCGATCATGCTGGTGATCGTGATACCGGTCATCCTGGCGACCTTTGCTTTTGCCTGGTGGTTTCGCGCCTCGAACAAGCGGGCGACGTATCGGCCGAACTGGGCGTTTTCAGGCACGTTGGAACTTATCGTCTGGGCGATTCCCGCGATCGTGGTGACTTTCCTCGGTGGCATCGCCTGGTTCGGCTCGCATGAGCTCGATCCCTACAAGCCGCTTCCATCGGCGTCGAAGGCGGTCGAGGTAGAGGTCGTATCGCTGGACTGGAAGTGGTTGTTTATCTACCCGGACGAAGGCATCGCCACCGTCAATCAGCTGGTGGTTCCCGTCGGGCTGCCTGTGCATTTTCGCCTGACGTCGTCGGGCGTGATGAATAGCTTCTTCGTGCCGCAACTCGGCAGCCAGATTTACACGATGGCCGGCATGACGTCCCAACTCAACCTGCAGGCCGATCACGCCGGAACCTATCACGGCCTCTCTGCACAGTTCAGCGGGCACGGGTTCGCCGACATGCACTTCGAAGTCAGCGCCGTAGCGCCAGACACCTATGCGAACTGGGTAGCCAATACGAAGAGGGCGGGGCCGAACCTCGACAACGCGGCGTACGCCGCGCTCGCTGAGCCAAGCGAGAACGTGGCTCCCACGACCTACAAGGCGATCGATCCGGCCTTGTTCGACTCTATTGTCGACGAACGCCTACCCACGCCGAGTATCGGCACCGCGAACGGCGGACAGATGATGCCTGCGCCTGCGAGGAAACAACCGTGATACTCGGCAAACTCTCGTGGTCATCCCTGCCGCTCGACCAGCCGATTCCGCTGATCACGTCGATCGTGCTGATCGTCATCATTGTCGCCCTGCTGGTTTGGCTTACCGTCAAGCGACACTGGCCTTATCTGTGGAGCGAGTGGCTCACCTCGGTCGACCACAAGCGGATCGGGATCATGTACTGCTTGCTGGCGCTGGTCATGCTGATCCGTGGCTTCAGCGATGCCATCATGATGCGGGCGCAACAGGCCGTCGCGCTTCATTCGCCGGGCTACCTGCCTCCGGAACATTTCGACCAGATCTTTTCCGCGCACGGCACCATCATGATCTTTTTCGTCGCGATGCCGTTCATGATCGGCCTGATGAACTTTGCGGTGCCGTTGCAACTCGGCGTGCGCGACGTAGCGTTCCCGACCTTCAATCTGGTCAGCTTCTGGCTGACCGCCGCCGCCGTATTGCTGGTGAACCTGTCGCTGTTCGTCGGCGAATTTGCGCAGACCGGGTGGCTTGTCTACCCGCCACTCTCGGAACTCAAATTTTCGCCCGGGGTCGGCGTCGACTACTACCTGTGGTCCATCCAGATATCAGGTATCGGAACGCTGATTACCGGGATCAACTTCGTCACGACGATCCTGAAAATCCGCGCGCCCGGCATGATCCTCACCCGTATGCCGATTTTCTGCTGGACGGCGCTGGCGGCGAACCTGCTTATCGTGGCTGCCTTTCCCATCCTGACTGCGAGCCTGGGAATGCTGCTGCTTGACCGCTATCTCGATTTCCATTTTTTCACGGTGGGCGCCGGCGGAAACCCGATGATGTTCGTCAACCTCATCTGGGCGTGGGGACATCCGGAGGTCTACATCCTGATCCTTCCTGCCTTCGGCGTTTTCTCCGAGGTAATCTCGACTTTTTCCGGCAAGCCGTTGTTTGGTTACCGGTCGATGGTCGTCGCCACCATGGCGATCTGCATCCTGTCATTCCTGGTCTGGTTGCATCACTTCTTCACGATGGGCGCCGGTGCGGACGTCAATGGCTTTTTCGGCATCATGACGATGATTATCGCCGTCCCCACCGGAGTGAAAATCTTCAACTGGCTCTTCACCATGTGGGGCGGGCGGGTGCGCTTCGAGGTGCCGATGCTGTGGGCCATCGGGTTCATGGTCACCTTTGTCATTGGTGGCATGACCGGCGTGCTGCTGGCCGCGCCGCCAGCCGATTTCGTGCTGCACAACTCGGTGTTCCTTGTCGCGCATTTCCATAACGTGATTATCGGCGGTGTGCTGTTCGGCGCGTTTGCGGGCTACACGTACTGGTTCCCCAAGGCGTTCGGTTTCAGGCTGGATGATCGGCTCGGCAAGGCCGCCTTCTGGTTCTGGATTATCGGCTTCTATGTTGCGTTCATGCCGCTGTACGTGTTGGGTCTTGAAGGCATGACACGGCGCATGCAGCACTACGACGTGCCTGAGTGGCAGCCTTGGCTGATCGTTGCCGCCGTCGGGGCAGTGCTGATCCTTCTCGGGATCTGCTGTCAGGTCGCAGAGCTTGTCGTCAGCATTCGCAACCGCGACTCGCTGCGTGATGTCACCGGTGATCTTTGGGACGGCCGTACGCTGGAGTGGATCACCACCTCGCCGCCGCCGTCATTCAATTTCGCGGTGATGCCGAACGTCACCGGCGAAGAAGCCTATTGGGGGATGAAGCAAAAGGCGCTCGAGCAACGACGCCTCACCGAGCTGCCCGATTACAAGACCATCGAGATGCCGCACAACAGCGCGACAGGCTTTGTAACGGCATTTTTCGCTGTCCTGACGGGGTTCGCCCTGATCTGGCACATCTGGTGGATGGTGATCATTGGTCTCATCGGCGCGTTCGCCACGTTTGTTGCCTTCGCCTGGCGCGACGTTTCGGAATTCCATTTGTCCGCGGAGGAACTGGCCGAGGCCGATCACCGGCGGCGTGAGGCGCGTATCGCGCTCGTCGAAGGTCGTGAGCCCGGGATAACACCGGTGGAATATTCCGACGTCCCTGCTCATGGCTCGTACAAGACGGGTTTCCACATGGATCCGGATGCTGGCTACAAGGGGCCGGCGTCGAAGCGCATCACCACGGCTTATGGCTTCTGGATCTTCCTGCTCTCCGATTTCGTGTTGTTCTCTGGTTTCTATGCTTCCTATGCCGTGTTGTCACACGCAACGGCGGGCGGTCCGGCGGCGAAGGGTCTATTCGACCTGAAGATCGTTGTGCTCGAAACCACATTTCTTCTGTTGTCCAGCTTCGCTTGCGGCATGGCTACGATCGCGAGCAACGTGCGCAACATGCTTTGGACCCAGGTGTCGTACTTGATCACCGGATTACTTGGAGTGGGGTTTCTCTTTCTGGAGGTCAGCGAGTTCGGAAAGATGTTGGCAGAGGGGGCAGGGCCCTCGCGTAGTGCATTTCTTTCGTCATTCTTTGCGTTGGTAGGCCTGCATGGGCTGCACGTGACAGTCGGCCTGTTGTGGCTGGGGACAATGATGGCTCAGTTCTGGGCGAAGGGATTTCGCCCCGACATCATTCGGCGAGGCCTGTGTTTCGCGTTGTTCTGGCACGCGCTCGACATCATCTGGGTAGGGATTTTCACCAACGTTTATCTTCTTGGGACCGGTCCATGAGCGAGTACGAGACTGAAACCGAATTGGGCGATGATTCCGCCCCTGGCGATCAGGAGCCGGGCACGCATAGTGTGTCGGAGGGTGTCCGCAACTATCTCATCGGCGTGGCGCTTGCTGCAGGCCTGACGGCGGGATCATTCTGGGTTGCCAGTGGTACGAGCCTCATCTACGTGCCAGGCGTACCGATGGCATTGGCTGCGCTCGCGATTGCACAGATGGGCGTGCACCTCGCCTTTTTCCTGCACATCACGACAGGTCCGGATAACGCCAACAACGCCCTGGCGCTTGCCTTTGGTGTACTGATTGTCGGGATCGTCATAGCTGGATCGCTATGGATCATGTACCACCTAAATATCAACATGATCGCCCCGAGCTCCATGATGGACGTCCATACACAGCCTTGAGCCGCGGACAAGAGATGTCTGCATGACTACTTACGGGGCTTGCGTGCCAACGCGCGCGAGCTCTTATCGTCGACCTCTTCTACGTGGGAATGACGGTGTCCGTATTCGCACGGCTGCCGAAGAGGCGAAAGCGGATCATTGGCGTCCAGATTTCCTGGGCAATGGTATCGCTATGGTGCAGCAGCATCTTGACAGTCGGGATGTTCGCACTGGCAGCCAGCGGGCTGGTCGGGGAGTGGGGATCCGGCGCGTCTTCGGCAATGTTCTCTGCATCACGCTTCGCCGCCACTAACTTCGCAGCGGCAAGCTGGATGTGCGCAGTGTGGATGTGTCTGATCACCCATGGCTCATGTCGAGTTCTGCGCTGTGTACTGAGCGCTACATGTACCATCGGCACTAAAAAATGCAGGGTGACACCCGAAAGTGCCCCCTGCAGTAAGTTGTGTGCAGACAGGTTATTCGTGGAATGTGTGCTTGATATCCCGCATCTGGTCATGGCCGTTGCGCACTGATGTGTAGACATCGGTGATGACGGCCTTTGTATCGGGGGAAACCTCCTTGTCCTTCATGGCGTCCTCGAACTTCGCCTTGATGTGATCCTCGCCGCGTTCGACTTCGTCCACCACCGCCTTGTTGTCGTTGGAGGTGAGACTCGCACGCAGGTTCACGAACACGCGATGTGCGGAGGCCAATACCGTGCCGTCCTTTTCGGGTTCTGCGCCCAGAAGGAGCACACGTTGCTGCAAGGTCGAAGCGACCTGCTTGCGCTCGGTTGAGCGTTCCCGAAAAAGCGAAATGAGTGACTGGCTCTTGGCATCCTTGGCGGCTTCGGCGTAGCCGTCTGCACTGTCAAGTGTGGTCTCGATCAGGCTGTTGAGGGTTTTGATGTCGTGACTGTTTTCCATCGAATGCGCTCCTGGGGCTCTTGAAGAAATTCCCTTATTGAACGAAGGGGAGTTGCCACTTCATTTGGCCTGGCTGTGCGTGACGGTCGCGGCATGATTTTGTCGGTGTGGCGATCACAGATTCAAAATCTGTCGCGTACGTTCGCTGTGTCGATCTGCGCTTTCACTTTGGCGTCACTGTTGAAGTAGCGATCGGTCAGTCGTTCCGGCATGCGTCGCGAACCAGTTGACGTAGTGATCGCTCCGCCGGGCGTGCTTGGCTTGCGAAGTTCCAACCGACAGGTCACGCCGCGTCGATCGAATGCACGGTGCGGTCGGGTTCTTCTCCCATGGCGACTGGGTGGACGAGCCGCTTTGGCATGACCCGTGCGGGGAGCGCATGGGCCGCTTGGGTTGGCCGCAAGAGGCATCGGACACAGGGTGCTGGCGTTGGAAATAAAGCTCCCCGCACTTCTGCTAAGATGCCCCGGCCTAAGGTGACTGCCAGCATGAGGCCGGCAGTTGAAACGTGAATCCGGTGCGACACACAGGCTTGCCTGATGCGTCTATTCCGGAGCTGCCCCCGCAACGGTAAGTGAGTTGCGACCCGCAAGGGTCGCCGGATCGACATCAAGCCACTGTGCTTCATGCATGGGAAGGCGTCGATCCAGAAGACGCAAAGTCTTCGACCACGAGCCCGGAGACCGGCCTTAAGCGTGAACTCCGGCTTACTCGCGGTGGGGCGAGGCTTGAGAGCGCAGGGTGCGGGTCACGCGCCCGTCGAGCTTTTCATGTCTCCATTCTTCCACGGTCGCCGGCATATTTATCTTTGCCGTACGGGGCCGTGCGGCTGGGGAATTGCCAAATGAAGCACGACACAACTTTGAAACACCGCGCGCTCACGGCCGCCTTGTTGGGCCTGCTTGCGCCCGTTGCCTTTGCACAAACCACCACAGAGACGGGCACCTTGCCGACCGTGGTCGTCACCGCGACGCGTACCGCCGAGACCGTGAACGATACGCTGTCGTCGGTCACCGTCATCACGCAAGAGGACATCGAGCGCCTGCGGCCGACCTCGTTGGTGGATTTGCTCACCGGCCTGCCTGGTGTGTCGATCGCCCAGTTGGGCGGTATTGGCCAGCCGATTTCGCTGTTCCTGCGCGGCACCAACTCCACCCATACGCTGGTGCTGATCGATGGCATCCGCATCGGCAGCGTGTCGTTGGGCAGGCCGGCGCTGGAGCAGATTCCGGTGAACGCGATCGATCACATCGAGATCGTGCGGGGTCCACGATCGAGCCTGTACGGTTCGGATGCGCTGGGCGGCGTCATCCAGATCTTCACCCGTCATGGTTCAGACACCGGCAACATCGTGCCGTCGTTGAGCGTGACCACCGGTAGCCATGGCTTCATCAATAGTCAGGCGGGCGTATCCGGTGGAGACGGCCACTACTGGTTTAACGCCACCCTCGGTGGCGAATACACCAGCGGCACGCCGGCCTGTCGCATGGGAGCGGCTGAGCTGGGCGTGGCCTGTTTTTCGGATGACCCGCGCAACGATCCGTACCGCAACTACAACGGCCTGGCCAACTTCGGCTACCGTTGGGACGACGGCACGGAACTGGCCTTCAACTGGCTGCGCAGCAAGAGCGACAACTTTTACGCCGGCAGCCCTTTCGGCGGCAACAACAACGAAGAAGAGCAATACGCCACCGGCACGCGCCTGAGCTTCAGTCCACTGGATATCTGGAAAGTCACGCTGAGCGCCGGCCAGACGCGCGATGATTCTTCCACGTTCTTCCAGGGCAACTATTTCGGCCAGTATTACCCGCGCACGCCGACGGGTTATTTCGACTCGCGTCAGAACCAGGCGTCGTGGCAGAACGACTTCACACTGGCCCCCGGTCAGGTGCTCAGCGCCGGAGTCGACTACCTGCAGCAGCACATCGCCAGCGATACCGACTTCACCATCAATACCCGCGGCGATACGGGCACCTTCGTGCAGTATCAGGGCACCTTCGGCCAGAACGAAGTACAGGTATCCGGACGCCACGACAATGACGACGAGTACGGTTCCCACAACACCGGCGCGGTGGCCTGGGGCTACCACTTCGATCACGGTCTCGTGTTGTCGGCCAGCTATGGCAGTGCCTTCCACGCGCCGACTTTCGACGATCTGTACTATCCGCCTTTCGACGGCACGCCGACCGCAAACCAGAACCTGAGGCCGGAAAGTTCAGACTCGGCCGAACTCGGTCTCACCCAGCAGCTCGACAACTGGCATTGGGGTTTGAATGCGTACCAGACGCGCATCAGTGACCTGATCACGCTCGACAGCAACTTTGTGCCACAGAACATCAGCAGCGCGCAGATCCGTGGCGTCGAAGGCCAGTTCGGTTTCGCCCTGGACGACTGGCGCGTGCAGACCGATCTGAGCTGGCTGCAACCGAAAGACAACAGCGATGATGCCAACCACGGCAACTGGCTGCCGCGGCGTGCGGGTGAGACGGCGCGCGTGGACGTAGACCGCAAGCTCGGCAAGTTCAACGTCGGCGCCACCTTCTTCGCTTCCGGCAAGCGCTTCGATGATGCGGCCAACCAGATCCGCCTCGGCGGCTACGCCACCACCGCTCTTCGCGCCAGCTATACCTTCGCGCCCAGCTGGCAGGTGGAGGCGAAACTCGACAATGTGTTCGATCACAGCTACGAGACGGCTTATTACTACAACGAGCTTGGTCGCACCTGGTATCTGACGCTGCGTCACCAGCCAGGACTGTAATGTTCGGCGGTGATGGAATGGCGCCCGCCAGTCCATCACCGCCGTGCAACGCCCACATGAGCACTTGAGGAGTCGTGCGATGAAATCACTATCGGGTTCCCGCTTTATCCTGCTGTTCTCCGCACTCGTACTGGTCATGCTTACGACCCGGTTCAAGCACTTCGGCGACATGCTGCATTTGCCTGACGCGTCGATGGCAATCTTTTTTGTGGGCGGTCTGTTCCTGCGCAAGCACTGGGCTTTCGCCGTCTTCATCCTTCTGGCCGTAGGACTGGATGAGGTGTCGATCCATTACGCCGGCATCAGCGACTTCTGCATCACGGACGCCTATGCGTTTCTTCCACTGGCCTATGCGGTGCTGTGGTACGGCGGTCGCTTGTACTCGCCACGCTTGCATGCTGACGGATGGTCGCTGCTTGGGGCATGGTGCGTGGCTTTGATCTCGGCATCGCTTTCCTTTGCCGTCTCCAATGGATCGTTCTATTGGCTTGGCGGTCGCTACGCGAATCCTCACATGGCCGAATATCTGGAGCGCCTGTGGCAGTGGGGTCCGCTCTTCGTTCGCACCACACTCGGTTATGTCACGGCAGCGTTGGTCGCTTACGTCATGGGCAGCCTCTTGGTGGCCTGGTACGGCGCACACCAATCGTCGGCGGCGCGCACATGAGCGACGAATCACGCCCCGATGAACTGACCGCCGATGAGCGCCATCGCGAGCGCATGCAGCGCAAGAAAGACCTGATCGATCGACGTATCGCTCGAGCCACAATCGAACGTGGAGTACTGGTGGTCAACACGGGTAATGGCAAAGGCAAGAGTTCATCGGGCTTCGGCATGCTCGCCCGCTCGCTCGGGCATGGCTTTCACTGTGGCGTAGTGCAGTTCATCAAGGGCAGTTTCTCCACTGGGGAAGAGGCCTTCTTTCGTCGTTTTCCCGATGAGCTCGACTATCACGTGATGGGCGAGGGCTATACGTGGGAGACACAAGACAAGGCACGCGACATCCAGGCCGCTGACGCTGCATGGCAGGTGGCGGCTGGCATGTTGACCGATCCACAGTACGATTTCGTATTGCTGGATGAACTCAACATTGCCTTGGTGAAGGGTTACATCGATGTGGAGAAAGTGTGCTCCGCGCTGCGTGTGCGCCCTACACAGCAGCATGTCGTGGTGACGGGCCGTGGTGCTCCGGATGCGTTGGTTGAGCTGGCAGATACGGTCACCGAGATGCGCGTGGTGAAGCACGCTTTCCAGGCGGGCATCCGTGCACAAAAGGGTATCGAGCTTTAGCGCATGGCGCCTACGCCTTGAATCTGCTGACCACCCCAAGGCTGTTCATGCCATGACGACGGCGTGCGCGATGCTGGCGGCGGTGTTGATCGATGCGTGGTTGGGCGAACCATCGCGCGCGCATCCCCTGGTGGGGTTCGGGCGCCTGGCGCGCTGGATCGAAGCGCACCTGTACGCTGATCGTCGTGGTTCGGGTGTCTTCGCATGGTTGTTGACGGTCATGCCGCTGGTGATTTTGGCGTGGTGCGCCGAGGCTTGGCTGGGCCGGCTGTCGGCATGGGCGGCATTTGTTTTTAACGTGCTGGTGCTCTATGCCGTTATCGGGCTGCGCAGTCTTGGCGATCATGCGAGGCCAGTGGCATCGGCCTTGCGGGACGGTGACATGGCGCGCGCCCGCCAAATGGTCGGGCGCATGGTCAGCCGCGACACGCCGCTGCTGGACGAGCGTCAAGTGGCTGCGGCTGCCACCGAGTCGGTACTGGAGAACGGTAACGATGCCGTGTTCGGCGCGTTGTTCTGGTTCGCCGTGCTGGGAGTCCCGGGAGCGCTACTGTATCGGCTCGCGAATACACTCGATGCCATGTGGGGTTATCGCACGGCGCGCTACGAGAACTTCGGCTGGGCCGCGGCGCGCATCGACGACGGGCTCAATTATGTTCCTGCGCGACTCACTGCATTGAGTTACACGCTGCTTGGTCAGACAAGCAGCGCATGGCGCTGCTGGCGCACGCAGGCAAAGCTGTGGGACAGCCCGAACGCCGGACCAGTAATGGCCGCCGGTGCCGGTGCTTTGGGAGTCCAATTGGGAGGCGCCGCGCCCTATGACGGAGTGTGGGAATCGCGTCCGAATCTTGGCGAAGGCGATCCACCAGACGCCAACGTCATCGTGCGCTCGCTGGTGCTGGTACGCCGCAGTATGGTCCTGTGGTTGGTGGTTGCGTTTCTATGCGGTGGGCTAGCCCATGCTTGAACACGGCGGACGTTTGTTGCGTGCTGCTCGCACCTATGGCATCGCGCCAGCGGACTGGCTCGACTTGTCTACGGGTATCAGTCCTTTCGCGTGGCCGGTGCCACCCATACCAGCCGACGCATGGGCACGACTGCCCGACGACGAGGACGGTCTCGTCGAGGTGGCTCAGGCTTACTACGGCGCGCCAAAGCTGCTTCCTGTCGCAGGTTCGCAAGCGGCGATCCAGACGTTGCCCCTGTTGCGATCCCTATCGAGAGTGGGCGTTATTGCGCCCGGCTACAACGAGCACGCCCATGCGTGGCGGCGCGCCGGTCATCAAGTCATCGAGCTTGCAGCGGAAGAGTTGCTTGCCCGGGTCGATGATGTCGACGTAGTGGTGCTGATCCATCCGAACAATCCCGGTGGTGATCGTTTTGATCCAGCCACTTTGTTGGCTTGCCATGCACGCCTGGCAGCTCGCGGCGGTTGGCTGATCGTGGACGAGGCCTTCATGGATGCAACGCCTGACGACAGCCTGTGTCCGCAGACTGCCAACGAGGGGCTGATCGTGTTGCGCTCGGTGGGCAAGTTTTTCGGTATGGCGGGCGCACGCGCCGGTTTCATTTGTGCCAACGCCACTTTGCTTGATGCGGCGCGTGAGCAGCTTGGCCCATGGACTGTGAGTGGTCCGGGCCGCTATGCCTTGCGTCATGCATTAGCCGATTTCGCGTGGCACGCGCAGGCACGAACGCGCCTGCAGGAGTGCAGTTCACGTCTTGCGCAATTGATGACGAAACACGATATCGCGCCCACCGCAGGTTGCGCGTTCTTCCAGTGGTGGCGGAGTGAGCGGGCTGGCGATGTGCACCGCGCACTCGCCGGGCAAGGGATTCTCACGCGACTTTTTGACCGGCCGCACAGCCTTCGTTTCGGCCTGCCGGAAGACGACACCGCCTTTGAGCGATTGAATGCTGCACTGGCACGGTGTCGGCGATGAGCGGCGTCCTGATGGTCCAAGGGTGTACCTCCGACGCCGGCAAGAGCGCCTTGGTCACCGGGCTGTGCCGCTGGTTGCGCCGACGCGGCGTACGCGTGGCGCCGTTCAAGCCGCAGAACATGGCACTCAATTCGGCCGTCACGGTGGATGGCGGAGAAATTGGTCGCGCGCAGGCGGTGCAGGCACAAGCGGCGGGACTCGATCCCCATACCGATTTCAATCCGGTGCTGCTCAAGCCCAATAGCGATGTCGGGGCGCAGGTGATCGTGCATGGGCACGCCATCGGCAACATGGACGCACGCCACTATCATGACTACAAGCGCGTGGCGATGGATGCCGTGTTGGCTTCACATGCACGGCTGGTCGCGCAATACGATGTGGTGATTGTCGAGGGCGCCGGTAGCCCCGCCGAAATCAATCTACGCGACCGCGACATTGCCAACATGGGCTATGCCGAAGCTGTGGATTGCCCGGTGCTGTTGATCGCCGACATTGATCGTGGCGGCGTGTTTGCGCATCTGGTCGGCACACTGGCGCTATTGTCCGAGAGCGAGCGCAAGCGGGTAGCGGGATTCGTCATCAATCGTTTTCGCGGTGACATGGCATTGCTGCAACCAGGCCTGGACTGGCTGGAACGCGAAACCGGCAAGCCAGTGCTGGGCGTGCTGCCTTATCTGCATGGCCTGCAACTGGAAGCGGAAGATGCCTTGCCGCGCCGTCGCGAACACAAGCCGCAGGCGCGGCTGCGCGTGATGGTGCCGGCGTTGCCACGCATCAGCAATCACACCGATCTTGATGCCTTGCGCGCGCATCCCGATGTCGAGCTGATGGTGCTGGGGCCACGCGAGTTGCCGACAGCCTGCGATCTGATCGTGCTGCCGGGTTCCAAGTCCACCCGCGCCGATCTGGCGTGGCTGCGCAGGCAGGGCTGGCCGCAAGCCATCGCCAGACACCTGCGCTACGGCGGCAAGGTGATCGGCATTTGCGGCGGTTTTCAGATGTTGGGACAAGTCGTGCACGATCCGCACGGTATCGAAGGCGAGCCCGGTTCAACGGAAGGTTTGGGGTGGCTTGATATGGAGACCGTGCTGGAGCCGCAAAAGCAGTTGCGTCGCGCGCATGGCCGACTGGCATGGACGGATGCTGCGGTCATTGGCTATGAAATCCATTGTGGCATCAGTCACGGTGGTGCATTGGCCTGTCCATCGAGTCTGCTCGATGACGGGCGCAGCGATGGTGCGCTCTCCGCGGACGGGCAAATTCTCGGCAGTTACCTGCATGGCTTGTTCGATCAGCCGCAGGCGTTGTCCGCGTTGCTGGCATGGGCCGGTGTACGCGATGCTGCGCCAATGGAGGTGCATGCCTTGCGCGAAGAGAGTATCGACCGGCTGGCCGATGCCGTGGAAAATCATCTGGATAGTGCCGCGTTGCTTGGACTGATCGGCATGGGAGAACCATCGTGCGCACACTGATACTCGGAGGTGCCCGTTCGGGCAAGAGTGCTCTGGCCGAGCGACTGGCGCGTGAATCCGGGCAAGAGGTGATCTACATCGCGACCGCACAGGCACACGATGCAGAAATGGCTGCCCGTATCGCACATCACCGCGATCGTCGCCCGGAGCACTGGCAAAGTGTGGAAGAGCCGCTGGCGCTGGCCGATACCTTGCGCGCATACGCGCGCGCCAACCGTTGCGTGCTGGTCGATTGCCTGACCCTGTGGCTCAGTAACCTGCTTGGTGATGCCGACGACCAGCGCCTCGGGCGTGAATGCGAAGCCTTGCTCGAGGTGTTGCCTGCGCTACCCGGCGAGTTACTGTTTGTCAGCAACGAGGTTGGACTCGGCGTGATACCGATGGGTGAATTGGCGCGCCGTTTCGTTGATGAAGCGGGGCGCCTGCATCAGGCCATGGCGGCCCGCTGCGAACGTGTGTTGTTTGTGGCAGCGGGGCTACCGCTGCCTCTCAAAGGAAATCTTGCATGAGTCATGATTGGTTGTTTCAGCCGTGTGCCGTCAGCGACGCGGACAGCGAAAATGCTGCCCGCGATCATCAGGCACAACTGACCAAACCACCGGGTTCACTCGGTGCGCTGGAAACGCTGGCCATTCGTCTGGCCGGGTTGCAACGCAGTGCCCGGCCATCGGTGCAGCAGGTATGGATCAGTGTCTTCGCCGGCGATCATGGCGTTGCGGCGGAAGGCGTGTCGGCTTTCCCACAAGTAGTCACTGGCGAAATGGTGCGCAACTTCGCCCACGGCGGCGCCGCGATCAGCGTGCTCGCACGAGTCCTTGGCGCCCAGCTGGAAGTGGTGAATCTGGGTACGGTGAACGATCCCGGCGAATTGCCTGGGGTACGTCGGGCGATCATCGCGCCACAGACGCAAAATTTTAGCGAGCAGGCGGCGATGACGCCGGCCCAGCTCGATGCTGCGTTGCGTACCGGTGCCGACAGCGTGGCGCAAGCTCATGCAGCTGGCGCGCAATTGTTCATCGGCGGGGAAATGGGTATTGCCAACACCACGTCGGCAACGGCGCTGGCCTGCGCCTTACTACGCGAGTCGCCAGTGACACTGGCCGGCGCGGGCACGGGGCTGGATGTTGCAGGTATTGGGCACAAGGCCGAGGTGATCGCGCGCGCGCTGGCCCGGTATCCCGAAGACGCGGATGATGCGCTGGTCTGGCTGGAGCGCGTAGGCGGCTTCGAGATCGCAGCGCTGACCGGTGCCTACATAGCGGCGGCGCAGCGTGGCATGGCAGTGCTCGTCGACGGTTTCATTACGACGGTTGCCGCACTGGTTGCGGTGCGCATCAATCCCGCTTGCCGTGCCTGGATGTTTTTCGGTCATCGTTCGCACGAGCAGGGACACGCGCGCGTGCTTGCGGCACTGGATGCTGATCCTCTGCTGGATCTTGGCTTACGCCTGGGCGAGGCGAGTGGTGCGGCGACGGCGGTGCCTTTGTTGCGTCTGGCCTGCGAGCTGCATGCGGGCATGGCAACGTTTGCCCAGGCTGGAGTGAGCAACGCATGAGTGGAAGTATCGAGCTGCTTCGTCACGGCGACACTGGCCAGAGCAGTTATCGAGGTCAGCTCGACGATCCACTCAGTACATTGGGTTGGGAGCAACTGCGTGCGGCGACTGCGGATCGCCGATGGGATGCCATCGTCACTTCGTCACTATGCCGCTGCGCTGATTTTGCGCGGGAGCTGGCCACGCAGCAGGGCGTGTCCCTGCGCGTAGACAGTCGACTCGCGGAGTATCACTTCGGCCAATGGCAGGGGGTGAGCATCGAACGGCTTGCACAGGAGCAGGGTGATGCGCTGGGAAAGTTCTGGGCTGACCCGGTGAATTTTCCACCGCCGGGCGCTGAAACCTTCGCGGCATTTCGGGATCGCCTGCTTGCGGCATTGAACGATATCGCCGTCGAAGCTCGGCGCGTCCTGGTGGTGACTCACGGTGGTGCCATCCGTCTGCTGCGTTGCGAGTCCGAGGGGCGCGATTTCGGCGACATGGCCAGCATTGAAGTGCCGCATGCTTCGCTGCATCCATTGCCTTGGCGAGTATCAGCCTGATGCGTTCGTTGCTTGCCGCGCTCGGTTTTCTCACGCGGGTACCGGTGCCTGCGTGGGTATTCAATGATGCCCGAGCAACGAAATCCTCGCTGGCCTGGTACCCGGCAGTGGGGTTGCTGATAGGAGGGCTGCTTTGGAGTTTGGCGTGGGTTGGCAGCGACCTGCCGCCGCTGCTGAAGGCCGCACTGCTCTTGCTCGTGTGGACTGGATTGACCGGTGCCCTGCATCTGGACGGTCTGGCCGACAGTGCCGATGCCTGGGTGGGTGGCCTAGGCGATCGTGAGCGTACGTTGGCGATCATGAAAGATCCACGTAGCGGTCCGATGGGCGTGACCGCCGTGGTGCTTGTGTTGCTGCTCAAGTTCGCCGCACTGGCGAGCCTGCCGCTCGCGGGGGCGGCGATATGGCTGGCGCCGATGCTGGCGCGTGCGGCGATCACAGCGGCCTTCCTGTGTACGCCCTATGTACGTAGCGAAGGCCTTGGCAGCGCCCTGGCACATGCGCCCCGACTGGCCAGCATCGCTGGCGTGGTAGCGGCTGTTGCAGTGGCCGCGTGTACTGGATGGCATGGCGTGCGTGCATTGCTGGCTGTGTCGGTCGTGTTTGGATGCTGGCGCTATGCCTGCATGCATCGGCTGGGAGGCATGACGGGCGATACGCTGGGAGCATTGACCGAACTCGCCGAAGCGGCAGTGCTGGTCGTGCTGGTCTAAGAGCCCTCTCTTTGGAGCATGGCTTAGGCAAGCGAGCACGTCTGAGGCAAGAGCGTTACCCCACCCCAACCCTCACCTGCGAGCAGGGGAGGGAGCCAAAAGCCAAGCTCGCTCAGATTCAATGTCAGCCAGAAAGGACTTTAAACAGGCTCTAAGCACATTCCAGGCTGATGACCTGCTGTGTCTCCAGCGGCCCGAAGTGCAGGCGGGCATCATAGGTTGCGTAGTGCAGCTGGCTTATTCGTAGCGACATCGATGGCGCATCGATCTCACGCAGTCGCTGGCGAAGTTCGTCCGCCGTGGCTTTGCGCTTATACAGCCCCAGCGTGATGTGCGGCACATAGACGGCCTGCCGAACTTCGTTGGCGGCCCCTTCCAGGGCGTTGCGCCACAGGGTCAGCTGCGCGGATGGATCCATCACGGGAATGAAGGCGGCAGTGGCGAAGCTATCGGGCGCGCCAAGTGCAAGCGAACATGTGGCACCTCGCAAACGCTGCAGGGACTCGATTTGATCGTGCAGTTGCGTGGGTGAAAAATCATCATCCGCGACGTGTACTGGCTGCTCGAAGCCGCAAACGAACAGGGTCAGATGCGGTTGGCGCTGCTGGGACGGATGCAGCAGGTCAGCAAGCTGTCGTTGCGTGGCTTCGATGTAATCCAACAGCGGAGAATCATTCACGGGGATGATCCAAACGCCATATCGCTGCCGCTGCCGATGCCACTCCGGGTAATCGTGCAACTCGGCAACCACCGTTTCGGATGGACCATGTTTCAAGTCGGAGATCAGCATCTATCCATGCTACCCGATACCATATGCTCTACGGTTTGGGTCCGAGGTAGTAGTAGATGAGCACAATGAGTGTCGGTAGTGATGCGGATGCCACTTTTTCGGATGCGGAGCGAGATGCCGTATACAAGTGCATCTTCAATCGGCGCGATGTCCGTTCCCAATTTCTTCCCGATCCCGTTCCCGAGGATGTGCTGGCCCGCATTCTGCGCGCGGCTCATCACGCACCGTCAGTCGGTTTTATGCAGCCGTGGGATTTCATCGTGGTGCGGGACCCCGCTGTAAAGCGTCGCGTCCATGACGCATTCAAGATTGCGAACGATGAAGCGGCATCCATGTTCTCTGACGAACGCCGACAGACATATCAGTCACTTAAATTGGCGGGCATTCTCGATGCGCCAGTGGGCATCTGCGTTACTTGCGACAGAAGCCGGTCCGGTCCCGTCGTTCTTGGTCGCACGCACCAGCCCGAGATGGATCTCTATAGCGCGGTCTGCGCGGTACAAAACCTGTGGTTGGCGACGCGGGCGGAAAACATCGGCCTGGGCTGGGTGAGCATCGTGCATCCGCAACACCTGCGCGAAGCATTGGGCATTCCCGATTCCATTGTTCCGATCGCCTACCTCTGTGTCGGCTACGTCACCCACTTCCTCAAAAGGCCCGAGTTGGAAACGGCCGGCTGGCTTCCGCGCATGCCACTTCGCGACGTCGTATGGTTCGATCAGTGGCATGCCGAAGACGGTACCGAATCGCTGCTCCAACACCTTTAAGAAGATAGAGCGCCAAGCTAATCAACCTTCAAACCGAACGCATCCATCGCCCATTGAGGCATGATGCCGTGAACCAGATTATCCAGGGCCCGTAAGGGGCGTTCATTGGCCCCGAGGGAATTCAACGATGCCAAACCTCAATTTCAGTTGTGTCTCGTGCGGCAAATGTTGCCACGACCTTCGCCTGCCTCTTACTTGGCATGAAGCCACCGACTGGCTTGCGCGTAAGGGAACCGTCGAACTCCTGTGCGAGGCATTGCCGTGGCTTGAAGAGCCTGATCCGTCGAATCTGCAAGCGCAACACAAGCGCCGCCGGTCCTTTCCCACGATGAGCGGGAACCTTCCTGTGCGTGTGATCGTCGTTTTGACGGCCGTTTACACCGGTGCCTGCCCCAACCTTGATGCGGACTTCCGTTGCAGCATTTACGAGATCCGGCCCCATGTGTGCCGTATATATCCCGCCGAGATCAACCCATTTATCGCGCTTTCGCCCGCCAACAAGCTCTGTCCCCCGGAGGCATGGGCATCGCAAGTGCCTTTGATGCGCGGCGATACGATCGCCGATGACGAAATACGATTGCATGTTGCGCAGTCACGTCGCGACGACGAGCGCGAGGCGGTCTCGAAGCAGGCGCTCTGTGCCTTACTGGGCATCGGTAGCGCTGGCCTCGGCGGGGAGGGGTTTGCCGTGCATGCACCGCCGGCGGATCAGCTGCTTGAGGCACTTCGCGTGGGTATTCAAGACGTCGATCTGGAAAATTTTCCATCGTGGACGATCCTGTCGAATCAAGCGAGCACCATCAAGGCACTGACATCGGCGGGTGCCGGCGCCCACCTCACCTCGAACACCTCCTCAGGGCTAAGCCGGTACATCGGATTTCGTGCCGACGCCTCAGACGTATGATCGGCTAGCGCGTCGCCTTTGCCGGCGTGTGAATTCAAAGCGGTTTGAGACATCATCTGATGCGACGCATTGCCGTTGTGGATCCCTAATTGGGTGAGTCTTCGGCCTGGCTAGAACAGCCGGTGCTTACCAGCATTCATTCGTTAGCGACTCCTTGCATAGACAAGATGTTCGCCCGGAGCACGACTTCCATATCAACGGCTGACATCGGCTTGCCGAGATACCAGCCTTGGGCGTAGTCGCAATCGATGTTTTGCAGGAACGTCCATTGCTGGACGTTTTCCACGACTTCGGCGATCACTTGCATGTGTAGGGTGTGGGCCATCACAACAATGGCCGAGGCGATCTCCACTGCGCCTGCTTCCTCGGGTACGCCCCGCATGAAGCTTTGGTCGATCTTCACAAGCTCGATCGGGAATTGGCGTAAATAGGCCAGGGAAGAGTACCCCATGCCGAAGTCATCGACGGCAAGCCCGAAGCCCAGTTCGCGCAGAGCCATCAAAATCTCCGTTGCAGCAGCCCCATGCACCATGAGCGCGCTTTCTGTGATCTCCAGCTCCAGTAGCTGAGGGGTATCTGCGACGCATGCAGGGCCGCTTGCACCTGCTTCACCGGGTCGGCGCTGGCGAGCTGGCGGGGCGAAAGATTCACTGCCATCCGCACGGGCGGCAAGCCGGCCGCCAACCATGCAGCGAGTTGTTGGCAGGCGGTGTGCAGCACCCAGAGCCCGATCGATTCGATCAACCCCGTTTCTTCTGCAAAGGGAATGAACTGGGAGGGAGAATCAGGCCCGCATTACTCTGCCAGCGATTCAGCGCCTCCACGCCGACGATTCGCCCGAAGACACATGCACCTGCGGCTGGTAGACCAGCACGAACTCCTCTCGCTCCAATGCGCGGCGCAAGGAAGTACCAAGTTGCAGCAGATAACTTGCTTGCTTGGTGAGCGATGCGCTGTAGAAACCAAGTGCGTTACGAACACTTTGCTTTGCCCGATACATCGCGGCGGCGGCATTTTTGAGCAGCGTCACGCCGTCACGCCCGTCATCCGGACAGAGGCTGACGCCGATGCTTGCCCCTACAAACAGGTCCTCTCCGTTCAGAGTGAACGGCTGTGCCATCGCGTTCAGGATTCGGGCCGCTGCTGCGGAAGCTGCGGTGGGATCGGCGTGTCCGCTCAGCATGATCACGACCTCGTCGCCGCTTGAGCGAGCCACGATATTGGCTATCGGCGTACGACCAAGAGGGCTAGGCAGGCACAGCCGAGGCGTCCGACGTGCGGGCGTGCTGCAAAGCGAGCGCGCGTGCGCGCGTGTCCTGCGGACTCATGTCGAAAGCGCGGCGAAACGCGCGAGTGAAATCCGAGGCGCTTTTTAAGCCGAGCCCGTACGCTATTTCTGTCACAGGAATTTGTGGAAAACGGCTGATGGCCGTGGCGAATCCAGCACGAGACCTGCAAGTGGAGAGCCTTGCTGCACGACGCGGCCATGAATCGATTCGCCGTCGGACAAGCCTGCATCCACGATTCGCCTCGGTACGAACAGACTCAGAACATGACAGGCCGGTCGCTCGACGCGAAATGCCTGGTTGAGATTGAACGCGATGATTTCGTGTCCTGAGCCAGTCGCGCTGCGCTTCTTCTGCATGCCCGTCACGTTGCCGGCTTCACCCTCCAGGAAAACATGAAAGACGTAACCTGATGGGAGTCGGTCGAAACGCGCGCCACCGAGCGCTCCAGCACCATCGCGTCGGTGCGGGAATCGGTAAACGCCCTCCCGTCGACCGCATACCTGTCGATGTTTGCGCCGAATCCCGCAGCAAATTGTTTGATTGAAGGGGGCACATCAACCACATGCCCCACGCGCGCACGCCAGGCCAGCTATTGCTTGTCGGCAGCCAGCACACGCGTGCTGAAGCTGCTCGTCTCGATGCGAGAGCACGGCGAGTTGCCGCGAACAGGTCGAGGCGGCATTGAGCATTGAGACATAGGCGCATTTCGATGAACGATGGATGCAGTACCCGCCCAGTGGCTTCGGCCAGCGCAACTTCTTTGGCGCGGGCGTCAGGAACTGAGATCCGGTTACAGCCTATCAGGGCTGGCTTGGCCACGGATGAAAAATTGTTTTTGAAGAGTGAGACGGACGGTCAAATCTATCGAAATTGTGAGGTCGCAATCACAAAACTGGAAATTCAGTTCGTTGGGCACCCGCCGGAGTCGTCAGATGAGCTGGGCATGACATTGCTTGCGGATACAGGGATGACGTTGCCCATTGCTGAGCTGGTGTGGGTCACGGTCCGGGCGTCGGGCGCCAAACACACGGCGAAGGGTCATCTGTGTGCCGCGACTCCTTTAAAAAAAACTGGCGCGATTCGAGTCTTTCGCGTCACAAGGTGCCCTTAATGCGTTTGCCACAACTCATTGTTCGCTGCAACCTACTCCATGAAGATAGATTGCGACTCATTTCACGCTTTCGCAATTACATGGCACATTCGTTGCTGCTGCGTTGTGGCTAAGCGACATTCATCAGGGGAAATTCTTGCGACCTGTTCACTTCATCTCGGGCCTACCCCGGTCCGGATCGACCTTGCTTGCCGGTCTGTTGCGCCAGAACCCACGTTTCCATGCCGGCATGAGCGGCCCTGTCGGCGGCCTGTTCAACACGTTGCAGGGCGACATGAGCGGTCGCAACGAGTACTCGGTCTTCATTTCCGATACGCAGCGCCGGCGCATCCTGCAAGGTCTGTTCGATGAGTACTACGGTCCGGAATTCGCCGCCGAGGTGGTTTTCGATACCAACCGCATCTGGTGCAGCAAGCTGCGCAGCCTGAAAGAGCTGTTTCCCGCGGCCAAGGTGATTGCCTGCGTGCGTCACGTGCCGTGGATCATCGACAGCATCGAGCAGCTGATCCGTCGCAATACCTTCCAGCCGTCGGCCATCTTCAACTATCAGCCCGGTGGCACCGTGTACTCGCGCAGCGAAGGTCTCGCCAACGGCGACGGCATGGTCGGCTTTGCCTATAACGCGCTGAAGGAAGCGTATTACGGCGAAGACACCGCGAACCTGATGCTGCTGCAGTACGAGACGTTGGTCAGCAATCCGGCTTCGGCCCTGAAGGCGATCTACGACTTCATCGGCGAGCCAGCTTTTATCCACGATTTCGACAACGTCAGCTACGACGCCGACGAGTTCGATATACGTGCCGGCACGCCGGGCCTGCATACCGTACGACGGAAGATAGCCGTGCGTGAACGTACCAGCGTGTTGCCGCCGGATGTCTTCCGGCGATTCGAAAACGACGCCTTCTGGCGCGACCCGCAGCTCAACTTGCGCGGGGTGCGCGTGGTCTGAGCAACCACTCAGCGTTCGTCTACTTCCGTAATCAAATTTTCATATCGCCGGTACGACGCGAGGGATAACCGCGCGCCGACCACGCCGAAGTCATGTCGATTTACATCAAGCGGGCTTGCCTCGCGCGACCTTTCAGGGAGTCATTTCAATGAACCGTATCTATCGTCTGGTCTGGAACCGCGCCTTGGGCGCACTGCAAGTCGCCTCCGAATTCGCAAGCTCGCCGCAAGGCGGCAATGTCGCCAGCGCCGCGGATCGCGTGCCGGGCATTGCCTTGCGCCCGCTGCCGCGCGCGCTGCTTGGTCTGCTCGCGCCGATCGCGCTTGGCGGCGCGATGATGCTGATCGCGACTCCGGCATCCGCACTGCCGTCGAGCTATACGGTCACGCAGTCCACCGATGACGGCACGGGCGCGACCACCGGCACGCTGAGCTGGGCGATCCAGCAGGCCAACGCCGTGCCGGGCAGCACGATCAGCATCGTGCTCGCCTCGGGCAACACGATCGACGTCAGCGGTCCGCTGCCCACGATCACTACGCCGACCAGCATCGACGAAGCCGGAAATGTGACCGTCAATGGTGTTTTGCTCAGCAGCGCGCCGGTGACCTTGACCGGCAGCGGCACGTTGACCCTCGCGGGCGACGGCACCAGCCTGACCAGCGGCATGACGCTCAACAGCGCTTCCGCGGTGCTTGGCGGCGCGGGTGCCAGCGTGAATGTCACGGGTGCCAATGGCAGCCCCGGTACGAACGGCAGCAACGGGGGTGTGGGCGGCTATCACAGCGCCGGCTACAACGGCACGGCCGGCGCCAATGGCAGTGCGGGAACCGTGGCGGTCACAGGATCGGGCTTTACGCTGATCAATAATGGTGACATCACGGGCGGTGCCGGTGGTGTCGGTGGCAGCGGCGGCAACGGTGGCAACGGTGGTAGCGGCGGTTGGAATTCTGGTGGCAACGGTAGCAACGGCGCTGCCAGTGGTACTGGCGCTGACGGCGCCACGGGCGTTAGCGGTATCGGTTTCACGTTGACCAACAATGGCAGCCTCGCTGGCGGCGCCGGTGGCGCTGGCGGCGCTGGCGGCAACGGCGGCAGCGGCGGTTACAGTGTAAAAAATACCGGCGGCACCGGCGGCAGCGGTGCCAGTGGTGGGGATGGCGGCGCCGGTGCGGCAGCCGTTGATGGTGCTGGCTTCACGTTGACCAATAGCGGCAATCTTGTTGGTGGGGCTGGTAGCGCTGGCGGCGTCGGCGGCTCAGGCGGCGCAGGCGGCAGTATTAATGCCAGTTATTACAACAACAAATATTCGCGTGGTGCCGTCGGCGGCAGCGGTGCCATCGGTGGCCATGGTGGTGTCGGTGGTGCAGGCGTCAATGGCAGTGGCTTCACGTTGACCAACAACAGCAATGTTGTCGGCGGTGCCGGCGGTAGCGGCGGGGTCGGTGGCAACGGTGGCAATGGCAGCAATGGCTACAAATACGGCGGCAATGGCGGCAATGGCAGCAATGGCGGCAACGGAGGCAACGGTGGCGCCGGTGTCAGCGGCGTCGGCTTCACGCTGACCAACGCGGGCACCATCACCGGTGGCGCCGGTGGGAATGGCGGTGCTGCCGGGAACGGCGGTTCAAGCGGCAACTCACAGTACTGGGGGCAACGCGGCACAAGTGGCAACAGCGGAGCGAGTGGCAACGCCGGCAACGGCGGCGCGGGCGTCAGCGGTTCGGGCTTCACCCTCACCAATGGCGGCAGCATCAGCGGTGGCAATGGTGGTGTGGCCGGCAGCGGTGGATACGTCGGCAATGGTGGCGTCGGTATCATCGCAGCGGGCAATGCCACGGTAATCAATACCGGCACGATACAGGGCGGCTTCGCCAACGGCGGCAGCGGTGCACAGGCCGACGCAATCGATTTCAGCGGTGGCGGCAACACGCTGGAGATCGACGCGGGCTCGACCATTATTGGTAACGTGGTCAGCACCAGCGGTACCACCAACGGTGGTGATACGTTTGATCTCGGTGGCAACACCGACTCCAGCTTCGATGCGTCGCAACTCGGCGCGCAGTATCAAGGCTTCAATCAATTCGAGAAGACCGGCACCAGCATCTGGACGCTGACCGGCGCGGCGAATGTCAACGGCCCGTGGTCGGTCAACGGCGGCGAGCTGGATCTGAACGGCAATGGCAGCAACTTCACTGGCGGGTTCACCATGGCCAGCGGCACCACGCTGGTTGTCGGCGGTGCGGGTGCCAGTGTGAACGTTATCGGTGCCTCAGGCGGCAATGGCGCCAACGGAAGCTACGGTCGCTACGCCAGCACTGGCGGCGGCGCGGGATACGACGGCGCCACGGGTTCGGCAGCCGTTGTCGGGACGGGCTTTACGCTGACCAACAACAGCAACATCGCGGCCGGGGCGGGTGGCATCGGCGGTAACGGTGGCAGCGGCAGCGGTGGCAGTTACAGTCGTTACGGCGCTGGCGGCAATGGCGGCAATGGTGGGAATGGTGGGAATGGTGGTGCCGGCGCCGCGGGCGTCGACGGTATTGGTTTTGCGCTGACCAACGACGGCGCTGTTGTCGGCGGTGCGGGTGGCGCAGGCGGCGCTGGCGGTCAGGCTGGATATGGCGGTTACCGCGGTGGCGTGGGCGGTGATGGCGGCGTGGGGGCGGCAGGCGGGGCTGGCGGCGCGGCGGTCAGTGGGTCGACTTTTGCGCTCACCAACGACAACGTGATTGCCGCTGGCGCGGGTGGCACAGGCGGTGCCGGCGGTTACGGCGCGGGTGGAAACGAAGATTTTTCTGGGAATGGGGGGAGTGGCGGCCAAGGCGGTGCCGGCGGCCAGGGCGGCATGGGTGGTGACGGCGTTACCGGTGCACAATTCATATTGACCAACAACGCGAGCATTTCAGGCGGAGCCGGTGGTCGTGGCGGCAATGGCGGCAACGGTGGCTACGGTGCTTACTCGCATTCCGGAGTCAGCGGTGCCGGTGGCAATGCTGGTTCCGGTGGTGTCGGTGGTGCAGGTGGGGCGGGCGTCAGTGGTCCCGCCTTCACACTGACCAATAGCGGATCCATCAACGGCGGTGCCGGCGGTGCCGGTGGACAAGGTCGTTATGGTGGCAACGTCACCTATACCTACGATGGCGTTGGCTCGAACGGTGGCAATGGCGGTGCGGGTGGCGCAGGTGGTAAGGGCGGTGACGGCGTGACCGGCGTTGATTTCGTGCTGACCAATAACGGGTCCATTGCGGGTGGTAGCGGCGGTTACGGCGCGCAAGGTTCCAGTGGTGGTCGCGGCGGCGGTAGCATTTCGGGAAATGGCAGTTTCGGCAACGGTGGCAACGGTGGTGGCGCCGGCATGGGCGGTCAGGGTGGCGCAGGCGTTGATGGTTCCGGGTTCACACTGACCAATAACAATAACGCGGTGATCAGTGGTGGCGCTGGCGGCTCCGGCAGTAATTTCGGCGGATGGTATGGCCGCGGTGGACGGAATGGGACGACTGGCGCCTATCAAGGCACTACTGGCAACATCGGATTGCTTGGTAGTGGCGGCCAAGGTGGCGCTGGCGTCAGTGGCTCGACATTCACGGTGACCAATGCCGGCCAGATTGCCGGAGGCCGCGGAGGCCAGGGCAGTATATTTAGGGCCTACGCCGGCCAAGGGTTGGTCACCCTCTTCGGCGCTGGTGGCAATGGCGGCGCTGGTGTCAGCGGTTCGTCCTTCACGCTGATCAATGCGGGTAGCGTGACGGGTGGCAACGGTGGCTATGGGTTTACCTACTCCGGCGGCGTTGACGGTGCAGGCGGCGTGGGCGTGGTGTCCACCGGCAGTTCGACCATCATCGATTCAGGCAGCATCATCGGCGGTTTCACCCCCACTGGTGGTGTGCAGGCCGACGCAATCGACCTCAGCGGAGGCGGGAACACGCTGGAACTCGATGCCGGTTACAACGTCGCCGGCAACGTGGTCAGCAGCAGTGGCACCACGAATGGCGGCGATACGCTTGTTCTGGGGGGCGCTGTTGATGCGGCGTTTGACGCTTCGCAACTGGGTGACCTTGGCAGCGGTACGCAATATCAGGGCTTCACCAGTTATGAGAAAATCGGCACCGGCACGTGGACGCTTTCGGGCACCGACAGCTCCAGCGTCGCATGGCAAATCGACAGCGGTACCCTGGCGCTTGACAGCACCGGCAGCATTGCCGATGCCAGCGCTGTGGTGGACAACGGCACGTTCGATATCAGCAATACGAGCGGCGCTTCGATCACGACGTTGAGTGGCACAGGCACGGTGACCCTAGGCGCACAGACGCTGACGTTGACCAACGCCAACGATACATTCGGTGGTGCGATCAATGGTGGCGGCGGTCTCACGCTCGCGGCCGGCACTGAAACATTGACCGGCACGAGTACCTACACGGGCGACACGACGATCAACGGCGGCGGTACGCTGGCGATCACCAGTGGCGGTAGCGTCAACAGCACCGGGAACGTCATCGACAACGGCACGTTGATGGTGGACGGCGTCGGTTCGAGCATCACCGCGAATGCTGGCGGCACACCGTTCGAGGTAGGCAGCAACGGCACCGGTAGCCTGACGGCGAGCAATGGTGCATCCGTCAACAGCACGGGTGAAATCAACATCGGCCAGAGCGCTGGCGATACCGGTACGGTGAACGTCACCAGCGGTGCGCAGGTAAACGCGGCGGGGAGCATGAATGTTGGCAAATACGGCAGCGGTTCGCTGACGGTCTCCGATGGCGGTTCGGTCGACAGCAGCTTTCTGTCGATCGCCGATCAGGCCGGTTCGACCGGCGCGGTGACCGTGACGGATGTCGGTTCATCGCTGACAGTTGCGTCAGGCGGCGAAATCATCGTCGGCAACCATGCTGGCAATGGCACGCTGACCGTCGCTAACGGTGCTTCGGTCACGGCGGACGGTGTGGTGATTGCGGGCGATGCAGGCTCGGTCGGTGTGCTGAACATCGGTGCGGCCGCAGGTAGTGCCGCGACGGCTGCGGGCACGCTCAATACAAGTACGGTCACGTTTGGTGCGGGTACCGGCTCCCTGGTGTTCAACCTTACCGATACCGGTTACACGGTCGATCCGACGATCAGCGGTAACGGCGCAGTTGATGTGCTGGCCGGCACGACGATTCTTACCGCGGACAACACCTACAGCGGTGCTACCACGATCAGCGGCGGCACGCTGGCGTTGAGCGGTAATGGCAGCATTGCCAATTCCAGCGGTGTGGTGGACAACGGCACGTTCGATATCAGCAACACGCCCGGAGCTTCGATCACCACGTTGAGTGGTACAGGCAACGTGACTCTTGGTGCACAGACGCTGACATTGACCAACGCGAACGACACGTTTGCGGGCGTGATCGGCGGCACCGGCGGCCTGGTTTTGACAGGTGGCTTGCAGACTCTCAATGGCGCCAACACGTACACCGGCGATACCACGCTGCAAGGTGGCACGTTGGTAGTGGGTGACGGCAGCACGGCTAACGCGGCGGTGGCGGGCAACGTCAATGTCGACAGCGGCGCGACGCTGGCTGGCGATGGCTTGGTCGGCGGCAATGTCGTTATCGGCAGCGGCGCACATCTGGACCCTGGGACCAATGGGGCCATCGGTACGCTTTCCGTTGCCGGCGATCTTACGGTGGCCCAGGGCGGCATCCTTGATTACACCTTTGGCACGCAGGCCGGTACCGGCGATCAGGTCAGCGTTGCTGGCAACCTGACGCTCAATGGCGCCACGCTCAACATCAACTCCGTCACAAGTCCCGGTGTATACCGGCTGATCAGCTACGGTGGCACGCTGGCCGAGACCAACGGGGGCATCTTGCTGGGCAACCAGCCTGCCGGCGATGCGCTCGCCATTCAAACGTTGACGGGCCAGATCAATCTGCTCAGTGCCGTGGGTAGCCTGCAGTTCTGGGACGCCGACGGTCAGGCCTCGTCCACGCAGATGGGCGGCGGCAGTGGCACGTGGTCGGTGACCGCGCCGAACTGGACGGACGCCAACGCCGATTTCGTCGGCGCGATGCAGCCGCAGCCAGGCTTCGCGGTTTTCGCAGGCACGGCAGGCACGGTGACGGTGGACAACAGTGTCGGCGCGGTGAGCACGACCGGCATGCAATTCATGAGCACGGGTTACGTGATGAATGGCGACACGCTGACGCTGGTTGCGGACAGCAACAACGTAGCGCCAACGATCAATGTCGGTGATGGCACGATTCAAAGTGCGAGCGACGTCGCCACCATCAACAACGTGCTGGCCGGTACGGACGGGCTGGTTAAAAACGACTTCGGCACCGCGGTGCTGACTGGCGTCAACACGTATACCGGTGGCACCACGATCGCAGGCGGCACGCTCTCGGTAGGCAGTGATGCCAACCTCGGCGACGCCAGCGGTGGTTTGACGCTTGATGGCGGCACGTTGGAGAACACGGCCAGCTTTACCTCGGCGCGAGCGGTTTCCGTCACGGGAAACAGTGGCACGTTCGACACCGATGCCGGTACCACGCTCACTTTGAGCGGGACAGTCAGCGGTGCCGGCTTTGCTAAAGCTGGCGATGGCACGCTGCTTCTCAGCGGCCAGGACAACACCAGCGGATTGTTGTCCGTCAACGCGGGCGAGCTGGATCTGAATGGCAACAACAGCACCTTCGACGGCGGTATCTTCCTGGCCAACGGCACCACGCTGCTGGTGGGTGGTGCGGGCGCCGGCGTCAATGTGACGGGTGCTGGCGGCATGTCTGGTTCCAACGGTGGAATAGTCACATCCAACGGTTCGGGTTCCAAATACTTCAATGGTGGTGCGGGCGGCAACGGCGTTGCCGGCGGTGCCGGTATCAGCGGCAGCGGCTTTGCGCTGACCAACAACAGCACTGTCAGCGGTGGCTCCGGCGGCGGTGGCGGTGCGGGAAAATATGGCAATGGGCTGAGCGGCAACGGTGGCGTGGGGGCAGCCGGGGGTGCCGGCGTGAGTGGTGCAGGCTTTGGCTTGACCAACACGGGTTCCATCAGTGGCGGCGCCGGCGGTGACGGCGGTCGAAGTGGTGGTGGCATATCGAACGCGACCCAGGGAGCGGCTGGCAACGGCTACAACGGTGGTGCAGGCGGCGCCGGCAATGACGGCGTTATGGGTACGGATTTCAACTTGAGCAATGCGGGTAGCATTGCCGGAGGTAACGGCGGCCGCGGCGGTCAAGGTGGTTACGGTGCCCAGGGTGCGACCGATGCGGCGCAGGCCGGCGGCAATGGGGGTGTCGGCGGCGATGGCGGCAACGGCGGCGCCGGCGTGAGCGGTGTCCAGTTCGGCCTGGACAACAGCGGTCTCGTTTTTGGCGGATCAGGTGGTTCGGCAGGCGAGGGTGGTTCGGCGGGTAGCGGCAGCTACTCCAGCGGCAGCGCGGCGCCTGGCAACGGTGGTACGGGTGGCGTGGCCGGTGTGGGCGGCTCAGGTGGCGCCGGCGTGGCGGGCAGCTACTTCAACGTGACGAACGAAACGACCGGCAGCATCACCGGTGGCCAAGGCGGCTACGGCGGCTACAGCCGCCGTGGCAGCAATGGCGGCCTCACGGCGGGCGGCGGCGCGACAGGCAGCTATGGCGCAGGTGGTATCGCGAGTGTGGCGGGTATTGGCGGTGCGGGCATCGGCGGCGATCATTTCGACGTTACCAACAATGGCGCGATCAGCGGCGGCTACGGCGGCATGGGTAGCGAGCCTGGCGACAATTTCACGACGGCCACAGCGATGGCTGGCGGCATGGGCGGCACGGGCGGGGCGGGCATCAGCGGCAGTTATGTCACCGTGACCAACAACGCGACTGGCACCGTCACCGGTGGCCAGGGTGGTACGGGTGGTTACGGCAGCTACAGCAATGCCACCGGAGCCACGTCCGGTGCGGGTGGTGCGGGCGGTGTCGGCGGTGCCGGTATCAGCGGCACGCAATTACTGATCAACAATGCAGGCGCCATCAACGGTGGCATGGGCGGTAGCGGTCACTACGGCGCTAACGACTTCAATGACACGGTTCTCCTGTCCGCCGGTGGCGTAGGCGGCGCCGGCGGCACCGGCGGTGCAGGCATCGCGGGCTCCGCTTTCGAGTTGAACAATGTCGCTACGGTTACCGGCGGTGTGGGCGGCACCGGGGCCTACGGAAAGAATGGCTCCTCCTTCAATAACGCCAACGGCAACGGCGGTAACGGCGGCGCTGGTGGCGCGGGCGGTGCGGGTGTTATCGGCACGGGATTCACTGTGATCAACAGTGGCAGCATCACGGGCGGTGCCGGCGGTATCGGCGGCGCGGCTGGTGCGGGCAGCAGTTACTACAGCGGTGCAGCTGCAGGCACTGCCGGCGTGGCCGGTGCCGGTGGTGCGGGTGGCGTGGGCGTGATCTCGACGAGCAACTCGATTGTGGTCGACAGCGGCACCATCGCCGGTGGCTTGGGCGCCGACGGTACGCAGGCCGACGCCGTCAATTTCAGCGGTGGCAACAACACGCTGGAAATCGACGCGGGCTACGTGTTGACCGGTAACGTCGTCAGCACCAGCGGCACGACACAGGGTGGGGATACCCTCGCGTTGGGCGGTGCCACCAACGACAGCTTCAACGTGTCGCAGATCGGCGCAGTCGGCGGCGGTACGCAGTATCAAGGCTTTGCCAACTTCGCCAAGACCGGCTCCAGCACCTGGACCCTGACTGGTGCCGGCAACGCGAGCGAAGCATGGACCATCGTCGACGGCACCTTGGCTGGCAACACAACCAGCCTTGTGGGTAACGTCACGTTTGCGCCAGCGACAGGCGATACCGCGATCGTCGACTTTGATCAGACGCAGAACGGTATCTATGCCGGCGTAGTGTCCGGTGCCGGTACGTTGGAAAAGACCGGTAACGCGACATTGACGCTGACATCCGCCAGCACTTACACCGGTGGCACCACGATCAGCGGCGGCACACTGCAGCTGGGCAACGGCGGCAACACCGGCTCGATCGCCGGCAATGTCACGGACAACGGCACGCTGGCATTTGATCGCGCCAACGCGGTGACCGTCGACGGTGTCGTCAGCGGCACCGGTGCAGTAACGCAAATCGGTAGCGGCATCACTGCCTTGACCGGTACCAACACCTATACCGGTGGTACCAAGATCACAGGCGGCACGCTGCAGCTGGGTAGCGGTGGCACGACCGGCTCGATCGTCGGCAATGTCACGGACAACGGCACGCTGGCGTTCGATCGGTCCGGCGATGTGAGCTTTGCCGGCGTCATTTCAGGCGCAGGTGGCGTGTCCAAGTTCGGCGCAGGTAGCCTGACGCTGACCAACACCAACAGCTATACCGGTGGCACGACGCTCAACGCTGGCACGCTGGTGCTGGGCAATGCCTCGGAAATCGGCAGCGGTAAGCTGGCGATGGCGGCCGGCACGACGCTGGAGTTCGCCAACAGCTTTACGCTAGCGAACGCGATCACGTTGTCGGGCGAGCCTACCGTCAATGTCGCCACGGGTCTGAGCACGACGCTGAGCGGTGGCATCAGCGATGGCGCACAGGCGGGCGATCTGGTCAAAACCGGCACCGGTACGTTGGTGCTCACGGGCGCTGACACCTACACCGGTGGCACCGAAGCGGCAGCGGGCACGCTGGACGTGGAAGGCAGCCTGACCAGTGCGGTGAGCGTGGATAGTGGCGCGACGCTGGTGGGCACGGGCAGCACTGGCGGTTTGACGGTGGCTAGTGGTGGCCTGGTATCGCCCGGCGCCAATGCTATCGGCACCTTGACGGTGAACGGCAACGTGAGCCTGGCTGCTGGCTCGATGTATCAGGTCAATGCCAACGATACCGGTGGCAGCGATCTGATCCATGCGACCGGTACGGCGGCGCTGGGCGGCGGCTCGGTGATCGCGGTGGAAGCGGGTAGCAACTGGAACGCCACCACCCGGTACACGATCCTGACGGCCGGCGGCGGCGTGGTGGGCACCTTCGGTTCGGTCAGCAACAACTTCGCGTTCCTGACTCCGACGATGAGCTACGACGCGAACGATGCGTACCTCACACTGGTGCGTAACGCCACGACGTTCCCGTCGGTGGGCGTGACAGCGAACGAAGTCCATACCGCTGCCGCCATCGAAGCGCTGGGCTCGGCCAAGCCGCTCTACAACGCGGTGCTGCCGCTGGCAGTGGGCCCGGCGCAGGCCGCGTTCGCCAGCCTTTCGGGTGACAGCCTGGCCAGCACACGCACGGCGATGATCGATGACAGCCACTATGTGCGCGATGCGATCAACAACCACCTGCAGGGCGTGCAGGGCACTGGCGAGACGACACATCAGGATGACCAGGGCAGCGTCTGGGTCAGCACTTGGGGCCACGGTGGCAATCATGACGGCGACGACAATGCCGCGGCCATGAGCAGCACGGGTAGTGGTGTACTGGTGGGTGCGGATCGTGATCTGGGCATCTGGCGCGTAGGCGCGGTGGCAGGTTCCGGAGAGCTGTCCAACAGCAGCACCGAAGGTACGTCTGCCGATGCACACAGCACCGACACCGTGCTGGGGCTGTACACCGGTCTGGACCTTGGGGCTTGGCAGTTGCAGGGCGGGGCGGCGCATAGCTGGTATACGACGCGCAGTCATCGTCAGATCGACGTGCCGGGCATCGCCGGTTCCGAGACGGCTCGCTACGACAGTGGCCTGACGCAGGCGTATGTCGACGGTGGTTACCAGTTCACGTTTGCACGCAGCACGCTGACGCCGTTCGTGGATCTCGCCAGTGTCTGGATCCACCAGGGTGCGATCAGCGAGAGCGGTGGGGCGCCGGCACTGGATGTGCAGGCGAACAGCAGCAGCGTCAACTACGGGACGGCAGGGGTGCGCGGCGTGTTTGAGCCCTCGCCGGGCCTGCAGCTGCATGCGAGCGTGGGTTATCAGCATGCCTGGGGTGACCTGCAATCGATCAACCAGCAGCAGTTTGCTGGCGGCAGCGACAGCTTCACCGTCGCCGGTCTGCCGGTGGCCACGAACGCTGGCGTCGTCGACCTCGGCATCCGCTTCACGATAAGCAAGAACGTCACGGTCGATGCGGGCTACCACGGTCAATTCGCGAACCAGGCCACTGACCAGGGCGCGAAGATGGCGTTGAACGTCAGCTTCTGATAACACCTCCCCGGCAGCAGGGCTGCTGGGGGGAATACAAACCAAGAGGCCGCATTGATTGGTTCAATCACTGCGGCCTCTTCGTATTCGCAAAGCGTGGAGACTTTTGTTGGTACGCCCCTCTCCGTTCGCCCTGAACGTAGCGCAGCGAAGTCGAAGGGCACGCTCCGAGGAGCCTTCGACTTCGTTGCGCTACGCTCAGGGCAAACGGATTGAAGGTTTGATGGAGACGGCCTCACCAGGAACTTCTAACTAGGTTGTTAAAACACGCTGCATGACGAGTTCGCCATTTGGCGCCGTTCCGACATGGACAAAACCAAGTCTTGCAAAGATTCGCTGAGCGCCTCGACGTTCGAGCTTGCGATTCTCGATCGTGGCAATCAGGCGATGCGGAGCGCCGGGCTCGCGCGCGAGTGCGGTGAAACCTTCGATCATCCGTTCCATCAGGCTAACATTCAGGCCGATCAGTCGGCTGCCTGGACGGATGAACATGCGGACAAATCCGTAAGACCGATTATGTTCGTCCATGCGAATCGCGACGGTGCAAACGCCGACGATATGATGGCTCTCTTCTTCCTGAAGAACACACGCGACTTCCCACGAGCGCCACCAGGCCTCATCCGGATTCGTCAATGCTCCTTCTTGTAGCCAGAACGCTATCAGTTGTTGCCGCATGGCCTCGGTTACGCTGCCGAATACCCAGCGGACGTGAAATCGCGGGGTCACCTTGGTGGGCGTGTTGATCGCCTGGATCATGGAAGAACTCGTCCTGAATGAAATTTTCGAATCACAGTTTAGCCAGCGGACTATTCTTGCTCGGTTGTGGCGCTCGTTTCCTGAGCCTGTGCAATCGCGTCCATCAGTTCGGTGGCGCTGAAGGGTTTGCGTAGGCACACAGTTCGAAGTGGATAGCCACCATGGTCGCGAGCTGAATCGGCCGAGATCAAAATCAAAGCGATTTGCGGATGTCGCTCAACAGCGGCGATACACACGTCGATGCCAGTAGCATCAGTACCCAGGATGATGTCTGCGATCACGATGTCTACGCGACCGGCGCTCAGCATTTGCATCGCTTCGCTATAGGTGCGGAACGTCTGAACAAGAAATTCGGTCTTTGCCTCGAGGATATCCTCAATGGCGGACAGCACGGCAACGTCATCGTCGATGACGACAACGACTGGCTGAATTTTCATGCTGTACCCCTGATTGGATCGAGATCAAGCGCCCGATTCATCGAGTATAGGCGCTTGCGAGCGCATGGCTGTAGCGCGTGCCGGCTTCAACTTTCAGGACTTACGACGGGCTATAGGCCGCCGCTGCCGGACAACAGGTCTTGGCTCGGCACCTTGCCGTGTCTTTCAAGGATTTGATCGAACCTGATCAGGACCCAATCGTAGTCGAATGGGCCGGCATCTCCGACGATAGGGTCGGATGCGCTCCAGAACGCTTGCCAAAACTCCACCTCGCGAGGGTTTGCCTTGATCAGTATTGGCATATGCTTGTCGAGGGTATCCAGCAGGTTCAGCAGTTCGTCGCGAGACTTGGCCATGGGTCAACCCCTGATTCTCAATGATGACGTGGTTGAATGTGGCGAAACATAGCGTCCCTATCGTCAAGCCGCGGTCAAGATCATTGCCGCCAACCCACGAACGTCTTCGGGCAAGCAGCCAAGGCAACGACAAACCTCCCATTCGGGGAGGTTTGACGTCGCTGATATGGGCACAATTAGTGCTTCTTCGCCTCGTCGCGTGCCTTGTCGGCAGACTTGCCCACTTCCTTCTGTACTTTGCCGACGTTCTTTTCAATGTTGCCCGCAGCTTCCTTCGCCTTGTTGCCGGTCACCTTGCCGACCACTTCCTTCACGGCGCCTTTCACTTCGTGCTTGGTGCCTTCAGTACGATTCTTGTCCATGATTTTCTCCGTCCCGCGGAATTGCGGTGGGCAATTTATAGAGACGCCTGCGTGCGAAAACCGTGAGGAAAAATGCCGAACATCGCGATGCCATTTTCACGTGCGAAGAAAGTCGACGATAGTCAGTGCGGACGCAGTCGATGATGCATCGAACCGATAGCGGATCGTGTCTCGCCGGATCGGGCGCGCGGTATCTGCTGGTGCCATGCGACTTGACTCCAGCTTGACGTCGTCGCGGTAATGCTTGTCCCAAATCAGAAGAGGACATGGCCATGCCGAAATCCCGCGTACAATTTCATGAGATCCTGCTGGTTCTCGAAAAATCCATGCCTGCCATGATCGAGAAGTATCCTGGTGGCGGCGACTTCATGTCGGCTTTCGTGCGTGAAGCAGACCTCATCACGAGTGACGCCGCCAGCGAAGATCATGCATGGATACATGGCCAGATCGGTTGCATCCTGGACGAATTCGGCAAGTTGCACGAGGGTTATCCGGTGCCTTCCGGCGAAATCAAACTGATGTCCGACTAATGAATTAGCCGCTGCGACTGGCGTTGGAACGTGTTGGTTGCCCGTAAATACCGGCCATATACGTCTGGTCGCACCAACCAGATGAACGACGCAATCGCCGTTGGCCTGTGTCTCACGACCTTTCCGGACTTTCAACGCTGCGCGGTCGCATGGGAATCGGATCGGATCCGCCTGTTGTCGGAGGAGAAGGGTCGGTACGTCCAAGGGTGATGTTCTTGGACGCCCGGACGTGGCGATTTGCATAAGTCCATATTTCGCCCGTTGCCGTGATGAGTACGGTCCAGTACAGATCGGATTCGGGTCCATAGTCGATCAGGATATGCGCAAACCCTTCGCCCTTTGGCGTATTCATCGGAATGGGAGGATTGAGCTGCAGCACGGCGTTGTCTCCTGGTATTTGTGCCGAGCGTGCTTGCGTTGCAGTGAAAAAACCGAGAAGCAAAGAAACCTCGAGAGTCTGGACGCCAGGGAAACAAACACGCCTGGATTTCATGCTCTACTGCACCACCGCACGACGAAGTACCAACCAAGGGTGATGTACGTGTGAATGTTCAATTCGTCATGCAAGATGGGGGCGGGCCGCCGCACATCGAATAAGAGGAAGCGCAGACCATGGCCGATGTCAGCGAACGTTCAACCCATGCCCGAGGTTCGATGGGGGAGCTGCCTTACTTCCTGGCCAATGGTGGAGAAGTAGGAGCGATCATCCTCTCCCGCGACTGGACCGACAGTCCGATCGGTCCGCCTTTGCACTGGGCTCCCGAGCTGAAGACGCTCATCAACGTGATGCTGAACGCGGGGCAGCCGATGTTCATCACGTGGGGTGAAGCGAGAACACTTCTGTACAACGATGCTTTCATCGAGATAGTCGGCGACAAACATCCCGAAAGTCTTGGTCAGCCATTTCACGAAGTTTTCGCCGAGGCGTGGGACACCGTGTCGCCGCTCTTTCAGAGGGTATCCGAAGGGCACGCCGTTCACATGGAAGACATTACGGTCACGCTGGATCGTCGAAGCCGTGCTACCAGTGAAGCGCATTTCGTCTTTTCCTACACTCCGGTGCGGGACGCGAACGGTACGGTCAAAGGTTTGTATTGTGCGTGCACGGAAACGACAGAGCAGGTTTTCGCCCAGCGTCGGCTGGAGGCTGAGCGACAGCGGCAACGGCGCCTGCTGCAGCAGATGCCTGGATTCGTGGCGGTGCTTTCCGGGTCGGCGCACTTATATCAGTATGTCAACGATGCTTATGTACGCATCGCCGGGCCACGCGGTTTCATTGGCCGCAGCGTCCGTGATGTGTTTCCGGAGTTGCACGATCAGGGGTTTTTCGAACGTCTCGACGAGGTTTATTCGACCGGCGAGGCCTTCTCGATGTCATCGGCACCGATTCGATTGTCCGGAGAACAGGAGGATCGCCGAATCGATCTTCTCTATGAGCCGATCAGAGATGACGACGGTCAGGTGACCGGCATTTTCGTCGGTGGTTACGATGTCACCGATGTCCATCGAACAGCTGAGTCGTTGCGCGAAAGCGAGGCCTACATTCGCCTCTTGCTGGCATCGACATCGGAAGGCTTCTATGCCGTCGATTGCGATGGAAATACCACTCTGTGCAACGCTGCCTTTCTCAGCATGTTGGGCTTCGATAACGAAACCCAGGCGTTGGGGCTGAGACTGCATGAAGTCATTCATCATTCGCATCCATGCGGTGAGCACTATCCTCTTCAGGAGTGCCCCATCTATCTATGTGCGAGCGAAGGCAAGTCTGCCCATGTGACGGACGAAGTATTTTTTCGCGTCGATGGTTCATCGCTTGCGGTGGAGTACTGGGTTCACCCGATCATTAGACACGGCAGGCTTGATGGCGCTCTGTGTACCTTTATCGATGTCACGGAACAACGGCGCACGCGAGCAGCGCTACTCGAACTCAATGAGACGCTCGAGCGGCGTGTGGAAGAGCGCACCAGGGAGAGAGATCGCGCCTGGAACAATTCTCAGGATCTTCAGGCTGTCCTGGGGTCGAACGGAATCTTCAGGGCGGTGAACACCGCCTGGACGACGGTGCTGGAGTGGAAGCCCGAAGAAGTTGTCGGTCGTCACTATCTCGAATTCGTACACCCCGACGATCGCGCATTCAGTACCAACGCGCTGTCAGCGGCCGTGAGGGAACATGCGTCGGCTGTCGAAAATCGATGTCGACACAAGGACGGGAGTTATCGATGGGTCTCCTGGGTCGGCGCTCCCGAGGGTGAGTTGATCTACGCGAGCGGTCGACACATCACAGCGGAGAAGGAGGCAGCTGCGGCGCTGGAGACCACCCAGGCGCAACTGCGACAGTCTCAGAAACTGGAGGCTGTGGGTCAGCTCACGGGAGGCGTGGCCCACGACTTCAACAACCTGTTGACGATCATTTGCGGCTCGGTGGAGATGCTGCGCCGGCCGACTACGCTGGAAAGCAGGCGCCCCCGCTACGTCGAAGCGATTGCAGATGCGGCGAGCCGCGCCACGAAACTGACAGGTCAGCTGCTTGCTTTCGCGCGTCGCCAGGCACTCAAACCCGAGGTCTTTGATGTCGTTCAGAGCGTACTGTCCGTCACCAATATCATTCGAACACTGACCGGCTCGCACATCGTCCTGACCATGCAATTGCCCGAAGAACCCTGCCTGGTCTGTGCGGATCCAAGTCAGTTCGATACCGCGCTACTGAATCTGGCCGTCAATGCGCGCGACGCAATGGGTGGGGACGGCAGGTTGATGATCCAGGTGCGCGGCGTGTCTCAGATGCCGCCCTTGCGTGGACAGCCGATGAGTCCTGGCGAATTTGTCGCCGTGACGGTGGCTGATAGCGGGAAGGGCATTCCCGCAGACAATCTGGACGAGATTTTCGAGCCGTTCTTTACCACCAAGCCAATCGGGCATGGCACTGGCTTGGGCCTGTCTCAGGTTTTTGGCTTCAGCAAGCAATCGGGTGGCGAGGTACAGGTTCAAAGCGAACAGGGGCAGGGGGCCGCTTTTACGCTCTACCTTCCACGGGTCTATGGTGAACTGTCGACCGGTGAGCGGGTAGAAGCGTCTCAGGTTGCGCTAGCGGGGACCCGGCTCCAGGTGCTTGTCGTCGAAGACAATGAAGAAGTCGGTGCGTTTTCAACACAAGCATTGCAGGAGCTTGGCCACACCACGTTGTTGGTGGCGAATGCGTTGGACGCGCTTGCCGTACTTGCAGGGAATGCCTCGCGCTTTGACGTCGTGTTTTCAGACGTTGTCATGCCGGGAATGAGCGGCATAGAACTGGGGCAGGAAATTCGTCGCCTTTACCGTGATCTGCCCGTCGTGCTCACCAGTGGTTACAGCCACGTGCTTGCGCAGAGTGGAACCTTCGGGTTCGAGTTGCTTCACAAGCCGTACTCGATGGAGGAGCTTGCGCGCACGCTTCATAAGTCTGTCACCTGGCACTCAGCGCAATTGACGGGTTGATCGACAACGGTCAGGGCAGACTTGCGCACCCGTAGTGCGAAGCGGCATTCCCTCGCTTGCAACGGCATGGACAGTGGCTTGATGACACGGCGATCACACGGTCAACGCCAGTATCGGGACCGGCAGAGCATAGGTCACAAAAGAAATTCAATTCCGAGGAAGTCAACATGGGCGATGGTCCACACATTCTGATTGCTGAAGATGAAGAGTTCATCATCATGTTGCTAGAAGACATCCTTTCAGATGAGGGCTATCGCGTGACGTCCGCGAATCGTTTGGATGAAGCGCTGAACATTCTGGAAACGGAGCGCTTTGACGCCGCCATTCTCGATATCAATCTTCGTGACGCGCCCGTCTTTCCACTGGCGGGGCGCCTGCGTGAATTGGATGTCCCATTCGCCTTCGCCACCGGTGGTGGCCTTGATGCTATTCCGGCACAGTTTCAAGACTGTCCGGTGCTGTCCAAGCCCTATACCGCTGCAACCTTTATCGAGGGTGTGGCTTCGCTCGTGGTCTCTGCCAAATCCTGAAGCTTCCAGCGTTGAAGGGGGCAGGGCATGGGTGCTCCAACGTGAACATAAGCGCCCTGAGACTCGACACCTGTGCGCAGTAAGCGTTGGCCAGTTCGGTTGGCAACGTGGAAGCGAATCCGTCGGCGGGCATGCGGATCAGTCGGTCGGTACGCGCGAGTCGAATAGAGCGCTGAACCATCCAGATGGTCAACCAGCGAAGAGGCCGGTCGAAGGTTCGACCGGCCTCTTCCAAGTTCTGGAACTTAACCAAGGCGGCGGGCTGGGGCCGCTGGGTATTGGCGAAGATGATAGACGCGATGGATGTGGCTCGCGCCCATCGAGCCGCCCAGCGCGGCAGCGAGCAGGGCAAGGAAGCCGCTGATGAAGGCGATCCACAACGTAAGGGCGGCGTAGTGGGCAGTGCGGTCCGCCGTCGTTTTTGTTTCAGCTCGAGCCGCATCGATCTGCGGAGCGAGACGCTGCAGCGATTGCGCCGCACTGGCCTGGGTCGTTCCGGTGTCTGCGGCCAGCAGCGCGCTGGCGGTATCGTCCTGATTGGCAATCAATGCAGCCACGATCGGATCAGAACCACCACGTTCGCGACCCGTAAGCTGGTACGCGATGTTCGCGTCAAGGACGGCAACGGCGCCGTGGCCTGCCATGGCCGCAGGCCCGCCTTCGTGCGGGTTTGGCCCGCCGTCGTGCATGCCGCCCATACCGCCGTGGCCGGACATGGAGTGTGCCAGCCCCAATGCGACCCACAACGCCGTGGTGGTGACAGACAACCCCCAGACCGTTACGCCGTGCAGCGCGCCCATGGTGTCGTCGTTTCGGCCGTCAAACCAACTCGCGAACATGCCGCCGAGAAACAGCGCGGCGACCCAGGTGATGACCAACCAGATAGCCGTCCCAATACCGATTCCCTTGGCACTGCCCGCAGCGTGCCACGCGTCAAAACTGGAAAAGCCCAGGGCGAGCCCCGCGATGTAAAGAAGACCAGCCACGCCCGTCGCGACCAGCCAACCAGCAATCACAGCCCGAAACTTCATTGTTGGATGCAGGCCTCGTTCAACGGCTGCGATCGAATGATCTGGAACATAAGACATTGTCATCTCCCTTCAAGTGAGCAGGCATCGCACCACACGCAACGCGTACGGCACGCTTCACGCACATCCACGCAAGAGCGCGAAAAGAATCAGCAGCGGAATCGGGACACCCATCAGCCATAACAGCACATACCCAATGCCGCCCTTTTGTTTACCTGCTTCGGAGCCAGTTGCTCGATCAGTAGCACCCATGGTGTTCACCCTCTGTTGACAGTCATCCAAACAGCCAGGACTTCGCAGCCCGGGCGCCGTGGTGGATGCTCTTCTGAGCGGTGTGGACAGCCTGTGACGCTTGCGTGGGTTGGAGTGCACGTCTTGTTGACTCATCGGCTGAAGCGAAGCGCTTCGCTGACGCGTCCCGTGCAAAGCCACGCATAATTCTCGTTCCCGTGACATCGCGTGGTGAACGCTGCTTCCTGGATAAGTCAGGAGCAACGAGTATGAGCAAGACGTTCGTCAAGGGAATCGATGGCTTCGGTGAAACACCGCGTTCAACGGTGGCCGGTTCCAGCCCGATCGATCCACCACCTTCCAGGCCGATCGATCCGGCACCACCCATTCCGATCGATCCGCAACCACCCACGCCGACCGATCCACCGATGCCGATCCCTACTGATCCGCCTGTGCCCAATCCCACCGATCCGCCGATGCCCAATCCGACGGATCCACCCGTGATGTGAATTCAAGGCAGGTCCGTCTGGACTGCTCCCGGATAGTCCGTGTGCGCGAGGAAGTTGCCGGTCGTTACCGGGATCGGAGCTTTCGAGCCACGTCAGGCGACGTGAAGTGACCCTCGCGCTTTGGCGTCGATCACATCCAGGCATTCGCCGAACAGCTTCATTGCCTCACGCAGTGCACTCGGCGACAGGCTGCAGTAACCAAGTATCAAACCTGGGCGTGGTGGCTTTTTCAAATAGTGTGGTGCCATCGGATGCAAGCCGAGCCCGCGCGCGTGGGCCAGCGCGACGAGTGCGTCAGCGAGTGCGTAGTCGTAGTGGCGAAGCCAGACGACGACATGCATGCCGGCGGGTGTATCGACAATATCGACCCGATCGCCGGCATGTCGGCGCAGACTGTCGACCAACGCCTCGCGACGTGCCTGCAGCTCTTTGCGCGTGAGTCGCAAATGCCGTTCGAAACCACCGTTACCCATGAAATGCGCCAGCGCCGTTTGCTCGATGCCTGACGAGGAGATGTCGCTGTAGTACTTCGCGGTGATGAAATCCTGGCGCAGTGCCGCGGGCATCACCATATAGCCCAATCGGAGCGAGCCGAACAGCGCCTTCGTAAACGTGCCGACGTAGATGACGCGGTCGCCGTTATCGAGCGAGCGCAGTGCAGCCAACGGATGGCCGTCATAGCGGAACTCACCGTCGTAGTCGTCTTCCAGGACCCAGCACTGTTTCGATGCTGCATAACGCAACAGTTGCAACCGCCGCGGCAGTGACAAAACGACGCCGCTCGGAAACTGGTGGGAAGGTGTTACGCAGACCAATCTCGGAGCAATCGCGGGCAGTTCGTCACAGACGATGCCGTCGTTGTCGGTGCGTACCACGTGGATGGCTGCTCCGTGGGCGGCCAGTGCCTGATACGCCGCGAAATAATGCGGTTCCTCCATCACCACGACGTCATTTTCGTCGATGAGTACGCGCGCGCTCAACGCGTAGGCTTGCTGGGTACCATTGACGATCAACACGTTTTCCGGAAAGACCTTGATGCCGCGCCGCCGCGCCAGGTAATCGCATACCTGTTGGCGCAAAGCCTCCAGGCCCTGGGTGCCGACGCCTCGCATTGGCGTGTAAGCGGCGGCGTGTGCCAGTTCGCGGCCCCAGGCTGTATTCAGTGCGGGATTGGTCAGCGGGTTTCCATATTGCAGGTTGTAGGGCAGACCATTGTGTAAAAGAGGAATCATTCGGTCATGGACCGCCCGCGAGCGCTTGGCATAGCGCGATGGTGGGGCGACCGTGGATTCCGGAGGAGGCAAGGCGGGCGTGAGCTGCAGAGTGGAGACAAAGCTACCCGAACCCACCCGACCCGTGATGAAACCATCGCCGCGCAATTGTTCGTAGGCTGCGAGGACGGTAATTCGCGACAGACCAAGTTCCTGTGCCAGCGCGCGAGTCGGTGGCAGGCGCGAGCCGGACGCCAGACGCCCACTCAGGACAGCCGCCTTGATCGCGCGGGTCAGCTGAGCGTAGTGCGGTCCGTGTCCGTCAAGCTCAAGAAACATACAGATCAACGCCTCTCAATTGCATCAGTGATGGCAGAAGAGTTGGCAGTTCCGTGCAGGGTCAAGCGCGATGGGGAGCGACGACCCTGCCGAGAGTTTCCAGAGCTGACTGCTGCTGAAGTGGGTGAGATCGCCGTCAGCAAGATGGAAGCTCTGCTGCTTGGATTGTAGAGGCGCGAGGACAGAACTTCGACGTGACCTATGGGCTATCGATGGGCGCGTTGCTGGATCGGCACGGCCACTGAAAAATCTCGCTGACGACGGCGATAGTTGGGCAAGTTGCAGGATGCAGAAGCAAAGGCATGGCGCATTCAAGGCACCGCCAATGCTCATCCACCCCATGCCGCCATCCCATGCCGTCATTCGCTTTCAACAGACTCCAAGCATTACGTTAGTGCTCTGACACGGGCACTTTGATGCAACCAGGGTGGCTACTTCTGACGCAGGACATTGAACGACGGGCATCGGACATCAAGCATAGGTGCTTCGACAATAGTTGCGTACGCATGTGCCTACGCATACGCGGACCGCGGGCGTGCGCCCGCATTCTTGACTTCTGCGGTTCGTTACACCGATGAAAGATCCGAAGCACTCCCGCCGATCGGCTGATGTCGGACCGGAAACCGCCGAACGCCGAATTCGACAGTCTGCAGCTACGGCCACGCCGAACTGTCCGGTGAGCTGCGCGTGACATCGATCCAGGACAGGTCAATGATCTGACACATCAGCGATGGCATGAACCAGCTGTGCGCACTCAGGTCGATCCGAGAGCTTGTCAAGCTCACACACGCCTGAGAATTGGTAAAAAAATAGCCGCTGAATTGGCTATGAATTTTAACGATTTATTCCGATTGGCTATGAAAAAAATAGCCCGATTGGTCATGTAAAAAATGTCTTAGTTCATATATCGTGAAGCCGTCGTTGCAAGATCGATTGTGCGGTTTGTGATGTATGCGTAGATCATGAGCTGCAATTCCTGACAAGTTTGTTGGTGACTTAATAAACGCACAATTTGTCTTGAGTTTTACCATTCAATTTCAATCGACACGATTGGTATGCCCATGCGTACTAAATTCTATTCGTATGAATTAAGGGCCGAGGCCGTTCGCTTGGTGATTGAGAAGCGCTACTCGGCTTCGGAGGTTGCGTCCAAGTTCCACATTCGGAACGAGACCGTTCTGATATGGGTCAAGCGATTTCGCAATAACAGATCGCGGTTGGGTGAGGTCGCTGAATTGAAGACGCGGCTGCATGAAGTCGTCATGGAGCGTGATGTCCTGATCGAACTGACGACCCGGTTGCTGGACAAGGCGGGATAGATGTTTTCCATCCCGTCGCGATCTTGATAATGACTGTTCGACTGATTTCTACATGGCGATAACGATCAACTGTTGACGTTACCGTGCCAGTGGACTGGCCGACCTCGGATGTTGGCTGAATTACGGGTTTGGGCGGAAGCATTCCGACCCATGGTCGATAATAAATCGGAGGACGTTTTCATGAAACTTGGGGCCACAAGGCTTTCCTCAGCAGTCCGTATGGCACTTTCGTTGGGTGCAGTCGTCACGGCGGGCGCCACGAGCGCGGCATTCGCACAGAATCAACCCGCGCCGACGCAGGGCAATACCACTCCGGCCGCTCCTCAAAAAGCATCTACCTTGCAGACCGTGGTGGTTACCGGTTCTCACATTCGTCGCGTGGATCTGGAAACGGCCAGCCCGGTCGTCACCATCGATCGCGCGGCGATCCAGGCCAGCGGGAAGCTGACGCTGGGCGATCTGGTGCAGGATTTACCGGCGGTGACCGGCGGCAACGTCAATCCTTCGGTCAACAACGGCGGTGGCACCGGCGCCAGCACCATCGGTCTGCGCGGCCTGGGTCCAAACCGCACGCTAATCCTGGTCGATGGCCATCGCATCATCGGCAATCCACTCATTGCTGGCGGCGTGGATCCGAACTCGATCCCGGCTTCGATGATCGATCACATCGATGTGCTGACTACCGGCGCGTCTTCGGTCTACGGTTCCGACGCGATCGGCGGTGTGGTCAACTTCATCCTGCGAAAGAATTACCAGGGCGCAGAGTTCTCTGCGAACTTTGGTCAGTCCGACCATAACGACGGCGAGCAGCAGGGTTACAGTTTCACGTTTGGCCAGACGTCCGACAAAGGCAACATCATGGGCGGCGTGGACTACAACAAGACCGATGGCATCGAGGCCGGCAGTCGCAAGTTCTCCAGGAACGCGGTGTCGTTGTATGGCACGAATGGACGGGGCCCGTCCGCACCGCAGCCGGTCACCGGGAACATTGGCGGTTCCTCCTCGGGGGCGAACGGACATATCCAGCTGACGGGAACCACCAACCCGGCTTTCCAGTCGGCTTTCGGCTCCATCCCCACTTGCGGTTACCTGGCGCATAACCCGGGAGCGGGCACCGATGCCCCCGCTGACTACCATTGCTTCCAGAACAATGGTCCGGCCAGCGACAAGTACAACTACGCGACGGTGAACCTGATCCTGACGCCGCAGGAGCGCACCAATGCGTTCATCATGGGCAACTACAATCTGACCGATCATGTCATCGCCTATCTGGACGCCTACGTCGACAAGACGGCTTCCAACTTTGCGTTGGCACCGGACCCCTTGACCACCGCCGGCGGACTGGTCATTTCGCCCGATAACTTCTTCAATCCGTTTGGTGTCCAGTACGCGAATGGCGCAAGCGATTTTGGTGTGCGCCTCACATCATTGGGCCTGCGCGAAACCTTCGCCGGCATCACCACCGGAGAGGTCCATACCGGACTCAAGGGCGACTTCCCGATTGGCAGCCAGACCTGGCAGTGGGACGCGGGCCTGGACTATGGGCATGTCAGCTCGACCACCACGGTCACGAAATTGGTGAATCTGAATATCCTGAATCAGGAGGCCGGTCCCTCCTTCCTGGATCCGGCCTCGGGTGCGGTGGTTTGCGGTACGCCGGGCAACATCATCGTCGGCTGCATTCCGTTCAACCCGTTCGACACCAACACCCGGCAGTCGCTCGCCGCGCTTCAGGCGGCGTCCTCGCCAGGTCTTGCCACGGCTACCCAGATCGAGAAGATCTGGCACGTCGACCTCAATGGTGGTCTGTTCGACCTGCCTGCCGGTACCGTCAACCTGGCGGTGGGTGGGGACTATCGCAAGGAATACGTGGACGCCAAAGTCGATGGCTTGCTGACCATCGATCCGGCCACCGGCACCTGCACTTTGGGCAGCCAGTGCGCCTCGGGCTTGCAGGGCGGCTACAACGTGAAGGAGGCCTACGCCGAACTATTCATCCCGATTCTGAACGATCTGCCATTCATCAAATCGCTCAACGTCGACATCGGCGACCGCTTTTCCAGTTACAGCATGTCCGGTACCACCAACAACGTGAAGGTCGCCATCGAATACAAACCAATCGATGATCTGTTGCTGCGCGGCACGGTGGCCGAGGTGTTCCGCGCGCCGAACCTCTTTGAAGTGTTCGGGTCACCGGCTTCCTCGGCACCCAGGCTCTCCACCGATCCTTGCACCGGCTATACCGGCACGCCGGTCGATCCCGCCTGCGTCAATGTACCTACCGACGGCAGCTTCAAAAACACCAACGTGGTTACCGGTGTGCAGGCCGCTACGCTCGCGACAGGTGCCCAATATGCAGGCGTCGCGCTCAAGCCGGAACAGGGCAAGACCTTCGATTTTGGTGCCGTCTATAGTCCGGCGTGGGCCCCTGGCCTGTCCGCCACGGTGGATTTCTGGCATCTGTATCTGAATGACGTCATCACCCCGATTGCACTGCAAAGCGAGCTCGACCTGTGCTCGGCAGGGCAGCTCTTCTACTGCCAGTTCATCCATCGCGTCGACAGCGGAGTCAATCAGGGACAGATCGCGCCGAATACCCTGCAGCCCACGGTCAACCTCGGCACCGCCAGCACCGGTGGCGTCGATTTCTCGCTGAATTACAAGCTGCCGGAGTTCTCGTTCGGCCAGTTCAGCGTAGGCCTCAACACCACCTACATGAAGTACTACAACGAGCAAACGGCACCCGGAACGCCCGCCAACGTCACCTACAACGACGCCGGGCATTACATGCCATTCGGCTCTGCTCAGGCTGCGGCCTGTCCGGGTGCTGCCGGCAACTGCTTGTTCCCGCGCTGGAAGGGCCAGGGCTACGTGAATTGGAGACTGGGTAATTGGGACGCGTCGTGGCGCCTGCGCTACATCGGTCGCTTCCAGATGGGTTCGCAGAGCCCGTCGCAGGACGTGCATCCGGATGGTTCGTGCTACTTCGGCAGCTACTGCACGATTCAAGGTGCGGTGTACAAGTTCGGTGCGACCACCTACAACGATGTCACGCTGGGCTACAACATCGAACCGTTGAATACGCGCGTCGAGTTTGGCGTCAACAATGTCTTCGACAAGCAGCCGCCGTTTCTATTTGCCAATAACACGCTCAATGCGAATACCGATCCAAGTGACTTCGACACGATTGGCCGCTTCTTCTTCGGCCGGGTCACCGTCAAGTTCTGAGTGACGTTTTATCCCCTGAGGGTCGCGCAAACGGATTGCGCGGCCCTTTTTTTATGGCGCGGCGTCACCAACGGCGCGTCAGTAGAATCGCGGAATCGGCCCTTTCTGAGGTGTCTGGTTCGGCAGCTCGAAGAAGATTTCGTCGACGTAGCACCAACCCCAGCCCTCGGGCGGATCGTAGCCCTCGATAATGGGGTGTTGGGTAGCGTGGAAATGCGCGGTCGCATGGCGCCCGGGCGACTGATCGCAGCAGCCCACGTGGCCGCAGCTGCGGCACAGCCTGAGGTGCAGCCAGGTCGAACCTGTCTTGAGGCATTCCTCGCAACCACGCGTTCCGGGTATCACGTTGGCCACGTGCGCAAGGTGGAGGCACTCTTTGCTCATGGTGCGCGCTCCTTGGTGCTGGCAAGAAACTGGTGCAAGGCGGCGACTACCTGTGCGCCTTCGCCCACCGCGGCAGCCACGCGTTTGGTGGAGCCTGCACGCACATCGCCGATGGCGAACACGCCTGGCGTCGTCGTCTCCAGTGCCATCGGCTCGCGGCCCATCGCTGACCATAGCGGCCCACTGCCGGGTTGCCCGGTACAGACAAATCCTTTGGCATCGACCCGTACGTCGCAGCCTTCCAGCCAGGCGGTATTGGGCTCGGCGCCGGCAAACAGGAACAGGTGCCGCAGCGGTCCGGTCCATTCGGCCCCGGTGTCGTGCCGGCGGAAGGTCGCTCCGGACAGACCCGACTCGCTGCCGTGCAGGGTGACGACCTCGGTGCGGGTGTGCAGGGTGACGTTGGGAAGTGCCGCGATGCGCTCAACCAGATATCGCGACATCCGCGCTTCAAGTCCTTCGCCGCGGGCCACAAGATGCAGGTGTCTGACTTGCGGCGCGAGGTACACCACCGCTTGACCCGCCGAGTTGCCCGCGCCGATCAAGGCGATCTCCTCGCCCGCACACAGTCGTGCTTCCACTGGCGAAGCCCAATAAGACACGCCAGCGCCCTCGAAACGATCCAGGTTCTCGATCTGCGGACGACGGTAGCGCGCGCCCGAGGCAATCACAACGGCGCGCGCGCGGGCCCCGGTGCCGTTTTCCAGATGCAGCGTGAACAGGTCGCCCGGCTGTTGTCCCTTGCACTGCAGTGACGTCACGTTGACCGGGATAGCGATTTCCGCCCCGAATTTCTGCGCCTGGGTAAAGGCACGCGCGGTCAGCGCAAGACCGGAGATACCGGTGGGAAAGCCGAGATAGTTCTCGATCCGTGCCGATGCACCGGCCTGCCCACCGAACGCGCACGCGTCGAGTACCAGCACCGACAACCCCTCCGAGGCCGCGTACACCGCAGTAGCGAGGCCGGCCGGCCCAGCGCCGACCACGGCTACGTCGAACACGCGCTCCGGGTCCATCTCTGGCGTGATGCCGACGCAGGCGCCCACCTCGACGTCGGACGGACGCTTGAGCAATGCGCCATTGGGGCACAGCACGATGGGCAAGTCGTCATCTTGCAGGCCGAAGCGTTCGACCAACGCCTGGCCATCGCCACCGTCAGCCACGTCCAGCACGGAGTAGGGGTAACCGTTACGTGACAGAAAGCCCTCGAGATGGACCAGCGCGGGATCGCCCTGACGACCGGCCAGGATGGAGCCAGCGCCCTCGTAAATCAGCGAGGTGCGACGCAGGATGAAAGCGCGCATCACGATTTCGCCGATATCGGCGGAGCCAATGATGAGCGCGCGCAAATGCGTCGTGTCGAAAGACAGGACCTCGCAGCCCTGTGTTCCCGCACGTACGGTGGCCAATGCGGACCGACCGCCGAGCTGACTGATTTCGCCGGTGAAACCGCCAACGCCGAGAATGGCAATGAGCTCTTCCTTGCCAGTCACCTGCCGCCGGCTAGCCAGCACGTCACCGGCCGTCACCACGAACACCGAAGCGTTGCGCTCACCCACCGCATAAAGGGTCTCGCCAGCCTCGAAGCGTCGTGGCGGCGCCATCGCGAAACGGCCGACCAGCGCCAGCTGCGTTGCGTTAAGCACAGGAAAGAGTTGTGCCCTGCGTGTTTCGAGTAGCGTCATGATGCGACCCGGCGGCGATAGGTATCTCTGGAGTTTCTTCCTCTGCGGATCGGCTGGCAACCTGGTTTTGGTGCGCTGGCGGTTTGCCGAGATTCAAGGGCGGGGCACCCTGCAGATATCGCCTGCACACCTCGCACAGCTGCAAGGTATCGTCGTCACGGAGAAACTCAAGAGCGAGCGATCTTGTGGGAGCGACTTCAGTCGCGATGCTCTGGCTTTTGGCTTTGCAGTTCTTGCTTCAGCGCTTTAGTGCCTAAGTGCCTAAGTGCCTAAGAGCATCGCGACTGAAGTCGCTCCCACAAGAGCAACATTTTCCCGCGACCCCCACTCCCTTGCGCCAGCCCTCTCCTGATCAATGTCGTCACGGCATGATCGAGAAAGGGGCGTCGAATGCGCCATGTGAAACGACGAAACCGAACTCATTCGGACGCATTCACCCGTACGTAGAACTACGGCAGCCAGTTACGCAAAACCTCCGTACTGAGTGCGCGCAGGAATTGTTAAAGTCCCACTGCCCACTCAGCTTCAATCTGATGGCATTGCGACCAGCAGCTACTGCCAGTGGCTACTGGAGTGGAGAAACGCCATCTTCCGGTCCGTGCCGACCTGCAGGTCGGCAAGCTCCAGCGTCGCTCTCGATGGATGTCCGAGCGCCCGGTCTGCAGACCCCGACTCAATGTTTCCGGAGGAGGTTGAATCATGATTCGTCAATGGAGTTTGCCCTTGGGCTTGATGATCGCGGCGGCGTGCGTTGCGACACCGACGTGGGCGCTGGATGCGTCGACTCCCGCGCCAAAATCCGCGCAGAAAATACAGGCTGCGCCTGCTGTGGATCCATCGGCGCTTCACGCGATCGATCTGATGGCGCAGAAGCTGCGGACGCTGACAGCGTTTACCGTGAGCGCCGACGTCACCACTGAAGAAGTGCTCGATTCAGGTCAGAAGGTCAGCTACGGCGGAACGGTGACCTACAAGATCAGGGCACCCGACAAGTTCTTCGCCGCGCTCGACAGTGATCGCAAGCAGCGCAGCTTCTACTACGACGGGTCGAAGTTTACGATCTACGCGCCTCGGATGCATTACTACGCACAGAAGCCGATGACCGGGAGAGTGCGTGATCTCGTGGATGCCGCGCAGGATAAATACGGTATCGAGATGCCCTTGGCCGACCTGTTCTATTGGGGTACGGAGCGGGCTCCGTTGTCCGCGATCCAGTCAGCCGTCGTGATAGGTCCCGCGCACATCAACAAAGTCGAATGCGACCATCTCCTGATGCATCAGGGCAGCGTGGACTGGCAGGTCTGGATCTCGCGGGCAACCCTGCTTCCGCAAAAGCTCGTCATTGCCAATCGGGATGATCCAACCCAGCCCGAGTACACCGCAACGTTCAACTGGGATACGACCAGCAGCCTGCCGGATAGCGCCTTCGCTTTCACGCCAGGCAAGGATGACCATCCCATCAAGGTCCTTGGAGATAGTTCGCAGACAACGGAGGCCTCGCCATGAATCGTCGAAATAATCTCTCGTTTTCGGGACTTTCGTGCGTCGTGATCCTGGCCGCCGCGTGCCTGATGGCTTCTTCTCAGGCTGATGCCGCCATCCGTGGGGGTGGTGGCGCCGCACGCGGTGGTGGTGGTGGCGGCGCGCGCTCGGCCTCGCGCTCCAGCATCAACGCGCCGGCGGGCAACAGAAATGCCGGCGGCAATGTCAACGGCAATGGAGACCGCAACGTCAACGCGAATGGCAACCGAAACACCAACGTCAACGCGAACCGTAACGTCAATGTCAACAACAACGTCAACGTGAATCGTGATGTCCATGTCGATGTCGACAATGGCTGGGACAATGGCTGGCATGACCATCCCGTCGCCACTGCTGCGGCCGTCACCGCAACGGTCGCCGTCACCGCGGCCGTCGTGGGATCGATGGTTCACTCCATACCGCCCAGCTGCGTGACCGTCGTGCAGAATGGCGCCACGTACTCGCAATGCGGTTCCACCTGGTACCAGCCCAGTTATTCCGGCAGCCAGGTAACTTACGTCGTGGTCAATCCGCCTGGCTGACGGGGCAGCGTCTCAAGCAAGGTGCCGCAGGGAGGCGGGCACCTTGTTGTGACATGGCCGAAGCCCGGTGCTGACCTGACAGTGTTTTCAGGTGACGGCTCTCGCTGTGTTGCAGCTTGAGATCTTGCGGCGCAAGATTGACCAACCATCAACGACGCGATCCTTGGTGCTCACCTCTCCATCGACGCGGATTGCTCTCGGGAGGGATCAGCGATGAAAAAGCTCATGTTGGTCAAAACGGCTGTGCTCGTCAGTGCCTTGTTGCTCGCCCAGGTGGCATCGGCCGGATCGGTCGAATGCAAAATGTCATTCAATATTTCTGGTTGGTCGCTGATCTACAAGCACTCCAGCGGAACCGGCAAGATCAGCTGTTCCGACGGAACACATATGAACGTCAAGATCACCGCCAACGGTGGTGGCCTCACCGCGGGCAAGTCGAAAATCGAGGGTGGTATCGGCAAGTTCAGTGGGGTGAGCAGCATCAGCGAAATCCCCGGGGTGTACGCGCAAGCCGATGCCAGTGCCGGTGCCATCAAGTCCGGTACCGCTCAGGTGCTGACGAAGGGCACCGTTTCGCTGGCGCTTTCCGGCTCGGGGCAAGGGATTGATCTGGGCGTCAGCATCGGTGGAATGAGCATTTCAAAAGCGAACTGACAGGCTCTTCGCTGCACGATGCGCTATGCCTCAGTAGCATCTTCGCCGACGCTGCCGAGCCATGGCCATCGCGCGTCGGGTAGATTCGCAGCCACCTGCCTTAGGGAGAGTGCCATGCCTCGTATGATGCTCGTCGCACTGGCATTCGCGGTCTACGCTGTCTCGCCATCGCCTGTCATCGCGCAGGCGGGACTCAGTGGTGTTGCCACCAGCGTGATGAGGCTGGACAGGAATTTCGATATTGCCGACAGGAACCACGACGGTCTTTTGAGCAAGGACGAAGCGAAGGCAGGGGGCATTCCCTTCATCGTGAAAAACTTTGATGCGATCGACACGCAACATCGTGGCCTGGTGTCCAAGGATGACGTGCATGACTTCATCAAAAAGTCGCTGGCGCACAAGCCTCCGGCGCCTGCGTCGTCAGTGAAGTAGAACTGGCTCCGACACAACGTGATGCGTCGCGCACCGGCGACGGGCACAGCGCAACCCATGTTGCTCGTATGCCATCACTCAACATTGTCCGCAGCATGGCTGCCGCGAAAATGAATCGCCTCCCTCCGCTGTGCATGGCGACCGCGCACGTAAAACATCAGCCCGATGGCGATGATCAGGCAGCTGCCGCCGACGACCTTGAGGAAAAACAGGCCGGGGTGGCCGTTGTGTTCAGGCGGCATCATCGAAGTGACGATGGCCAGCAAGGTGGTCGAAAAGCCGAGTCCGCTCACGAGCCAGCAACCGACGGCTCCTCCCGGGACAACCATGATGCCCTTGGTGTCAGCCGTCGCTCGCCGTCGGAGCATCGGCAGGGCAGCGAAGATATACAGCAGCGGCAAAAGGCCGAGGATCACGGTCATGTCGATCAAGATCGAATACGTTTCGTGAATCGTGGCGCTGGAGAGTGCGGCGAGCAGAATGATGGTTACCACCGTGCTCTGAATCAGCAGTGCGACATAGGGAGTGCCGAACTTCGGATGCAACACGGCCAATGGCTTGGGTAAATAGCGATCGACACCTACGACGAACGGAAGGCGCGCGGTACCGGTGATCCACGCTCCGAAGCTACCCAGTTGCGAAAGGGCGAGCAGTCCGGCAGTTATCGGTCCGAATGTCGGCACTCCGATGCGTTTTCCGACGGCGGCCAGAGCCTGTGGAATACCGCCGATAAGATCGATTTGGCTGGTGGGGAGCGATACCAGGAGCGCGGCTGTTCCTGCGATGTAGATCGCTGCGATCATCACTCCAGCCATCAGGATGGCGCGCGGTATCGCTTTTCTCGGGTCCTTGATTTCGCCACCGAGAATCGGCCCCAGCTCAAGGCCGGAATAGGCAAATGCAATGATCGCCAGTGTCGTCAATTCATTCACCGATCCAATATGGGGCAGCACATTTGATTGGGTAAATGCCGTAGCCGCACCGAATCGATACCAGGCCCAAACTCCGCTCAAAACAATCACCGCGGTCACCAGCCAGGTGGCCATGCCACCGATATTCTGCAGCCATTTCGCGCGCGAAAGGCCGACGATGTTGAGCAGGGTGGCGCCCCACAGCGCCACCAGACAGAACACAGCGTTGTAGATGGCGTTGCCCGCGAGCGGCAACCATCGGTCACCGGCGGCATACACAAACACGCCTGAAACAAACAGAAGCACGGAAGGAAAGAACACCAGGTTGGAGGTCCAGTAACTCCAGCCGGCAATGAATCCATGCAAGTCGCCGAAAGCGGCTTTGGACCAAAGGTAGAGACCGCCTTCGCCCGGAAGACGCGAACTCAATTCCAGTACCGTCAATGCCAGTGGCACGAAAAAAATGATCAGCGCCAATACCCACAGGGCCAGACTCGACGGTCCGATCTGCGCGGCAGTCGATAGCCAACGCAATCCAACCACCGCAGCGATATTGAGCAGCACAAGATCCCGCACGCCCAGGACACGATGCATCCTGGGACCGTCGGTTACGTTGACGATCCGCTTCATACGGTATGGACCCCCGAGAGTGGGCTGCTACCGCCCCCTGCGGTAACGCCGTAGGCAATATACGCCGCCACGGAGCGTGGCGACTATCCAGCACTTCACCCAAGGGGAATCGTTTGGACAGACGCGTGCCACGTCGTGAGTGCGATCAAATCGCGACCCGGTAGATCGGTACCTACACGAGCAGCACCTACCAGATCAGATCGTCCGGCACCTGGAACTTCAGATAGTACTCGTCGTCTTCGCTGACTTCGCCGGTCGCCGCGCTGCTGCCATGGTCAAGCACGATCATCGTCGCATCGCGGGCATGGACCTTGTCAGCGGCGACGCGGGGCAGCAGCTCGTAGCCTTGGTCGTGGCGAACGATCACGAGTGTGCCGCTGGCGAGCTGGGCGCGCAGGGGGTCGTTGACCAGCAGGCTTTTGATCGCGTCGCCGTCGGTGAAGCGGTAAGCGATCTCGCCTTCACGTTTCACCTTGTGGGCTTCCACGATCTGACGGATCTGCGCGCGCTGCTCGCTAGCGCGGGTTTGCGCGTTGCGCTCGGCAGCCAGGGTGCGATCCCGCTCGGCGCGTTCCGCTTGTAGTCGCTGTGCATCCACGTGTTCGGCGCTGGGTGGTGCAGGCGCCTTGCCCTGTCGCTGTTTGGTTTGCTCGCGCACGACCTGGGCAGCCTTGGCCTTGTTGACCAGGCCGGCCTTGAGCAGTTGTTCCTGCAGGGGATTGCGCATACGTGGACGGGACTGGCTTGGCAGGATTGCGGGCGCCTATTGTAACGCTGCCGTCCGCACACGGCCGGCCTCGTTTCATGTCCGGCGCGATGGCGTCGCGAAAGGCCCCGTTACGGCCTCGCTCGTGGTCCAAGGGGCGGCCTCCTCAGAGCCATGACCGCGGAGGTTCAACAGCCCACGAGGTTTTCGGCGAAAACTAGGGGGCCCTTCTTAATCGGGGCAGGCTGACCTGGAGTGTGCGCGTGAGGCTGCCGGTGGGAGCGACCCTGATCTCCGACGATCCGCATAAGGGGGCGTCGACCGTCAGTGCCGGGTGCACAGTGTCGGCAATTCTATGTTGCTGAAGCTCGGTCTTCCCGACCGGAGGCTGGGCGTTTCCGACCTTCAGCATCGTCGCGTTGTGCCTGCGGTTCGCCGAACATCTGCGGGTTTGCATGGCCACCTGACTCGCCGGCGATAGCCTGAAGCGGATGGCCAGCAATCCATCACAGCCCACCACCAGGCAGTGAATGCGCCATGCTGAGGTGCTGCTTCAGCGCGGGAAGCATTCGAGCTGCAAAGGTGCGCAAGTCCGCGTTGGCACCGAACGACGCCTCCTGGGTAAATAGCCTGACGGCATCCTCGTGGTCCTTCACCGCGACCCTGCCGTAATGCCGGTCGAATGAAGCGCCACTCATGTTCGTCAGGGAATCAATGGTCTTTTCCTGCAGCATCGTCGGCTGCTGGGCCAAGGCTAGCCCCATCGGACCGGCGAGGTTGTTCAGCGCTACATTGGCTGCAGTGTGATCAGCGACCATCCGGGTTCCGAAATTTCTCACTGCGTCGGATTGGCCTTGCGAGATAGCCAGATTTCCCAGCGCGACTTCGGCCATATTGGCGGCACCAGCCTGGCTGACGAACATGCGGTCTTCCTGCGGGATAGTGTCGCCTGCCAATTTCGGGCCATCACCGGCCGAGGCTTGCGCATACAACGACGTGCATGAAACAGCAGCGACGAAACAGGTGGCCAGCAAGATTGACTTCTTCATGGGCGGGGCCTCGAATGATGTCCGTGGGGCAAGCCTGGCCTTTCACATGTGCAGCTCACGTTGACTTTGCGTGACGCGGTTGCATCCACTTGACGACGGGGGGCGGTTCTTCATCTCGACCGTCATCTGAGCCTGGGCGATGGAATCCAGCGGCTGCTGCTCAATGTCCCCAGGTGGCAAACATCACGATCGCGGCAGTAGCCATCGCTGCGGTAGCAAGCCAGCCGAAGATCTTCAACAGCAGGGGCATCGTGAATTCACCCATCACTTTCGAGCTCGAGCCCATCAGCATCATGACGAACATCAACGGCACGGCCGCCACGCCGTTGATCACCGCACTCCAGTACAGCGCCTTGATCGGATCCAGCGGCGTCAGGTTCAGCGCGATGCCGGCCAGACTGGCCACGATCAGCACACCGTAGAAGAATTTCGCTCTGCGCGGCTTATGCTCCAGTCCAGCACGCTGGCCAAACGCCCCTGCAGCTGCATATGCCGTGGCACCGGCCAGCACCGGGACGGCCAGCAGGCCGGTACCGATGATACCCGCCGCAAAAAGTGCAAACGCCAGCTTGCCCGCCAGGGGACGCAACGCCAGGGCTGCATCGGACGAAGTGTTGATGTCGGTCTTGCCGTGGGCGTGCAGGACCACAGCCGTGGTCAGGATGATGAAGAATGCGATCAGGTTCGAGAAGACCATGCCGACCGCCGTATCAATGCCAATGCGGCGCAATGCATTCGGTGCCTGCAGCGGTGCCTTCCTCAAGGATCTTCGTTCGTGGTTGGCGTGGATCTCTTCCACTTCCTGCGCCGCCTGCCAGCAAAAGAGGTAGGGACTGATCGTGGTGCCGAGCAGGGCCACCAGGCCGACAGCGTATTTCGCATTCCAGGTGATCGGCGGTACGACGATGCTCTTCAGCACGGCCAGCCACGGCACGTTGATCACCATGATGGTTGCCACATAGGCGAACAGGCTGAGCGTGAGCAGTTTGAGAACCGGCGAATAACGCGAAAACGGAATGAACATCTGCAGCAGCAGCGACAACAAGGCAAACGCCGCGGCATAGAACAGCGCAGGGCCGCCGATCAGCAACTTCAATGCAGCACCCATGGCGCCAATGTCCGCCGCAAGATTGATGACGTTGGCGACGATGATGGACAGCACCAGGCCATACACCAGAGTTTTGGGGTAGTACTTGCGGATGCCGTCCATCAGGCCGTGACCGGTGACCCGCCCAATACCTGCGCTGATGCCCTGGATCGCGATCATCAGCGGCATGGTCAGCAGGATGCACCAAAGCATTCCATAGCCGAATGCCGCGCCGACCTGCGAATACGTCGCGATGCCGCTGGGATCGTCGTCGGCAGCACCGGTAATGAGCCCGGCACTCAGTCGACCCCATAAGGGTCCCGTTCGACCTTCATCGGTAGGGGTTTGCTCGGTCATCGCGGTGCTCCCACTGCGCGGAGTGCGCAGACACCGAGCCGAGCATGGCACACACGGCGAGGGCGCCACGGATGGCCTTAAACTGATGGCTTCCGCGGCCACATAAACGAAACGCCCCGTGGCGGGGCGTTTCGCTGTCGCTGCTGCGAGTGCTTACTGAATCCGCGTCACATTGCCGTTGGCGTCGACTTCCACCAGGTCGCCCTGCCGGATGGTGCTGGCATCCTTTACCTGGATGTTGGTGTAGGTGCCATTGCCCATACGCAGGTTCAGTACCCAGGTATCGCTGCCGCCACCCTTGCCAATCGCGTTGCCAGCGAAGCCGCCGCCGACAGCGCCGCCGACCGTGGCGATCGTGCGGCCGCTGCCTTTGCCGATCTGGTTGCCAAGCACACCACCGGCCACGGCGCCGATGATGGCGCCGGCAGTACCGCTATTGCGGCCCTGGGTGACATTGTGTTGCACGCCTTGCACGGTACCGCACTGATCGCAGCGCAAGTAAATGCCGTCTTGGCGCACCAAAACTCCGTTGCTTGGCTGCGCGAGGGCAACGCCGGTGCCGGCGAGGCTGAGCGCGGTGACGACGGACAGGGTCAGCAGGGGCTTGATGTTCATGTGTTTCTCCTTGGGTGTCGGTGCGCAGGGGTGGGACGTTGACCAGTCTAGATAAGTCAGCTGAATCATTTGTCAAATTCTTGCGGATCGCGCTCAACTCGTCATCCCTGCGAAGGCAAGGGCCCAGTACCCACACCCCCGAAGAACTTGAAGGCGCCCGCCCGTCATCCCTGCGAAGGCAGGGACCCCGTACCCCCACCTGCGCAGAACTTGAAGTCGCTGGGTCCCTGCCTTGGCAGGGATAACGGGCGAGGTAGTTGGCACCGTAGTAACGAACGGGAGAGTTAGCCCTCGTAGTGACGAGCTCAAGTAGCCGCAATCACGTACTGCCCGGCTTCACGGAATACTTTCTGAACCAGCCTGCGAAACCCCGCCGTCTCCGCGTCCCGAGCGTTTCAACAACCACGCCAGCACCGGCGGCGTGACCATCGCGGTGAGCAGCGACATGGCCACGATGATCGCGTAGATACGATCGTTGAAAACCCCGGCGGCCAGGCCGAGGCTGGCGATCACCACGCCCACTTCGCCGCGCGGCACCATGCCAAAACCGATGATGAAGGCGCTGCGTTGGCCCAGCGACAGCGCACCGAGCCAGCCGCCGATGAGTTTGGAAATGATCGCAATCACGGTGACCACGGCAAGCATCAGCAGTGCGTCGGCGTTGGCCAGTTCGTGCAGGTCGATCTTGCTGCCGGTGACCACGAAAAAGAACGGCGTGAGCAAGGCGAGCAGCGGCACGGTCTGCTGTTCCAGCGTATGTCGTTGACGGGACTCCGAAGCGATCATGCCGGCCAGAAACGCGCCGATGATTGCGGCCAGCCCGAACAGGGTCGACAGGTAGGCCAGCCCAAGGCACAACGCCAGCACGATCATCAATGGCGAATGCGGGCTGAGGGGCCGCTCCAGCCAGCTGGAGTTCCAGCGCATGACGCGCGCGCCGCCCCAGCCGATCACCGCGATAAAACCGATCGCGCCGGCCAGGACTATCAGCAGGTGCGAGAGGTCGAAGCCGCCACCGCCCTGCAGCGAAACCACCACACCGAGCAGCAGCATGGCGAGGATGTCGTCGATCACCGCGGCCCCGAGGATCACCTTGCTCTCGATCCGCTGAAGTGCGTTCAACTCCTGCAGCACGCGCGCGGTGATACCGGCCGAGGTGGCAACGAACGCGGCCGCCACAAACAACGATTTATCCCAGCCGAATCCGCTGCCATGGGCCCATACGCTGCCCATGCCGAACGGAACCAGCACACCGAGCACGCCGACCAGCAGCGCCACCTTGCCGACTTTCTTCAGATCCTCAAGCCGCGTTTCCAGGCCGACCGAAAACAGCAGCAACACCACGCCGATCTCGGCCAGTACATCGAGCGGCATGCCGGTAGCAATCTGATCGGGAGTGATCCAGCCGAGCAACGACGGACCGATCACGCAGCCGGCGGCGATCTCGCCGACTACGCCAGGAAGTTTCAAGCGCTGCGCAATCTCGCCGCCGATCTGCGCGGCGACGAACACGATGAACAAGGTAAACAGGATCTCGCTGGCGTGATGCATGAGGCGCGCATCCAGGTTGTCGGCAGTGCCTGCATGCTACATGCAGGCCGGCACGGCGTGACCCATCGTAGGTTGGGGTGAGCGCAGCGATGCCCAACAACCACTCGGCGATGATGTTGGGCATCGCTGCGCTCACCCCAACCTACGCGACGCTTGCCCAGCAGGCCCGTGCGGGCGTGATTTACTTGCCTCACATCTCGAATAAGCCGTCAGCGATGCCCAACAATCACTCGGCGATGATGTTGGGCATCGCTTTGCTCACCCCAACCTACGCGAGCTTGTGCGGGCTACTCGGGTACGGGTGCGCCTGGCAAGGGACGATCATGCCGCAGCCGGCTGAATACACGGCTGGCTGCGGCGGTGATCGCCGCCAGCAATACGACCGTCCAGCGGAACGCGACGACGTAGTCTTCGTGCGCATGACCTTGCAGCATCGCTTCCATCAGCAGGGTGGACAGTGCGATGCCGAAACTCATCGCGAGGTATTGCGCGGTCGAGGCCATCGACGAGGCCATCGAGGCGTGCTTGATGTCCAGGTCGTTGTAGATCAGCGTATTCATCGCGGTGTATTGCAGCCCCGAGAAACTGCCGTAGAGGAACGTCAGCAACGCAATGACCCAGACCGGCGAAGTGGGCCCGAGCAAGGCGAACATGGCCAATAGCACCGCCACCAGCAGCGTGTTGCCAAGCAGCAGACGACGGTAACCGAAGTAAACCAGTGCGCGGTTGATCACCCATTTGGCGCTGATCGAACCCAGCGCCTGCGGCACCATCATCAAGCCGGCCATCAGCGGCGACCAGCCGCAACCCACCTGCAGAAACAACACCAACAGCAGAAACATGCCGGAGATGCCCAGCCGGGTAAACAGGCCGCCCGCCAGCGCCACCCACACACTGCGTACGCGCAGCAGGCTCAGGTCGGCCACTGGATGCGCCGTGCGTCGGCTGTGCCACACATAGACCGTGCCCAGCAGCAGTGCGACGCCAGTGCACAATCCGATCCGCTCCCACGGCACCGGCTTGCTGCCAGCCAGTTCCGAAGCGGTGAGCAGCAAGGCCGAGGTGGCGGCAAACAGCAGGAAGCCCAGGAAATCGAAACGATTCGCGCGCTCCAGCCGATAGTCGGGCATGTCGCGGCGGTTCATCCATACGCCGGCAACCGCGACCGGCACGTTGATCAGGAAGATCAGCCTCCACGAGGTGAACTCCACCAACGCGCCGCCCAACAAGGGCCCAAGCACGGAACCGAGCAAACCGAACGTAGCCACCGTACTCATAGCGTGCACGAATTCGCGCTTGGCGATGCTGCGTACCAGCACATAGCGACCCACCGGCATCAACGAGGCGCCGCCAATACCTTGCAGCACCCGCGCCGCGACCAGTTGCGGCAGCGTCTGCGCGACGCCACATAAAAGCGAGCCCACGCCGAACACGATGATCGCGAGGCCGAATACCCGGCGCGTGCCGAGGCGGTCGCACAACCATGGGCTGGCCGGAATCAGGATCGCCAGGGTCAATACATAACTGGTCAGCGCAGTGCGCATGCCCAGCGGCGTGACCTTCAGCGCCTCGGCCATCGCCGGCACGGCGGTATTGACGACGGTGGAATCCAGCGCCTGCATGAAAAACGCGGCGGCAACCAGCCACAATAGGCCGCGAAATTGCTCACGAGAGGAAATGTCGGGCAGGGCTGCTGAAACCGTCGCTGGTATCGATTCAGCGGGGGCGGCAGCGTGGGGATCCGCGGCGGCAGGGGTGGACATTGCGCCACATGATACTTGCTATGACAGCTTCATTCGCGTGAACGCCATTCGCAGAGTCAGCCACGTTTCATCTGATCAAGGTTTGAAGTGATGCACGAAGCCGATCTGAAAACCGCCCGGCAACCAGCTGAGAATCAAGGGTGACTGCCGGTGTGAGGCCCACAGGCCGACCCCGGTGCCGAGCGCCGCGCCAACCAGCACGTCACTCTGCCAGTGGCCGTGGGTCTTGACGCGCGCCACCGCGTCATAGGCAGGCAACAAGGCCAACGCGTAGATTGCCGGGTGATCGTCGCCATAGGCGGCCATGAAAGGTGTCACGGCGGCAGATATTGCGGTCACTTCGCCGCTGGGGAAGCTGGTCGCGTGTACGCCCTTGAAAAACTCGTTCGGATTGTTGGTCTGCGAGGGCCGTTCGCGCTGGAACGTGTATTTCATCACTTCGGCACCCGCAGTGCTGATAGCCATGGCATCGATCGAGCGCCAGAATGTGTCGCCGAGCTTGTCCTGGTCGCCGAACGCCAAGGCGCCGCCAGTCACGGAAAGAATCGTGCCGTACATCAGTATGTTCTGGTTGCTTCGCTTCCAGATGCCGCTGTTGTCATAAGCCACAACATGGTCAATGCCGAAGGGACCGCCACTGGCCATCGCGGTGCCGGACGCGACAAGGGCTGCCAGAACTACCAGATGTCGCAATACGCGCATCGACCTGTCCTCCCGCAGCGGGTGGACTCCGCATGTATCAGGAAACCTATGCCCACCAGCTTTTGATTTGCTTACCTGGCCGGCCGAAATTTGCGGGTATCGCTAAACTGTGGGGAGGAAGGAGATCCGCATGACCGAACGCCCAGCCCCCGCCGGGGTCGTTGCCCGCATCACCACGCTGCGGACACAGATCGAGCAGGCCAACCACCGTTATCACGTGCTCGACGATCCACAGATCACCGACGCCGCTTACGATCGCCTGATGCGCGAGCTCGAAGCGCTGGAAGCCGAGCATCCGGCTCTGGCCTCGGACGATTCGCCGACGCGCAAGGTAGGTGCGCGGGCACGCGGCGGTTTTGCCGAAGTGCGGCATGCGATTCCGATGCTGTCGCTGGGCAACGCGTTCGAGCAACCGCTTGAGGAAGGCCAGCCTGATGACGATCGCACCCGCTTCCGCGAGGTCGCCGAGTTTGAACGGCGGATCGAGCAGACGCTGGATCGACGCGAGCCCGTGTTTTCGGTGGAACCCAAACTCGACGGTCTGGCGATCAGCTTGCGTTATGAACACGGCGTGTTCGTGCAGGGCGCGACACGTGGCGACGGCGAAACCGGTGAAGACGTCACGGCGAATCTGCGTACCGTGCGCGCCATTCCGCTGCGCCTGCGCGGTGAAGGCTGGCCAGCCGTGCTGGAAGTGCGCGGCGAGGTGATCATGCTGCGCAAGGATTTCGAAACGTTCAACGAGTACGCCCGCGAGCATGGCGAGAAGCCGCTGGCCAATCCGCGCAATGGCGCGGCCGGATCGTTGCGCCAGCTCGACCCGGCGATTACGGCGAAACGTCGGTTGAGCTTCTTTGCCTATGCGGTGGGCGTGGTCGAAGGCGCCGAGCTGCCACCGACACATTCCAAGACCTTGCAGCAATTGCGCGAGTGGGGCTTTCCGGTGTCACCGGAAGTGGGCACAGCACGTGGATTCGATGGACTGCTCGCCTACTTCCGCCGCATAGGCGCGAAACGCGACTCGCTGCCGTACGACATCGATGGCGTGGTCTACAAGCTGGATGACTACGCCGGTCAACGCGAGATGGGCTTCGTTTCGCGAGCGCCGCGCTGGGCGATCGCGCACAAGTTTCCGGCCCAGGAAGAGATGACGCGACTGCTCGATATCGAAGTGCAGATCGGCCGCACCGGTGCAGTGACGCCACGTGCGCGGATGGAACCGGTGCAGGTGGCCGGAGTTACGGTCACCTATGCGACGTTGCACAACGCCGACCAGATTGCACGGCTGGATGTGCGCATCGGTGACACCGTGATCGTGCGCCGGGCCGGCGACGTGATTCCGGAAGTGGTGCGGGTGGTCGAAGAGCGTCGCCCGGCCGGTACTCATCCTTGGCAGATGCCGACAGTCTGTCCGGTTTGTGGCTCTGCACTGGTGCGCGAAGAGGGTGCCGCCGCCTGGCGTTGTTCTGGTGGCCTGATATGCGCGGCTCAGCGCAAGGAGGCGTTGATCCATTTCGCGTCGCGTCGTGCGATGGACATTGAAGGCCTCGGCGAGCGCTTTGCCGAAGCACTGGTCGAGTCGGACATCGTTCACACGCCGGCCGATCTCTACGGACTTACCGTCGAGCGTTTCGTGGCGATGAAACAAGCTTTCGACGAGCGCGACGGCACCATTCCGGAAACCGTGAAGGCCGGCAAAATCGCCACCAAATGGGCGGAAAACCTGGTCGACGGCATTGCAGCCAGCAAGCACACGACGCTGGCGCGCTTCCTGTTTGCGTTAGGCATCATGCATATCGGTGAAAGCACGGCGAAGACGTTGGCGGCATGGCTTGGCCGGCTCGACTTTGTGCGCAGCACGCCGGCGCCGGTATTGCGCGTGTTGCCCGATATCGGCGACGAAGTGGCCACGTCCATCGCCGCGTTCTTTGCGCAGCAAGGCAACCAGCGGGTAGTCGATGCGCTGCTTGCGACCGGCATTGTTTTCAGCGACGAGGCGCCGCCATCACCGAAGTTGCGCGGGCGACTGGATCTGGCCGTGCTGCTGGACATGGTGAAGATCAGCAAGCTCGGCCCGAAGAGTACGCGGCTGCTTGCCGAACACTATCCCACGCTGGCGAAACTGATCGCCGCCGGCGCTACCCACTGGGTTGTCGCGGGTCTGCCGTCGGCTGCCGCGACGAACCTGCAGACGTTTCTTGCTGACGAAGCGAACCTTGTCCCACTGCATGAGGCCGAAGCGGCGATGCAGCGCCTGCTGTCGGCCATTCCGCACGCTGCGCAGGTCACCGCAGCACCTTTGGAAGGGCAGACGATCGTGCTTACGGGCACGTTGTCGACACTCAGTCGTGAGGATGCAAAAGAGCGGTTGGAAGCGCTCGGTGCCAAGGTGTCTGGCTCGGTGTCGAAGAAGACCAGCTTCGTGGTCGCCGGCGAAGCCGCCGGCTCCAAGCTCGACAAGGCACAGGAGCTTGGCGTGGAAGTGTGGGACGAAGCACGTCTGCTGGCACTGTTGGCCGAACACGAAGGAGCGTCGTGATGCCGACGTTGCTTGCATCGCTGCAGTTGCGCGCGTGGGTCTACACCTTGATCCGCACATTCTTCGCCGAGCGTCACGTACTGGAAGTGGAGACGCCGATGCTCTCGGCCAGCGGCAATACCGACCCGAACATCGAAAGTTTCCATACCTTGTTCCATGGTCACGTCGATGCCGGCGCGCGCGAGCGTTGGCTGCGCACATCGCCGGAATATCCACTCAAGCGCCTGCTGGCTGCTGGTATCGGCGACTGCTACGAGCTGGGCCGTGTGTTCCGCAATGGAGAGGCCGGGGGGCGGCACAATCCCGAATTCAGCATGCTGGAATGGTATCGCGTCGGCTGGGATCACCGCCGACTGATGGAGGACGCCATCACACTGGTGGAGTCCGCGCTGGCGATGCAGGGACGCCGGGCCGAAGTGCTGATCGAGAACTACCGACAGTTTTTTCTGGACGAGCTCGGCATCGATCCGCTGCATGCGCCAATCGACGACTTGCAGGCGCTGTTGGTCGATCAGAACATCGATCCGGCCGGGCTGACCCGCGATGACTGGTTGGACCTGCTGATCACTCACCGGCTGCAACCCGCGTTTCCGCGCAATCGCATTACGGTGATCCACGACTACCCCGCCAGCCAGTGCGCGCTGGCGAAGATCCGTCCCGGTGAAACCCCCTTGGCCGAACGCTTCGAGTTGTATCTGGGGCCGTATGAGCTGGCCAACGGCTATCACGAGTTGAACGATGCGGCGGAGCAGCGTGAGCGGTTCGAGCGCGACAATGCGGTGCGCCGTGCGCGGGGACAGCGTGAAATTCCGATCGACGAAGCCTTGCTCGCCGTGCTCGATGCGATGCCTGATTGTGCGGGCGTGGCCATGGGCGTGGAGCGTCTGCTGATGTGCCTGAGTGACACCGACGCGATCGCCGACGTGCTGGCGTTTCCGTTTTCCGAAGCGTGAAACAAGGCCCCGCCATTCGGCGGGGCTTTGTTTCATCAGTCGCGCGTTTCCAGCAGATGGCGGTAAATCAGCCCGCCGATCGCACCACCGATCAACGGCACCAGCCAGAACAACCATAGTTGTTCGATCGCCCAACCGCCCTGAAACAGCGCCACGCCAGTGGAGCGTGCCGGGTTTACCGAAGTGTTGGTGACCGGGATGCTGATCAGGTGGATCAGGGTCAGCGTGAGACCGATCGCAATGCCCGCGAAACCGGCCGGTGCACGCTTGTCGGTGGCGCCATGGATCACGATCAGGAAGAACGCGGTCATCACCAGTTCGCACACGATCGCGGCATGCATCGAGTAGCCGCCCGGCGAATGCGCGCCAAACCCGTTCGAGGCGAAGCCGCTGGCACTGGCGTCGAAGCCGGCCTTGCCGCTGGCAATGACATACAAGACGGCCGCCGCCGCGATCGCGCCGACCACCTGCACCACGACGTACGGAATCACATCCCTTGCCGGGAAGCGGCCGCCGGCACACAGACCCACGGTCACAGCCGGGTTGAAGTGGCCACCGGAAATGTGGCCTACCGCATACACCATCGTCACCACGGTGAGGCCGAAGGCCAGCGCCACGCCCGCAAAGCCGATACCAAGATCCGGGAACGCCGCCGCCAGCACCGCGCTGCCGCAGCCTCCCGTGACCAGCCAGAACGTGCCGAAAAATTCGGCAGCCAACCGCTTGCTCATGCTCATCTACTACTCTCCTTGTGTTGATAAAGACTTTGCAGCTCCCACGGCGCGCGTCAATGCAGTGCCGACATCCAGAGCCTGGCTGGTCGAAACGATACGCCATTTTCCTGACTTGCCCAATCCTGCACGAAGTGAACCGCACGGGCCTTTGAGGGCGCGGCGCTGCTGGTGTTATGTTGCCGGGCCACTTGGCTGCGCCTGGACAGGTTCGTTCGATGACTCTTGCCGCTACTGAACTCTCAAACTCCCGCTTGTCCGAGCGAGCGCTGGACCGCCGCGATGTGCGCACGTTGGCGCTTGCCGCGCTCGGCGGGGCGCTGGAGTTCTACGACTTCGTGGTGTTTGTATTCTTCACGATCCCGCTGGGCCATCTGTTCTTTCCCAAGGACACTCCCACCTGGCTGGGGCAGCTGCAGTTGTATGGCATTTTCGCGGCCGGTTACCTGGCGCGCCCGCTCGGTGGCGTGGTGATGGCGCACTACGGCGACACGCTGGGGCGCAAGAAGATGTTCACCCTCAGCGTGTTCCTGATGGCGCTGCCCACGCTGGGCATCGGCCTGCTGCCGGTGTACGCGCAGATCGGCATGCTCGCGCCATTGCTGTTGCTGCTATTGCGGATCGTGCAGGGCATCGCGGTAGGTGGCGAAGTGCCGGGTGCATGGGTGTTCGTGGCCGAACACGTGCCGCCGCAGCGGATTGGCTTTGCCTGCGCCAGCCTTACCTCCGGGCTCACCGTGGGCATCTTGATTGGCTCGCTGGTGGCTGCCGCCATCAACCGCGGACTTGCTCCGGCCGAGGTGCTCGCCTGGGGTTGGCGGCTGCCGTTCCTGGTTGGCGGTGTCTTCGGCTTTTTCGCGGTTTGGCTGCGCCGCTGGCTTAGCGAAACACCGGTGTTCGAAGCGATGCATGCGCGTCGCGAACTGGTTTCCGGATTGCCTTTGAAACAGGTGCTGCAGCGGCATTTGCCCAGCGTGCTGCTGTCGATGTCGGTGACCTGGATGCTCACGGCCGCGATCGTGGTGATCATCCTGTTGACGCCATCACGGGTGCAGTTGGACTTCCACATCGAGCCGACGCGGGCGTTCCTCGGTAACAGCGTGGCCTCGTTCGCGCTGGGGCTGGGTTGTCTGTTTTACGGCTGGCTGGCTGATCGCCTCGGCTATGCGCGCACGCTGCTGCTTGGCGCGATCGGGCTGCTGCTCGGCAGCTATGCGCTGTATCTGGACCTGCAAGCCGGCGCCGCGCATTTCGTCGCGTTGTATGCGTTGGCTGGCTTCAGTGTCGGCGTGGTCGGGGTGGTGCCGGCGCTGATGGTGGTCGCGTTCCCGCCAGCGGTACGATTCTCCGGGCTATCGTTCTCGTACAACATCGCCTATGCGCTGTTCGGCGGCCTCACGCCGCCGCTGATCGGATTGCTGGTGCAGCGCTTTGGCGTACTGGCACCAGCGCACTATGTGGCGATGACGGCGTTGATCGGGATCGGTGCCGCGATCTGGTCGATGCGCCGCTCCAGGCAATGACGCTTGTCTGGAGTGAGGACTAGAACTCCAGCTCCTGTGCCGCACACAGATAGTCGACCAGTGGTGAGGCACGCTTGAACGTTGCCACGACCCACGGCAGCAGTTCAGTCGAGCAGGCGAGTGCCTCATCGAAGTTTTCGCCGACCGCGAAATCCTTGCGCTTGATATCCTCGATCAGCTCATGCGCGGGGTCGAAGCCCCGCGGCGGACGGCTCAGCGATTCGCCCCAGAACGTGAGGTGCTCGCGGAATGCTTTGCTCTGCGTGGCGCGCTTCCAGGCGGCCGGGTTGTCGGAGATGAAGCCACGAATATGCTTCAACGCATCCGGCTCCGGATGCCACATGCCACCGCCGGCAAAGCAGTCGCCGGGTTGGATATGCACGTAAAAGGACGGTGCCGGGATTTCATGCCGCCGCTCATGGAAGAAGCGTGAGCCCTGCCACGGCTTGTACGGCAGCTTGTTGTTGGAGAAGCGCGTGTCGCGATAAATGCGAAACAGCGAGCCACCGTTCTTGCGCGCATCGGCACGGTAGTGCGGGCTGATCTTCGTCAGCGGAGCCTGCATGTCGGTGATCAATTCAAGGAACGGTTCGCGCACGCGGCGCTCGTAATCATCCTTGTGCTCGGCAAACCACTCGCGGCTGTTGTTGCGATCAAGCGCACGCAGGAAGCGGAACGTGGCGGGCGAGAAATAGGCTTTTGACATGACAGATCGGATCTCGAAGTAGGCGAAGATGGGAGTGAGCCTGCGAAGGCTGGATGTCGAAGCGAACATTCGCATAGCGAATGGGCCGAAGGCAGGCCGCAGGAGCTGCCCGAAGCACAACTTGGCGGTCGGCGGCATGTTGGGCATCGCTGCGCTCACCCCAACCTACGGGGTGTGGGTCAGCGTCGAATGTAGGTTGGGGTGAGCACAGCGATGCCCAACATGGTCGTCGACGCACTGTTGGGGTTCGCCGAGCGCTCATCCCAACCTACGAGTGGATATCAAGGTTGTTGGCCAGCTCTTCCCCCCAGGACTGCAGTTGGTCGAGCAGGGCCTGCTTGCCTTGCGCGAGTGGGTCGCTGCGCAGCTCGGTGAGGCGCGCAAAGTAGTCGTCAAGGGTAAGGCTGGTGAGCGCCGTTGGCCGGGTCAACCTATCCCGACAAAACGCACCCCAGCGCTCGCGCTCTTCGGCATCCAGCGAATCCAGCCAGTTGCGTGCGCGGTAGCGGAACAACAGCTCCGGATACCGCGGGTCGCGAAACGGAAACGTACGCTGGCCCAACGCGGCCGGCGGCGTGGCACGCACCTGGGCCAGCAGCTTCTTGTCGGCATCGGGCAGGAAGCCGCCGCCATACAGCGCCAACTCGGGGTCCTCCGGCGGCGGCAGTTCGCCCGCGCGCTGAAACACGCGCCGCAGTTTTTCCGCCAGTCCCTCCACCGCATGCAGGACATCGCGATGGGCCACGCAGCGATCCAGATCCACCTGCAGCCGATTCAGATCCGCACCCTGCAGCACCGACAACGGTGCCAGCGCCGGCGCATGGTTGGCTCGCACGGTGCGTAACGGGATGCGTTCGACCCCTTCGGGCAAATCGGCACGCGTCGTGAAAATGCGGTCGGCGATGTCGTCTTCGTCCAGTGCCAACCACTCGGAGGGGTCGCTGGCCAGGTCATACACGATCACTTCGCCCGCACGGCTGGGGTGCGCAGCCAGCGGGGCGATCACGGCCAGGCAATGGCGACTGGCCGGATAGCGCGAGGACACATGCACCATCGGCGTCATGTTCACCACGTCGAGCAGCTCGAACACCTTCTGCTTGCGGCGCAAGTTGTAATACCAGTCCCACAGCCGCGGCTGGCGCACGCGGATCAGCCCGGCCAGGTCGATCAGCGCATAGACATCGGACAAGGCATCGTGGGCGCGCTCCTGCTTGAGCTGGTTGGCGCTGGCCAGATGCTCCAGTTTGAAGCTGGGCAGGCCGTCCTCACGGGTCGGCCAGACGATGCCTTCGGGCCGCAGGGCCTGGCACATGCGCACCAGGTCGATCAGGTCCCAGCGCGAATTGCCGTTTTCCCACTCCCGACCGTACGGCTCGTAGAAGTTGCGGTACAGCATCTGCCGTGTGAACTCGTCGTCAAAGCGTAACGAGTTGTAGCCGACACCACAGGTGCCTGGTTCGGCCAGCTGTTCATGCACACGGGCCGCAAACTCGGCTTCAATGACGCCTTCACGTTCGGCCAGTTGCGGGGTGATGCCGGTAACCATGCAGGCATCGGGCTGCGGCGGCATTTCCAGCGGCGGCTTGCCGTAGAACATCACCGGCTCCCCGATGATTTCCAGCTCCAGCGTGGTGCGAATGCCGGCAAACTGCACGGGCCGGTCGCGTCGCGGGTCGGTGCCGAGGGTCTCGTAATCGTGCCAGAAGAAGGTCTGCATGCGGGAGTCATTGGGACAGGCTCCCCATCATCGCATGGCCAAAACCCGCACTCACATGGGCATTCCCGGCAAGACTGATAAACTTGGGTACCCAAGGAGTGTCCATGAGCCAAGCCAACGATGACAACCTGATCTGGATCGATCTGGAGATGACCGGCCTAGATACTGATAACGACTCGATCCTGGAGATCGCCACGGTCGTCACCGACAAGCACCTGAACGTGCTGGCCGAGGGCCCGGTATTCGCAATCCGCCACGAAATCGACCGCCTTGAGTCGATGGACAGCTGGAATAGCAACCAGCACCACAAGTCCGGTTTGTGGCGACAGGTGCTGATTTCGGAAACCGATCACGGCATGGCTGAGCAGGCCACCGTCGAGTTTCTGCGTGCGTGGGTGGCACCGGGCAAGTCGCCGATGTGCGGCAATTCGATCTGCCAGGATCGGCGTTTCATGTATCGGCAGATGCCGCGACTGGAACGTTATTTCCATTACCGCAACCTCGATGTGTCCACGCTCAAGGAGCTGGCCCGGCGCTGGGCACCAAACATTGCGAAGAATTTCGGCAAGGAATCCGCACATACCGCGCTATCGGACATCCGCGACTCGATCGAGGAGCTGCGCTACTACCGTCGCTACATGGGTGAGCTTGGCGGCGGTGGCATCGAGGTATGAGGTTGCCCTCATGGGTTGCGTGAAATGCCGCAACCCTCAGGTTTCGAGTGAGTCCGGTGTCGAGTCATTGAGGGTTTGAGTATGTCGATCGATCTGTTTGCGACGGTACTGAACTGCGCCGGGCGCCCGCTGCGGCTTGACCGTCCACGCGTCGTGGGGATCCTCAATCTCACCCCGGATTCGTTCTCCGCCGATGGTCATCACGACAGCGTGGAAGCGGCGGTGGCGCACGGTTTGCGCATGGCGGAGGAGGGCGCCGACATGCTCGATGTCGGCGGCGAATCCACCCGCCCCGGTGCGGCCGATGTATCGGTCGAAGAGGAATTGCGCCGCGTGCTGCCCGTCATCGAGCAGTTGATCGCACGCACGACGCTGCCGATCGCCATCGACACATCCAAGCCGCAAGTGATGCGCGCTGCGGTGGCCGCTGGCGCCGGCATGATCAATGACGTCTGGGCGTTGCGCCACGACGGCGCATTGGACGCCGCCGCCGAACTGGGCGTGCCGGTGTGCCTGGTGCACATGCAGGGCGAGCCGCGCAGCATGCAGGTCGATCCCCAGTACGACGATGTGGTCGGCGAAGTGCATCGCTTTCTGACGGACAGGCTGTTCGCCTGCGAGATGGCTGGCATGGATCGGCGCAAGGTGATGCTCGATCCCGGCTTCGGCTTCGGCAAAACGCTGGAACACAACCTGGCACTGCTGTCTGGGCTGGATCGTTTCAGCAACTTGGGCAGCGGCGTGTATGCCGGCCTGTCGCGCAAGTCGATGATCGGCACACTGACCGGCAAGTCCGACCCGGCCGCACGCGCCGCAGGTTCGGCGGCCGCAGCGCTGATCGCCGTTCAGCGCGGTGCACGCATGGTGCGCGTACATGACGTGGCCGCTACGGTGGACGCGCTGGCCGTATGGCAGGCCGTGCATGCCGTCGACGTGGTGCCAAAGCGCAACGAAAAAACCGCCACACCACGCTGGCCAGACGACGATTGAACTCTTTAGTGCGCCTCGAAAGCCGCTGCCCGTCATTCCTGCGAAGGCAGAGGCGCTTTTCAACAGCGAAGCTGGTCAACCCAGCGCCATTGATCTTCAAGAACTTGAAGCACTGGGTCCCCGTCTTCGCAGGGATGACGAGCTGGGGTTCCCTGCCAATGCAGGGATGACGACGGGTTAACAGGTTATTCGAGGTGGCGCTATGCTGCCGCCGCAACAACAAGAAAACCCCTTCGGGAATGCAAGACGCCATGACTCAACGAAAATATTTCGGCACAGACGGCATTCGTGGCCCAGTCGGTGAATGGCCGATCAGCGCGGATTTCATGTTGCGACTGGGGCGTGCCGTGGGCAGCGTGCTCGCTCGCGCTGGCAATGATCGCCCACTGGTGCTGATCGGCAAGGACACCCGCGTCTCCGGCTACATGTTCGAATCCGCGCTGGAAGCTGGCCTGGTCGCCGCGGGCGCCGACGTCGGCTTGCTCGGCCCGATGCCGACGCCAGCGGTCGCGTTTTTGACCCGCTCGATGCGCGCCAGCGCCGGCATCGTGATCAGCGCGTCGCACAACCCGCACCAGGACAACGGCATCAAGTTCTTTTCCGCGAACGGCGAAAAGCTCCTGGATGCGGTCGAGCTCGCGATCGAGCTGGAAGTGGACGCGGACTTTGTCACGGTGCCGTCCGAAGAACTGGGCAAGGCCACTCGCATCGGTGACGCGGTGGCGCGTTACGCCGAGTTCTGCAAAGCCACCGTCCCGGAAGACTTCACCCTGCGCGGCCTCAAGATCGTGCTCGATTGCGCGCACGGCGCGACCTACCAGGTCGCCCCCAAGGTGTTCTCCGAGCTGGGTGCCGAGGTGATCGCCATCGGCGACAAGCCGGACGGTTTCAATATCAATAGCAATGTCGGCTCGACGCATCCGCAGGCGCTGCAGGATGCCGTACTGGCGCATGCTGCCGACATCGGTATGGCGTTCGATGGCGATGGCGACCGGCTGATGCTGGTCGACCACAATGGCGCGGTCGCCGACGGTGATGACATCCTCTACGTGCTGGCCCGCAACCTGCTCGCGCAAGGACTGCTCAAGCAACCGGTAGTCGGCACCTTGATGAGCAACTATGGCCTGCAACTGGCATTGGCGGAATTGGGCGTGCCCCTGGTGCGCGCCAATGTAGGCGATCGCTATGTGATGCAGCTGCTCAGGGAGCATGGCGGCATCCTGGGTGGCGAGACCTCGGGCCACATACTGTGCCTGGATCGCGCCACCACCGGCGACGGCATTGTGGCTGCGCTCGCCGTACTGGAGGCGTTGGCCTTGTCCGGGCAGGACCTGGCCGCTGCGCGCAAAGGTCTGAAAAAACTGCCGCAAGTCATGTTGAACGTGCGCGCCAACGGCGCCCGCGAAGCGCTGTCCGGCACCGAGGTACAACAGGCGCTGGCCGAGGTGGAGCGAGTTTTGCAGGGTCGTGGCCGGGTTGTGTTGCGGGCCTCCGGTACCGAGCCGCTGGTGCGCGTTACCGTCGAGGCGGCCGACGCAGCAGAAGTACAGCAGTTGGCAGGCTGGCTCGCCGACGTCGTAAAATCGGCAGCCAAGACACATTCTGCTGAGGCATTGTGAAACAGGTTCCTACCCTAGACATCCGTCGTTACCACAGTGACCGCGACGCATTTGTCGCCGAGTTGGGCGCTGCGTATCGCGAGTTCGGTTTTTGCTGCATCAGTGGTCATGGCATCCCGCGCGAACTGATCGACGGTTCCTATGATGCGTTCCAGCGTTTCTTCGCGCTGCCCACCGAAACCAAGATGAAGTACCACGTGCCCGGCAGCGGGGGTGCGCGCGGGTACACGCCGTTCAAGGTGGAGACCGCCAAGGACAGCCAGTTCGCGGACCTCAAGGAGTTCTGGCACATCGGTCGCGAGATTCCGCGCGACTCGAAGTTCGCCGACGTGATGCCGCCAAACCTGTGGCCCAGCGAAGTACCGGACTTCAAGCCCTGCGGCTATGGTCTGTTCGAGGCGCTGGATCAGCTCGGTACGCGCGTGCTGCGCGCGCTGGCCCTGCATGTGGGCTTGCCCGAGCACTACTTCGACGACAAGACGGATCAGGGCAACTCCATCCTGCGGCCTATCCATTACCCGCCGATCACCCAGGAAAACATCCCGAACGTGCGCGCCGGCGCACACGAGGACATCAACTTCATCACCCTGCTGGTCGGCGCGAGCGCCGAAGGCCTGGAAGTACTGAGCGAGGGCGAGTGGCTGCCGATCACCACCGAAGGCGACGCCATCGTGGTGAACATCGGCGACATGTTGCAACGGCTGACCAACCACGTGTACCCGTCCACCTCGCACCGCGTCGTCAATCCGCAGAACGCGAACGCGCGCAAACCACGCTATTCAGTGCCGTACTTCCTGCATCCGAATCCGGACGTCGTGCTCGACCCCGTGCCCGAATGCATCACGCCCGACAACCCGAGCCGCTACGACACCTCAATCACCTCCCACGAATACCTGATGCAGCGGCTGCGCGAGATCAAGCTGATCTGATCCGGCACTGCTCCCTCCCCTGCATGCAGGGGAGGGCTGGGGTGGGTCGCTCTTGCTCTCGACCTCAACGTCAAAAGCCACCCCCTCCCAACCTCCCCCTGCAGGCAGGGGCGGAGCACACGTAGGTTGGGGTGAGCGCCAGCGATGCCCAACACTCCCGCAGCCACAGCGTTGGGCATCGCCAACCCTCATCCCAACCTATTCAGAAACCTGTCCCTCATCCGCATTCCGATAGCGCTTCGATTCCCGCGCCGAAAGCCACATCGCCAACCGATCCGGCATCAGCTGAACAATCGTCTTGATCGTCCGATTGACACGGCCGGGGATATACACCGCCTGGCCACGTTCAACCGCCGCAATACCCTGGTTCACCACTTCTTCCGCAGTGAGCCACATGAAGGCCGGCATCTGATCCATCTTGTCGCGGGTGCCGGTGACGTCATGGAACTCCGACCAGGTGAAACCCGGGCACAAGGCGCTGACATTCACCCCCACCGCGCTGTTCTCCAGCGCCAGCGACTGCGAAAACTTGATCATGTAGGCCTTGGACGCGGCATACAGCGTGTGTCCGGCCGGGCCCGGAACATGCCCGGCCAGCGATGCCACATTGATGATCCGCCCATAGCCGCGTTTGCGCATGCCGGGCAGCAGCAGCCAGATCAGCTCGGTCGGCGCCGTCAGCAACACCTGCAGAAACGCCGCATGGGTTTTCCAGTCATTCGCCACGAACGAGCCAGGCACGCCGTAGCCGGCATTGTTGATCAGCCAGTCCACGTGAAGATCGCGCTGCTGCAATGCATCGCACAAAGCCTGCGGTGCGCAGGGGTCGGCGAGGTCGTTCGGCAGCACTGTCACAGCCACGCCATGCCGTTCGCGCAACTCAATGGCCAGCGCTTCCAGTCGGTCAACCCGCCGCGCCGTGAGCACCAGATCGTGGCCGAGCGTGGCGAGCTGCCGCGCAAATGCGGCGCCAATGCCGGCCGAGGCACCGGTGATCAGACTGAGTGGACGGGTGGGCGACATGGGTCATTCCTGTTGGCGGATGGCCATTCTTGACCAGGCGGACGCGCAGGCGCCAGTAGTGGGCCGTTTGCCGACGCCGCAACCCATCGGTAAGCTTGCGCTTTGATTGCAGCGGAAGCAGACCATGCGCAAGAAATTTGTCGCCGGCAACTGGAAGATGCACGGCAGTCGTTCCATGGCCACGGCCCTGGTGAACGAGATTGCCGCCGCCAAACCGGCCTCCATTGATGTAGCCGTGTTTCCCCCGTTTCCCTACATTTCCGAGCTGGTCCGGCAGCATGCCGACTCCGGCCTGGGCTTCGGCGCGCAGGATGTCAGCGAGCACGAAGGGCAGGGTGCCTATACGGGCGAAGTGTCCGCCGCCATGCTGGTGGATGTCGGCGCGCGCTGGGTACTGGTCGGCCACTGCGAACGCCGCCACTATCACGGTGAGAGCGATGAGCTGGTCGCCCGCAAGTTTGCCGCCGCCAAGGCTGGTGGCCTCACCCCGATTCTCTGTGTGGGCGAGACGCGGGCGCAGCATGACGCGGGCGAGGCCGAGGCGGTCATCGCACGTCAGCTAAAGGCCGTGTTGGACCTGAACGGCATTGCCAGCTTCGATACGGCGGCGATCGCCTATGAACCCATATGGGCAATCGGTACCGGCCTCATGGCCACGCCGTCGCTGGTGCAAGAGCACCATGCGTTCATTCGTAGCCAACTGGAAAAAGAAGATGTTATCATTGCCCGGCTGACTCGACTGCTTTACGGCGGTAGCGTCAAAGCGGCCAACGCCGCTGAATTGTTCGCGCAGGCGGACGTGGACGGAGGGCTGGTCGGTGGGGCCTCTCTGACCGCATCCGACTTCCTTGGAATCTGCGCCGCGGCGCACTAAGCGCACAGGCTCATAAAGAAAATCATGTTCGTCATTTTCAGCGTGTTTTACATCCTGATCGCTGCAGCAATGATCGTGCTGATCCTGCTGCAGAACGGCGCGGGCGCCGATGCCGGCTCCGGCTTCGGCAGCGGCGCCTCGGCGACGGTGTTCGGTGCGCGTGGTTCAGCCACGTTCCTGACCCGTGCCACCGGCATCCTGGCTTCGCTGTTCTTCCTGCTGAGCCTCGGCATGGGCATCTATCTGCACGCCAACGGTCAGTCGCATGCCAAGGCCACTGATCTCGGCGTCATGTCGGGCCTCACCGCCAAGCCAGCGATCCAGACCACGAAGCCGGCCGCGCCGGCCGCTTCAGAAGTGCCGACGGCCGTTCCAGCCGCAACCAACACCGTACCGCCCGCACAGCCGGTCAAGAAGAACTAAGCCGGACCTAATTGAGCAATACGCAACACAGCAACACGCAACACACCTGCCCAGGTGGCGGAACTGGTAGACGCACTACCTTGAGGTGGTAGCGACGTAAGTCGTAGGGGTTCGAGTCCCCTCTTGGGCACCATAACGAAAATTTAACATTTTAGCTTAAATCGTCGACCTGTTAAATTTAGTAGAAACAACGACTAAGGCCATTCGAAAGAGTGGCCTTAGTCGTTTTTGCAAAGTGAGAATTGGCGCGCTCCCCACGGATTGCACACGGGTCCCCCACAATTTTCGCCCGCGAGCCCGTCAGGGTGTCCAGACATGTATTGTCGGGACGCGCGCTTGTCGGCAATCTAGCGAGGTGACGTCCGCCTAAGCTCCCGGTCAATCAGGGCATTGCGTCAGGCCTTCCGAACGTGAGCAGGGATGTATAGCCGGACCCTTGGGTCCATATATTAGGTAGTAAGGATCACGAGCTTATGTTCCGCGGCAAGAACGGATTCACAAATGCATGTTTGGTACAGCTCGGCATCCTGCTCGCTTCGTTCCTGGCTTGGGACTACCTGCGCACGGTTGCATTTCTAGCCGGGCCGCCGTCGATCGATCCCTATGCTCGAACGTGGCCTTTTCAACTATTTGTGGGCGCATTCTATCTAGCTGGTGCTCTTGTCGCCTTCATAGTTCTGCTCATCATTGAAGCTGCTTTGCGCAAGCTTTACCGCCTTATTGCTTATGCCCGTAGGCGCCGGGCAAGGCGACGCGCGCTTGTCGGCAATCTAGCGAGGTGATGTCCGCCTAGCGTACACCAGGGAATATAGATGAACGAAAATGATGCTCGATGGCGCGAGTATCAAGCGCGTCATCGGCACCGTTTTCGTCTGCTGGAATCACTGCCTCACGGTTAAGGGAGAAGCTGCGGCTAGCCTAGCGGAGTCCATTGAGATAGTTGGCGACGTCTTCCGCGGTTTTACCTGAGCAAGCGACATAACCATCAGGGCGCACCAGAGTCATTCCGCCTGCGATCAAAGGCGACCGCAACTCAGGGTCAAGCAGCACGTCGTACCTATGTAGCAAATCGGTAACCGACTGGCTTGGCTCCGCGAAAAGCGCAAACCGTGGTGCATCGCCAGCTCCAACGAATGATTGGCCGCTGACAGGCATGACGCGTTCACCTGGTTTCGGGCCATTTGCGCCTCGAAGTGCGGGGCCGTTCAATGGGCTATCAGGATAGCCAATGGCGACCTCTGCCATGCCGTCTGCAATTTTTTCCCGGACTGAGGCAATTCCCAACACGAAGTGGCTCACTATATTGCGGGCATATTGGGCCAGCGGATTCTTCGCCGCACCCATGGCCGTCAACCTGCCTGCATCCTTGAGAACCTGTTCGCCCACTTTGCTGCGCTCTGGGCTGTAGCTGTCCAGCACTTTATCGCCGCATGTGCCTTTGATCACCATGGCGAGCTTCCACGCCAGATTGAAAGCATCTTGCATGCCGGTATTCATGCCCTGGCCGCCCGCTGGACTGTGGATATGCGCGGCATCGCCCAAGAGGAACATTCGACCTGAACGATAGTCCGAAACCTTACGGCCGTTAATTCTGAAGCCTGCGAGCCAAATCGGATCGGATACAACCATCCCTTTTGGACCGCGCTGATCCACAAGCGCTTGCACCTTTTCCATCGTCGGAGTCGGTGGGCGCTCGCTGGATGTCATCGGCAAGTCGGCAATGAGACGGTAGCGGCCCGGCGAAATCGGAAAGATCACAAAGACGCCATCACGATGCCAATAGACGGCCACCTCGGTGTCGGGATAGGGATAGCCACTCATATGGATGTCCGCCAACATCCAGTCGCTCAGCATCGTCTCGCCAGCGAACTCCGTGCCAACAGTACTGCGCACGAGACTATGTGCTCCATCGCAACCGAGCAACCAGTCAGCCGATACAGTCTCTTCCGACGCATCAGGATGACGCAGCACGGCCTGCACATTTGTGTCGCTATTGGTGAGGCTGGTCACTTCCACATTGCGCTCGACGGTGACGCCAAGAGCGAGTAAGCGCTCCTCAAGCAGGCGCTCGGTTTCCGATTGGGGAAGCATCAAGGCGTAAGGATAGGGGCCATCCACCGAGTCCAGCGTGACTCGCCCCATCAGCTCCCCGGCCCGGGCGACTACGTTGACCGCATGCACTTTGAACCCTGCGTCAACGAATGGAGCGGAGCCGCCGCCGCGATCAAGCAGCTCCAAGGTTCGGCTCCACAATACCAACGCCTTGGATTTATCTGTCCGTTGGGGCGCCTTATCCACGATGCGCACAGGTATGCCATAGCGAGCTAGCTCGGTAGCCGCAGTCAGGCCCACTGGGCCGGCGCCAACAATAAGCACGGTCTTTGTCATGTCATTTCTCCGAATTTGATAGGGGTGTCTGGGCGCGCGGCGCTGATGCGGCCACTGCCGTTTTATGAACTCAAAAGTAGCTTCAGTGCGCGATCGAGCACTGCGGTCGTGCGTTTGGCACCATCCGGCCGTCCCGTCGCCAGGTCCACCACCGCCAGTCCAACCAGTAAGGCGTGCAATAGACGGGCGTCTTCCACCGTCGATTCGTTGTTCAGGCTTTTCAAGAACTGGCTGGATCGCCCAACGATGGCGTCCGCTAGCTCGCGGAATAATTCCCGTAGAGGGGCTTCCTGATCGGCGGCCTGCGCTAGAGCCATCATGACTCGCGTGTCCTCATGGTGGACCACCGTCTTCGACATCGCTTGCGCGACTTGCCTCGTGGTCCCACCCAATACTTTGTCAGCCGCGCCAAGCTGCCGGTCGATCGCAGCACGAGCAACAGCCGTGAGCAAATCCAGACGAGTGGGATAGTAGTACGTGAGATGACTCTGGCGCAGTCCCGCAAGCTGGGCCACTCTGGGCTGCGTGAAACCGACGAAGCCGTGCTCCCGCAACGTAGCAAGGCCCGCCTCGATGATGATTTCCCTACGATCCTGCATGGCAGATTCCGGCTTCATTGGCGAATTGGTTGGTAGACATACCAAATTCTGACTCTGCCAGTTCGTCGTGTCAAGTGCCCGGATAAGACCAACATATCGATATAAGAAGGCTTCCAGGGTGTCGCCACTGCCTAGTGAGCCGGGTAAAACCGCGAGCTTAGATAGAAGACACGCCCAAGCGCCATTGTTGGACCAAGGAAAATCTCTCCACCTGCGCTGATCCAGCGGGAGGGTAAAACACGCAGCCTAGAAGGAAAGACCGGTCTGACCGACGAGGCGCAGCAAGGCCCTCAGGCCGGCGATCTGGATAAAACCTGCAGCCTAGGAGGAGGGGCCTTGTCGCTTGTCGGTGCGTGGCAACCCCACATCTTTCTCTTTCGGGAACGGGCTGGCGACGCAGAACGAAGTTGCGCATTGCGCGCCTGCTCGCCGAAGCAAGTCACGGTGAGCATGTGAGGTTTGCTGACGGCAACGCACTGAATCTCCGTCTGGACAATCTGCGGATTCAAAAGGGCCGAGCGCGGTATAGCAGCGGTGAGCTGACAACTCACTTTCGCTACGCCCACCTTTGATCGCAATTCTTCCATCGAACACGAAGTGAGTTGTCGGTTTCACCCCAAGACGGTGCGGTTTCGTCCGCCCCTGTGTGGTTGGATTTTCTACTCACCCGCGTGGTGCTTTACCCGCCGCGGCAGACCAACCAGCCGGAAGATAAGCGCATCCATCCAACGGTCGGGAAGATTGTGCTTGAGGAACGCGGAGAGCTTCGCGTCCGTCCCGATCAGGTAACGGGTTCGGGGACGGGGCGCTGTCACAGCTCGGAGGATCGTCAGCGATGCCTTCGCCGGAGAGGTTGAAAATCTCTGGGCGGACGCGACAGTCTTCGCGAACGCACGTAGGGCATCCGCATAGACGGGCTGAAGGCTTTTCGGCAGGGCATCCGCGAGCCTGTTGAGCTGGTCGGAGGACCGGTTGAGCATCGGCGTGGAAATGGAGCCGGGAGCGATGGCGGAGACATGAACGCCGAATGGAGAGAACTCAATCCGCATCGAGTCGCTCACTGCCTCGAACGCGGCCTTCGCCGCTTGATAGGCGGCAATCATCGGCCCCGGCATGATCCCGCCGATGGAGGTCACGTTGATAACTCGCCCGCGTGAGGCGCGAAGGTGTGGAAGGAGCTGCTGGGTAAGAGCAATGGGGCCGAAGAAAAGCACGTCGAATTGGGATCGCCACTCAGTCAGTGGCATTGTCTCGATTGGCCCGGCCCATTGCGCGCCCGCATTGTGAACGATGGCGTGGAGCCTGCCTCCGGCCGCGATTTTGGCCCTGACAATTTCCACTGCCGCCGAAATCTGGCCGGCGTCCGTCACATCCAGAATGATCGGCTCAACGGATCCCACAACGCGACGTGTCTCCGCCTCGGCCAGGAGCGATTCGATGTCTTCCTGCTTTCGCACCGCGGCCAGGACTCGGTAACCGTTTTCTGCCAGCGTAAAGGTTGTGGCGTGGCCGAATCCAGTCGACGTGCCGGTGACCAGGATCCAGTTGGCGGGGTTTGTTGACTTCATGAAGGGTGACATCCTTTGGCTTGCGTTACGACGTGAGTGCTGGCGTTTGGCTTGCCATGGCGATCAGCGCTTTCCAGGCAACACTCACACGGCGGCGCCACTGAGAGGGCTCCCAAAGCGAAAGCTCGACGCCGTGACAAACCGCATAAAAGCCGTTTCGTGATAGACGCAGGCGCCTGGCTCGTCCTCTGCCGCTCCGACCGCCACCATGAGCGGGATCAGATGATCCTCGCGTGCATGTGCGTCGCGGGCATAAGGCGCGTCTTCCCATCGAATCAGTAGTTCGGTGCGTTCGGCGGGTTCCGATTCCACGAGCACATGTTGCAACCACGCATCGAAGTGCTGGGATATGGGCGCGGCGCGCGCGTCACGAATGGCGAAGTTGTGATAACTGAATCCGCTGCCGATGATCAGCACGCCCTCCCGGCGCAGTGGAGCAAGCAGGCGACCCACCTGAAGGTGCACTGCCGGGTCCATGCCGACGTCAAGCGAGAGCTGGACGATCGGCACGTTCTCGTTCGGTGCCAACACCTTCATGAGACTGAACGTGCCGTGGTCGTAGCCACGTTCACCATCCAATCGGACGGGCATGCCACCCGCTGCCAGCAGATCGCGGACTCGGGCGGCAACATCGGGTGATCCTGGGGCCGCGTAGCTGATGCGATAGAGGTAGTCTGGGAAACCCCGTAGTCGAAGAGCATGCCCGGTTTGGCGGCGGAAGAGATGGCGAAGCCGCGTTCTTCCCAATGGCCGGAAATGATCAGCACCGCCCGAACCGGGCTTTGCAGCTCAGGCCTCAACGCGATCAAAGACTGCTCGAGGTTGGCGTAATTCTGGCGCCTGGGCTCTTCGACGAAGGACCAGGGGCCGCCGCCATGGCTCAGGAAATAGGTGGGGAGTTGATCGATACTCATTGCAGCTTCTCTTAGCGGTTTCACTCATCGAGCTAAACGCCCGTCATGAGATTCGCGGGCCGGCGTAGGGCGCGGCCCGCCTGAGGGGTGGTTAAGCAGCAGCTGCTGCTCGCGCGGCCATCGTCGCCTTGGCCCACCAGACCAGGTCGTCGAGGGCGGCCGTGGCCGAAGGCAATAGCCCAGCCTCGATATCCTCGATAGGCTTGTTGCCACCCATGGGGAATACGGCCATGAAGTCGCTGCCGCCAATGTGGACTGCGCCGCGGGTGGCGACCATCTGCAATTCAACGCCGATCCCTCGCAGGTGCTCAATGGCGCGTCCTGCGCCCACGCTTCCATAGCCGATCGCGGTGAAAGGCTTGCGATTCCACTCTTTGTAGGCTTGATCCAGCGCGTTCTTGAGTGCACTGGTAATCGAGTGATTGTATTCAGCAACGACGAAGATATAGCCGTCGTACTGGCCGATGGTTTGCTGCCACCGGATGGCTTCGGGATCTTTGCTGGGAACGCGCAGATTTGATGCGACCTCGGCGAAGAAAGGCAGCGGATGATCGCGCAGATCGATCACCTCCACCTCCATGTCCTGGCGCGCCTGGGCTTGTTTCAGCATCCATTGGGCTGGCTTGTCAGCGAACCTCGTCGGGCGGGTGGAGCCGATGATGAGGGCAATGCGGGGCTTATCAGTCATGGTTTCGTCCTGTATGGTAGTTACCAAGAGAAACCAGCCTAGGAGGATTCCCGTGATGGCACAAGAAGGCACCATTTCGAAACCAGGTGAACACAAGGATCCCGCTGCTTGCGAACACATCAGCCGAATGCTCGCGCGGATCTGCGATAAGTGGACGGTGCTGGTGATCCGAACACTGGGTCGCGGGCCGCGTCGGTTCAATGCGCTTCGCAGAGACGTTGGGGAGATCAGTCAAAAAATGCTGACCCAAACGCTAAAGGAACTCGAGGAAAATGGTTTGGTGAAACGGACCGTGACCCCCGTTAGACCACCGCAGGTCGAGTACGCACTTACAGACCTGGGAAAGGATTTCCTGCGCCCGGTCCGGGCGCTTGCGCAGTGGGTCGCGACTCACTCCGACCAGATAACGGAGGCACGTTCGACTTACGCGCACGTTCGCGCGAACGATTGATAGGATGCAAGGATGTCACTCTTTGCGCTCAGCACGATCGAGCCAAAGACGCGCCTTTCGGACGTTCAGGGCTGGCTATTGACGGTAGAGGGGCTTCGACTGGTTCGCATCATGCGTCGGTCCTTTGATACGACGAGATCGTTATTTAACGGCCAACGCCCGAGCCAGATGTAGATTGACCTGATTACCTTCGACGTTTGGGTCCACCTCTTGCACCATTCGATAGTTTCATAGCCTCATTGCCTGAAGCAGGCTAAAACCCGCATAACAGAAATTTTTTTTTGTGGCTGGCGGTTGCCGAGTCGTTCAACGGCTGACCTATGGCTCAGTAAGGAATGTTGGAAGACTTGGGACCTAAGCACGGGCTTCTCGATGGAAGTGCACTGTGGCCCCCGTTTTTCGCGCACAATACTATTTGGGGAATAGGAATGTGACGACGAAGCGATATCCCCAACCTTGAGGGGCAGTATCGTTGCCGGCCAGCCAATAGCGTACGCTGCCTGTGAAGCTGACCGGCAACTTGCCAAATTTCATGAGTTTCCCCACGGACAAATTTATCGGTACGCGGGCTTCATGCGCGTGCCCATCGTAGCTTGACTCGAGATCGACGCCGTACGTCCAGGCCGTGGGTGTTGTGTAGTGAAAAAAGGGTTGAAAGTAGGTGCTACTCACCGGCCCACGATTGAGATCGCTTTTCATGCTGGCGATTGACCAAATCTGGTTGATCAGAAACCCATACGTGAACCCGTGGGATTGTTTGAGCACCACCGCCGTAGGGCCGAGCCCCCATTTCTTTTCCCCCAACAGGTCGTCAGTGGCAGTCGGGAGTAGGAAAGCTGGACCCGCGCCCTAGATGACGCCGTTCGACGTGGGTTGCTTTGGAGATCGCCCAAAATCTTTCAGAAATTTGAATCACAAATCGAGGGTATGAATAACCTGTGTGGAATCTTCGGGATCGCGCGTGCACTGGAAACCTAGGTAGTGCGCTAACTCACGCATCGGCTCGTTGGCTGACGAATCCATCGAAAACATCTGGCGGAAGCCGTTTCGGCGCGCCAAGTCGATGAGATGACGCATCAATGCCACGCCGAGGCCCCGATGTTGCCAATCGTCAGCAACGGTCACTGCACACTCGCAATGCTTGTCGTCTCCCGAAGCGCTGTACCGGCTCACGCCTACCTCGCGCAGCACCCCGTTGTCGTGCACCAGCGCGATGAAGGCCATGCTGTTTTGATAGTCGACGTTCACCATTTGGTCGAGCAGCTTCGGACTCGCCTCACGAATTTCGCCGAGAAAGCGGAAATGGCATGCTTCAGACGACAGACTTTCGATGAATTTGCGTTCACGCTCCCGATCTTCGGGACGAATCGGCCGCAGCAATACATGACTGCCGTCCTTCAGCTTCTCCATCCAATGATCGCCTTCGATCTCGGCAAAGGGAGCCTTGTTTGGAAGATGTTCAGTAGGAATGGCAGACATGATGCGATCTCCGTCTGGGGCCAAGCGTGGTGCTGTCGACGACTGGCGGACACCCAAGACCATCGTTCTTCCAGTCTTGTATCACCAGCGGTTCGATCAGGCTCAACAGGAACTGCTATGGCAAACGTCCAACTCATGGCTGCAGTGGCCACCACAAAACGATGGGCAGAACCCAAGCAGTAAGCACGTCAGTACGTTGCGCGTTTGGGGGTTGGCCGTCTGTGCGCTGTCGCACTCAGCGCGAACTCCAACGCCCGGGACGAACTCTTTCGTTGCGGACTGCAAATGATCCCGAGTGGGACTGGCGCTGGAGCATGCGTTGCAGATCACCTGAGCGATGAAGAAAGCACTCGATGGTTGCGTGTCCGGCATTCGCATCGATGACGATGCGCTACTGGTATCTGTGATGGCCTATTTCACATTGCATATCACGTGACAGTCGTTGATGTGCAGAGCTCAGGGTGCTTCCACCGCCCAGTGTGCGGCAACGTACAGAGCGGGCGGCAGGAAGAGAAGATCATCCACTCGAAGGAGTCATCCATGGCAACTGCTAAACCACGCATCCTGACCATTAATGGAGGATCGTCGAGCATCAAGTTTGCGCTGTTCGAATCCAGTCATTTGCTGTGTCGGGTGCTGGAGGGTGGCATTGATCGGATCGGCCAGCCCCAGGCCACTTTTTGGGTAAAAGACTTGAGCGCGGTGGACTGCTTTTCGCGGACGGTGGCGGCGCCAGATCACGCGATTGCCGTGGATATCCTGATGGACTGGATCCAGCAACGGCCACGCTCTGAGGTCTTGGCCGCGGTAGGGCATCGCGTGGTGCAGGGAGGGCCGAAGTATAGCGAGCCACAGTTGATCACCGATGAATTGATCGAGGACGTACGGCGCCTCATTCCTTTCGATCCCGAGCATCTTCCAGAAGAGCTTCTGTTGACCGAAGTGGTTCGTCGCCGGTTTCCTGATTTACCGCAAGTGGCGTGTTTCGATACGGCCTTCCATGGCGACATGCCACGCGTGGCCAAGCTATTGCCAATCCCTCGGCGGTACGAGGCGCAGGGTGTGCGTCGATATGGATTTCACGGTCTGTCGTATGCATTCCTGATGGAGGAGCTGACCCGCCTCGGTGATCCCGCGGCGACCACGGGTCGCGTGATCCTCGCTCACCTCGGCAATGGTGCCAGCATGGCGGCGGTCCTCCACGGCAAAGCCGCGGATACCAGCATGGGATTCACTCCGACCTCCGGATTGCCCATGAGTACGCGTTGCGGTGACCTCGACCCCGGGCTGGTCGGGTATCTGGCACGCACTGAGGCAATGAGCGCGGCGCAATTCAACACGATGGTCACAAGCCGATCCGGTTTGCTTGGCGTCTCGGAAACCAGTTCGGACATGCGTGACCTGCTCGATCATGAGACGCACGACGTGCGGGCAGCTGAGGCGGTCGCGCTGTTTTGTTACCAGGCCAAGAAATGGATTGGCGCATTCGCGGCCGTCTTGGGTGGGCTGGATACGCTGGCGTTCGCTGGGGGCATCGGAGAGAACGCCTCGATCGTGCGGGAGCGGATCTGTGATGGCCTCGGCTTTCTAGGTGTCGAGGTGGACCTCCAACGCAACGCACAGCACGCATCGGTGATTTCGTCCGATGCCGGGCGCGTCAAGGTGCGTGTCATACGCACCGACGAAGAACTCATGATCGCGAAATCTGTCATTCGCGTCCTCCATCTCGGCTAATGCGGAAAACCAGACCATGAAAAATGCCACGTTGACAGCGGAAATGCTTCACAAGGTGGACGCGTATTGGCGTGCTGCTAATTATGTGTCGGTCGGTCAGATCTATCTCTACGACAATCCACTCCTGCGCGAGCCACTGACACTGGAACATGTGAAGCCGTTGGTGGTTAGCCATTGGGGAACGACCCCTGGCCAGAATTTCATTTATGTGCATCTGAACCGGATCATCAAAGAGTATGACCTGGACATGTTTTACATTGCGGGCCCCGGTCATGGCGGACCCGCCGTTGTAGGGAATGTCTATCTCGAAGGCACCTGGAGCGAGATTTATCCCGATCTCACCCAGGACGAAGCTGGACTGAAAAAACTATTCAAGCAATTCTCGTTTCCAGGGGGAATATCCAGTCATGTGGCCCCCACGACGCCGGGCTCGATTCACGAAGGCGGTGAGCTGGGGTACTCGCTGAGCCACGCCTTTGGCGCTGCGTTCGACAATCCCGGCCTGATCGTCGCCTGTGTCATCGGCGATGGTGAGGCGGAAACGGGGCCATTGGCGACTGCATGGCAATCCAACAAACTGCTTGATCCGATCACTGACGGTGTCGTGCTGCCGATCCTGCACCTCAATGGCTACAAGATCAGCAACCCGACGGTGCTGGCGCGCATCGAGCATGACGAGCTCGATCAGTTTTTCCGGGGCAGTGGCTGGACGCCTCACTTTGTGGAGGGCGATGAGCCGGACAAGATGCACGAGCTCATGGCCAGCACATTGGACAAGGCCATGGACGACATCCGGAACATCCAGAAGCACGCGCGGGACGAGAGTGATACCGCTCGACCACGTTGGCCGATGATCGTGCTCAGGTCGCCGAAGGGTTGGACGGGTCCGAAAATTGTCGACGGCCTGCAAATCGAGGGCACCTTTCGGTCGCACCAGGTACCGTTGCTGGTGGATGCCGCGCATCCCGACCATGTTGAGTTACTTGAAAGCTGGATGAAGAGTTACAAGGCCGAGGAGCTGTTCGACGAAAATGGCTGCCTCATACCGGAATTGGCTGAGTTGGCGCCGAAGGGAGATCGGCGCATGGGCGCCAATCGGCACGCCAACGGCGGCTTGCTGTTGCGTGATCTGCACATGCCGGACTTCCGCGACCATGCGGTTAATGTAACTTCGCCCGGGGCCACTGATGCCCAGGACACCATGGTGCTGGGCAAGTTTCTGCGCGACGTAGCCAAGCTCAATCAGGATCAGCGCAATTTTCGCCTGTTCGGCCCCGATGAAACGCTCTCCAATCTCCTGGGCGCGGTGTTTGAAGTGACTGATCGCCAGTGGGATGCGCGCAAGCAGGATAACGATGAATTCCTCGAGCCCACCGGTCGGGTGCTTGACTCGATGCTCAGCGAGCACCAGTGCGAGGGCTGGCTGGAAGGCTATCTGCTGACCGGTCGGCACGGTCTGTTCAACAGCTACGAGGCGTTCATCCGCATCGTCGACTCGATGTTCAGTCAGCACGCCAAGTGGCTAAAGGTCACCAAGGAATTGCCATGGCGTCGCCCCATTGCGTCGTTGAACTATCTGCTTGCCTCACACGTGTGGCAACAAGATCACAACGGCTTTACTCATCAAGACCCCGGCTTTCTCGATCATGTGATTAACAAGAAAGCGGACATCGTGCGCGCGTACCTTCCGCCCGATGCGAACTGTCTACTGTCAGTCATCGATCACTGCCTGCGCAGTCGAAACTATGTCAACGTGGTGGTGGCCGGCAAGCACGCACTCCCGCAATGGCTGACGATGGAAGCCGCAGTCCTTCATTGCACCGAAGGTATCGGTATCTGGCAATGGGCGAGCAACGATCAGGATTCCGAGCCGGACGTAGTGTTTGGTTGTTGTGGTGACACACCCACGTTGGAGGTTCTCGCCGCCGTTTCCATCTTGCGTGAGCATCTCCCCGATCTGAAGATTCGCGTCGTCAACGTCGTCGATCTGATGAAGCTGCAATCCTGTTCAGAGCATCCTCACGGATTGAGCGACAAGGACTATGACTCGTTGTTCACTGAAGACAAGCACATCATCTTTGCGTTTCACGGCTACCCGTGGCTGGTCCATCGGCTGACGTACCGCCGCACCAACCGCAACCTGCACGTCCGCGGCTACAAGGAAGAGGGCACGATAACGACGGCTTTTGACATGCGCGTGCAGAACGACCTGGATCGCTTTCATCTCGTACAGGACGTCATCGATCGTCTGCCGCACCTGGGATCGAAGGGGGCCTACCTCAAGCAGCAGATGCGCGACAAATTGATCGAGCACAAGCATTACATCGACAAGCACGGCCAGGACTTGCCTGAGATTCGAAACTGGAAGTGGCTGGATCAAGCCCGCTCTGCAGAAAAGTGGGGAGGTTGAATAGTTCACATGCCCACCTTGCTCCCCCAGGCCAGCGAAAAGCCGTTGAGCGATCAAGCCGCCGCAACGAATCATGGGGCGGTCGTCTCGGTGCGTGGCAGCGTAGTCGATGTCCGCTTCGATCACTGCCTGCCGGCTATCAATTCGTTGCTTCGTGTCGGCGAGTCGGGACAGATCGTCATCGAAGTGATGGCTCACCTCGATGCGTGCCGCGTGCGGGGCATTGCCTTGACGCCGACGCAGGGACTGGCTCGGGGAATGCTGGTAGAAGACACGGGCGGCCCTTTGCGGGCGCCCGTTGGCAAGCAGATCATTTCCCGAATGTTCGATGTGTTCGGCCATGCCATAGACCACCTGCCGGCGCCGTCGGATATCCAATGGCGCTCCGTTCATCGAGCTCCACCGTCGTTGTCCGAACGTTCCACGAAGTCCGAGATCTTCGAGACAGGTATCAAGGCCATCGATGTCCTGGTGCCGTTGGAGCGGGGTGGCAAGGCGGGTTTGTTCGGTGGCGCAGGCGTCGGCAAAACCGTACTGCTCACCGAGATGATTCACAACATGGTTGGGCACCAGCAAGGGGTGAGCATTTTCTGCGGCATTGGAGAACGTTGCCGCGAGGGCGAGGAACTCTATCGCGACATGAAGGCCGCCGGTGTGCTGCCAAACATGGTGATGGTCTTTGGCCAGATGAATGAGCCACCCGGCAGCCGATTTCGGGTGGGGGCTGCAGCACTGACGATGGCGGAGTACTTCCGCGACGACGAGCATCGCGATGTCCTGTTGCTGATCGACAACATCTTTCGTTTCATCCAGGCCGGCATGGAAGTGTCTGGCTTGATGGGTCAGATGCCGTCTCGTCTTGGCTATCAACCGACCATGAGCACTGAGCTTTCGGGGTTGGAAGAGCGCATTGCCAATACCCAAGCCGGCGCCATTACGTCGATTCAGGCGGTGTATGTACCGGCGGACGATCTGACTGATCCGGCGGCGGTGCATGTGTTTTCGCATCTCTCCGCGTCGATCGTGTTGTCGCGCAAGCGGGCGAGCGAAGGCCTTTATCCCGCCATTGACCTACTGCAGTCCAATTCAAAAATGGCCACACCCGGCATTGTTGGCGATCGGCATTACAAGCTGGCCCAGGATATCCGGCGGACCCTCGCGCAATACGACGACCTCAAGGATGTCGTCGCCATGCTTGGCCTGGAGCAGCTTTCGCCGCAGGACCGTAAGGTCGTTGCGCGCGCGCGACGACTGGAACGATTTCTGACGCAACCGTTTTTTGCCACGGAGCAATTCAGCGGCGTCAAGGGAAAGCTTGTCAGCCTGCAAGATTCTCTGGATGGCTGCGAACGCATTCTGCGCGATGAGTTCAAGGACTATCCGGAAAGCGCGCTTTACATGATCGGTGCCATTGGCGAGGCCAGGAAACCAGGCTCCGCACCGGAATCCAAGCCTGATCCGCAACCCAAGAGCGAACCGGCCAACGCTCATGAAACTTAGAGTGCTGCTTCCTTACGGCGTCTTCCTTGAGAAGGCCGAAGTGTCACGTGTCGTCGCCGAAACGCGAGACGGCTCATTCGGCATCCTGCCTCACCGCCTCGATTGCGTCGCAGCACTCGTCCCCGGAATTCTGATCTATGTAACGGAAGCGGACGGAACCGTTTACCTCGCCGTCGATGAGGGGGTGCTGGCCAAAGCGGGCGCGGATGTGTACGTATCCGTCCGACGAGCCATCGGCGGCCCGAGTCTTGCCGAACTGCATGATGCCGTGAAACGCGAGTTCCTGACTGTCGACGAACAGGAGCGGGATGTACGCGTTGCGGTAGCCAAAATGGAGAGCGGGCTTATCAGCCGCTTTGCGGAATTCCAACATGAACGATGAACTCAAAAGTTCAGCATCGAGCCAGGAGACGCGCTTCAGCGCGGAGGTTGCCGCAAAGGCTGCGCGAAAGCTACGAGTGCAGCGCCATGCCAAACAAGGTGTCTGGTTTGGCTTGGGCATGTTCGGACTTATCGGTTGGTCGGTCGCGGTGCCAACAATCCTCGGCGCGATGCTCGGCCTGTGGTGGGACAAGCGTCACCCGGGCGCACATTCCTGGACGCTTGCGCTGCTGGTCGCCGGATTGGTCGTCGGTTGCGCCAACGCCTGGCACTGGATAGCACAGGAAGACAAGGCCATGCACGACGACTCGGAGGACGATGATGAGTGAAGTCTTCAGCCTCACCCTGGCACTGCTTGCAGGTGTTCTGCTCGGGGCGTTTTTCTTCGGCGGCCTTTGGTGGACGATCCATAGGGGCCTTGCATCTCCGCAGCCGGCAATGCTGATCCTGGGTAGCTTCCTGCTACGGACCACGGTCACTGTCACTGGATTTTATATCGCGCTGCAAGGCGGTTGGCAGGGTTTGGTAGCTTGCATGGTTGGATTCCTCGTCTCGCGCATCGTGGTGACTCGATTCATCGCCGTGCCCCGCGAAAAGACGGCGAAACGGCTCACGGGAGGTGCGCTGTGAACCTCACTTCCGATCAGCAGATCTTTTGGCAGTACGGTTTTGTCAAACTCAATGGAACGATGGTCACGACCTGGGCCCTGATGCTGGCGATGTCGCTTGGCGCCAAGCTCATCACCCGCAAGCTTGCGACTGACGGAGAAGTTTCACGTTGGCAAGCCGCGCTGGAGATCATCGTTACCGGCATCGGTGAACAGATCAAAGAGGTCGGTCTGAGTCACCCAGAGAAATATCTCGGCTTTCTTGGCACGCTGTTCCTGTTTGTAGCCACGGCCAGTCTTTGCACCGTGATTCCCGGCTATATGCCGCCGACGGGTTCACTTTCGACCACAGCGGCGCTGGCGCTGTGTGTGTTCATCGCGGTGCCGCTATTCGGCATGCGTCAGCTGGGCTTTCTCGGCTATCTCAGGACCTATGTGGAGCCGACACCGATCATGCTGCCGTTCAACATCATCAGCGAGATTTCCCGAACACTAGCCCTGGCGGTCCGCTTGTTCGGCAACATGATGAGCGGGGCGATGATCATTGCCATTTTGCTCACGATTACTCCGTATCTATTTCCGATCGTCATGACCGCGCTCGGTTTGCTCACCGGGATGGTGCAGGCCTACATCTTCAGCATTCTCGCGGCCGTTTACATTGCGGCCGCTACCGTCGTCCGCAAGACGAAACATAGCCCAAAGGCTGAGCCCGCACCCAAGCCTTGAAAGTGCAGCATTACCGACAAAGGATCTCCCATGGACAGCAGCATGCTTATCGCCGTCGCATCAATCGTCACCGCCGGACTGACGACAGGTTTCGGTTGCATGGGCCCGGCACTTGGCGAAGGTCGGGCAGTTGCCACGGCGATGACTTCGCTGGCGCAGCAGCCGGATGCTTCAGCCACGATCACGCGGACCTTGTTCGTCGGCTTGGCGATGATCGAGTCGACAGCAATTTACTGCTTCGTCGTCTCGATGATTCTGATCTTTGCCAATCCATTCTGGAGCCACTTCATCGCCCAAGCTGGAGGAAAGTAAGCCATGCTCATCGACTGGTTCACCGTCGTGGCCCAGGCGCTGAACTTTTTGGTCCTGGTGTGGTTGTTGAAGCGCTTTCTCTATCACCCCATCCTCAACGCCATCGATGCCCGGGAGAAGCGGATTGCTTCAGAACTCGCCGATGCCGATTTGAAAAAGAGTGAGGCACAAAAGGAGCATGACGAATTTCAGAGCAAGAACAAGGCATTTGATGAACAGCGTGGCGCGCTTCTCAGCAAAGCCAACGACGAGGCAAAAGCTGAGGGTCAACGGCTGGTTGATGAGGCACGCAAGGCAGCAGATGCTTTGAGTGAGCGGCGGCAGGAAGCGCTCATCGCCGAGACCCACGACCTCAATCAGGCCATCTGTCGGCGGACCCAGGATGAAGTCTTTGCCATCGCACGAAAAGCATTGGCGGATCTCTCCACGGCAAGCTTGGAAGAACGCCTTGCAGAAGTCTTTGTTCGTCGCCTGGGCGAGATGGACAACAATACGAAGAAGACATTGACAGCTGCGCTCACGGCATCGTCCGATCCAGCTGTCGTTCGCAGTGCATTCGACCTGCCAGCCGAGCAACAGGCTACGATAAAAAAAGCACTCAACGACACCTTCGCCACCACGATTGGGCTTCGATTCGACACCGCGCCGGAGCAGATCGCAGGGATCGAGTTCACCGCTGGGGGGCAAAAAGTTGGGTGGACTATCGCCAGTTACCTTGCTTCGTTGAGAAAAGAGTCCGACGAAGATCTGAATCAGCAGACAAAGTTTGCGGCAACGCCTCAGACCAAGACGGTGGCCATACCCGTCGCCAAGAGCTCATGAGCGTCGGACCTGAAAGCTTGCAGAGTGTATTCGACCGGGCGTTCGAGAGCATCAGTCGTGCGCGGACAGCTTTTACGCCGCAGCTGACGCTGCGAGAAGTGGGATTTGTCACCAATGTATCCACGGGCATTGCGACGGTTTCAGGCCTTCCCGGCGTGGGCTATGAGGAGTTGCTGCAGTTTCCCGGTGGCCTGCTTGGCATTGCATTCAATGTGGATGAGGACGAGATCGGCGTCATTTTGCTCGGCGAATATGCGGCGTTGCGCGCAGGCGATGAAGTCGCCCGCACCGGACGCGTCATGGACGTGGCGGTGGGGGAGGCGCTACTCGGTCGCGTGATCGATCCGTTGGGCCGGCCGCTCGACGGTAAAGGTGTGCCCGCTACTGACCAGCGTCTGCCGGTCGAGCGCGCTGCTCCTGCGATCATGGATCGCGCGCCAGTCACCGTACCGTTGCAGACCGGGCTGAAGGTTGTTGATGCGCTTATTCCGATCGGGCGCGGTCAGCGCGAGTTGATTCTGGGAGACCGCCAGACAGGGAAAACGGCCATCGCCATCGACACTATCCTGAACCAGCGAGGACAAAACGTACTTTGCATTTACTGCGCGATAGGTCAGCGCGCCTCTGCGGTGGCCAAGGTCGTGGCCAACCTGAGCGAAAAGGGCGCCATGGACTACACCGTGGTCGTGGTCGCCGAAGGTAACGAAGCGCCAGGCCTCGTCTACATCACGCCTTACGCGGCGACGAGCATTGCAGAATACTTCATGGAGAAGGGGCGTGATGTACTGATCGTTTTCGACGACCTGACGCAACATGCCCGTGCCTATCGTGAGCTTTCTCTTCTGCTTCGTCGTCCACCCGGTCGCGAAGCGTTCCCCGGCGACATCTTCTATATTCATTCACGGATGCTGGAACGGGCAACGCATCTTGGCCAGGAACGCGGCAGTGGGTCGCTCACTGCACTTCCCATCGTTGAAACGGAAGCGCAGGACATCTCTGCTTACATCCCGACCAATCTCATCTCGATTACTGACGGGCAGATATATCTTTCACCGGTTTTGTTTGAACTAGGTGTTCTTCCCGCCGTCGATGTCGGCAAGTCCGTTTCGCGAGTGGGCGGAGCCGCGCAGCGCGCTGCGTATCGTGCGGTAGCCGGCAATATCAAGCTTGCTTATGCGCAGTTTGAGGAATTGGAAGCATTTGCCAAGTTTGGTACCCGTCTGGACGAATCCACTCGCCAGTCTATCGATCATGGGCGGCGCATTCGCGCGTGCCTTAAACAATCGGAATCCCAACCGGTATCTCTACTTGAGCAGATCGCCATGCTTCTGGCGCTAACTGAAGGTCTGTTCGACAAGGTGTCACTTGAAAGAGTGAACGACGCAGAGCAGGCACTGCGGAAGGCTGCAGCCGATATTCCGGCGGACGTGATAGAACGACTATCTACAGCCGACAAGCAAAGTGATGCCGACCGCAAGGCAATTCTGGAAGTCGTGACTCGTGCGCTTGCGCCATTCCAGACGCCGCCTGAGGCCAAACACGACCCTAACTCTGCAACATGAGCGGAAACCTGCAGGCTTTAGCTCGAAAAATTGCCAGCGCTGGCGATCTGGAAGGCGTGGTCCGTTCGATGAAAGCCTTGGCCGCCTCAAGCATTGGACAATACGAGAAGGCCGTGGAATCGTTGGATGACTACTACCGCACAGTGGAGCTTGGATTGTCAGCATGCCTTCGCGAGGGTAATCCGGCACCGGTCACTGCTGATCAAAAAGCAGCGGTATGCAAGATAGGCGCGGTTATTTTTGGGTCCGACCAGGGCCTCGTCGGTGGATTCAACGAGGTCTTGATGGAGTCCGCGCAGAACGTGCTCAGGAAGTTACCCGGCAAGACAAAGAAAATGTGGGCAGTGGGGGAGCGCATTCAATCACTCATGACGGATATCGACCCCAGCCTTGTTGTTGTCTTGTCCGTTCCAGCGTCCGTCAACGGCATAACCCCACTTGTCGGCCAGATCCTTGTCGAAATCGAGGCCGCACTTGAGCAGGGGAAGATCGATGAAGTCTACGTTTTCCATAACCGTCCAAAAGCCGGGGCTATTTACGAGCCCGTTAACAGGCGGCTGCTTCCGCTGGATCGAACATGGGAAGCTGCGTTTGCACGACTTCCATGGCCGACGAAGAATTTGCCTCAGGTCATCGGAGGCAATGTCCCGACGCTCCAGGCTTTGATCCGAGAGTACCTGTTTGTCTTGCTTTTTCAGGCGTGCGCGGAGTCTCTCGCCAGCGAGAACGCCAGCCGTCTAGCGGCGATGCAACGTGCTGAAAAGAACATTGAGGAAATTCTGGAAGACCTGAACGGCAAGTTTCATCGCATACGACAGGAATCCATCGACGAAGAGCTGTTTGATGTGATCTCTGGCTACGAGGCCTTGTCGAAAAAAAGTACCGTTTCATCGGACCGGGCAATCGATACGGGCACACGCCGAACTTGATGAACCTGATCAGGCTGATCCTCGGAACTCGTCGGGCTTCAAAGCCAACCACCGCTGAAACCCGCACGCTTGAGCCCTCGAATGAGGTAGGGGCATTCGCGCATCAACTTCCATAGCAAACCGCTTCGGTGATTTTCGACCATCAGCAGGGCGGGTCCCTGATTGATGCCATAGTGCCAATGCGATATCCAACCGGCGATGCCGTTTCCCTTTGTGTGGTAGGTCGGGTTGATCGTCGCCCTGAAGCCGTAGGGATTCACGTCATGCAGTTGGAGTTCGTCGACAAAATGATCGATTGCCGGCAACACGATTTCAGGTGCAAACGGCAATGACGCGACCACGGTCGATGGTGAGATCGTGCCGTCGTCGGGACCGTAAGGCGCGCCGCGTGCCACATAGTTGAAGAACTGGCGCTCAATGCCGTCAATCAGCACAGTATCCGGTCCCGGACCCTGGCAGGCGGTGAGACCCCAGCAGTTGGGGCCATACCCGGCGAAACCGAGCGGATTGGCGATGGCGTACTGGCGCTGGACATAGGTTGCGCGGCGGCTATTTTCGAAATAGTCGATGCCTTTGTCGCGCATGAATGCATCCTGGATGCCGCGGAAATCGACCCAGATGTGGGGGAACTGGTGTGTAAACAGGGCTCCGGCATACAGATATTCCTGCCCATAGATCTGCTTCCACTGATAGCCAGACATCCAGACTCGATAGCTGCCTGCAGAAATTGGATGCGTAGGCGATCCTAGCGCTAGCAGATATAGCAACAGTGCTTCGTTGTAGCCTTTCCAGCAGGGTCCTAGAAAGCCACTCTCGGGTCGCCATCCCATGCTTACCGTCGAATCGCTATCCAGCGCCCAGTCCCACTCCACGCGACGATAGAGAGCATCGGCGATCGATCGGATCTCGCTTTCTTCTGGCGTGTTTCCATCGAAGAACCTTGCGCACGTGAGCATGCCGGCCAGCAATAGCGAAGTATCGATGATCGACAGCTCGCATTGCCAGGCGCGCCGTCCGGTCTGCATATCGAGAAAGTGATAGTAAAAGCCTCGATATCCGGTTGCATCGGGCTCGGGCCCCTGAGCACTCTGCGAAAAGAATCGCAACGTCGTCAGCGTCCGTTGGACTGCTTCAAGACGTGGAAGAAACGCGCGGACCACCGCCACCGGATAGGACGCCAGTGCAAAGCCTACCGCTGCGATACTTGCCGGCCAACCCGATGTGCCGCCGTCTGGTGCTGTTTTGTCGATAATCAGGCCATTGACCGGATTGAACTCACGCCGAAAATAGCTGAAGGCTTTTTGCTGGATGTTCTGGAGCTTCTGATCAACGCTCTCAGGAGGCTGGTTCATTCGAATCCCAGGTTCTGGTGTCATCAGGTGAGCACTGATTCCAGACAGGACTCAACTCGCGACCATGTCGGGCAGAAGGCGATCGAATTCGCGCTTCACCACGGCATAACACTCGCAACAGGCTTGCTCCAGTCCAGGTCGGTCAAGCACGGTGATGTGCCCTCGGCGGTACGTGATCAAGCCTTGGGCTTGAAGTTTTCCGGCAGCTTGCGTGACGCCTTCCCGCCTTACACCCAGCATGTTCGCAATAAGGTCCTGGGTCATGATGAGCTTGTTGGAAGGCAGACGGTCCAGGCTCATCAGCAGCCAGCGGCACAGCTGCTGATCAACCGAATGATGGCGATTGCATACCGCGGTTTGCGCCATCTGTGTCAAAAGGGCCTGCGTGTAACGCAACAGCATGTGTTGCAATGCTCCAGAGAGACTGAATTCCTCTTTCAGCAATTTTCCCCTGAGGCGGTAGGCATAGCCACCGCTCTGCACCACGGCACGATTGGGCGTGGTTTCCCCACCCATGAATAGCGCCACGCCGACCATGCCTTCATTGCCGACCACGGCGATCTCAGCCGATGCGCCATCTTCCATCACGTACAGCAGTGAAATGATGGCGTCGGTTGGAAAATAGACGTGCTGCAGGGTGTTTCCAGACTCGTACAAGACGTGGCCCAGTGGCATCTGCACCAGTTCAAGGTGAGGGAATACACGCTCACGTGCTTCCGTGGGCAACGCAAGGAACAAATGGTTTTGCTGGGGCTTATGACTATTCGGCATGGCGCTCCCGAGCTTGATCAAGCCCGCATGTATCGTGAAAAGCGCAGCAACCGTCGCTCGTTTACATGTGGCAAGCATAGGCACACGCTGCGTTGAGGCTGTGTGTACGGCGTCGAGTGCGGGGGGGGGGGGGGCCGCAGCCAGCCAGGCGGTCTGCGCCACATAGTCACGATCTTCACAAGGAGCGAGCGCACACCCGTGCATGATTCCATGGTGGATCTGTCGGAGGACCGTTGGGTACGACAGCACACAAACAGGCAGTCTCCACCACGCGCATTGTTTGGAGGAGGTATCCACGTCAGATGATCGACCTCCTGCTTTTGACCGCCGCTACGGCTAAGGAGCCCGCGATGAAAACACCGCACCCTGTGCATACGCTTCGAGCAAGTCTTGAGGCTTCTCGTCTTAACGCTGTTGAAGCTTTGGCTGCCGCGAAAGGTTCACCCACCCCCGATGCATTGCGAGAACTCGCTACCCTCCAGGCAGCGTTAACTGCCGTGCAGCAGGAAATAGACATTCATGGCGTAAAGCTGGGATGGGGCGGTGGAGATGAGCTGAAGTAGCGGCATGTGTTTCTCATTCGGGGCGAACCGACGCTGGGTCGTAGATAACGAACTGGTCCGGATTCGAATTTTCGCGCGGAGCGACTTTGATATTTGCTCCCAGATCGAGCTGGGCTTGTCAGACTGTGGCGTCCACAGGCGCGGGAGCGATCGCGTCAGGTGATCCCGAGACGACGAAACACTGGAACCTTCACCGAGTCCAGGATGACGGCGAAAACGCAGGCAGCGACGAGCGTGCCAACGACCATCGAGACGGGGAGGGGCTTCATGGTGATTCCCGCGATGGCCAATGTCGAGGCCATCAAGACATCGCCAACGGATGATGCAATGAGCCATGAACTCGGACGGGTTGACCACAAGCGCCGACGTTCGCGATTGGTATAAGTCGTCGCCTGATTGCCGAATACGATCACGACGAACGTCAGCGTCCGCAGCGTGTCCATGTCGAAGTGCCTGGGATACAGGCCAAAGGCCAGAGTGGATGCGCAAAAGACCAACTCGTCGATACCCATGCTGACGCCGGCAATCGTCAGCTGGCCGATCTTCCACGCGTTTGGCGTGGGTGACGGTCGCACGTTTTTGGTCGTCAGTGACATGCCGAGAAAGTCACCGGTGATCATGATGAGCACCATGGGCATGGGCGTGAGGATCGCATGTCCGGTCATGATCAGGCCAACGGCCAGGAACAGCACCTGCACGATCTTCTTTGTAATGGAGTTCAGCGTGTAGGTCAGGATGCGCTGGAAGATTACGCGGCCTTCCTTGACCGAGGCGACGATCCCAGCGAGGCCCGATTTGGTCAGCACCATTCCGGCAGCCGATTTGGCGACATCGGTTGCCGTCGAAACAGCGATGCCGATCTGCGCCTGGCGCAGCGCGGGCGCGTCGTTGGCACCGTCACCGCACATGCCGACGATATGTCCGCCCTTCTGGAATGCCTTGACGAGTTTGTACTTGTCCCCGAAGCCGAGCGCGATCAACGGCGGATGCTTGAGGTCGGCTCGGACCTGCAAGATGATCCCAATCTGCGTAGCTGCAAGGCTGTGGTGAACTTCCACATCGACGCGATCGATGGCGATATCGGCCACGTGCGCGGCATGCTCGTTGATGAGGAAAGTTGGGCCATCCGATACATGGTCGTGCAGACCAACAATGGGTGGGCCGACCATCAAGTACTCATCGAGCCGCGATCGATCCTGGAAGTGAGTTGGCTCGACCACACTGTCACGGTCGACCTGACCCGGCAGGCAGTGAAGGATGCGCCACCGTACGATGATTAGTCAGCTGCCTATCCGTCATGCTCGCGGGTAGTACCCTGGATAAGTTGGTCTACGCCAAAAGCTTCGCGTAGTCTTCGATTAAGGCGTCATAGCATTCGCATGCGGTAGCCTCAAGTCCCTTTCGGTCGAGGATATGTATCTCGCCCCGGGTATAGCGGATAAGCTTTCTTCGCCTAAATGCGCCGGCAGCGACACTTATGCCGCTTCGGCGTACCCCGAGCATATTGGCGAGTTGCTCATGAGTGAGATGGAAGTGGTCAGCATGGGCTCGGTCGTGCGTCATCAGCAGCCAGCGTGCCAATCGTGGCTCGATCTCGTGGAAATGGGTGCATACGGCGAGTTGCGACAGTTGTGCCATCAGCACGTACAGGTAGCGTTGAAGTGCCTGACGCAGTGCTGGACTGCGGTGCAATTGCCGCCGTAACTGCACGGATGTCATCCGTAACAGGACCCCTGCACCGCGTACCACCGCGCGCAGAGGAATCGTGGAAATCCCCAGCACCAGCGTTCCGCCGAGCATACCCTCGTTGCCAATCAATCCCATTTCCAGTGGCTGATGATCCTGCGGCGTGGTTACCAGCGAGATAAATCCTGTGAGCGGAAAGTAGACGTATCGAAGAGACTGATCGGATTCGCACAGAATGTCACCGACATCCTGTTCCACCAGCTCGCAGTGTTCCAGCATCCATTGGCGCTCCCTGCGCGGGAGGCCCTCGATCAGGCGATTGACGACACGCGCTGGTGCTGTGGCTGCCAAGAATGGATCCTGCGGCATGAGTAGCGCCGAGCATGGCTCACGAGCGGCGCGTGTTCCCGATGCGACAGTGTGAGCGACGTCTGCTCGATGGTCTGTTCGCTAAGACACTTATGCAGACCAATAACGATCAGGGCACCAAGACGGCAGCGCCCTCAAACTTGCCAGCACGAAGGTCGGCGAGCGCCTGGTTTGCCTGCGTCAGCTGGTAGGTCGTTGTCGTAGTCACAATGCCGATGTCCGGCACCAATCGCAAAAAATCGAGTCCATCCTGCCGCGTGAGATTGGCGACCGACAGGAGTTGGCGCTCTTCCCACAGCAGTCCATACGGGAAGCTCGGGATGTCGCTCATATGAATGCCGGCACAGACGACGCGGCCGCCTTTACGTACCGCTTTCAAGGCAAGCGGGACGAGATCGCCAGCGGTTGCAAAGATAATCGCGGTGTCGAGCGGTTCGGGCGGCATCTCATCGGATCCACCGGCCCATGTCGCGCCGAGACGTCGGGCAAAGGCTTGAGTGGCTATATCTCCTGGACGCGTGAACGCGAGCACCGATCGCCCTTCCCATCGCGCGACCTGGGCCAGAATGTGGGCTGCGGCGCCGAAGCCGTAGAGCCCCAGTCTCTTTCCGTCACCAGCGATCATCAGTGACCGCCAACCGATGAGGCCAGCGCAAAGTAGTGGAGCGAGCGACACATCACTGCCCAACTCGCCGAGTGGGAACGCATAGCGTGCATCGGCGATCGTTGAGGTCGCAAACCCACCGTCGCGCGTATAGCCCGTGAAGAGAGGTCGGTCACAAAGATTTTCGCGGGCGGCCATGCAGTAGGGACAGACTCCGCAGGTGTGCCCCAGCCAGGGGATGCCCACACGCTCGCCGACCCGAAGCCCTTCAACACCGGGTCCAAGCATGTCGATCCGACCGACGATTTCATGGCCTGGGATGATCGGCACTTGTGGATTGGGCAGCTCGCCATCGAGCAAGTGCAAGTCGGTGCGGCACACGCCGCAGGCAAGCACATGAACGCGGATCTCACCTTTTCCTGGGGACCGATCAGGAAGCTCAGTCCACTCCAGCGGCTGACCCAGCATCTTCAGCACCATCGCATGCATGGTCGTCTCCGTCATTCTGGCAGGTGCCCCTGCTGCTACGTTGCTTCAGTTTCATCAGAGTGTCTGTTCGATACAGCACACAGAGAACACGTCACATATCGCACTGCGAACGTCGTCGATTTAGCGTTTGTACAATCCAGTTCTGCGTGCGATAGCGCACAGACGCACGCTTCGCAGCACGCGCACTGTATTGATATAACTATGAGCATGATGGCCTGCCAACGCGGCGGCCGGTGCGAATTTCGCAGTTATGGCCTGAGTGTTCACGAGCGTGCCGACACCTATCTCCATGTCATCGGCTCGCAAGGAATAAGAAAGGAAATCCCTCAGCTTGGCCTCGCCCCGGTGCTGTTCCGCACACTGCATGCCGCGGCCCTTTCATGTCATCCAGTGCTGTCGCCTCAATGAGTGATCTTGAAAACTCAAATCCGCGGCAGCCATTTCAGGCCATGGGATCGCTGAGAAATGCGGCGGGCGAGGTGATGATCATATGTACGATTATTTCAAGGAGTATCACATGACGGAACTCAAGGACGTCACTGGGAGGCGCGCCCATGAATCGCCGTGAAAAGGCTGCTGGAAATCCTCCCGACCCGGCACATGAAGGTGAAAGTCGAGATGCGGCGAAGGTCTATCTAATCGGTGGCGGCACCGCGTCGCTAGCGGCGGCGGCCTTCATGATTCGTGACGGCAACATGCTTGGTCAGAACATCACCATTCTTGAGGAGCTGGACAAACTTGGTGGCAGCCTTGACGGTGCGGGCTCGCCTGAGCAGGGCTATGTTCTGCGCGGCGGACGAATGATCGAAAGCAAGTATCTGTGCACTTACGATTTGTTTTCCTCAATTCCCACCCTGGACGCCAGCAAGACCGTCACCCAGGAGATCTTCGGCTGGAATGAGACGATGAAGACCTGCTCCAAGTCGCGGCTGGTTCGCGATGGCCATAGGCAGACCGCGCCTGAATTCGGTCTCAGTGAGCTGCACATCCTGACCATCGAACGTTTGGCCGTTGAACCTGAGGCGATGCTGGGTAATGCCAGCATCGCCGATCAGTTCGATGCAAGCTTCTTCAAAACCAATTTCTGGCTCATGTGGTGCACGACATTCGCCTTTCAGCCGTGGCACAGCGCGGTCGAGTTCAAGCGCTATCTGGTGCGCTTTTCTCACATGGTGGCTGGCTTCAGTCAGTTGAAGGGCATTATGCGTACGGTCTTCAATCAGTACGACTCGATGGTCCGGCCGCTGCACAAATGGCTCGAGCAACGAGGCGTCAAGTTCGAGCTCAACACCCGTGTCACTGATCTCGGATTACTGCAGGAAAATGGTGAGAAGTTTGTGGCCGAGATCGTTTATGCGCGGGCAGGGAAGACCGGCGAGATCGCAGTCGGTGTCAACGATTTTGTTCTCGTTACCTTGGGTTCAATGACTGAAGCATCCAGCCTCGGCAGCATGGATTGCGCACCCGTGCTCAACGGCAAGGCCGACGGTGGCGCCTGGACACTTTGGAAAAATCTCGCCGAGAACGGCTCTGAATTCGGTAGTCCATCGACATTTTCCGACCATATCGACGAGTCCAAATGGGTTTCATTCACCACCACCTTGCGCGATCCCACTTTTCTACGGATTGTGCGCGACCTTACCGGCAACGTGCCGGGGGAGGGTGGTCTGATTACCTTTCCCGACTCGAAATGGTTGTTATCAATCGTCATTCCATACCAGCCGCACTTCATTGGCCAGCCTGAGGGAGTCAGTGTGTTTTGGGGCTACGGTCTGTCAGTTGACACGCCAGGTGACTTCGTCAAAAAGCCAATGTCAGCCTGCAGCGGTCGCGAAATCATGACGGAGCTGCTGGGTCATCTGCATGCCACGGCGGATACGCCTGGAATTCTGGAGAGCTGTATCTGCATACCCTGCATGATGCCGTTTATCACCAGCCAGTTCCTTCGTCGTGAGCGAGGTGATCGACCACAGGTCGTTCCCCAAGGCACGAGAAATTTCGCCGCCATCGGTCAGTTTTGCGAGTTGCCTGATGATGTCGTGTTCACTGTCGAATATTCGATCCGCTCTGCGCAAACGGCGGTTTACGCACTTCTTAAGCTGAAGTGTGAGCCGCCCAGCGTTTACAAAGGAAAATTCGATCCACGAGTCCTTGGCGACGCCATCATGGCCTTGCACGGACAGAGATAGGCCGCAGGGCGCTGAAGTGCTTCGTTTTGGGTATGTATTTTGGTACAAGTGGAAATTTTTTGTCGGCTATCTTCTTGTAAATCAATTGAATAGCATTGGTGCAGGGTCTCCTCTGGCACCAACATCGTTTCGGGACCTCATAACCTGAAGCACACTGAAACCCGCGAATGCGATTTTTTTGTGCGCGGTTTTCTTGTGGTCATCCTATTTCCGACCGTGGGAATCAGGAGTCGGAGCGCAAACGCAGGTTTTAGAGTAGTAACCGACCGCCGGATTGCCGATAGGGTGATTTAACTGCCTCGATTCCCTTTTTGTACTTCCATGCGGCCAAGGATGCAGCGCGTGGGCGTGCCTTCACGCTCGCTCTGTTCGCCGACATTTCATGCGCGACGCATTGCCACCTCGTTGTGCTCGGGTGCCGTGAGCCTGATTTCGACCCAAACCGATCTTAGGACTTCCCCGACAGCTGACATCGGGGTGAACTGCCGCTTTTCAGTGTCCCGGCATGACGCCAAAGCTCGAGGCGATGCGCGGCACCGAATCAGGGTTTCGACTTCGATTTAGGAACCGGCGCAGGTATATCGCTCAGCGGCTCTGAAACCCAGCCGCGCTCGCCAATGTGCTTGCCGCTTGCAATGATGACGTTTTGCCATTCCGCATTTTTCGGATCCTTGACTTCGGTGACTTGGACCTCAGTGTTGATGTCCAGATAAAAACTGCCGCTCGCCTTCGGCTTTGCAGGATCCAGCACGACCCGCGTTTGCTTCGTCGTGAACTTCACGTCGACCGTGGGCAGGTGCTCGGTCGATTCATTTCCCGAAGTCTTTGAAGCATCCCAGAGACCTGCTATCGCCTTGAACTGCGTCCCGCCAGGTAGCGGTGACGTTGTCGCCGTCATTTCGATCTTTGTCGGCGACTTTTTTTCGGCACGCGTCCACCCCCATCGAACTGCGCCATAGAACGCACCCGCCTGTCTTCCTTTAGTCGCGACCGCAGAAGTAGTTGCCGTCATTTCGGCGGAATCGCTGTCCCAGATCTGGAACCCAGGGGTATCGATCATCTCGGCATCGCAGGTCGTTTCGGTCTTCTTATCCGAAAAGTGCGCCCCCGGTTGTTGCGTAACAAAGGGGCTTTTCTCGGTGCGGAAGCTATCGATGTGCAAACCTTCGCCAAGGTCGCCAAGCGAAATAGATCGCGACTCTTCGGTTTTTCCTATGAAGAACGGCTGATCGTTGCGAAACGATGTTATGGCTTGAACAAAGGCAATCTCCTGGGCATCTACTACCTTTTTGTCCGGCGAAAACTTCAAGTGCAGCAAGGCGCCGGACCTCACGATCTTCTCTTTCCGGCCAGCGTCGGGCCCAGGCTGCTGCGCCCCTTCCTGGAAGGTCTCCGTGTAACCTTTCTCGCCTACATCAAAATCGCCACCCCACGTGTGAATCGGCGTTCGTCGAAGTGCATCGCTGGCGTCGCGCGCGACCGTTGGTGGCGTATTCATTCCCTGGTTTGATAGTGCCTGCCAGGCTGCGTGATCCGCTTGCTGCTCGGTTCGATCATCGATACGGCCGACGCTTCTAACGTCACGTGAGCCATCTTGCTGCTGCATCGTGTGGGCAAGCTCATGGGCCAGCAACGATTGCCCAGCTGCGCTCGTCGGATGAAACTGACCTTGGTTGAACACGATGTCATTGCCGATGGTGTACGCGCGCGCTTGAAGTGATTGAGCAGTACTCGACGCCGATGAATCGGTGTGAACTCTGACCTTGCTAAAGTCCCAACCGAATCGCGGCTCCATGAATGCTCGCGTCGATGCGTCAAGCGGCTTCGATGATGAATCAACACCGGTCTTCACCGCAGTTGACACGGCATTCGAGCCTTGAAGTCGCGGCCGATCCGCCGCCGCCGAGTGGCTCGCGCGGGCGGGTCGAACCACGCTTCGCGCATCGTTCGACACCAGCGGGCCCGGCGGGCCTCGTCGCGCAGAACAGAAAAGTCGCATTGGCGCCTCCGAAGGTTAAAGGCACACGTCGTTGAGTATCGAGAGCGTGGCAGCCGGAGTCAATCGGAAGATCGATGCCGAAGGATGCTGCGAAAGATGCAGCCCATCGCGACGCAATCAACCATAACGACCCCATGCGGGCGCCTAATCCGCCGAACAAGCATCTGCGCGTCACCCCCGTCGAGTTGGCACCTAAAGCCTTCGATTACGTGCATCTGGCAGCACCTCAGCTAGACGTGTCGGTGTTGCCGAGCCAGATTGCCGATGCGTTCGGCGTGACCCCCGCCGCGTTGCTCGATGAGGTCGGAACATGAGCGCGCATCCTGATTACAAGCGCTGAAGAGAGCCTTGTCGCAGTGAATCGACATTTAGGTTGCTCTTGCCGCTATTGATCCGGACGGCGAAATGGTGACTCCCTCTTCGGTTGCCTAGCCTGTTCACGCGTCGACGGCCAGAAACTCTCGTGCAAGGCGCAGTCCAGTTGGTCGGCCAGACGATCGAAGCACCGGGCCAGGGCGCTGGGCGAGAGCTGGAGGTGGTCCGCTTCGTCGCTGATGCGCGCAGTGAGGTCGGCCAGTAGCCGGATCTCTTCACGTGTATGGCAGAGCCGTTCGTGGGCTGCTTCGGGAAGGTAATAGCACAGCTCAGTAACCTGATTCTTTTCCATGGCACATCACTCCTTGTGAGCTGAACGATCGTCGAAACGAACACTTCTGCGAATACTTTCGGATAGCTAGCGCTCGCAAGCCCTACATATCTGTGCCAATGAGAGACGAGCTCAAAGTCGCGGACCGACGGCGCCCGCCCCCTTTGTGCAGCCTCACAACCGGTTCAAATAAGTCAACGCCAACGACAGCCATTGAGTAGTCCGCATACAATCATGCAAGCGTACACACTAAAGGATATGTGTTGTCAATGCCAACCAATTTATTGACAACCGACCTGGACGACTGGGTTAGCCAGTCAGAAGCTGCCCGACTCCGCGGGACAACCAGGCAGGCCATCGCTCGCTTGGTGGCGCGTGGTCGTATTTCTGTGCTCGCTGTCGGTGGTCGAAAGCTCGTGCGCCGTAGCGAAATCATCGCGTTTGAAGCCACGCCGGCGGGACGGAAACCGAAGCGATGAGCCTGTCTCTGCCCCCTTGTTCACAGACCCAGTGATTGGATTCAAATCTCCAAAATACTGGGGACCGAGGTCGCCTCGTTTTCCGGCGGCGGGTCTAGAAGGCCAGTCGCGCGCCCAGCATATAGGTGCGATCCGGACCCGGTTCGAAATAGCGTCCATTGCTGTCATCGACAATCACGGATCCGATGTAGCGGCGATCAGCCAAGTTGTCGATACGTGCGCTGAGCTGTAGCCGCGCACTTTGAGGCAGGGCGAACGTGTAGCTGGTATCCACGCCGATGAGGCCGTAGCCGGCAGCCTGCTGCGTCCCCGTGTCGTTGACGGTGACTGAGCTCACGCCAGTCAGGTCCATGCCTTCGCGCCAGCCAAGGTCGCCACCGTGCTGCAGCCGCAGCGAACCAAAGTTGTCAGGCACCCCCGGGATACGCGTACCGGCGAGCACTGGCATCGTTGGAGCGGCGCAAGGTGTGCTGAGGCAGGTAAAGAAATTGCTGCGGAAGCGTGCCAGCAGATGGGTGAAAGCGGCGCTGATATGCCAGTCGTTGCCAAGCTGTCCAGTCAACGAAAACTCGACGCCCTGACGACGCGCATTGCCGACATTCTGGTAGGTGGTGCGGCCGTCTTCGCTAGTCTGGACTGCCAGCTCGTCGCGCGTGTCCGACCGGAACGCGGCGGCGTCGAACTCCAGCGCCTGAGTGATCTGCCACTTGCCCCCCAGCTCAAGATTACGGCTTAGCGCCGGCCGCAGGTCGAAGGCCAGGCCGGGAAAACCATCGCTGCGATAGGCCAGTTCGACATAGCTTGGCGTCTCGAAGCCTTTGCCGTAGCTGGCATATAACCGCAGCTCTTCAGTCGGACGGAAATCCAGCCCGGCCACGGGCGTGGTCGCTTCATAATTCACGCCGCCGCTGTCGTTCGGGTTGAGCGGCGTGATGTACATATCGTGCTCGCTGAAGCGCACGTCATCATGCCGCGCACCCAACAGCAACGACCACCGATCGGCAAAGTGCCAGTACCACTGCGCGTACTCGTCGACGCTATTGACGTTGTCATCCTCATTTCGCCGCAGTGCGCCCATCACGCCCAGGGTGTTGCCCACGAAATTGTTGTAGCCGAGGCGATGCTCAAGTTGCTCGTCTCCCCTAGCGCCCAGCACAAATTCGTAGTCCCGGTCGGCCAGTTGGCCGCTGTGCGTCCAGCGCAAGTCGAGGCCGCCATAGTTGGTATCTTCGGCAACCACGCCACCAGGCGACAGGGGATTGAGCTGTACGATCACCGGAATTGCCTGATACTGCACGATGCTGCGTTGACCGAAATACGCCATGGCGCGCAACTGATTGTCGCTGTTCAATTGCTGGTCGAAGATGGCGCCGATCTGATTCTGCTGGGTGCTTTTGCGCGTGTTGAACTGAGTGGCGACGGGCGTGGCTTGCCGTGGATCGGCATCGACTTGCGCACGGGTAAGGCCGAGCTCGTCTTGCGAGGTAGGCTGGTTCAGACGGTTCACCACGATGGTCAGTTCCTTCTGATCACCCAGGTCGACACCGAACTTCGCGTTGTCTGACTCGCGCTGCACTCGACTGTGCTGACGATAGCCGCCGGAGAGAAACTCCGACCCGGCAATGTTGTAGTCGACCGGTCCCCATGCTCCCCGCGTGTCGGCGCTGTAACGGAATGTGTCATTGCTGCCGGCGTTCACGCCCAGGGTGGTCAGCGGTGTTGGGGTGCCGTCGGCAGTCCATATCTGCACTACGCCGCCGGCGGCATTGCCATAGAGCACCGAAAATGGACCGCGTAGCACTTCGATCCGCTCGGCCGAGTCGAAGTTGAAATGCGAAACCTGGCCCTGGCCATAGGGGAACGTAGCGGGAATGCCGTCGACATACAGACGGACGCTGCGCACGCCGAAGGTGGCGCGAGCGCCGAAGCCGCGGATCGAGATCTGCTCATCCTGCGCATAGTTCTGCCGATCACGCGCCAGGATGCCGGGCACGCCGATCAGCGACTCGGAAAGATTCACGCCCGGCTGACCGGAGTTGGCTGGTGCGACCCGCACCACACTGAGCAAAGCAGGCACGTCGAACGACGGAATGTTCAAGCGACTTGCATTGACCTGTACGGCCGGCAGTGTCACGGCTTTGGCGTGCGATTCATCTGCTGTCGGCGCCGCGACCTGGGCGTCGGCTGGTGCCATATGAAGGCTGCTGCAAAGCAGTGCGACCATGAAGGTAGGTAGACGCCGCATTGAGATCATCCCGCCAAGTCAGGCATCAACGACGAAGGATATCGCAAGCCGCACCGACGAACGGCCAAGGGCTGAGCAAGCACTAACCGACAAATCCTGGAAAATATCTGTGGTGTCATCCAGCGCGCCGAAGCTCTCCCCTCATTAGTTTAAGAAAAGGGAGGGGGCGGCAAAGCGGGTTGAGGTGCCTAAGTGGAGCGCCGGCGCTACCTTTCGTCTGTTTGTTTACGTCGCGATCGTCTCGCGTCGACCTGTAGCTGCTGAGGTCGGTGGTTTAACTACCTCCGGCCCCTTTGCTGTCGATCCATCGCGTGATCCACCCAGCAGCGCCATGCCAGTCATGATGGTGCCACCACATGCGGCCTTAGCGAGCTTGAACCCAGCCAAGACCGAGGCTTTTCTGCAGTGAGACGAAATCTTTCAGTAGATCGGCGCGTCCTTCGACAAGGATCTTCTGCGCGGAGAATTGCGTGCGTTGCGTATCCAGCAGATCGATCAGTGAGGATGCGCCCGCGCCGTAACGTTGGCGCATCAACGTTGCGGAGCGATCGGCTGATGCTTCGATCTGCTGCAAGCGAGTTACGCTTTCGCGCTGGTGACCGTAGCGGGATAACGCAATGTTGGCGTCCTGCAAAGCGGCGAGCACGGTTTGCGCATAGCGGGTGTCGGCTTCGTCGCGGCTCGCTTCGGCCTGACGAACGCTGCTGCGCGTACGCCCGAAGTCAAACACGTCCCATTGCAGAAACGGCACGCCAAGCCAGGTGAGGGAGCTCTTGTGCGCCAGGTGTCCGGGGTCGGCGGCCGCGAGAGAGGTGAGCAGCGCGAAAAACAAGGCGCGTGAGACGCTTGAATGGCTTTTATACATGACTGGAATCCTTAGTAACCAGCCGCGGCCGGCGCCCCGTAGCTGGGTGTCTTCAGCAGCAACGCGAGTGGAATACAGAACAGCAGCGCGATGGCAAGCAGGTAGAAAACTTCGGAAAAAGTGATCACGATTGCTTGCTGCCGAATCTGAGCGGCAAATTGGCCGAACGCGCGCATCTTTGCGTAGGCCATGTCACCGGTTCGCGCGAACCAGCAAACCAGCCGGCTGCGATGGCAGCGAGACGATCCTTGCGGCGCTTGCTGCTGGCATACTGGATAACCGAGTCTCGCGCCCACTCGTAGAGGGCTGGATACTCTATTGATTGCGTATCGGTTACCTAAGGCGCTTCGGCACGAAGCCGAAGCGGGATGTGCAGCTGAAGAAGAGGCATGACCTGTTGCAGTTCATCGATCGGCCGGGAAGGGGCTTATCGACAAGCCGTCCCGATCATGGATGCACCGTCGGCAGCGTTGGCCCTCCGGCGTACTTACTTCGCATTACCCGCCATGTTCGTGCGAATGATCTGCGCGACCTGTCCGTCGGCGTTGGCCAACTGCTGCTGATAGACATCCGTACTAAAAGCGGGCTGTGTCGGTGCCTTCTGGGCAAGCATCAGGCCGCTCTCGTCGTGCAGGTCCACTTTCGTATCCAAAGACATGCCGACACGTAGCGGATGCTGGTCCAGCTGCCGAGGGTCAGTGAACACCACGCGCACAGGAATGCGCTGCACGATCTTGATCCAGTTGCCGGTAGCATTTTGTGCGGGCAGTAGCGCGAACGCGCCGCCCGTTCCCACGCCGAGTTCCAACACCCTGCCGCCGTACCTGACCGAGTGACCATAGACATCGGAAGTCACTTCTACGGATTGGCCGATGCGCATGTGATTAAGTTGGGTCTCCTTGAAGTTGGCGTCGATCCATATCTCGTGCAACGGCACAACAGCCATCAGAGCTGCCCCAGGTTGTACGCGTTGGCCGACCTGCACGCTGCGTTTGGCAACGTAGCCGGTCACCGGTGCCACCATGGTCGTGCGAACTTCAGAGAGGTAGGCCGCACGATATTGCGCGGCAGCGGCTTTGACATCCGGATGAGACGTGACAACGGTGTCGTCTACCAACACCTTATTGGTCAGCAGTTGCTGCTCAGCCGTCGTGAGCGAGCTCTCAGCCGCCGTTAGTGCATCTAATGCATGCGAGAGCTCTTCAGCAGAGATAGCGCCGGAGCTGGCCAAGTTGACGCGACGTTCGTAGTCGGCCTTTGCCTTCTGCAGCGCGGTCTGCCGCACGGCCACATCTGCCTGCGCACCCGACACGGTGCTGTACAGGCCGCGCACCTTGCGCACGGTGTTGGCAAGGTTGGCGGCGGCATTCTCCAGCGCAACATCCGCATCCGCCTTATCAAGCTTGACCAGCACGTCACCCTTGTTTACCAAATCACCATCATCGGCACCGATGCTGACCACGGTGCCCACAATCTGCGGTGTGATCTGCACGATGTTGCCGTTGACGTAAGCGTCATCCGTACTTTCGTACCAGCGACTCTCCAGCACATACCAAACAACAAAAACCAGGGCGCCCACGAGGACACATGCACCCAGGATGCGCAGCATGAACCTACGGTTCTTCTTGTTGGGTTGTGTAGTTTCGCCAGGAGGTGGAGAGACTTCAGTAGGCATGACGGCGGCCTCAAGAGCGATGATGAATGAGGGAAGAAGAGTTCGCATCGGCGGCAACTTTCGACACGTCGGGAGCAGGCCGGCTTGGGCGATAGCCGCCACCGAGCGCCCAAATGATTTGGACGGAGTCATCGGTTTGTTCGGCATGCAGCGTGGCCATGCGCTCTTGGGCGATCAGCAGTTGCTGACGTACGCTGAGGGCTTCCAGATAGCTGCCAATGCCGGCTTTGTAGCGTTGTTCCGCTAGCGTCCAGGCATCGTTGGCCGCATCGAGTGCGCGCTGCTGCGCGTCGATCTGCACCTGCGCCGAGGCGAGCGCATCGTCGTCGTCGCACACTTCGTTGACCGCACGTACGAGTGTAGCGTTGTATTGCGCGACGGCGAGATCGTATTGCGCGTCCTTGCCGTTCAAGTCCGCACGGCGGCGACCACCATCAAAGATAGGCAGGCTGATCGCCGGGCCTGCGTCGTAGAAGCGGGACTGCGCCGTGAAGAGATTGCCGCCGCCGAGAGCGATGAGACCCGCCATTGCGCTGATGTTGACGTTGGGCAGGAATTGGGTCTTGGCCGCTGCGATGTCCTTCTCGGCCGCTTCAACGCGCCAACGCGCCGCGACGAGGTCGGCGCGATGCCCCAGCAGTTCGACCGGCAGATTCGATGGCATGAGCAAGGCGCCTGGTGGCAACAGCTGCGGGCGGGCGATCGCCAAACCGCGATCAGGGCCTTTGCCCAACAGCACGGATAGCGCGGATTGCGCTGCATCGATAGCACGATCCGCTCGCGCCTTTTGACCCTGTGCACTGGCGAGCTCTGAATCGCTCTGCTTGAGCTGCACTTGACTGTCGATGCCGGCGGTAACGCGTTGCTGTGTCAGCTTGCGCACGTCCACCGCACGCTTGAGCTCAGCCGATGCGACATCCTGCTGAGCGTAGGCATAGCCGAGCTGCACGTATGCGCGAGCGACGTTCGTGGAGAGTTCGATACGCGCCGCATGTGAGTCAACTTCCGTAGAGCGCTCCCGTCCAAGAGCAGCCTCCCATGCAGCGCGCTCGCCACCCCAAAGATCCAGATCCCATTTGAAACTGGCGTCGACATACTTTGCGGTGCGGTTGTGGCCCTTGCCAATGGGGGGCAGCGTTGTGGGCACCCGAACTTCGGTGACGCTTCCCGCGAGGTTTACCACCGGCTCGCGGTCAGCATCGGCCTGCGACGCTTCGGACTGTGCCTGGCGCGCGCGCGCGTCGGCTTCAGCAAGGGTAGGGTTGTCGTGCAAGGCCTCGGCAATCAATGCATTGAGTTGGCTGTCGCCCAACGCGGTCCACCAGTCAGCCTTGGGCCATGCGGCGGGCGACACCTCGCCGCTTGCGATGGTTCGCGTAACCGCGACAGAGTCGGGGTTGATGGGTGTGCCGTCAGGATGCAGGCCGCTGCTGCTGGCGCATCCCGCCAGTGCGAGGGTCATTCCGACCGCTGCTGCAATCAGATGAACATGCATGGTCTTATTCTCAGTACGTGGGGTGGATCCATCAGATGGAACCCGCAAGCGCTTCGGGTCTAAGCGCGTTGGCGATGGGTGTTGGTGTCGAACTTGCCAAGTAGGCGAAGCGTTGACTTCAGATCGACGACACGGCGATCTGTGCTACTACAGGAACGATTCAGCTGTCCCTTGGTCTCGAGCTTTTCCCGCATTTGTAGCGCCGCGTTGTCGCGGCGATGCCTCGACATTTCGCAGCGAGCGGCAGCAATGCCGTTACTGATCCAGAGGATATGGCGCGTTTGGCGGCCAGCAATATCGCGCAGCGTGACGCCAGCATCGATGTCCGCATCCACGATGTTGCGCGCTTTCGTCAACATGAAGCCGATTCTGTGCGTCCTCGAAAAAGTCTTCCCGGCGTCATGTTCCATGTCGAAGTCCTCGGAGCCGTTGAATGCGTGGTGCGGCAATCCGTTATTGCGCGTTCGGTCAACACTCCTGTCGGCGAATCATCAGTGACCGCCAGCCCCCGCCGCGCCAGCTGCCGCATCCTTGCCTGGGTGAGTGATCCAGATCAGTGGAATGATCAGAATAAAAATGATGGCGGACATCCAAAAGATGTCGTTGAGACCGAGCATGGCCGCCTGTGCGTTCAATCCGTTCTCGATAAAGGCGAGTGCATTGGATGCACCGACCTTGAGCGTTGACTGCGCCTGGACGATCGAGTCCGTGAAGATCTGGTTGTAGCTATTTGCCTGTTCGGTAAGTTGCGAGTGATGCAGAATCGTGCGGTCGTTCCAGCCGGTGGCCAGCAGCGATGTCCCAACGGCACCCGCGAAGACGCGCACGAAGTTCGATAAGCCCGCAGCGGAGGGGATTTTTTCCGGCGGCAGACCCGACAGGATGATTGCCGTCAATGGCACGAAGAATAGGGCGGTCGGAATGCCTTGCAGCAACGTTGGCAGGATCAGGGTGTATTGATCGATGTCAGTGGTGTACTGCGCGCGCAGGAAGAAGACAGCAGCGAACCCGATGAAGGCTAGCGTTGCCAATATGCGTGTTTCGACCTTCATCATGATCATGCCCATCATCGGCGCAAGGATCACGGCGAAAATGCCCAGCGGAGCAGTAACCATTCCTGCGTCGACGGCGCGATAACCGAGATACTCCTGTATCCACTGCGGCAGAATCACCAGGTTCGCGAAGAAGATTGCATACGCGACCGAGATCGCTACCGTGCCGCCGAGGAAGTTGCGCCCGGCAAATAGTCGTAGATCGACGATCGGTTTCTCTTCGGTTACCTCCCAGATCACGAAGAACGCAAGGCCGATCAGTGCAAACACTCCCAACGCACAGATGACAGGCGAGTTGAACCAATCCAGATCTTTGCCTTTGTCGAGCATGATCTGCAGTGCAGCGACCCAGCCGATCAGGGCGAGCAGTCCAACCGTATCAATCGGCGAATGACGAGTGGGGGTTTCACGGTCGCGATAAATCCACCACACCACCGCAGCAGCGAACAGGCCTACCGGTACGTTGATGTAGAAGATCCATGACCAGCTATATCTATCGGTGATCCAGCCACCCAAAGCAGGGCCAACGATGGGACCGACCGTTGCTGTCATCGCCCATAGCGACAACGCGCTGCCGCCCTTGTCTTTTGGAAACGTGGAGAGCAGCAACGCTTGCGACAGCGGTATCAGTGGACCCGCTGCCACTCCCTGTAGCACGCGGGCCGCGAGTAATACGGAAAGATTGGGTGCAATGCCACACAACGCAGACGCAATCACGAACAGCAGAATCGCTCCAACGAACAGCTTGACCTGACCCATGCGCTGAGTGAGCCAGCCCGTGAGGGGGATCGACACCGCGTTGGCGGCCGAGAACACGGTGATCACCCACGTTCCTTCGTCAACGGAGACGCCAAGATCGCCTGACAGCGTTGGAATGGCCACGTTGGCGATGGAGGAGTCGAGCACGTTCATGAACGTGGCAAGTGCAACGGCAAAGGCGCCGAGTGCAAACCGGATACCCGCTAAGGGGGCCGGGGCCGGGACGGCGGCTGGAGTGGGTGGGTCCATGGGCGTGCGGCCATGTAGGTGACAATGCAGCGCGTGGCGGGTCGGACAACTGCCTGGTTAGATAAATAGTTGAAAAACGCAGGCCTCGTTTGGACAGGCGTTGGAGGTTGGACGAGCGAATGGCACGCTGCAAAAATCCGCTTTCGACCCGAGGCAGGCATGATTGACCTGATGGGATCGAGGTGAATATGGGCGTGGCGTGAGCGGTGTTGTATCGTCCGCGCCAATGGGCCAGTTCCAAGCCGACATCCGTGAGCGTTTGGATCCGTACCCCATTCCAGCTGCGCACTAACCGTACGTGAAGTCCGGCTTGCTCTGTCCGACCTCGATAATATAACCGTCAGGATCGCGGATATAGCAGCGAGTCTCGCCGTACTTTTCCTTCGGCTCCGTGATGAACTCGGCTCCCCGGCTTTTCCATAGTTTGTAGCACGCTTGAATATCCGCGACGCGGATATTCATGAAGCTGCTGATCTTGTTCGGATCAGCGAGGGTGCTGAGCGTTACGGACGGTTTGTCGGGGGTCGGTCCGCCCCCGACGTTGACAAGCAACCACGTATTCGCGATCTGAATATAACCAGGCGCGCCCTTGCCGTCGCCTCTGCTTAGAACGCGACCATCAAAGACCTTTTCATAGAATTGAGCCGATCGGTCGATGTCGGCTACCGTGAGAAAATGCGCGACGCTGATCCCATCTCGCGGGGGCATTTCATAACTCTTCTGTTCGATTTGTACGCTGTTCATTGACCACCCCACTTCGATACCGTGCTCATAAATGCAACTCGCGACGATCCCGGTCGCTGCGGCTTAAGAAGCCTACGAGTGACAGGTCAGCACGCACGGAAAAATGGGAAGAAGAACAAGGAATCAACCCATGCTTGCGCATGACCGTCGCCCCTTATGCTCCTTCCTCAATCAGACCAGAAGGCGATAGACGATTCGACAGGCAAACTACGGCTCGCAAATTGGTAAAACTACGTAGAGCACCGTCCCTGCCTGCGACACGTGGGTGGTCCGTTTCAGACCGGAGGCGGACGTCGTTGACCTGCGTTGGCGGTGTCCGATAGCCAAGTGGATGGATGGCCAAATGAGTGCTGTATGGCATCGTGTGACTCGGTGTGAACGCTCGTCAGGCCTCCGGGAGGGGAGTGGACGTACTGGCGCGATCGATGCGGCCGCCGTGAAATTTCATGCCTTGACTCAATGTTGCGGCGCAGGAAGGCTATGTGGAAATGTTGTTGTAGAGTCTTGGCCGCGCATGATGTTGCGTCGCCTGCAGTGGCTCGAGGGTGAGTCCAGGGCAGGGGCGGTGGGAGTGGCATTTTTTTTTGCCAATCAATTTAGATCGATCTAAATTGATTGGGGGGCCCGCAACGACTCAAGGGTGAGTCCATCGCGGGCGAGGCTGAATGGGCAAATTTTTTTGCCAGAAAATTTAGATCGATCTAAATTCATATCGACGGCGGCAGCTGGCGCAGCTCAAACGCACTAGCGTTGCATTCTCTGGGAGACACGTTCGTGACCACACGTAAGCTAACGATCTTGTTCAAGACGGTAATGACGGGTGCTGTGCTGTGCGCGATAACGAGCGTCAGCGCGACCGCCGCAGGCGATGCCATGCCGAGCGACTCGGTCAATCCGCTGATCGGCAGCAGCAATGGTGGTAACACGTTTCCCGGCGTCACGATGCCTTTTGGCATGCTGCAATGGAGCCCCGAGAACACCCGCGGCAAGCATACGCATACGGCATCGCCGAGCGGTTACTTGTACGAGGCTGGCCGTATCCGCGGTTTCAGCCTCACCCATCTGTCGGGCGCAGGTTGTGCGGGCGCCAGCGGCGATATTCCATTCATGCCGATCACCGCGGCAGTGGGGTCGTCGCCATCGCGGGATTTGCAGGACAAGATCTACGCCAGCGATTTTTCACACGCCGACGAACAGGCGAGGGTAGGCGACTACCAGGTTCGACTTGCCAATGGCGTCAGTGTCGAACTCGGTGCGGCCATGCACAGCGGCATGGCCCGCTTCACGTTTCCAGGCGGCAAACCGGCGAATCTGTTGATTCGCGGATCGGATTCGGAGGTCGGCAGCAGCGATGCGACGGTGCAAGTCGACAAGAGCGCGCGTACGGTCAGTGGCTCGGTGACCAGCGGCAATTTCTGCGGCTATCTCGCCAAGGCGGATCAGCGCAGCTATTACACGCTTTACTACGTCGCTTCATTTGATGCGCCTTTTGCACAGGTCGGCGCCTGGCATGACGGCACGCTGCAGCCAGGGGCAACGTCGGCCAGCGGCGGCACCGGGTACGGCGACAAGGGGTTTCCCGAGTCGGGCAAGGGCTCTGGTGTATGGCTGGGTTTTGACCCGTCCAAGGGGCCGGTGCAGGTTCGTGTCGGCATCTCGTACGTCAGCCTGGACAATGCGCGGGCCAATCTCGCAGCGGAAATTTCGGCGGGTACTGATTTGGCGCAGGTGCATGAGCGCGCGCGCGCTGCCTGGAACAAGGCGCTTGGTCACATCGCCGTTGACGGCGGCGACGCCAACCAGCGTACAACTTTTTATACCGCGCTCTATCACGTGCTGATGCATCCCAATGTCTTCAGCGATGTGAATGGCGAGTACCGCGGCTTCGACCAGAAAACCCACCGCATCGAAAGCAATCAGGATGCGCAGTATGCAAATTTTTCTGGCTGGGATATCTATCGCTCGCACCTGCAACTGGTGACATGGTTGATGCCGAAGGTCGGCAGCGACATCGCACAGTCGTTGTATAACCAGGCACAGCAGAATGATGGCGAATGGGATCGCTGGACGCATAACAGCGGCGGCACGCATGTGATGAGCGGCGACCCGGCGGTGCCAGCGCTTGCCGACATCTACGCTTTCGGTGGCAGGGACTTCGACCTGCACGGTGCCTATGCATCGCTGCTAAAAGCCGCTACGGTGCCTACCGCGCACGATGGCTCCGATGACGGCTGCAATGTCGAGTGCGTGGGCCAGCGGCCGTCGTTGGATCAGTGGTTGAAGCTCCACTACATCGCCAAGCAGTCGCATGCATGGGCTGGTGCCGCGGAAACGCTGGAGGATGCGACGGCCGACTATGCCTTGTCACAGTTGGCGGCGGATGTCGGTGATCGTAGTAACGAACGACAGCTCCTCGTGCGTTCCGGATATTGGCGCAACCTGTTCAACCCGAAGGCGACCGCGCAAGGTGGCTACATCCAGGATCGCAATGTCGACGGATCATGGCCTGCCTTCTCGCCAGCTAGCGATGATGGCTTTGTCGAGGGGAGTGCTTCGGTATACGTCTGGATGGTTCCGTTCGACATCCACGGTTTATTCCAGAAAATGGGCGGTAAGTCTAAAGCGACTGACCGACTGGACCGCTTTTTCCATGATGACACTGGCCATTGGGCATTCACCAACGCCGGTCCGTTGCACGCGGAATTGAACAACGAGCCATCCGTCGCCACGCCCTGGCTGTACGACTTCGTTGGCCAGCCGTTCAAGGCCCAGCAAGTCGTGCGCGCGGTCGTCAATACGCTGTGGAAGAATGCGCCGGACGGTATTCCAGGCAACGACGATTTGGGCGAGATGTCGTCCTGGTATGTATGGTCGTCGCTGGGCCTCTATCCGGAAATTCCCGGTCGAGCCGAGCTGGTGACCGGCAGCCCGTTGTTCACGCATACGGTCATTCATCGTGCGAACGGCGAGGTCACGATCGATGCGCCGAATGCGGCGGTCGATCATCCCTATGTCCATGCCATGTGGGTAAACGATCAGCCACATGTCAGCCCCTGGCTGCAGTCCAATTTTGCCGAGCATGGCGGGCATCTCCGCTTTGACTTGCAATCGACAGCAGATACGCATTGGGGAAGTGATGGCGCGAACGCACCACCATCATTTCCGCCAGCGGGATCCTGAGCTCAGCTAAAGGCTACGGGAGCTTTTTGCCAAAAAGTTAGATCGATCTAAATACGGGGCTTGCCGATGAGCCCGCGAAGAGAAGTTGCTGCATCGGACGAAAGCCATCGATCAACGATTGTCGGATGGCTTCTGGTGGGGGAGGGGATACAGGTCCTGGACTGTAGCGATGTCGTTTCGACGCGGCATGCAAGAGGGCAGGTGCATGGCTCATGTCGTCCTTAGTAGTGCGGGCGACTGACAACTTTGTGAGGGAGAAACAACGTATATGAAGCCTAAATTGATAGGCGCAGTCGCTATCACGCTGCTGGCCTTTTCCATTAATCAGGCGATTGCCCAGAGTGCTACCGGATCGCCGCAGACGCAGGCAGGAGACACCCAGGCAACGCCATTGACACCGCCTGCAGATGGAAAATCCGAAAAATCCGACGACAAAAAGAAAAGTGAGGCCAAGAAGCTTCAGGTCGTGCAGGTAACCGGATCACTCATCCCACAGGCACAGATCGAAGGCGCGTCGCCGGTGACTACGGTGACCGCCAAGGACATCGAGAAACAGGGATTCGTCGATACCTATGATGCCCTGCGTTCGTTGACCGTCTCGAATGGCTCGGTCCAGGATCCCCAATCCACCGGGGGATTCACGCCGGCTGCCAAGACCATCAGTCTGTTTGGCCTCAGTCCTGATTTCACGCTGACCTTGCTCAACGGCCGGCCGATGGCCAGCTACCCATTGGCCTATAACGGCAATACGAACATCACCGATATCGCGAATATTCCCGTCGGCCTGATCGATCACATCGACGTGCTGACTGGCGGCCAATCATCGATCTACGGCTCGGCCGCTATTGCTGGCGTTGTGAATATCGTGCTGAAGGATCACATCGAAGGTACGCACCTCGATCTGCGCTATGGCGACTATTCGGACGGCGGTGGTGCGAGCAAGCGGTTACAGCTGAGTTCGGGCCACCAGTGGGGCGACCTCGACATAAGCGGCGGAATACAGATTTCCAAGGAAGACCCGATCTGGGCTTACCAGCGCAGCTACATCAGCTCCTTGAATGATGATCCCGATCCGTCGGGGCGCGTGAACTCGCGTACCTTCCTGCGCCTGAATTCGACCACCAACACCTACATCGACCCAGGTGCGGCAGCATGCTCGCCACTCAGTTATCTCTACAACAACAGCACGTCCTACAGTTACCGTGCGGACCACGGCTACTACTGCGGCAGCCCGGACAACGTCAGCAATGCCACGCTGTCGAATCAGGAAACCGATGCCAATGGGTCCTTGTTCCTGCGCTATCACCTGAACGATCACACCGAATTGTATTCGGACATCCTGTACAGCTACAGCAACCCGACTTACGTCGGTGGCAGCCCGTCCTGGAACCAGACGTTCTACAACCAGACCGCTGGACAATACGAGGAGTGGCAACGCATCTTCGCGCCCGAAGAGATCGGCTCGGAAGCAGGGCAGCAGCAGATATTCACCCGAACCTACAACATCAGCATCGGCGCACGCGGTCAAATAGGAAATTCGGACTGGAACTACGATGCCTACTACAACCGGTCGCAATCCAGCGTCGTGCGCGAGACGCTCGATTTTCTGACCAACAACGGCGCCAATGATTACTATCTGGGGCCGTCGTTGGGCACCGATGCGAATGGCTATCCGATCTATGCGCCGAATTTGGGCCGGCTGTATCAGCCGCTGACGCCGGGGCTGTACAGCCAGTTCACCGCGGACAACCGGGCGACATCCGTATCGTGGACGCAAAACGAAACGATTACGGCGAACACGACGGATCTGTTCTCCATGCCGGCGGGCGACGTCGGCGCGGCGGTGATCGCGCAGACCAGCAATCAGCGCTTCTCCAATGCCTCCGCCAGCCCGTTGGCGGCTCAGGGTTATTTCCTGGGCGTCACCGGCAGCACCACGGCCTCTGGCGCCAGTGAACAAACCGCCATCGGCGGGGAAATGAAGATACCGCTGCTCCAGAAGCTCACGGCGGATGTGTCCACCCGATACGACAAATATCTCTACGGCGGCGGTGAGCATGGTCGGCCAACCTACAAGCTCGGCCTGGAATATCGTCCTTTCGACACGCTGCTGATTCGCGGAAGCTATGCGACAGCGTTCCGCGCGCCAGACATGTTCTATCTGTTCTCGGCACACAGCAGCGGGTATTCGGGCGCGACCGACTATTACCAGTGTCGCCAGGCCGGCTACAACGCATCGACCTACAGTAACTGCCCGGTGGGAGACCAATCCATTCTTGCGGTGTCGTCCGGTAATCCAGACTTGAAGGACATTACCGCCAAGACGCTTACGTACGGCTTTGTCTGGTCCACGCTGGACAACCGATTGAGCTGGTCGGTCGACTACAGCGCCTTCCGCATCAGCAACGAAGTGGAGACGCTGAGCGCGGACGAGATTCTGCAGGCGGAGGCCAATTGCCGCCTGGGGAAATCGGAGAATGGACAGACGTCGTATGACATTGGCTCGCCCACCTGCCAGCAAGTGATCGGTGAGGTTTCGCGATTGCCCGCTTCAAGCCCGGTCAATCCGGGCGGCATCCAGCAGGTAAGCACCTATCCGATCAACGTTGCCTCCGAATATCAGACCGGCATCCAGTCAGCCTTGAAATATCGACTGCCGGCCGGCCGCCTGGGCACGTTTTCTTTCGGTCTCGACTACTACGACGAACTCGTACACACCTTTCAGGAGAAAGCGGGTGACCCGGTCACCAACTACTTGTGCTGTTCCAATTCGGATGAGTTCAAGAGTCGAGTCAGTGGCACGGTCACCTGGGATATCGGCAAGTGGAGTACGACCCTTTACGCCATTCGCGATGGAAGCACCTGGAACGCCATCGGCACGCAGCAGAATATCGGGCCATGGCTGACCTTCAACGGCAGCCTGCGCTACAAGGTCACACCCAAGATCACGGTGGCGCTGACGGCCAACAACCTCTTCAACAAACGTCCGCCGACCGATAACACCAACGACAACTGGCCGTATTACGACGAAGGGGACTACAACGCATTGGGGCGTTCGGTCTTCCTTGATGTCGGCTTCGACCTGGGGATTAATTAGTTCGCAAGGCGCCAAAGACATTGGCGGCGTGCTGGATGGATGGCACGCCGCCATTTCGGGATTTTCTGGTGCCGAAAAGGGGTGCCGAAAAGATGCCGGAGGTGGTTGAGTTTCGCGGGCCCGGCTTTCACCCGCTCGTTGGCGTTGCGGCCGCCCCTGCTGTCGCGCGATGACGGATCGTTCTGGTGTTTACTCTGCCATTGCCTGGAATCGGCGACTCCCCGACGGGCGCGGCTGTTTAGCGTGCTGGCGAATATCGCGAAATCGTTGTCCTTGACTCCGGCACGGAACCACTCGCGATATGCCTCTGCTCGCAGCGTGCGATCTTGAGCTATGTCCAGAGAGATCTGATGTGGCGTGAGGAGCGGATCGCTACGCAGGGCAAGATTGGCGTGTACGCTAGTCTTTAGGGACGGCAGATTTTTGTGTAAGCCTGCGGTGAAGGCTTGCTTTGGCACCTTTGTTCGTGTCGATGACAATTTGCCCAGTCCAGGCATTCCACGCGATCATCCAGTGTAGTGGCGACTGCTGGAGTGCGCCTGGCGGTGCGTTAACTTGGGCGTTGGGCCTGAGATAGATCGCTCTTGTAGCGCGGAGGAGTGCATGTCCACCAGTCCTTCTTTCGATATCGTAGCTGCGCACAAATATTTTGCAGCGCACTGTTTCAACGCAGCCTGGGACCTTATCGACAAACCCGAACGCACTGCGGAAGACGATCGGATGATGGTCGTGCTCAGCCAGGCGTCAATCTATCACTGGCTGAATCGCCCCGACTGCGAGCCTAGACGGCTGTCGGTTGGTTATTGGCAGGCGTCGCGAATTCAAGCGCTACTCGGAAACGCCGCAGAGGCAAGGAATCACGCGGAAGTTTGTCTTCAATACAGCATTGGGCAAGATCCATTCCTCCTTGGTTATGCCTATGAAGCCATGGCCAGGGCAGCGAAGATTGCCGGCAATCTCAGCAAAGCCGCAGAGCAGGTGTTGCTAGCGAAGGAGCAAGCAGCCTTGGTCTCCAACAAAGAGGACGGCGAACTGTTGCAGAAGGATCTGGGTGACCTTGAATAAAGCGGCTATCTCCTGAACACCATCAACACGATTTCCAGCATGATCAGCAGGACCACTGAAATCTCAAGCAATTCGGTGCGACGGCTCGACGCTTCCTCATACAGCGCGGCATAGGTATCGCGGATGATCGCGAGTTTCCGGTCGACCGACTCGCCGAGTGCCGGAACACGAAATAGTCCGAGCGCCGTGCTATACACCCGGGCCAGGTAAACGTCCTCGGTCACCTGCAGGGCGTTATCCACTCGCTCGGTAAGCTCAGTGACCTCGGCCACCAGCGTGTACAGGCGCCGCGCGAGGTGCGCGAATCGGCGTGAAGCAAACAGCGACATGGCACCGTGTGCGTTTTCCACGCGGTCGTACATGCGCGGAAGTTCATCGTCGAGCAACGTGTCGTAGTATCGAAACTCGACCAGCTGGGCATTCGCCACTTCGATGACATCAGCCACGTCGGTGTCACGCCGCGGCTCGTAGATGAAAGCCCTATCCCAGGTGAGGATAACCATGTCGTCCGCGTAGTAGGAGAAGCTGCGCGCGAGGAGCTCCCGGTTGGATGCCGCGGACAGGGCGCGCTTCTCACCCGACAGAAGCGCAGCGAGGTCCACGCGATTGCGCAACTCCGCCGCATCCAGTGGCTCGCTGAATGCGTGCACTGTCCCGATGAGATAGTCCTCATCGAGCGAGGTATCCACCGCGGGGCGATCGAGCGCAGGCAAGATGACCTCGCAAACACGAGCGAGCAGGTTCGTCCAGAACGTGGTGGACGTCGGCCCGACGGCACGGTCCAGCGCATCGAAATCGGCAACGAATGCGTCCCACGTCAGGTCAGCTACAGCCACCCGTGCGGCCAAGGCAGCTACACCGAAGTCATACAGTCGCACTGATAGTTCGGCGGTCACTTCGCGGTTGCCTAACGTCAGCAGGGTCGATCCCAGCGCCAGCTGCAAGGGCGCCACGCCGAAGTTGAGCGCCTTGGGCGGCGTGCTGGTCAGTTGGGCCCGGCTGACCTTGCCGCTTTCACGCATCGCCCAAAGGGACTCGGCGTGCGTTAGATCGATGGTATAGGCGATATCGAACAGACGTAGTGCGGCAAGTTCCCCGGACCTGACTGCCAAGCCTATCGAGTCCATATTGACGAAGCCTGCGATACGAAGGTGGTGAGTGTAGTCCACGGGTGTGACAGAAGCCGCGAAGGAGGGTGGTTCAGGAATGTCCGCGCAAGACGCTCTCACCGAAGGCTCACTTTGAATCTGTCATACACCCATCGCCATTCGCTGCGAGTCTTCTTATGCCACGTCGCATCCGTCATACCGTCAACCTGTTTTCGATCTGGTTGGATTTAGCCGCACGATCCGCCGAAATGTATGGTGCATCCAGTGAGGTCATCGCCAAGCGCACGCAACGGATGGCCACAATGGGGCCTAATCCGGTGGCTTCGGATCAACGCGAAATGAAACGCATGGTGCAAGAAAAAGCCGACGCTGCCAGTGAATCCATGGAGGCCATGGGAGCTTCCATGGCGGCAGCCTACCAACGAGCGATGATCAAGGGCATGGATCAGATAATAAGCAATGCCACTTCGATGATGTTGGGTGGCAAGCCAGGGCGCATGAATTTGGGGATCGACCTGACCGAGATAGCAACGACCTCCGCCAAGGTGGCAAAAGCAGGGATGGGTCCCTATCACCGTCGCGCGACCAGCAATGCCAAACGACTACGTAAGGGTCCGTAGCCCGTTGGTCATTATGGTGCTCAACGCACCGACTGAACAGCGCTTGTCGGCGTTGGATCGATTGCTGGCTGCACCGCCAGGCGCGTGACTCGCAGCCGCGTCTTTGAGAGGCCCCGCATGTCGGGGCTTCTCATTTTTTTATGGGCGGATGCGAGGGGATCTACGCGCCGATCGTGCTTTCAGCGTGTACGGATTCTAAACGTAGAAACCTGCACCGCATAACGGAAAAACCAGCGTCACATACCCACGTTCCAATCGCGCAGGGCTGTGGCGTCATGCGCCTGCTGCAGGGGGGCACTGGATAGGTTGGACAGCCGGAAGCTGCTCAGGAAGGGCGGTGACCACGAATCGCATGGACTCGCGTCTCATCTGTTTTCCATATCAAAGGGACTTAAACATGAAAGTTCGTTGCGGGTTATCCGTTGCAGTCAAGGCTGCACTTTTCGCCTCCGTATTCTGCGTCGGCAGTTTTGGCATTGCCGCGCAGGCTCTCGCCAGTGAAGCGACCGCCGCCGTCACCCAGACGCTGGTCATCGAGCCAGACCAGGGCATGACGCCCATCTACAACCTGATCCAGTCGGCCAAGTCCAGCATCGACATGACGATGTACGAACTGGTCGATACACAGGCTTCGGGCCTGCTCTGCACGGCCGCTGCGAACGGCATCGCTGTGCGCGTGATCCTCGATCAGAACCTCGAAATGAGCAACAACCAGGCGGCCTACACCCAGCTGAAGGGCTGCGGCGTGAGCGTGGTCTGGGCATGGACCAAATACGCCGCCACGCATCAGAAGACCATCACCATTGACGACGCCACCAGTGCGGTGATGACGCTCAACCTGACCAGCCGTTACTACAGCACTACGCGCGACTTCGCGCTGATCGAGAACGATGCAAACGATGTCGCCGCGATTGAAAGCACCTTCAACGCCGACTTCAAGGCTCAGACGATCACGCCGCCGGTCGGTGATGACCTGGTGTGGAGCCCGACCGTGTCCAAGACCGATCTGGTCAATGTGATCAACGGAGCGAAGGACAGCCTGCTGATCGAGAACGAGGAGATGAGCTACAGCACCATCGTCACCGCACTGGAGAATGCTGCCAAGCGCGGGGTCAAGGTGACGGTCTGCATGACCAACGACGACAACGATTACGAGAGTGAATTCGAGGCTCTCACAAAAGCTGGTGTGAAAATCAGCACCTATCCGGATACCGCTACGGGGTTTTACGTGCATGCCAAGGTGATCGTGGCCGATTTCGGTACCTCGACCGCGAAGGCTTTCCTTGGCTCGGAGAACTTCTCCTCGGCCTCTCTGACGGAGAACCGGGAACTCGGCCTGATCACGACTACCTCAGCCATCCTGACCCAGCTCAATGCCACGCTCAGCAGTGACTATGCCGGTGGTACGCCCTGGACCAAATCGTAACGTTTCGCCGAAGCGCGTGGTGCCTGGCATCATGCGCTTCGGCACATTCCCGGGTGTGTTTCGGCAAAGTGCTTTCTGTCCCAGCGTTCAACTCATAACCTGTAGCGCACAGAAACCTGCGTAAAAGCCGTTCTTTTGTGCCTGAAGGATCTCGAGCTCGCCCAAGTCGCATGACAATCCATGTAACGCAATGATAGAAGCTGGCCACTCGGAAGAGTCGGCGAGTTCAGCGCTCTACTGGAATGCTTCGCTCACCGCAGCCAGTAACGACTGGCGGTCATAAGGCTTCGGGAGAAATCGCAAGCCTTCGGGGAAGTCAGGAAAACTTCCTCTCGCATGGCCTGAGGCCAGGATGATTTGCAGTGCTGGAAACACGCCGTGAGAGCGTCTCGCGAGCTGTATGCCGTCAATGCCGCCGGGCATCGAGATGTCACTGAACAAAAGATCGAATGACATGTCCCGCAGCAACCTTTCAAGCGCCACCGATCCATTGGCCACGCCTTCCACGTGATGGCCTTCTGCTTCAAGGATGAGTGTGCTGATCTCCCGCACGTTAGCGTCATCCTCAGCCAGGAGGATGAACTTGGGGGACAGCAATTTCATGGAGATTCCAACAACGCCAAACGGCGACCTTGGCTTCATGGGTGTTAACGCCCCGTGACGAGACCTTCACACCATGCAGCTATGCTGCCGCAACTCGACGAGGCCTGCATGAAGAATCTTGACCACTATCGATACATCGTCGAGTCGTCGCCCGACTGCGTCCAGGAGGTGGACGTTGGTGGCAGGATAACTTCGATCAACCAAAGCGGCTGTGTGCTGTTGCAGTTGGATAGTCCCGATGAAATCATCGGACGAGTGTGGATCGCTCTCTGGCCCAAGTCGTCACATCATCGCCTCGAGCTTGCGCTGAAAGCGGCGTTCGTTGGGCAGCCCAGCCAGTTCACCGCCATGTGCCCTACATTGAAGGGCGAGGAGCGCTGGTGGTTTGTTGCCATCAGCCCCGCGCTGGATGCCGAGGGTCGTCCGGACAGTGCACTGGTTGTAAGTCGCGACGTGACTGAACGCCTGCGTGTGGACGAGGCGCTCGAAACAATCAACCAAAGCCTTCAGGCAAAACTGACCGTCGTCAATGCGGCGAGGGAACAAGGGATTCAGCGCGAGTCGATGTTGCAGCAGCGATTGGACATCGCTGCCGCCGCGCAGGCGTTGGCCGAGCAGCTCTCGCATCAGGCGCAAAAAAATGAAGCGATCGGTCAGCTTGTCGCTGGCATTGCGCACGACTTCAACAACATGCTGCAGACGATCATCGGTGGCCTGAGTGCCGTGCTTGACCAATCCGACCGCCTTGCACACGACCAGCGGCGTTTCCTCGGGTACAGCATGGAAGGCGCGCGCCATGCCGTCATTCTCGCCAAACGTCTGATGGCCTTTGTCCGTGTCCACCGATTCCAGTCCGAGGCCGTCGAACTTCAGGCGGTTGTCACGGATATCATCGATTTTGCCAGTCACAGCCTCGGGTCTGGCATACATCTGAAGCTTGAAGATACGTGCGAGCGATTCCCGACACTCGCCGACCGCCATGGTATTGAGCAGGCAGTCATGAACCTTTGCATCAATGCTCGAGATGCTTGCGGCGGCCAAGGCGACATCGTCATATCGTTTGGCCATCTCGGAGTGGATGAAGACGGGGCCAGCTCGTTACGTGAGGCGGGTGTCTACGTGACTTTGTCAGTCGCGGATCGTGGTACGGGCATGGACGCCGAGACCAGGGAGCGCTTGTTCGAGCCCTACTTCACGACGAAGACAGCGGGACAGGGCACAGGTCTTGGGTTGGCGCAAATCTATGGATTCATGCGCCAATCGGGCGGCTTTGTCGATGTGCATACCGAACTCGGGGCAGGTACCACCATGACATTGGCATTCCCGCTGAATGTCGAACGAGAGCTGCAACGAACAGCCGATGCCTGTCTTGCCTCGTAGATTTGAGCCCAGGTGCTTGCAACCAGCGTGGCCGCGCTTTCGCTTCAATGAAACGCACTCGTGTAATCCCGCAGCATTCCTGAGGCTTCGCGTGCGGAGCATTTCGCATTGATTGTGTGGCGAGGTGCAGGTGCTGGGCCGCGTCGGCACCCATCGCGCGGCAAGGGCGTCCTCGACGCGTCAGGTTGCCGGCTGGCCCCGGCGTTGTGCGATGGCCGCCACTAGCCTGGCCAGTTTTTCAGGGTTGCGCTGCACGTGGACGCGGGTGATGTGCTTGCCGTCGCTTTCGTAGGACTGGGCGGATTCCAGTTCGCCGTGAATGTAGCGCAGCACAGCGTACTGGCCGTTGATCATCACCAGCTCAACGCGCAGCGCATCCTTGTAGCGCAGGTTGGCGGCAAAGAGTAGCTGAGCGATGCGTGCCCCGCCGACCATCGGCTTGGAGAAGCTGGTGACATGACCGCCACCGTCCCCCAGTAGTACGGCAGTGTCGGCCAGCATCGACTTCATGCCGGCGAAGTCGCCGTGCGCGAGGACCTCGGCAAAGCGCCGCATCAGCTTCTGGTGGGCCTGGCCGGGCACCGCGCGCCGAGGGCGCTCCTCGCGCAGCTGCGCCTTGGCCCGGTGCACGATCTGGCGGCAGGCGGCCTCGCTCTTCCCGAGGGTCTCAGCCAGCTCGCTGTAATCCACGTCGAACACTTCGCGTAGCAAGAAGGCGGCGCGAGCCTCGGGGGTCAGGCGTTCGAGCACGGTGAGGAAGGCGACGGAAACCTCGTTGGAGAGCTCCTCGATATCCTCGGGCGTAGCGGGCCACTCGGTGAGTACGGGCTCCGGTAGCCAGATGCCCACGTACTCCTCCCGCCGCGCCTTGGCCGAACGCAGGCGATCGATCGAGATCCGGGTGGTGGTCGCCACCAGCCACGCCTCGGCGTTGTTGACACTGTCCGTGTCCGCGTCGTGCCAACGCAGCCAGACGTCCTGCACGATATCTTCGGACTCCGATACGGAGCCGAGCATGCGGTACGCGATGCCCTTCAGCCTCGGGCGCAGATCGTGGAAGGTGGCGGTGGCAGCGTCCATGAGGGAAAGACGTTTGTGCCGGCGTGGTTGTGACAGCCTACGCCGATCGATGCCGGATGGTGGCATCGAGCCTTGGCCTGGCGGCGGCACGAAGCGGTCCAGCGACAAGCTCAGTGCACCGGGATCAGTACCGGCTTGTTCTGGTCCTTCAGCAGAAACACCAGGAACTTGGCCGGCTTGGTGCGGCTGGCATTGCGGCCGACGGTGTGGACGTCGTCCGGCCCTTCGTAGAAGGTCTGTCCCGGCCCCAGTGTCACTTCCTTGCCGCCCTTGAGGGCCATCACGATGGAACCTTCAAGCACGTAGACGAAGGCATCGGCATCGTGGCGATGAACCGGATCGACCGAGCCGGGTGGATAGGTGACCAGGATCAACTTGCCTTCCTTGCCGGGATAGTCACTGAGGGCCTTGGTCATCAGCTCCGAGACCTGCGCCATCGGTGAGATCGATGCAGCAGAAGCCTGATCGGTCGGCTGCGCGACAGCCGCACCGGAGGCAAGTAGAAACAGCAGTCCAAACGTCTTGAACATGCGCATGAGTATTTCCTCGAGAATGGCCCGCGTCACCGAGGCCGGATCGTTGAAGGTGCAACCAGCGCGGCGCCGCCGCGCCGGTCGGGATTCAGGCCAGCCCTGCCTTGTCGAGTCCATACGCCTTGTCGAGCACGCCGGGGACACTCCTGAAGCCGACATTGATACGGTTCCAGGCGTTGATCGCCGCCACGACATAGCTGAGGTCGGTGATTTCCTTCTCCGAAAACTCCTTGCGCACCTGCTGGTAGACCTCGTCGGAAACGCCCTGCGGCGACAACTGGGTCAGCGCCTCGGTCCAGGCCAGGGCGGCGCGCTCGCGGGGGGAGAACAGCGTGGAATCGTGCCAGGCCGACAAGTGATACACGCGCAGCGGACGCTCGCCGCTGATCGTGGCCTGCTTGATGTGCATGTCCAGGCAGAAGGTGCACCCGTTGATCTGCGACGCGCGGATCTCGACGAGGTTGCAGATCGATTCCTCGATGCTGCCGCGCTTTGCCGCCATGTTGAACGCGCCGAGCTTGTTGAAGAGCTCGGGTGCTTGCTGCTGATAGTCGACTCGTTGAGTCATGGGGGAATCCTCCGCAGGCGTATGGCCATGCCTCAGATCGGCTGAGGTACCCGCTCGCGCTCGATGGCGTGACAGGGCCCACCATAGGTTCGAGGTGACGCGTCCGGTAGACGCGCCAACGGGCTCACTGTGTTGCCCTTCGCGCACCAGTGCGCCGACCATGTCACGGGCGCCGTTACCGAAACGTCTATCAGATATGGGCCGGCCGACGCCGGCGTTTGCATCGCTTCGCCACGCCACGCGAAGCCGCTATTTTTCTGGTGCCTGACAGATGACCATCGATCGCCTTGAGCAACCCCATTGTGAGAACAGCGACGCTCTCGCTGCGAGCTTTTCCGCAAGTTACGCTGGCGTGGTGGCGTTTATCGCGGTGGCAACCGAAGGCAGTTTCGCTCGCGCAGGGGATCGCCTCGGCATCGGCCGCTCGGCAGTCAGCCGCAGCGTGCAGAAGCTCGAGGCACAGCTGGGTACGCGGCTATTCCTGCGCACCACCCGAAGCACCACGCTGACTCGCGAGGGCGAACTGTTTTACCGAAACTGCCATCCGGGCGTGGAGAGGATCGTCCACGCCATGGAGGACATGCGCGATCTGCGCGAAGGACCGCCGCGCGGGCAGCTGCGGATCAGCGCGGCGGTAGGGTTCGGGCGTCGCATCGTGGCGCCGCTGCTCAATGGCTTTCGCGCTCGCTATCCGGATATCGCCGTCGACCTGCTGCTTGACGATCGCACTGCGGACTTCACCGCGGATCGGATCGACGTGGCCTTTCGCGACGAGCACCTGGACGACAGTCGGTTGATTGCCAAGCAGCTGATTCCGATGCCGATGCTGGTTTGCGCCTCGCCAGCGTATCGGCGCATCCATGGGCTGCCGCGGCAGCTGGAAGAGCTGGCCGGGCACAGCTGCATCAATTTCCGCACGGCATCGGGCAGGATCTTCGAATGGGAGTTCAAGGTCGGCGGCCGGACTCAGAAATTCCTGCCGGCGTCCACCTGGTCGTTCAACGACAACGAGCTGGTGCTGCAGGCCGTGCTGGATGGCCAGGGCATCGCTCAGATGGCGGGCTATCAGGTCTGCGAGCATCTGCGCGCCGGCCGGTTGGTGGCGTGCCTGGCGCCATACGCGCCCGACGATCGCGGGCACTACGTTTGCTATCTGAGTCGACTGCAGCTGCCCGCGCGGGTCCGTGTGTTCATCGACTACATGAGTAGTGCCGTGCGCGCCCTGGACCTGCGGTGCGCAACTGGGCTGATCCCAATGCCAACGGCGATTCCGCGCGAGACGCGGGAACCATTTGCGGCGGGTATCGCCTGACCCGGCATGAATTCACTACGCGCCTCTGGCGCCAATCCAAAGCGGAGGTCTCTCATGAAAATCGTTGTCATCGGTGGTACCGGACTCATCGGCAGCAAAGTCGTCGAACGCCTGCGCAAACGCGGCCACGAGGTGGTTCCAGCGGCACCGTCCTCAGGCGTAAACGCCCTCACCGGCGAAGGCCTGGACGAAGCGATGGAGGGCGCGGACGTGCTGGTGGACGTGTCCAATTCTCCTTCGTTCGAGGATCAGGCCGCGCTGGACTTCTTCGATACGTCGGGACGCAACCTGGCCGCCGCGGAGAAGAAGGCAGGCGTGAAGCATCATGTGGCCCTGTCGGTGGTGGGCACGGGTCGTCCCGCATTTGCGGCGAGCGGATACATCCGCGCCAAGATGGCCCAGGAAAAGCTGATACGCGCCGCTGGCGTCCCGTACACCATCGTGCATTCCACGCAGTTCTTCGAGTTCCTCAATGGCATCGCCGGCGACAGCGGGCAGGGGAAGATGATCCACCTTTCGACCGGGCTGATGCAGCCGATCGCCTCGGACGACGTCGCCGATGCGCTCACCGACTATGCGCTCGGCGCGGCGGTCAACGGCACGGTGGAAATTGCCGGCCCCGAGAAGGCCCCATTGGCGGAACTGGTCCAGCGCTTTCTCACCGCCATAGGGGATCCGCGCAAGGTCGTCGCGGATCCGAAGGCGCCTTACTTCGGTGCCGTGCTGGAGCGGGACACTTTGCTGCCGGGCGACGGCGCGCGGCTGGGCGTGCAGAACTTCCAGGCCTGGTTCGGTCGCTCGACGTTCGCCAGTCGCGGAGCGGCGGCGTAAAGCTCGATTACTGGCTGGCGCGGGGAAACCGGGCAATGGCGTGTTGCGCAGCTTCTTCGAACGAGTTCACCAACTGATTGACGTCGGCGCTGACCGCGACGGGCTCCGATGCTTTAAGCAGTTCCGGGAGAAGTACGGCGATGATGCACACCTCGGGAAGCCGGCGGCGCATCTCCATCGCCATGGAATCGCAACGGTCCCGACGGTCTCTGGCCGGAGCGACACTGACGATGTAGACCATTGAAACGCTGTTCGGCGTGGCTTCTGGCGGAGGCTCGGCCTGAAAGGCGTCGATGTCTTCGAGTGTCACGTGGCGCCCATCGATATTCAGGTCGCGCAGGATGCGGACAAAAATCTCGGTGACCAGGTCATCACCGGTAGCGCCCAGACCCACGCACAGCACGATGGACCCCGGGGCTACCGCAAGCGGCCCCTGCCAGCGGCCGCTTGTGTCCATGCGTTGTTGGCGAAGTAGGTAACCGAGGCTGGAATTGTCGAGGACAGAAACGCGACGATTCCAGCCGGATCGTTTGCGCGTCTCGCTGCCAAGCGCATCGATGACCCTCACGATCGCGCTGCGGACCTTCACTTGCTGGCTTGGGCTGATGGCGCCCTGGTTCAGATCGATGCGGGCGAGCTGAACGGCGGGTAGCAGCACAGCATCGCAATAGGCGGCGAACGATTTGCGTTTCAGGAAAATGCGCGCCTCGGCGATGATCTCGTCGGAATCGCCCGAGAGCACGCGCTGGTAAAACCGCTGCGGCATCGTCAATGCCGGCGTATCGCCCAGCAGGATCTCCAACAGGTTCAGTGCCCTGACATGGCGACCGGCGACCACCAGGCACAGGGTCAGTGGTGTCGATACGATCAACCCGACCGGCCCCCACAACCAGCTCCAGAAGATCGCGGCGACCACCACCGCCAGCGGTGACAACCCCGTGGTGTGTCCATATAACTGTGGCTCCACCAGTTGCGAGGCGATGGTCTCGACCACGACATACAGGCTCAGGGTCATAAGCGTCAGCGACCAGCTCGGGCCGACCGCCGCGGCGAGGATGGTGGCAAGAACTGCTGCGATCCAGACGCCGACGTAGGGCACAAACCGCAGAACGGCTGTGATGGCGGCCCATAGTGGTGCGTTGGGGAGGCCAATGATCGCCAACCCCACCCAGATCACCACCCCCACGCCAAAGTTGACCGCGAACTGCGAGACGAAGAATCGGGACAGGCGCTCGCCGGCGTCATTGATCGCTGCCGTCGTTGCGCGCAGATCCGTGCCACCGGCGAGGCGGATGAAGCGATCCCGCAAGGCCTCGTGCTCAAACAGGACAAACAGCAAGACGACCAGCACGATGCCAGCGGTCTCCAGTGGCACCCAGATCGATGTGAAGATCCGCGCGATCACCGCTATCGGACCCGCGGGTGGTGCATGCACCTCGACCGGAATGATGCCGGTCGGAGAAGCCAGCGGCCGTTGAGCATCGGCAGGTGCCGCGGGCAGGTCATTGCTCCGATCGCTGAACTGGCTGATGACCTTGCCGGCTTCACCCTGCATCAATTCCAGGCGCCCGATGGTCATGCTGTGGAGCGTCTTGGCTTTGGCGTTGATCGTTGCCTCGTATTGCGGAAGGCTCCTGGCCAGGTGCACGACCTGCGAGCCGATCACGGTCGTCAGTCCCACCAGGAACACGGCGAGCGCAAGCACGGCGATCAGCACGGACGGCGTATGGCCCAACCCGATGCGGCGCAACCCGCGAATCAATGGGGCCACCAGCAGGCTCAGGATGAGTGCGAGGGTGATCGGGACCAGCACTTCTCTCCCGAAGTACAGCAACGCGAGCACAGTGGCACTGGCAACAATCGTGATCCCACGATCTCTGGCCGAGGTGATCGGCAGGGGATCAGAATCGGAAGCCATGCGGTAACTCCTCACCCTGAGTGGTTTGCATTGACGCGATCTTTAACCGAACGAATGCTAGAAGCACGATACCCCTTTAGCCCCCTCTCGACCGCCCTATCTTCGACCTTCAAAGCCGCCCCCTTGAAATTGCACTCACTCAAACTTGCCGTCCATGAAATTCGGCCACTCGGCGGGGACTTCTTCCTGGAGTTCGCCATGCCAATGGTATGGACAAAATCCATGTCATGCCATCGCAGATGTTAGTGCTACCAAGGGTCGAGGAAAGTTCCAAAAAGCGGGTGGTTTGGTGTCTAATCCCTTTTGTGCCGAGCATTTTCGTCCAAGACCACTCGGGTGTTCTTACCTATTGTTCAGGGAGTCGCCAAAGGCTTCTACGAGTTGAAATAGGAACGTTGTCCAGGCCAGTTGCTCCAACCCCGTTGGGGTCGCTCCGCTGTCTGCGGAAGTTTGACCGTTAATGGCGCCTGAGTTTCGGGCAGTGTGAGGGGCCCATGTCACTTTCCTGTAATTTCACGAGTGGCTTGAGGCCAGCGAGCTGGGAGTCTTCCAAAAACGTGGACGGTTCCGAACTCAGTCGGTATGACCGTAGGTGACGCCGTAGATCCATATCCACAGCAAGAGGTGGACAAAGCAGATGCTCCCGGAACTCACGCAGATTCTGGTGTTGGTGTGCTTGATCGTGGGAGCGATCGTTATTCGTAGGGGCGGCATGTGGCAGCGCTGCCTTTTTGATGCGATAGCATTTCTCGTTGTGTCCGGCCTGCTTTTTGAGGGAGCAATAAGCCCACTCTCGCGTCCTGCCGGTATCACGCCACAAGCCGTAGATCTGCTTGCCATTCTATTGACGGCCTGGTGGATACTTTGTGCCCGCCTGATTGTCTACTTGCCGCGGCTGTTGTCGTGGCGGCATCGTTCGTCGCGTCAGTCAAAGTTGTTTTCCGATCTTTCGGCGGCAGCCATCTTTCTTGTCACAGGCTTCATCGTACTCAATTCAGTTTTTGACGTTCCTGTCAAAGGCTTGCTCGCGACCTCCGGGGTGCTTGCGATCGTTCTCGGCCTGGCACTCCAGAACACGCTTTCGGACGTGTTTTCGGGCATCGCTGTCGACATAGAGTCGCCCTTTGGCCTTGGTGATGATATCGAGCTGGATGGAAAAACCTCAGGCCAGGTCATCGAAGTGAATTGGAGATCCATCCATATCCAGACGGATACCGGGGACATCGCGATCGTTCCCAATACCCTTGTTGCCAAGTCTCAAATGGTCAATCGAAGTCGTCCTACTCCTCGTCGATCGGGTTCTGTCTCCGTGACATGCGCCAATGCGATAGCGCCCGAACAAATACTCGAGTTGCTGCGTCAAGCAGCACTGCTATGCCCCTTGGTACTTCAAGATCCCAAGGCATCGATCGGCATAGCTCACATCGGCGCAAAAAGAATGACATACACCCTCTCTTTCTTTGTCTCCACGCCGAGTCAGATCGGTGCGGCGAAGAGTCAACTGTTTGAGAATATCCACAGGCAACTGCAGTTCTCAAATTTGCTGACCCCGCCGCAACGATCGCCTGATCAAGTCAACGACGGTCCCGAGAAGAGCTTTGTCACTCCTGATCAGATGTTGTTGGCGACACCTCTATTCGCTTGCTTGAGCGGCGATCTGATTCGCAGCCTGGCAAAGTCAGTTGTAGCCAGGCATCTCGAGCCCGGCCAAATCCTTTTCAAGCAGGGGGACAGCGATGCCAGCTTGTTCATGATCGCCTTCGGGCTTCTTGAAGTAAGTACTGAGCATGCGCAAGGCGAGGCGCTCTCCCTTGGATACCTCGGGGCAGGTGAATCCCTCGGCGAGGTTGCCTTGGTTACGGGTGAGGCGTATTCGGTGACGGCCACGGCGAGGGCGCATTGCCTGGTTTACGCCCTGTCATCTGAGGCACTCATTCCTTTGATCAAGGGCGATGAGAACCTCGCCGGCAATTTTGAGAAAGCGGTGCAAGCAAGCCAAAATCTTATCCAGCGAAAGATTGCAACATATGCGGCGTCGATGCATGAATCGAATGAACCGCTAATCCAGCGCATACGTCACTTTTTACGCATTCGTTGATTGCGGCCCTTACGCTCGCGCACATGTCATGCAAGTTCTGAATAACGCTTTCGGTCGAGCTTCCGACGTATGGAAAGTGAATGCGCTATCGAAACAAGAGGAGCAACTCAGCGCGGCACCGCATCCACCCAGGGCTTGATGACACTGATCCATAGCAGATAACCCTTGCGGTTCATGTGCAGGCCGTCATCCCCGAACAGGTCGGGCTGTGGACCGCCGTTTTTTCCGAGCATCGGGGTAAATACGTCCAGATATGTCACGCCATGTTGTGTCGCGGCATACGCACGGACCAACGCATTGGCTTGATGGATCTTCGGCAGGAGTACCGCACGCGCCACACTCGGCTTGATCGCGATGAAGGCGATCGGTACGTCAGGATTGACGGCGCGAGCCTTGCGCACGAATGCGGCGAAATCGTCGCGCACCTGTTCAGGGCTACCGCCATCCTGCAGGTCGTTGTCACCTGCGTACATGACGATGGCCCGCGCGTGGTACGGCGCGACGATGCTATTGGCAAAAAAAGTGGAATCGTTGATCTCGGAACCGCCGAAACCGCGATTGATGACACTCAGTTCCGGGAAATCCGCGGCCAGCGATTTCCAGTGCTGGATTGACGAACTTCCGATGAACAAGATCGAACCCGGTGGAGGAAGGTGCTGCTGATCGGCTGCCACGAATGCGGCGATTTCCGGATTCCACTGCGAGTGGTTGTTTTCTCTCGCATGTGCCAGCAACGGCAGCAGGGCAAGCAAAAGCAGGATCCATCGCTTCATCGTTCCACCTCGGGTTCGGTTGAGCCCCGAGGTTACCGCGGACACGCAGATTGCGAAACCGATATCACCATCGCGATATATCTGGAACGATCGACGTCGACCGTGCCGATGCTTCGATACCAATCGATCAACCGGCAATACTGGCCGCGCCCGTATGCTTGCTCACATGGGCAACGGCGTCATGCGGGTGCAGGCTTTCCTGATGTTCAAGGCGAACCTGAAAATCTGCAATGCTGTCATCGGCATCGAGCGCGCGTTGGATTCGGCGCGCGGCGTCTTCGCAGAACATCAGGTTGCTGCCATTGGCCAGTGCAAATGCCTGCTCGTCAATACGCTTCACGGCAGTTTGCACCGGCGTGCCCAGCGACGACTCGACGCGATCAAGCAAGGCAATCAGGTTCAGCGGCGCACCGTCGACGTAACGTACCCGCAGTCGCGCGATACTGCGCTGTGCATGTGGCGTGGCGACGATACCTTTCTCGCTGCCTAGCCACGTCAGCACGGCAGCATGATCCAGCGGCTTGGTTGCCTCGAAATCCTTGCTGAATTGTTCCTGGATAAGCTGACGCGACAATGCCGCCGAAGCAGGGCAGGTGGAGGAGTACACCACGTCCGTACCCAGATCCAGGCGGAAGCCATTGGCACACAGACTGGCCTCGATCGAGACCGGGTAGGCACGCCAACCACTGTGTTCACTGCGAAGTGCGGGGCGACGTATGAGCTGATCGAAGCGAATGCTGATGCGTGCGCGATCGGCCAGGTCCTTGTGCGATTCCAGGACGGCGCGCAACAAGTACCCAAGCATCGACGCACTGATTGTCCTTGCACTCAGATACTCGTCCATCAGCAGATACAGGCGCGACATGTGGATGCCACGCCGATCCTGATGAGCAAGATTGACGAAGGCGCCGACTTTGGCGCTGGAGCGCTGGACGTCGCCATCGCCAGCGTCAAACCGGACGGACATTTCAATGCCATCCATACCTACCCAGTCCAACGCAGCACCCAGATACGGATGTGCCTGGATAGCTACATCGGGCATCAGGCCCATGGTGTCATCGATGCGTTTCACTATGTAGTCCCGATTTAATAGGCTGGCATGTAGGGCAGCGTTCTCGGACGCGCCTGCAGAAGGTATGGCTGGAGAGGGGGTTTTCGCTTCTGCAGCACTACGAGGCATCAACATAGAGCGCGTCATTCAATTCAGGGGGTGGCTCTGTGTGTGCTGCGCAGTGCCGACACTGCCGATGCTGCGTTTACTTGAAGCATTCCGTTGGAGACTCTGCTGCTGCGTAGCAAGAGATCATGGATGGTGCGTACATCCAGCGTTGGTGCGAGCGACACCAATAAAGCAACAATGCCGCTCACATGCGCGGCAGCCATCGACGATCCGGAAGTGAAGTCATATCCACCACCGGGCTGGGTGGTCAGGATGTCATTGCCTGGCGCGCTCAGAACACCGGGTGGTGCTGCCGAAGTTTCACTGACGCGAACGACAATGACTCCGGGTGCATTGTCGGGGAATCCGTCGACGGCGCCATCCGGCGGCATGGCTGTGATCACGATGCGGCCTTCGCTCGTCAGCTTGGCAAGTAGCATATTGAGTAACGGATCTGCCGGGCCGCCCAGGCTCATGTTGATAATGCGGGCATCCGAGTCAATGATTCCCGCCAGAGCCTTGGCTAGTGAGAAGGTATTGCAGCGTGCGCCGGCATTGGGAGTCGGCGGGTACCAGCAGGCCTTGTAAACGCTGAGCAGGGACTTCGGAGCTATCCCCACGATCCCTTGATGATTGTCGGCATTGGCAGCGATGATACCTGCGACTTCGGTACCATGACGATCGCGGTTGAAGGTCGAGTCGCTGTCATCAACCATGTTGTGAATGTCGCGAATGCGCCCTTGAAGATCCAGGTGAGCCATGTCGACGCCCGTATCAACGACCGCTATCTGAACCCCGCTTCCTTGACTGAGGTTCTGTGCGAGGGCGGCATCCGTTTCCACGAAGCCGCGTTGGAGACTCACATAGGGATCGTTGTAGTGACGCGTCTGCGGGGACCCGTCTGCGTATACGGAATAACTCTGCAGCGGTTGTGCAAGTTGTACTCGTTTGTCATTGCCGAGTGCTTTGAGCAAGGCTTCCCGTGTCATGCCGGGAGGTGGCGCCAGCACGACGCAGTACAAGCCGAGGGCCTTGATGGGCCACCCGGTAACCTCATGCAATCCGTAACTCTGCGTCAACGAAGCCAGAGTGGAAACCGCACGCTGGCCCGCACCGTAGTGCCCGGACGGGACATAACCCAACAAGCTGGTGCCGGCATGCGTCCCGGGTGACTCAAGCGGGTTGGCCACCGCCAGCACAATGTCACGCTCGCTATCCATGGAGGACACGTTGGCGCTCGATGTGAGGTTGTTATTGGCCTGATTATCCGAGGGCGTCTTTGGATGCGAGGACGCGCACGCGCTCAAAACCGCCACGGTTGCGACAAGAATGAGGAAGCCAACTTTCATGGTGTGGCGGTGATGGGCTCCGCCAGGCGGATGCCTCGTGTGGCGCGCAGTTGTTGCAAGGCATGTGGCGTCGTTGAAGCAGGGCCCGCGGGTGCGACGGTATAGGCACCCACATCATTGGGGCCGCCCACCACCTGCAACCGAAGGGTGTGCAGCAATGCGTTCCAGTCGGCCATCGTCATGGCTGTATCAGGCACGACACGGATCGCGCCTGGAGCTGAAGGTGCAGCCTCCTGACTGAGTGTGCGATACGTCGGGGTGCCACTGGACGACCACAACTTCACACCCAACGCACCGATACTGAGAGCCTGGATCAGCACGACGGCAACCAGCGCCCGGTTCAGCCAGTTTCCCGATCGTGAACGACGAGGCGCTTCCTGGATATCAGGCGCGTCCAGGCGATTCAACAAACGCTTCAATCCCGTATTCGCATCGATTGAAACATCCGTGGGCAACGACATGGCAAGCTGCAAACGACGTTGCTGTGCAAACTCCGTACGACACGATTCGCAGTGCGCCAGATGACCTTCCAGCCATTCGCTCTCTTCTTGCGTGGCACTGTTCTGCAGTACCCACGGCATCGCCTCCCAGGCCCGGACGCAGTCTCTGCCGGAACTCTTTGGGAACGTCATGGTGCGTTCTCCTTTTGCTTGGGCGAATCTCCAGCCAACGCCGGAAGTACGTTGCGAAGTTTGACTCGTGCGTGGAACAGGCGTGCCTTCACGGTGCCTACGGGGCACTGCATGATGACGGCAACATCGTCCAGGGTGTGACCCACGCCGTAGACCAACTCGATCACGACGCGTTGATCGGCGGACAGGTGATCGAGACCCTTGCTCAACCAGTCGCGCAACTCACGATCCTCATCCATGTCATCGTCGGGGGTGAGCTGTTCCAAAAGATCGGTATTTTCGACCGGCTCGTCACCGTGTTGCCGTAGTGCCTTCAGTCCGCATCGATAGGCAATCCCCATGAGCCACGTGGAAACACGGGAGTCTCCATGGAAGTTGCCTGCTTTCTGCCAGGCGATCCAGAAACAGTCGTTGATGACTTCATCGATGATGTCGGGGCGCCGCGTCAATCGGGACAGGAAGCGGGCCAGCCTGCCGTGGTAACCACGGTAGAGCACGTTCAGAGCGGCGCGATCACCCGTCGACATGCGCTGGAGCAGCATGCGGTCGGTAACGTCAGCATCGATATCGTCTTGGTTCATAGCTTCGGCACAGGCCATCGGATTACGGCTGGTTCGCTACGTAAGTACCGGATCGACCCAAAAAGGTTGCCCCTGAATCAAAAGGACCGTGAAATCGTCGCGACCCAGGGCGAGGCGTTCATGGCGGCCCATTGCCGCTGCGTTGCGGGGTCGGCCATGATGCGATCGAGTTCGACCTGCCAGGGACCATTGCTCCACAATAGCCCTGCATGGCCATAGCCGTGAAGGCCCGAGTGGTCGGAGTCGCGATAGCTCGAGTAACCGTTGCGGTACCGGGTATAGGGTGCAGGGATGGGTTGGGACACACCGACCCCGGCGGAAAGCGAGAAATGCCACGCCAATGGCCAATGGAAACTGAGATCGGTGGCGCCACTCAGCTGGTGCTCCCTGGCGCCCAGGGAGTCGATGGCCGACAGACCAACGGTCAACACATCCCGATAGGTCCAGTGGATCCCCGCTTCGGCTCGATCAGAGGCTCTTGAGCCGTTTTCGCCTGGATATCGGTAGTAAAGCACGCTCGCTTGCATCTGCCAGTCGCTGGAAAGCGACCAGTCGCGGGATGCCTGAACGAGGGCTTCTACAAGGCGGCCCGGTGAGCGTAGCTCGGTGCTCCCCGACAGACCCAGCGACCAGCCCGTCGCCGAAGTCAAGGAGACCGCTCCCTGCAAGATGGGTGTATTGCCGGTAATCGCCTGACCCCGGTCAAACAGCCCCGAGCTAAGTGCTGCGGCTCCGTTGAAGGTTGTCGATTGGGCATGAATAGGGGTGGAAAGACATGCCGCAACGGCCACTGACATGATGCCAAGGTGGACGCGGGTGACAGTAACCCCCGGAATGCCGCGGTCAGAATGATGCAGCCGGGCACGGTGACGACGCGGCCTGACTTTGAACCGGGGAGGGTGATGCTCCACCATGGCGCTTACCTGTTTATGACGCGCGAAACCGCGCCGTGGGAGCAGGCAGAGTCACGTGAAGTGAGCTTGCCCTGGATTTCAATTCGTTGACCGTGGTCACGAGGTTACTAGCCACGCTCAATGGATCCGGCAGCGCGATTCGAGCCGATACGGGCACGACGCAGTTCTAGCTGGAGTGTACCCGGGGTAGGCTGCACAGGGGCGGCCAGAGGGCGCTTCATTCTGGGCGCATTGCAGGGTTAGAAAACTGCCCGCGCAACGGTTCCACGGGCATGGGCGACGCTTGCCTCAGCGCGGCGTGGGACTGCATTCCTGATCCTTGCGGGGTTGCTGAAGCGGCCGCTGCTGGCCCGCTCTTGGAGTTGTTGTCTGCTCACTGAGTCGCGATGTAGGCCGACAGCGCCTGGATGTCCGCATCGCTTAGCGTCTTCGCTACGCCGTGCATGATCAGTGCGTTGCTGGTGCCGCTACGTGCGCCGCTGCTGAAATCGCCCAGCGCCTTGGTCACGTAGATCGCGGATTGGCCGTGCAGTCGCGGGAAAGTCGACCAGGGTGGCTGTGGCGCGTCGCTGGGGTACACCCGCGGTCCTTCTCCCGTCGGGCCATGGCAACCTTGGCAGGGTGGCACGCCCTGGGCTGGGTCGCCGCCAAGAAAGAGCTCTCCGCCGCGGGAGGTGGCATCGGCCAGTCCGGCGGGTTTGGCCGGGAGCGAGGCGTAATAGGTGGCCAGGTTGCGCATGTCTGCGTCGCTCAGCGCGGCGGCCTGTCCACTCATGATCGGGTCCTTGCGCTGGCCGTTCTTGAGCGTCTTCAATTGCACATAGAGATAGGTCGCCGACTGCCCGGCCAGGTTCGGAAAGTTTGGCGCGATGGCCACGCCGTGTGGCCCGTGGCAGGCCGCGCAGACAACGGATTTGGCCTGGCCGGCAGGAGCATCACCGGTGATCGGCTGTTGCTGGCGCAGGTCGGTCCATGCTGCCGGCCTAGGCGCCGAAGCGCCCTCAGCGGCGGCGGCGGGAAACATCGGCAGCCACAGCATGGCGGCTGTCAGCAGATGAAGAGAACGGTGCAGGGAAGACATCGCGGTATTCCCCTCAGAGTTTCACGGTCATGAAGACACCCACCAACAAGACATGCCAGTTCGGCATCGGCCCCAACTCGGTGTAGACGCGGTTACCGACGACCAGATCGGCAGGTATGTCGAAGCCGGCGTAGTTCCAGTCGGCGTAGTTGCCCATCTCGTATTTGCCATACAGGCGCAAGTCCACTCTCTGAGTCAGCGTCAGATTCAGATTCCCGGTGAGCGTCTGCATGCGATAGACGTTGGTAGGGAAACTGTTGCCGATATCCGCTGCGGTCAGGATCGGCAGATACACCGAGGAAATCGCCCCCAGGCTGGCGTAGTTGTAGCTGTTGAGCCCACGCGAATAGGTGTAGTCGTAGCTGAGATCGAACTTCACGCGCGGCGAGAAGACGTGATTGAAATGCGCGCCGGCATCGATGTCGCGCTCGTTGTCCGTCGCCGTCCAGAAATTGGCAAACGGGAAAAACGGACCGCCGAATTGCGCATCGGTCTGTTCCGGCGAGGAAAAGGTCAGCGCCTCGTTGTCATTGACGTTGCCCTGCTTGAGCCGGGTCGATTCGATGCCCGCATGCGCGCTCATCGAGGTTGTTGCCGTCGGCTCCCAGTCCCAGGAGAAGTCGGCGCCGGTGGTGTCGTAGGACTGCCTCCCGATATCCGCCCCGTAGTGAAGGCGGTTGCCGTACAGCGTCGCGGTGAAGGTGGCCGTGGTTCCCAGCGGCTGGGTCAGGATCGCCTTGAGCTTGCTCGCGTCGAGGTTGCTCATGTCGTACATGTACATCTGCGCGACGGTGAACGCGGTATAGCCATTCACAGGCAGCACGTACCCCGGCTGGGAGGGCGAATACGCGTCGAGGTACGGATTGGAGTTGTAGGGGCCGCCTGTGCGCTTCTGATATTCATAGCTGAAACGCAAGGTGGCGTCGCCGAACGACTTGGTATCCCAGCCCAGCTTGAGGTGCTGGTCGTTGATATAGGTGCGTTCGCGCGGGCGCGGCGTCTCATAGTCGAGCAGGTAGCTCGCGCTCAGCGTGTTGTTCTGGTTGATCCGGTAGCTGCCACCCAGCTCGGTCTTGCGGTCGTCGTAGATGAAGGGAATGCTGGCGATCTGCGCGAAGTTCGACTGGTAGAGGGGACTGCCGGGCTGGAACAGTTCGCTCTCTCCCCCGGTTGCAAGCGGCTCTGCGCCGTTCTCGGGAACATAGCCGTACTGCCCGGTCAACGGGTTGTACGCGGTGTAGCGCGTCATATTGTCTTCATCGCGCTGGCGAAAGTTGAAGTGCCAGCTGAACTTCGCGGTGGGACGAAAATCCAGGCGCAGGTTGAGCAGACCGGTATCGATGCGCGCATCGCCATCCTGCTGTGATAGCGCGGCCGTGGTGTTCCAGTTCGCGCAGGAGATGCCGGTCGTGCCGATGAACTGTCCGGTCGGGCAATACATTGGACTGAGCGGCGCCTGCAACGCATCGTTTTGCCGCATGGTGCTGTAGGCCGCCGAGATGGAAAACTGGCCGTGCCAGAACGGCAGCGGATGCGAGGCCTCGAGTTTCACGTTGTAGTAGTTGTTGTCCGGCTCCAGCGACCAGGTGCCGCCGGTGATCACCGAGTTGGAGCCCGGTGTCACGGCAAACGGTATGGCGTAGTCCAGCGTGCTCTTGTTGTCGCGGAAGAACGAGCCGGTCATGGTGAAGTTGAACAGCCAGCCCGAGGCGCCGCCCTTGTTGCGCAGGCCAAGGTTGACGTCGGTAGTGGTGAAATCGACCGGCCGCACGGTGTCGTACTGGCCGCCGGAGGTGCCCGGAATGCTCGGCGTGCCCAAGCCTCCGGGCCCCGGAGTTGTGAAGAAATAGCTCAGATATTCCGGGCCGCCCCAATCGCGGTCACCCGTTTTGTGCTCGTTGGTAACGCCGGCGTAGCCGATCCAGTTTGTGGTCAGCGCGCTTTCCCAGCTGACACCCTCGCTCTGGCGCGTTACCCCCAAAGTCTGGCGTGGCCGGTTCGCCTCTACGGCCTGCACCTGGGCCGGTGTAGCGCCGGTGGCGAGACCATTGGGAAGGGTCAGATCAGTGGAACCCACACCATTCCACAGCGGATAAGCCGTCGTACTCAGGGTGTGCGGGATGTCCCGATAAAACGCCTCGATATGGTAGTCGCCGTAGCTGCCGGCGCGCAGGCGGTAGTACTGGTCCTGGCTGCTGATCCGGCTGCCGCGAAAGTCGACGTACTGGCCGGTCTTCTGGTTCAGCGCAGAGAACGCAAGCATGCTCAACACGGGGCCGTTCTTCCAGTCCGAATACATCTGGAAGAATTCGTCGTTGCGGTCGCCGCTGGCATGCATGTAGCCGAATTCGACCAGTCCAGAATAGACCCAGTCTCCCGTGCCCAGCGGGGCCGCGTCAGGTATCTGGTGGGGATAGGGATAGAGCGCACCGGTCGGTGTCCGCATCTGGTTGGGATGCAGGTAGGACATGCCGGCTGGATCCGGAGTGGCGAACGCTCCCCAGCCGGTGGGATCGAGGCTGTTGCCGAACTGCATGTTGCCGACGCGTTGACTGTCGCTGGCATCGGTCTGCGCCAGCAGCGGCAACGGGCCGACCAGGCCAAGTGTCAGGCCCAGCAGCGCAGTTAGAGGTTTACGCTTCAGCATCTCTCCGCCCCTCGCCGATGGCGGGTCACTGGTGGAACATCGCGCCGTTGGGGTTGTTCGAGCCGTGGATGTTGCTGTGGCAGGTCAGGCAGCTGCGACCCATCACGCGCTCGTCCGGCGCCAGTCCGTTGCGCAGGTTCTGACGCGTCAGCAGATCGTTGGGGTGGTTGTTGTTCGTGTGGCACTGCTGACACAGCATCGGCATCGGCAGCACCAGCAGGTTTTCCTGGTTCGAGCCGTGCGGGGTGTGGCAGTTGAGGCAGTTCTCAGCCACCGGTGCGTGTTCGAACAGGAACGGACCGCGCTTCTCGGCATGACAGGTTTGGCAGGTCTCGTTGACGCTGTCGGTCTTCAGCAGCGGCTTGGTGATGCTGCCGTGCGGGTTGTGGCAGTCAACGCAGGAGATTTGTCCTTCCGGCAGCGGCATGTGCGAACGGCGGTTGAACTGGGCGCGGATATCCTGGTGGCAAGTCGCGCACACCTGGTTGATCGATTCGTTCGCCAGAACGCCTTCGGCCGACAAGCGAGCCATCGGGTTGTGGCAGTCGGTGCACAACACCCCGCGCTCCTGGTGCACCGAGCCGAGCCAGTGCTGCCGCGCGCCGCCGACGTGGCAGCTCAGACAGACGTGCGTCTGGGTTTCGGCGGGGGTCTTGGAATCATGAGTGAAGGCGATGATCAGGCCCGGGGCCGCGGCGTTCTTCGCGTGCTCCGAGCCGGGGCCATGACAGGTCTCGCAAGAGCCTTGCGGTCCAGCGCTTGCACTACCACTAGCGCGGAACGAGGCCACGTGCAGGCTGTGCGAAGCCTGGGTGTCTTCCAGCGTGTGGCAGGCGACGCAGCTCTTCGCGCCGATCGGATCTGCGTTCGGCGCCAGTGGGTTCTGCGGAATCGACGCCCCGTCGAACGGCGTGGCGTGGCCTTCGTCGAACGCGCTCGTGCGCATGTCGCTGTGCACCGATGTCCCGGCATCCATGTCGGTGGGTGGCAGCATACGTGCGATGTCACTTTCGGTCAGGGGAGCGGACGGTTGATGAGTGGGAGGCTGGCCGGCGTTCGCGCTGTCGCTTTGCTGTGCATGCACGCTTGACGACCACAGCAACACGCCACCAAGAGTGGTCATCACCGCGAGCAGCACCATCAGCGACAGGGCAATCACACCCGTCGCTCGACGAGCTCTATTCCTGTCCAGGATACGTTTGCGCGTTGCCGCCATCCAGCCGATCCCCATGCATCCTCCATGGCTTGCTTTCGTACCTACGTAGCGAGGCTCGCGCGCTTGATGCTGTGGAGCCCAGTCCATCTGGGTGCCAGTTAGGTCATGAAAGGTTGCATCCCAAGTGGATCGGGTTCGGCTACCTGCTTGCCGATGCTCACGCGTTTCGAAGGCGCAGACCGAGAAGTCATGGACGCGACTATCGCGCCCAACTTCGGCGAAAGCGGGCTGCCTCTCATCCGAGGCGCAGTCGGCGCTTCTGCCGTTGCAGAATCCGGCGCAACCTTTCCATGCCGACCTGGCACTCAAACACGTGGGGCGCATTCCAAGAATCTACGGCCAGGCCTAAAACATGGAAATCGAACGAGTCCAGCTGCAGAGGCATGGTGACAACCGCGGCATGCTCATCGCATTGGAAGAGAATCGCAACGTACCCTTCGTCATCCGGCGCGTGTATTACATATTCGCCACGCAGAATGACGTGCATCGGGGTAAGCACGCACACCGTCATCTCCATCAACTGGCGGTAGCGGTGCGGGGCTCCGTCACCTTTTTGCTGGATGACGGCAGCGGAGCTGCCGAGGTCGTGCTCAACGATCCGTCGCAAGGACTGATGCTCGGTCGCATGGTGTGGCGCGAGCTATACGATTTCAGCGACGATTGCGTGCTGATGGTGCTGGCAGACCAGCTGTACGATCAGAGCGATTACATCACCGACTACGCCGATTTCCTGCGCGAGGTCAGCGGCTCCATGCGGCTGGAGGACATGGCAGCATGTCAAAGCGGCTAGTCCTGATCGGAGCGGGCGAGTTCGCGCAGATCGCCTGCGAATACTTCGAACACGATAGCGATTATGACGTGGTGGCTTTCAGTGTCGAGCGCGAATATCTCGCGCAGCCGACGCTGGCGGATCGTCCCGTGGTGGCCTACGAGACGTTGGAGACACATTACCCGCCGGCCGATGTCGACGTGTTTGTGGCTATCCCGTCCAGTCAGCTCAATCGCCTGCGCACGCGCTTTTACCTGGATATGAAGCGCAGGGGCTACCGGCTCGCCACCTATGTCAGCACGCGCGCTTTCGTGTGGCGCAATGCCGAGCTGGGCGAAAACTGCTTCATTTTCGAAGGCAACGTTATCCAGCCGTTCGTGCGCATCGGCAACAACTGCGTTCTCTGGAGCGGCAATCACGTAGGGCATCGCACGGTCGTGCACGACAACGTGTTTGTCGCCTCGCACGCGGTCATCTCCGGCTATTGCGAAATCGGCGAGAACAGCTTCATCGGTGTGAACTCCACGTTCAACGATCACGTGAAGGTGGCGCCTGACAATGTCATCGGCTCCGGCGCGCTGGTCACGCGTGACACCGAGCCGGGGCGAGTCTACGTCGGTTCGCCGGCCCACGCAGTGCCGAACAGATCCAGCCTCGAAGTGAGGCTTTGAAGGGCGCATGTTCGAATGGACCAAGCAAGGGCTGGTATTCGAAACCGCGCGACATGGCGTGGGCGGCTGGATGCGTCATTCGGCGCTTACGCCGACTCCGTATCGCATCGACGATGAGCTCATCCGTGTCTATGCGGGTTTTCGCGATGCCGATGGTGTCAGCCGCATCGGCTACGTCGACGTGCGGGCGGACAACCCTGAGGCTATCGTGCGCGTCAGCGCCGAACCGGTGCTCGATATCGGACGGGGCGGCTGCTTCGACGACAATGGCGTGATCCTGGGCGATATCGTCGATGCGCCGGGCGGCCTGCATTTGTTCTATGTCGGTTTCCAGCGTGTGGCCAAGGCCAAGTTCCTGGCGTTTACCGGTCTGGCTGTTTCCACCGATGGCGGCGATCATTTCCGGCGCGTGCAGGAAACGCCGATCCTGGATCGCGCGCCCGGTCGCAGCACCATCGGTGCGGTGCATTCGGTCATCTACGAAAACGGCCGCTGGCGCATCTGGTATGCCGTTGGCGACGATTGGGAAACCATCGGTGACCAACCTTTTCCGCGTTACCACATCCGCTATGTGGAGACGGGCGATCTGAGTGACATACCGCGCAACGACCATGTCTGCCTGCTACCCCGCGGCAGCGAGTATCGAATCGGCCGGCCGCGCGTGTATCGGTTCGGCGGCAAGTACGTCATGTACTTCACTCGAGGAAATGTCACCGGCGAATACTTTCCCGGCGTGGCGTATAGCGACGACGGTATCCGATGGGAGCGCCACGACGAGGCGCTGGGTATGACGCTGTCCGCCAGTGGCTGGGATTCGCGGGTCATCTGTTATCCCGCGCTGATCCGCCGACGCGACAAGCTGCTGATGTTCTACAACGGCAACGACATGGGGCACGATGGATTCGGCGTGGCCGAGGTCGGCTTCGATGGCTTCGACGGTGATACGAATGTTCACGGTTAGGCCCTACGCCGAGGCCGACGCAAACGACTGGGATGCACTGGTCGAGTGCTCCCGCAACGGCAACCTGCTGCATCGACGTGGCTACATGGATTACCACGCGAGCCGCTTCGTCGACCGGTCGCTGATGGTCGAGCGCAAAGGCGAGGTCGTGGCGGTCTTCCCCGCGAATATTCGCGAGAACCTGGTGATCAGCCACGGCGGCCTTACCTATGCCGGACTGATAATGGCGCAAGCCTTGCGCGCCGAAGCGACGCTTGCGGTGTTTGAGCAGATTGGCAGCCACTATCGCGCGCTCGGCGTGGAACGCGTCATCTACAAAGCGGTGCCGCATGTGTTTCATGCCTATCCCGCCGAAGAGGATCTGTTTGCCTTGCATCGGCTTGGCGCGCAACTGAAGCGTCGCGATCTTTCCTCGGTCATCGCCTTGCAGGAAACATTTCATTTCACGCAGGGGCGCAGGCATTCCATCGACAAGGCCGGGAGGGCCGGCATCCAATGGCAGGCCGGCGCCGATCCGGCGGCTTTTCACGGATTGCTGTCGGAGGTGCTGGGCAAGCACGACGCCGTGCCGACCCACAGCCTGGCGGAGTTGCGCCTGCTGCAAACGCGATTTCCACAGCAGATCGTGCTGCACGAAGCCCACCGCGAGGATGTCTTGCTGGCCGGTGTGCTTGTCTACGATTTCGGCAAGGTCGTGCACACCCAATACATGGCCGCATCGGAGGAGGGGCGGCGGTTGGATGCGCTTAGTTTTCTGTTGGCGGAACTGATCGGCGGCATCTATGCGGACCGGACTTATTTCAGTTTCGGCATCTCGACCGAACAGGAGGGGCGAGTACTCAACAGCGGCCTGATCGCACAAAAGGAATATTTCGGCGCCCGTGCCGTTGTGCACGATTTCTACGAATGGCCGCTTTGATGGAGATCGCACTGATGGACGTCCCTTTCCTCAGCCTCAAGGAGGTCAATGCGCGGTATGCCGACGAGCTGAAGGCGGCTGCCGCGCGGGTGATCGACTCAGGCTGGTATGTGCTCGGCGATGAAGTCGCGGCTTTCGAGCGTGAGTTCGCCGGATATTGTGGCCTACGTCATGCGGTGGGCGTGGGTAATGGGCTGGACGCACTCTCGCTGATCCTGCGCGCTTACAAGGAACTCGGCGCCATTGAAGAAGGTGACGAGGTCATCGTGCCGGGCAACACCTTCATTGCTAGCTTTCTAGCGATCTCCGAAAACCGTCTCGTGCCGGTCCCGGTGGAACCCGATCCGGTCACTTTCAACATGGATCCGGCTGGCGTGGAGGCGGCTATCGGACCACGAACGCGTGCGATCATGGCGGTACACCTTTACGGTCAGCTGGCCGATATGCCCGCATTGACTGCGCTGGCCCGGCGGCACAACCTGCTCCTGATCGAAGACGCGGCGCAGGCGCATGGAGCGATGAGCGACGGACGCAAGGCCGGTGCCTTCGGAGATGCGGCGGCCTTCAGTTTTTTCCCCGCCAAGAATCTTGGGGCGCTGGGCGACGGCGGTGCCGTGGTGACCGACGACACCATGCTGGCGGAACGGATCGCGGCCTTGCGCAACTACGGTTCCGACGTGAAGTACCGTCACTTGTTCCAGGGCCTCAATTCGCGACTCGACGAGATGCAGGCTGCCATGTTGCGAGTGAAGCTGAAGTATCTCGATGAGGACATCGCATGGCGCCGTCGCGTGGCGCGGCGCTATCGTAATGGCATCCGTCATCCGCACATCCAGTTACCGGATCTGGCGCGCGAGGAACAGCACGTCTGGCATCTGTTCGTGGTTCGCTGCACTCGCCGCGACGCCTTGCAACAGCATTTGCAGGCGCATGGTATTCAGAGCCAGGTGCACTACCCGGTGCCGCCGCACCGGCAACCGGCCTATGCCAGCCTGCGGGACGCCCACTTGCCGCTGACGGAACAATTGCACGATGAAGTGCTGAGCCTTCCGATGGGGCCGACGCTGTACGACGCCGCGGTCGAGCGAGTGATCGAAGTCTGCCAGGCGTTTGAGTGCCCCGCATGAGCATCGTTCGCACCAGTTTCTATACCACCATCGCCACAGCTGCGCGGTTGCTCGCGGGTCTGGTCGTGATCAAGCTGGTGGCATGGTTTGCCGGGCCCACGGGTGTAGGCAAACTGGGCCAGTTCATGAGCCTCATGTCGTTGCTGGCCGTGCTTGCCGGTGGCGGCATCAGCGCAGGCGTTGTGAAGTACGTCGCCGAATACCGGCACGACGCGCAAAAATTGTCGCGTCTGCTTGCCGCGGCACTCTGGTATGCGCTCTGTGCATCGTGCCTGATGGGCGCAGTCGCGCTGTTGTTCAGTCGGCCAATTGCGCTCTGGCTTCTGGGTGACCCGGGTTATGAAAGCCTGATTCGTGTACTCGCCGTCGCTCAACTCGGCATTGCTCTGGTCAACTATATCCTCGCCGTGATCAACGGCTTCATGGACGTGCGTCGGCTTGCCTTCATCCAGGTGCTGGGATCGGCTTTCAGCATTGTGCTGGTGCTCTGGCTTTCGCGCTGGCTGCATCTGTACGGAGCGCTGCTGGCTTTGGTCCTGGGCCAGGTGCTGTGCCTTTTTGTCGGTGTGCCGGTTTGGTGGCGTAGCCCATACTTCCAGCGCAGCATGCTGAGGATGCATTTCGACCGCGAAATGACCTTGCGTCTCACGGCTTTTTCGGTGATGACACTCAGCTCCGCCTTGCTGCCCCCCTTGATCAATATCGCAGTGCGCGATCATCTCGCGCTGCAGTTTGGCTGGGAAAAGGTCGGTTATTGGCAGGCCGTGAGCAAGGTATCGGATGCCTATCTGCTGTTTCTCACCACAGCGATAAACATCTACTATTTGCCCAAGCTGGCGTCGACGCATCAGCGCGCATCCCTGGTGCTCGAACTGCGCAATGCCTATCGCTACCTTATGCCCGCGGTCGTTGCACTGGCGGCCGTGGTCTATGTCTTGAGAGGCTGGGTGACGCGCCTGCTGTTCAGTGCGGATTTCGCATCCGCCAATGCATTGTACGGACCGCAGTTGGCAGGCGATGTCATCAAGATCGCGTCCTTCGTTCTGTCCTACGTCATGTTGGCCAAGGCCATGACGCGGCTGTTCGTGATATCCGAGTGCGTGTTTGCGGCCAGCTATCTGGTGCTGGTCTATGTGCTTACAGCGCACTTCGGCCTGGTCGGCGCGATGTACGCATTCACCATCAACTATCTCATCTACCTCGCATTCAATGTGCTGGTCGTGCGACGTTACCTGGAAGGGTTATGACGATGACCTTCGACGTATCGAAAAACGAAGCGGCGATGCCGCTGGTATCCGTGCTTGTCCCTGCGTTCAACCACGAGCGCTTTGTGCAGCGCTGCCTGGACAGCGTGCTGGAAGATCCGTATCCGGCCAAGGAACTCATTATTATCGACGACGGGTCGACCGACGACACCGCCAGGATGATTGCTGATTGGGTAGCAATACATTGCATGGATCTGCCGATCGAATACGTGCGCCGGGAGAACAGGGGAGTTGCTGCGACCTTGAACGAACTGGTGGCGCGTGCGAATGGAGAGTTCCTGCGGCCGGGCGCCAGCGATGACTATTTGTTGCCCGGAGGTCTGGATGCCCAGGTTCGCTATCTGCTGGAGCATCCGAACAAGGGGGCCGTGATCGGTGATTCAGTTGTCGTCGATCAAGACGGGAACAAGGTGCATGACAGCGGTATGCACGGTCTGCACGGGGCGAACAAAAATCTCTATCGATCCGATGATGGCATCCGGCGTGCCGTGATCAGCCACTGGGCCATTGGTGGACCGGTCGCCCTGATGCGAAGGAGCGCACTCGATACCGTCGATCGCTGGAGCGAAGGCCTGCGCATCGAAGACTGGGATCTGTTTCTTCGGCTGGCAGCCCGTGGTGCGCTTGGCTTCATCGACGTCAGTGTCTGCGCGTACCGCGTCCACGGAAAAAACCTCAGCGCGACACGACATACGGCGACCCGTGTGATCAATCTTGCCGAGTCGAGGCAGGTTGCGCTGCGTCGGGCATGTCTTTTTGATGAGCCCTATCGGACCCTGCTCAGGGCGCAGTCGCATTACATCGGGGCCAAGATTTCGTTCCTGCAGAGACAGTTTTTGCCGCTGGTACTGCACATGCTGGCCTATGTATCGCTGGTAATTCTGGCAAAGGTCCGACCTGTATCCGCAAGCCCCGGTGCGGAGGCCGTATGAACAGCCACATGAAAGGATTGCTGTGTCTTCCCTCAACCTATCTCGCGCTACCGATTCTGCTTGCGTGCGGGCTGACCTTGCTCACGTACGATCTTCCTGCCGATTACATCGAAGGCTTGCTTCTATTGGCCGTGACCGCATTGGCCGTGGTGTTGCTGGACGTGCACGCGAGAGTCAGGATCCCCGAGGCTGCGCGATTCCGTGCACGTCATTACGCCGGTACCCGCGATTCATTCGTTGCACTGGGTTTTGCAGGTCTGATCGTTCTCTTCTGCGTGATCGATCTCACGTTCTTTCCCATTCCACTGTTTGACAAACCCTCGGCCTATGCTTCGATGGAAGGTGGTCGTGAGCACATCCGACACATTTCCGATATCTGCTGGGTGCTTCCCCCGATCGCACTGCTCTGTGTCAGGAGCAGGTGGCTTCGCAACATGCTTATAGCCATTGGCTTTTTGTTTCCCGTACTGGTGATCGACCGGAACAGACTGTTTGCCTCGGTGTTTTCTTTTGCGCTCGTCATCTTGTTGCGACGGGACGAGACAAGACCTCTGCCGTGGAAAAGCGTTGGTTTCCTCGCGCTCGCGGGCACCAGCATTTTCTCGATCCTCGGCATCCTTCGGTCCGGTCCACTGGATCAGATCACGCTCCCCTTCAGTGCCATGTACCGGGCTTCGCCGGTGGGCATCAAGTGGCTGCTTCTTTATGGGAGCGCTGGGCCATACAACTTCAGCGCCATGCTGGCCAAGCATTACTCGAACGCCAGCTTTCTCATCAATCAGGTGATCCCCATGAGTGGATCCGTCGCGACAGCCGGGACGGATATTCCGCTGGACGCACCGACGATCAATGTGGGCACGGAGTTCTTTCCCTTCCTGCTGGCGTGGGGTCCGGTGGCTGCGGTGGCTGCGGTGTTCGTTTTGTACGGCTTGCTTCGGTGGAGCGTGCGGCGCCTTTGCCCAACCGTTCCGCTGTTTTCATTCCTGATTTTCCTGCGCGTTTCCTACGTGTGCGTCATGTCGCCCTTTGCGCCACAGGCCTTTACGTGGACGAACGTTGGCTTCATCGGCCTGTGTCTTTTGATGCAGGTACTCGCGGCATGGCTGCCGAACAGGAAGTGGCGAAAGCCGATAGGCAACGGGCGGGGCGATGCCTCCGCGATGCCCTTGCAAACCATGTCTCCACATTCTTTCCAGTGAGTACAGAACCATGGAACAAGATGAAATCTACTTGATCGACCTCTGGCGGACGTTGTTCCGTGAGTGGAAATGGTTCGCTGCGGTGCTGATCGTGACCCTGGCTTGCACCTATGCCTTCACGCATCTGGTGAAGCGCCAATGGGAAGCAACTGCCTGGATCCTGATCGGCCAGGTTGGGCAGGTGCCGTCAGGCCAGGATCAAAAGACCGAGCCGCTTCAGCGTGTCCTCGAGCGCCTGCAACTCGTGCCATTTCAAAACGACGTTTTGAAAGGGATCGGTCTTTCACCGGATTCGCCGGAAGCCCAGCTTTACCGCGGTAGCTTGAAACTGGATCCTCTCCCGTATGCGGGCCCGCTCATCCGGTTGAGCGTACGGGCACACTCGCCACAGCAAGCGCGCCAATTTGCCACGGCAACGGTCGTCGAACTGCACGCTGTCCATCAGCACTTCGACGAGGTGCCGTTGAAGTTGGCCCGTGCGCGTCTTGACGAGATCCAGGCTGATCTGCAAAGCGCCTTGGCTGATCGCAGCCGGTTGCTGCAGATCCTTGCCCCGGAGAACAAGGGCGATGCGGCAAGCAAGAGTCTTGCAAGTGTTTCGCTCGCCAGCAAGGACGAAGAAATCCGCAAGTTGCAGGAGGCGAGAAGCGATCTCATCGATCGTCTCAGCCCTACCTACACCTATGAAACGTCGCTGCCGTGGCCGGTCTATGTACCCGATAGACAGGCGTTCCCCAATCCGGCGTTGATGTGGGGTATAGGCCTCTTGCTGGGTATTGTCCTGGGGCTATTCGCAGCCACCACGAGAAGTGTTGCACGGCGTCAAGCGTAGGGCAGGCTGGTGTTGCCATTGGAAAGAGGGCGCACATCCAGGTCACGGCTGGCGCTACGCAGATAGGTATCCACGCAGGTTCCATTCAACCAAAACGGGCCGCAAAGGCACTTACCTGATAGGCCGATCCGAGTGGCAGGACGGGTGTCTCGAACCGGCCTGCGAATGCCTTGGTTCTGAAGATTGATGAAGTTGTTTTGCGCTGGAACGGAGATTGATATGGATGGGCAGCACAAGCTTGAAACTGAGGTCCACGCGCTGCCCGCGCGGAACGTTCATCAGCGCGGACGAAATGCACCCTTGGACGAAGCGCAACTGCTCGATACGCAGCGTGCCTTCGACAGTGTTGCCGCCGACTATGACGGTCCGCGAGGCAATAACGAGCTGATTCAGCGCATGCGGCTTACCCTGTGGGATACCGTGCATAGCCAGCTTCCGGCGGGAGCTCGCCTGCTCGACCTGGGTTGCGGTACGGGCATCGATGCCCTCGAATTCGCAAGGCGGGGTTTCCATGTCGTCGCCACCGACTGGTCGCCACAGATGGTCGAGCGTACGAGGTCCCGTGTTGCAGCTGCCGCCCTGGGGTCTCGTGTAACGGCCGCGCATCTAGGCGTCCAGCAACTCGATCAGCTCGACGGCAAGTTCGATGGTATCTACTCGAACTTCGGCCCCCTGAACTGCGCGCCGGACCTTCGTGCGGTGGCGGACGAATGCGCTCGCTTGCTGCGCCCCGGCGGCAGGCTGGTTTTTTCGGTGATGGGGCGAATCTGCCCGTGGGAGCTGGGGCATTACGCACTGCGCGGTCGCTTCAAACGGGCTGGCGTGCGGGCTGCGCGAGGCGCGACGGCGGTCGGCATGAATCGCCATACGATCTGGACCTATTACTACCTGCCACGCGAGTTCTACGCAGCCTTCGCCGAACACTTTTCACTGGAGAGCTATCGTGCGCTGAGCTTGTTCATGCCGCCGCCTTATCTGGTCGACTACTACCGACGCCATCGCAACTGGTGCGAGCGTCTGGGTCGACTCGACGATCGCTTGGGCGGCCTGCCGCTACTGCGCGGTATGGGTGATCATTTTCTCATCGTGATGCAACGGCGCTGAGCTCATGGATATTCTTCAGGCAGCGGTGGATCTCAGCTTGTGCCGCGCGGTCACGGTGACCCCTGACGGCACCTCGCGTGCGCCGTTACCGATCAGGGCAGGGCGGATCGGCTCATCGCTGGCCGCACGGGCTTATCGGGTCGATGTTCGCGACCATCTGATCTTCCCCGGGTTGATCAACGCGCACGAGCATTTGCACGTGAACGCCATTCCGCCGCTGAAAAGCGATAAACCCTTTCCCAATAGTTACGCCTGGATTGCTGCCTTTCAGGCGCATTTCGAGGACCCTGCCGTCATCGCCGCGCTGAAGGTGCCGAAGGAGTTGCGGCTGCGGCATGGTGCGCTGAAGAACTTGCTCGCCGGTACCACCTGCGTGGCGCATCACGACCCATGGCATGCCACGCTCGACTCCATGAATTTTCCGATCGCACTGCTGCGCGACTACGGCTGGAGTTACGCGCTGGGATGGCCAGGCTACGGTCCGTCGGTGCAAGAGAGCTTTGCTGCCACGCCCACCGAGCATCCCTGGATGATCCATCTGGCCGAGGGCACCGATGCGATCGCGCAAGCAGAATTGTCCGAGCTCGACCGACTCGGATGTCTGGCCGCCAACAGCGTGCTGGTCCATGGCGTGGGCCTGCTCAAGCAGGACATCGATCGTGTGATCGCCAGCGATGCCGCGGTGGTCTGGTGTCCGACCAGCAACCATGCCCTGCTTGGGCGGTCGCTCGATCCGCGGCGCCTGTTTGCGGCTGGCCGGCTTGCGCTGGGCAGCGACTCACGGCTCAGCGGTGCGCGCGACCTGCTCAAGGAAATGCGTGGGGTCGCGGCGCGCGGCGAGCTCAGTCCCAAGCAAATATTGGAGCTGGTCACGACGCAGGCTGCCCGCATCCTGCGTCTGCCTGCGCGCGGCAGTCTCGCCCCGGGCGTACCTGCAGACCTGGTGATTGTCGAGGACCGGGGTGGCGATAAGGAACGCAGTCTGGTTGACATTGAACGCAGCCAGATCCGCGCCGTGGTGCGCAACGGCGTCCCCTGTATTGCCGATACCGATTTTGCCGACTGGTTTGCCGCCGCCGGCATGGAAGCCGTGCCGGTGACGTTGGACGGTAAGCCGAAGTTGCTGGCCAGAACGCTGGCCGAACCAGCGTTGGTCGCGCTCGAACCCGGGCTCGAACTGATCGCTGACCGGAACGCGCGCGAACGTGATCTGGGCATTGAAGCGCGGAGCTACTGATGTCACGCCCATCGACTCTCAATCCTGCGGAGGCTTACGCGTTGTGGGCACGTAGTTATCCGGCGTATGCACACAATCCTGTCATGCAAGCCGAAGAGCGCGCCATGCTCGGACTGATGCCGGCCACGCTGAAGGGTCAAACCGTGCTCGACGTCGGTTGTGGCAGTGGACGCTACATGTTGCATGCACTGCGACGTGGCGCGACTCGTGTGACCGGCGTGGATCTTTCGCCGGAGATGCTGCAACGGGCCGGTGCGGAGTTGAGCGCATTGCCACCCGACGCCGACGCCAAGATCGAGCTGGTGCAGGGGAGTCTGGCGGCTTTGCCGATGCAGGATGCACTGGCCGATCTGACGATCTGCGGCCTGGTCGTTGGACACCTCGAGCATCTGCAACAGGCGCTGGCCGAGCAGCGCCGGGTGACCCGACCCGGCGGCGTGTTGTTGTGCAGCGACGTACATCCGATCGGGCATGCGCTTGGCTGGCTGCGAGATTTCAAGTTCGGCAACCAGCGCTACGCGGTGCGGCATACGCAGCACCTCTACAGCGATTGGCATGCCGCCTGCGCGACGCTCGGCTTGCAGATCGAGCGGGTACTGGAACCCATGCTCGATCCGGCCGATATCCCGGCCGGCGCGCGCTTCGACCGCATGGCGCTGGAAGTGCCGGTAGCGCTGGTGTTCCAGCTGCGGCGCCTGGCCTGATCCACGAGTACCTGAAGACGTCCTATGACTTACCGTCCAAACACGCTGCTGGTCAACCCGACCGTCACCACGAATCCGCGTTTTCCGCTGGCGTTGCTCAACCTGGCGGCGACGCTGGATCGCTTCGGTGACAGCCATATCGTCGATGGCAACATCGATCGGGATCTGGTGAGCGCGACCTTGGCCGCCGCCGGGAAACAGCACTTCGACAGTGTCGGCATTGGCATCATGGGCGGTCCGCAGGTAGCACCGGCGATCGCCGTGTCCAAGGCGATCCGCGAGCGGTATCCGTCGATGTCGATCATCTGGGGCGGTTACTTCCCAACGCTGTATACCGACACCACGCTGGCGGCGCCCTATGTGGACTACGCAGTACGCGGGCAGGGTGATGAGAGCCTTGTTGAGCTGGTTTCCGCGCTGGGCCGCGGCGGCGGTGACGATGCGCTGGCAAAGATCGGTGGCGTGTCCTGGCGCCGCCATGGCGAGATAGTGCACAACCCCAGTCGCAGCTTCCATCGCGACGACGCCGCATTGGTGCTGCCGTATGAAAAGGTGGGCAACCCGGACAAGTATCTTGGCAAGACCTTTCTTGGGCACCGCACGGCGGCGCACCAGGCGTCGATCGGGTGTCGCTTCCGCTGCACGTTCTGCGGCGTGGCGGCCATGTTTGGCGGAGCGACTTCGCTGCCGCCGACCGAACGCCTTGAGCGCGAGCTGAGCTATCTGAAGTACGAACTGGGCGCCGACTCCATCCTTTTCTACGATCACAATTTTTTTGATCGCGAGAAGGACATGATCCCGATGCTCAAGATCATGGCCAAACTGGAAATGCCCTGGTGGTGCTTTGCGCGCGCGGATGCGCTGCTCAATCTTTCCGAAAGCACCTGGGAGCTGGTGCGTAAAAGCAAACTACGCATGGCGTATATCGGGGCCGAGTCGCCGAGCGGCGCGATGCTCAAGGAAATCCGTAAAGGCACGCGCCCGGATCAAACACTGGCCGTGGCCGAGCTGTGTCAGCGCCATGGGGTCATCCCCGAGTTCTCCTTCATGCTGGCGCCACCGGTCAATACCGAACAGGAAACCGAGCTGACATTCGAGTTCATCCGCGAATTGAAGCGCATCAATCCCGCCTCGGAAATCATCACCTATATCTACACGCCCTTGCCGGAGGGCAGCAAGCACGAAAAAGATCGCGGCAAGCGTGAATCGATGCCGTTGCTCGACGTGAATGGTGAGCTGGTGGTGTTTCCCTCGACGCCGGACGAATGGACGGAGCGTAAATGGGTGGACTATGCCTGCCACGCCGATGCGCCCTGGCTCACCGATAAACTGCGCAAGCGCATCTACGATTTCGTTACCGTGCTGCGTTGCCGCTTTCCTACCGTGCAGGACCAGCGTGCTCCGCATTGGGCCAAGCGCGGCATGAGCGCGATGGCATCGTGGCGCTATCGCCACCGGCGCTACAACCATCCGTGGGAACTCAACATCGCCAACCGTTTCGTGCAACTGCGCAAGCCGCAAATCACGGGCGCGTAGCGATGGCGGCCTTGCACGTGGCGCAGATCAACTTCCTGCAAGCACCAGCGGGCCTCGCGCATGACGAGGTTCTCGAGCGATGGCATTCGCTGGTGGACATCGCTGAAGTAGCTGCCAGTGGCGGAACCCGGGTCACGGTGGTCCAGGCGTCGGCGCGCGATGACGTGCTGACGCGAAATGGCATCGATTACCACTTCATCGATATCAGAGGACTCGGGGCGGCGGGCCGCGGTCGCCGTTTCGCCCGTCTGCTCGCCGACATCAAGGCCGATGTCCTGCACGCGAACGGTCTCGACTTTGTCGGGGATGCATTTGCCGTATCGCAATGCCTGCCGCAACTTCCGATCCTTGTTCAGGACCACGCCAGCCGGCCGCCGCGCTGGTGGCGACGGCCGCGGTGGCGGCGCTGGTATGCGGCCGTTTCGGGCGTGGCCTTCACTGCGCTCGAACAGGCGCAGCCATTCAGCGCCGCCGGTTTGTTCGGGCCGCAGCTGCGGCTGTTCGCCATCCCCGAATCCAGCAGCCGCTTCGCTCCGGGCAATCGCGCCGATGCCCGCGTCGAGACTGGGCTGTACGGTGATCCCTGTGTCCTCTGGGTGGGACACCTGAGTCCCGGCAAAGACCCGCTGACCGTGCTCGACGGTGTGGCCCGGGCTGCGTCGGAACTGCCTGACCTGCAGCTTTGGTGTGCCTTCGGCAGTGCACCGCTGTTCGACGAGGTGGAACAGCGCATCGAACAGGATCCGCAGCTCCGCGGACGGGTACACCTGTTGGGCAAGGTGGCGCACACGCATGTCGAGGCCTTGATGCAATCGGCGGATGTGTTCGTCTCGGGCAGCCACCACGAAGGTTCCGGCTATGCACTTCTGGAGGCGCTGGCTTGCGGTGCGGTGCCAGTAGTCACGGATATTCCATCGTTTCGCGCACTGACCGACAACGGCCGTGTCGGCAAGTTGTGGCCGTGCGGTGATGCAACGCGACTGGCCGAGGCGCTGGTCGATCTCGCAGCCAGCAGGCCGTCGTCGCAGCAGGTACGCGCCCATTTTGACGCTGCACTGTCATTCGCCGCGGTGGGCCGCCGTTGGGCCGACGCGTATGCGCAAGTTCACGGCGATCGGCAACGGAGGGCATCGTGAAGATCGCGCTCGTGGTTCCCGGTGGCGTCGATCGCAGCGGTGAGTTCCGGGTGATCCCGGTGCTGCTGGCCCTGATCGAGCGGCTGGCACGAGCGCATGAAGTGCATGTCTTCGCGCTGCATCAGGAAGCCGTCGCGGGTCGCTGGGAGCTCGCCGGCGCCACGATCCATAACATCGGCGACCCCTGGACCCGACTGCGTGCGATCGCAGCGATCCGCACCGAGCATCGCCATGCGCCGTTCGGTCTGGTTCACGCGATCTTCGCCGGTCCCTGCAGTCTGGTGGCCGTGGTCGCGGCGAAGCTGCTGTGGTTGCCGAGCCTGGTGCATGTGGCCGGCGGTGAGCTCGTCGCGTTGCACGAAATCGACTACGGCGGACGACGGACCTGGAAAGGGCGCTTGCGCGAGGCATGCGTGCTGCGTGGCGCCGATTCCATCACAGCGGCCAGTACGCCGATCATCGATTCACTGCAGGCGCTCGGCCTCAAGGCGCGGCGTTTGCCGCTCGGCGTCGACCTGCAGGCATGGCCGCCGCTCGCGCCGCGCGAGCGCAGCGCGAAGCCGGCGCGGCTGATCCACGTCGGCAGCCTCAACCGCGTCAAGGACCAGCCGACCCTACTGCGGGCGCTGGCCGCCCTGGTCGACATGGGGCTCGAATTTGAAATGGACATCGTCGGCGAGGACACGCTGCAGGGTGAGATGCAACGACTGGCCGACCAGCTCGGATTGGAGCGCCACGTGCGCTTTCATGGATTCAAGACGCAGCGTGAATTGCGCCCGATGATGGAGGCCGCCGATCTGCTGGTGATGTCTTCGTTGCACGAGGCTGGCCCGCTGGTCTTGCTGGAAGCCGCGGTGGCTGGCGTGCCTGCGGTTGGTACAGCGGTCGGGCATTTCAAGGAATGGTCGCCTTCAGCGGCCCTGGCCGTGCCCGTCAGGGACTGGGAGGAGTTGGCGAACGCCATCGGCGAAGTACTTACCAATGAGGGACTTCGGCTGCGACTGGCCAGGGAGGCGCAGCGCCTCGCCATGCTGGAGGATGCCGACTACACCGCGCAGGCATTTCAGGCTTTGTATCCGCAGCATTCCCTTTTCGTGGCAGGGCAGAGCAAGCATGTCGAACTTGACGGCTAGGCGCATTCCGTCACTGGACGGCTGCCGGGCGATCTCGATCCTGATGGTGGCCTACGGACACCTCTGTGGCACGCGGAATTTTCCCGTTTCAATCGCGGAATACGGCCGTTGGTGCGGTGATGTCGCCCATCTCGGCGTGCTGGTGTTTTTCGTGATCTCCGGATTTCTGATCACCTCGTTGCTTATGAGCGAGCGCGAATTGACGGGGGGCATCTCGCTGAAGCGGTTCTACTTGCGTCGGATAGTGCGCATCTTCCCCGCGTTCTATGCGTTCATTCTGGTCATGGCCATCGCGGTGTTGCTGGGTGCAGTACATCTGACGGGCCGGGATTTTGTCTACGCCCTCACTTACACGATCAACTTCGAGCAAAACCGCGGCTTGGCGTTCGGGCATCTGTGGTCGTTGTCCGTCGAAGAGCAGTTTTATCTACTGTGGCCGCTGACGCTTCTGCTCTTGCGGGAACGTCGCGCGCTGATCGTCGCCGTCGCGGCGATTTTCACGGGTCCGTTGGTGCGCGTGGCTATTCGCGAATGGATTTTCCATGTCGATCCGCATGCGCTCAATGGGATGTCGACGAGCTTTCCTGCAACGTTCGACTACCTGGCCGCGGGTTGTGCCTTGGCGCTGCTGCGGCCATGGTTGCTGACCCGCACGTGGTACCTGCGCCTGACCGCCAGTCCATGGCTGGCGCTGGCAGTACCGCTGGTGTTGCTGATCAATCGCATGGGCAGCCACACCATGGTGATCCTGCTGGGGTCGCCGCTGATGAACGTGTGCATCGCGTTGCTGCTCGAGTCGAGCACGCGTCATGCGAGTTCCTTGGCTGGGCGTTTCCTCAACTGGAAACCCGTGGTCTTTCTCGGCGTGCTGAGCTACTCGCTGTATCTGTGGCAATCGCCGTTCTTCAATCACCGATCCGACGCGTGGGTAAATGCGTTTCCGCAAAACATGCTGCTCGCTTTTTTCGCAGCGCTCACATCTTATTTCCTGATCGAACGCCCCTTCATTCGTTTGCGCAAGAGGTTGCGGCGCGGCGACACGTTGCCTACGCACGTGCAAGGCGTTGCGGGAATCGCGTAGGAAAGCGCCTACGCATTTAAATTGCAATCGCTGGTAGCAAAATAAAATTTTGCAGTAACACGCAGCGCTGCAATTCACGTCGAAATAAAAAGTGGCTAGAGTGGAGCTTTGCCACAATCGCTATCTATGGCTATAGGGCGTTAGTTGCTCGAAGGCCTCGCGACTGAGCAACGAACACCCAGGCCCGATGGATCGGGCGCACGTTCCCAAGGATGAGAGCCATGAGCGATTCGACCAAGGATGCGTCGGTACACACGGGAGCATTGACGCCGCTCCTTGCGAACGCGCCCGGCCGGCAATCGTATTTCCTCGACGTCACCGGCCCGGCCAACGCGAAGGCGTTGTCGGTAGTGTCGTTCGAGGCGGTGGAGCGGATGGGCGAGCCGTATCGCATCGTGATCGAGCTGACCCATCCCGAGGCGCTGGCGCGCGAGGACTACCTGGGGCGCGATGCCCGCTTCACGATCGCGCCGGCCGTTGCCGATGCGTTGATCGATAGTTCGGCCATGACCGCACCCCGCACGTTCAGCGGCTGCATCACCGGCTTCTCGCAGATCAAGACGACGCGGGACTTCAGCGCGTACCGCATCGTGGTCGAGGCGCACATCGCACGACTCAGCCTCACGCGCAGCAGCCGCATCTACCAGCAGCAGAGCGCACCGCAGATCATCGAAGCGATCCTGCGCCGCCACGGCTTCAAGGGCCACCAGTTTTCGTTCACGCTGCGCCGCACCTATCCGACGCACGCGTTCCGCTTCCAGTACCAGCTCGCCGACTGGCCGTACATCCACCTGCTGATGCAGCAGGAAGGTATCTACAGCACCATCATCCCGGGCGAGTTCGGCGACGTGGTGGTGTTTGCCGACGACATCGATCACTACCTCTATAAGCCGGCACTGACCGTGCCGTACCGCGAAGTGGCCGGGCTGCAAAGCGGCGAAGCGTCGGTATTCGCCCTGCAGACGCATGCGCAAACCGTACCGGCCTCGTTTGCGGTAGCCGACTACAACCCGGAGCAGGCCTACGAGCGGCTGCGCGCCGAGGCCAACGTCGCGAGTAAAGACGTCACTACCTACGGCCAGCCGTACGTCTACGGCACCCATCACCTGGATGCGTCCGGCGCAGCGTGGGAAGCGCAGCTGCGCCACGAGGCGGCCGTTGCCTGGCAGGTGCAGTACGAGGGCGAGAGCAGCGTGCTGGAACTCTGCCCGGCGCGCATCCTGCGCATGGACACAGCGCTGGCCGACGCCCCGAACGGCCAGTTGATCGTGGCCGTGACCCACCGCGGCGCGCGCGACGCGAGCTACCGCAACCACTACACGGCCATCCCGTCCGACCGGCGCTTCCGGCTGAAACTGGATGAAGCCCACTGGCCGAAAATCCCCGGCACACTGAGCGCACGCGTCACCTCCCCAGGCCAGTACACCTACGCGTACCTGACCGTGCAGGGCTACTACACGGTCCGCTTCGACTGCGACTTCGACTTCGACACGTGGAATCCCGGCGGCGAGAGCGTACCGCTGCGCCTGGCCAAACCGTTCGCCGGCAGCCTGCAGACTGGCTTCCACTTCCCGGCACTGGATGGTGCCGAGGCGGTCATCGCCTTTCGCGACGGCGACCCAAACAAACCCTACATCGCCCAGTTCCACCACCACAGCCAGGCCATCGACCTGGTCACCAACCAGGACCGCTGGCTCTCACGCAACGTCATCCGCACGCAGAGCAACAACAAGTTGCGCATGGAGGACTGGAAGGGCCAGGAACACATCAAGCTGTCGACCGAGCACTCCGGCAAGAGCCAGCTCAACCTCGGCCACCTGGTGGACAACAAGAAGCAGCCCCGCGGCGAAGGCTTCGAGCTGCGTAGCTCGGGGCACGGCGCGATCCGCGGCGGCAAGGGATTGTTCATCAGCGCCGACGACCAGCTCAACGCGGGCGGCAAGCAGTTGGACATGCAGGCGGCGCAAGGCTTGCTGGAGCAGGCCCTGCAGCAAAGCGAAGCGCAGGCGGTCGCCGCCGACTACGGCCGGCAGAAAGCGCTGCTCAACGACACGCTGATGGAACTCCGCAAGGCCGGCCTCCTGGTCAGTGCGCCGGCAGGTATGGCGCTGGCCTCGGGCGCCGATCTGCAACTGAGTGCCAAGGAGAACCTGATCGCCACCGCGGGCGGCCACGCCGATGTCAGCGTGCTCAAGCGGTTCACGGTGGCGGCTGGCGAAGCGGTATCCGTGTTCGCGCAGAAACTCGGCATCAAGCTGTTCGCGGCCAAAGGCAAGGTCGAGATACAGGCACAGAGCGACGAGATGCGTCTGCTGGCAGACCAGAACGTGACGATTACCAGCGCCAACGGACGCGTCGTGATCGAAGCTAAGGATGAGTTGCTGCTGAAGTGTGGCGGCTCGTACCTGCTCATGAAATCGACCGGGATCGAAGAGGGAACGCGTGGCGAGCGGACTATCAAGTCGGTTGCGTTCAGCCGTCAGGGGCCCAGTTCGCTGGCAGGGGCCATGAATACATGGAAACACGCCACCTTCGACGAGCAACTGAGTTTGCGATGGCCGTATGACGGCGCGCCCATGCGCCATCAGAAATTCGCCTTGGTGCGCCCGGACAAGAGTGTTATCCGGGACACGACCGATGGCGACGGAAATACCGGCTTGCAAAAAAGCCTCTGGGTGGAAGGCATGCATCTGCTTCTGGACCCCTAGGCACACAGGCACGCATGCAACACCCGCCATCGACTCGAACAGGCCAACCCACCCCATGACAAACACCGACGAGAAATACGCGCCCGATCGCCACATTCCCGTGAGCTACGACCGTTACGGCAATCCCCAGTGGCACACCGTGACCTCGCCACCGGATAGCTCGGTGGGCATCTGCATGATGGTCTCCCTGCGGGTGATCCCGGTGATCTTTGTGCCCGGGGTGATGGGGAGCAATCTCAAGGGCATAAAGGATAAAAGTGTCAAATGGCGCATGGATACCAAGACCAGTGCATTGCCTTGGTTTACGAAGGATGCTGCGTACCGCAAGCAAAATTTGAACCCGCAAGCCATGACCGTCGATGACGGCGGCCTGCTACCTATCGGCGCATCAAGTCCGGTACGGAAAGGCCAGGCGGTCTCGTGAGCCCGAAGGTATGGGCGAGCGACGTCGTCACCAGTGGAATACTGGGGGCCAACGCCGCTGCAAACACCGCCGTCATGTCGGGTGCCCCCGGCCCCTTGCAGCTGCTGCCCACACCGGAGCACGGCAACGGCTGGTTGAAGATTCAACAGGACGGCGGCAACTGGGTGCCGGCGTTACCGCAGCACAACGACCCTTACAACGAGATCTACACTGTACGCGGCGGGTGGTGGAGCCTGATTGATGACCAGCTGATCAATCCGCTGAATACGGAAAGTGATCCCGCCAAGAGGCAGGCGCAGATCGATCAGGATTGGAAGACTTACGCAACGATGATGAATGAGAAGGTAAAGATCTTTCATCAGGACACCGCTGGCAAATATCACACCAACACCCATGCGTTCTATGGCGCCGATGCAGGGCATCTTGCCTATGGCAATGTCACCTGGCAGGGCGGTTCGCGCTGGGGTGAAGCCAAGCTCACCGGTCACCGCACCACCGACCCCTGGCAGGCGACGGCCCTCGACCCTAGCGAGATCAGCACCACGCGCACCGTGGCCACACCCGTGCAAGGGCCCGGCTGGAAAAAAGGTGTCAACCAGGGCTACACCATCAGCGACCCCGACGAGGCGGGTGATGGCACCGTGCCCCAGCGTTCGGGCATGGCGCCCGAGCGGCACGTGCGCTCATTGCTGCAGGTGGTTTGCGGTCACGAGCCGGCCTACCGCGAATGCGAGCCCGCCAAGCACTTCACCCTGCGTGCCATCGTCAAGATCGCGCAGGCCGTCAAAGGCACCGCCATGGCGTATCCCGACTTATGAAAGGACGCATGAAAGCTCTTCTTGCCAGCGCCATGCTGATGCTGGGCATTGCCGGCTGTCAGCCCACACTCCCCCCGCTCACGCCCCAGGAACAGGCCACCATGCAAACCCTCACTCACGCCATGACGCCACGTTGCATCGGGCGATACCTGATTGATCTACCTGCGGGCATGGTGCCGAGCGGCTGGGGCGGTCTGAAGGCGCAGGGTGTGAACATCGAAGTGGCGCCCCTGAACGAATCACTATTCCGGTGGCGTTATGAGCAGCGTGAAGCCGAGTTGCGCACGGCGCATCTCGATGCGCACCCTGATCAGCCGGTACTCAAGGAAATCATTCCGCTTCGTGGCGCTATTGGGGGGGGTTTTAATCGCTCCGAAACCGGAGGGACCAACGGGTCGCGGACCTTGGAGTTGCATGCCTGGCGCGATGGCTACGCGATCAAGATGTGGATCAATGCATTTGACAACTTGTATCCCGAATACAAGAACGAAAAATGGGCAGCAGAGGTCGGGAGAGACCTCCCGCAAAAGCAAGCACTCCTGCTGGATGTATTCGCGCGCATACGCGGCCGAGCCGACAACGAGATTCCGAGCGAACAGGGTCTGTGCTTTCACGGAGGCTTCGTGCAAGGCCCCGCGACCGACGAAGAAAACCTCGATATGGACTATGTGTTCACGGACATGCCGGATGTGTCGATATCGATCCACAACAATAGCAATCTTGTTTCGGAAAATACGCTGCTTGATCGCGGCAAGGACATCGATGCGAATTTGCGCATTGCCGATGGCCACACGCTACGCAAGGGCAAGCGCCAATCGCATGACGGACTTGCTTTCGATGAGTGGTTAATGGAGGCCAATACCGACGACCATGTCAAAGGCCACATGTTCACGCTGGAAGCCAACAGCAAGATCGGCAGCGCCCAGACGCCGCTCCTCAATATCGATTTTCAAAACGGCCAGCGATTCAGCCCGCCCGACAAGCGCCCGCCCGGCTCCTTGCCGTTGGACAGCCCGCCACCGCTAGCCAAAGCCTCACTCACCGAAGGGGAAGCCGTGGCGTTATGGGATGCCATCACCGACACCTTGCTTCCTCGACCGAATGGGTTTTGAGCGATGGGTAGGTGCAATGGCGTATGGCGATCGATCAGGCCGTTGACGGGAGGCAGCTTTAGTTTGTTGGCGCTGATGCTTGGCGTCGCCGGCTGTCAGCCCTCACTCCCCCCGCTCACGCCCCAGGAACAGGCCACCATGCAAACCCTCACTCACGCCATGACGCCACGTTGCATCGGGCGCTACCTGATTGATCTACCTGCGGGCATGGTGCCGAGCGGCTGGGGCGGTCTGAAGGCGCAGGGTGTGAACATCGAAGTGGCGCCCCTGAACGAATCACTGTTCCGGTGGCGTTATGAGCAGCGTGAAGCCGAGTTGCGCGCGGCGCATCTCGATGCGCACCCTGATCAGCCGGTACTCAAGGAAATCATTCCGCTTCGTGGCGCGATTGGGGGAATTTTTAATCGCTCCGAAAATGGGGGGGCCAACGGATCACGCACCCTTGAGTTGCACGCCTGGCGAGATGGCTACGCCATCAAGATGTGTGTAAACGCCGCTGATAGCAGGTATCCCGAATATAAGGATGATCTCTTATCAGCTCAGATCGGCACCGACGTCCCGCAAAAGCAGGCACTCCTTCTGGACGTATTCGCGCGCATACGCGGCCGAGCCGACAACGAGATGCCGAGCGATCAGGGCTTGTGCTTTTACGGAGGCTTCCTGCAAGGCACCGCTACTGATGAAGAAAACCTCGACATGAGCTACGTATTTACGGACATGCCGGATGTATCGCTATCGATCCACAACAATAGCAATATTGTTTCGGACGATACGCTGCTCGACCGGAGCAAAAGTGTCGAGGCCAATGTGCGGGACGCCAATGGCCACACGCTGCGGAAAGGCGAGCGCAAATCGCATGGCGGACTCGCTTTCGAGGAGTGGCTTCTGGCAGGAAATACCGACGACCATGTCAAAGGCCATTTATTCTCGCTGGAGGTCAACAGCAAGATCGGCAGCGCCCAGACGCCGCTCCTCAATATCGACTTTCATAACGGTCAGCGCATCGGCACCCCCGACAAACGCCCTCCCGGCTCCTTGCCGTTGGACAGTCCACCGCCGCTAGCGAAATCCTCGTTGAGCGAAGGGGAGGCCGTCGCCCTATGGAATGCCATTACCGACACCTTGCGTCCTCGGCCAAAGGGGTTTTGAGGGACATGCGGCGTGATCGTGGGTGGCAAGCGATGAAACGACTTCCAAGAAGCCTCTTCGTCTGCGCAACACTGACGCTAGGCGTCGCCGGCTGTCAGCCCTCACTTCCCCCGCTCACGCCCCAGGAACAGGCCATCATGCAAACCCTCACTCACGCGATGACGCCACGTTGCATCGGGCGCTACCTGATTGATCTACCTGCGGGCATGGTGCCTAGCGGCTGGGGCGGTCTGAAGGCGCAGGGTGTGAACATCGAAGTGGCGCCCCTGAACGAATCACTGTTCCGGTGGCGTTATGAGCAGCGTGAAGCCGAGCTGCGCGCGGCGCATCTTGATGGTCAGCCCGATCAGCCGTCGCTTAAGGAAATTGTGCCTTTACGTGGAGCTATGGGCGGCATTTTTAACCGGGCGGATGACAACGCACTGGTGAACGCAGGTCGAACTCTGGAGCTCCATGCTTGGCGAGATGGATATGCCATCAAGATGTGGATCAAGGCACGTGATGTCAGCTACTCAGCAGATAACCTTGACGAGCAGTACAAGGCGATAGGTACGAATGTCCCGCAAATGCAAGCACTCCTGTTGGATGTATTCGCGCGCATACGCGGCCGAGCCGACAACGAGATGCCGAGCGATCAGGGCCTGTGCTTTCACGGAGGCTTCGTGCAAGGCCCAGCGACCGACGAAGAAAACCTCGATATGAGCTACGTGTTCACGGACATGCCGGATGTGTCGATATCGATCCACAACAACAGCAATCTGGTTTCGGAAAATACGCTGCTTGATCGCGGCAAGGATATCGATGCGAATTTGCGCATTGCCGATGGCCACACGCTACGGAAGGGCAAGCGCCAATCGCATGACGGACTTGCTTTCGATGAGTGGTTAATGGAGGCCAATACCGACGACCATGTCAAAGGCCACATGTTCACGCTGGAAGCCAATAGCAGGATCGGTAGCGCCAAGACGCCGTTGCTCAATATCGACTTTCGAAATGGTGATCGCATAGGCACCTCCGACAAGCGTCCGCCCGGCTCCATCCCGTTGGACAGCCCGCCACCGATAGCCAAAGCCTCGCTCACCGAAGGGGAGGCCGTAGCCCTATGGGATGCCATCACCGACACCTTGCGTCCTCGGCCGAACGGCTTCTGACGAATCGCGCAGACACGACTCGGAGATGAGAGCCGTGATTGATGCGATCGTAAACGCGGAAGACGAACGCCTCAGTGGTTTGCCGGTCAGGCAGGGTTGGTTGTCGCCGCTCGCGCGCTACGCGGGCTAGACCTCCGCGAACGGCACGCCCTTTCGCCGACGATACGCTTGATGAAAGCCTGCGGTGTGATGCAGCTGGGTGCCTTCTGCCAGGTTTTCTTCAGAAACGATGCGGCCAATGAACAACGTGTGCGAGCCGACTTCCTGACTATGCACGATGTCCAATTCCTGAATGCGCAACGCTGAAGCGGGGACAGTAATGCCAAATTCCCGCGACGGTCGCACAGGAAACGGAAGTGCATTCCAGTCCGCTAGTGGGTGCTTGTGCTGTTCGGCGAGCTTGTAGACGACTGCCTTCATCGTCGCAGGGATGCTGGACAGCGCAACCTTGCGTGTTTCGCGCATGATGGGCACGGAAATGCTGGTGCTGCGTAGCGCGAGGGAAAAGAGTCCGCTCCGCTCCAGTGGGCCGATCAAATCCATCGGGAAGATATTCTGGTGGCCTGGCGCGGCAACAGAGACAAGGATGGTCGGCCGCGGACACAAGTACGCGATCATGAGTTGCTGTACCGCGGCAGGCTCCGGGGAGAAGTGGTGCGGTGCGCGATTTTTCAGCATGACGCGGTTTTGAAGCCGCGTGCTCCACGCGCGCAGCGGCTGGCCGAGACAGTGGTGTTCCCCGGCCGTGACGTAGTAGAGGGTGATCGTTGCCTTTTCGGTAGTGACTGACGCCGACCGAGTCAGTCGCAAAACGCCCAGCAGCTTGCCCGTAGCGCTTTCGCGGTACTGGAGCACCGGACGTTGGCCGGCATCGAGACTGGTCGCGATCATGAGCGGTACGAGCGAGGCCACGGTGTGGTCCTCCGTGACATCCATCGATTTGCCATCCCCATGCAAGGTGGCAGTGACCACCTGCTGTCCGGGAGCAACGGCAACTGTCGACCATTGCGGCAGTGGGCGTATGAACGGCCTTACCCAGTCCTTCCACATCTCAGGTCCGCCGAAATAGCAAAAACATATAAGGATCGGAGGCCAGTCCGAAGCCACGCGGAATGAGGCGTTCCAGCCGGAAGTGTGGCGCTGCTGCTCGCGTCACGACGCGTGGCGCAAAACGATGGATGCGGCTTTCACTTTCGATGGCGTAATGACCGCGGCGCAAAAGGTTCATCACGTTTGACCGCCACCAGCTGTAACGCGCATCGCCGAGGTAATACGGATTGAGCATGTTGGCCAGGACAAAACCGCCCTGGTGGACCACGTGCGACAGCTCTTCAAAAAGCAGGGTGTGATCCGCGAAATGGTTCAGGACTGCAAAGTTGGCCGTGACTGCCTGAACCTTGCAGGTGAGCGGCGAGGTAACCGTGATCATGGTTTTACGGGCGATTTCGTCGCGGCAGTACTGCGCCAGGTATTCGCACATCGCTGTGGACGGCTCATAGACGAAAGTCGGGTGTCCCTTGGCGGCATAGGCCTTCGCATCGATCCCGGTTCCAGCACCAAAATCGAGCACGTCGGCTCCTTCGGGCAATAGATCCAGCGCGATCTTCTGAAACCTGTCGCGCACCCGTCGGTTTCGCCGCGAGGAAAGGATGAAGTTGTGGTACTGCTCTCCGGTATGCACGTCGTCGATTACCTTGCTGGGAAGCTCGCTGTCTGATGTCTTACGTGCACAACTTTCAATTACTTGTCCGAAAACGAAACGGAGCCAGGCGTTGCTGCTTCCGCAGTGTTGGGCGCGGCCGGATGCATGGCTGCGATAGATTCTCGGCGGCACGACAAGGGCACCGCGCGTCTGTCGCTGATCTCTCCCCCGATGCGAACCTAATCATTGGCGGGCCGCTGCTAAGTCGCGGAAGCCGGGAGTTCCAAGGCAGCGCGCACCGCGTACAGAGTATCGAGCCGTGGCACTTGTTGGGTGAGCAAGGTCAGGATGCGCCGGCCCTGCTTTTGTTTGACCCAGATTTGTCCCTGCAGCCATAACTGTGTCCGCACCATGTCGGCACGCTCCTTGATGGCTTCTTGCGGTGGCCTGACACGATTCCTGACGTACTCCACCACTTCGCCAAGCGAGCGGGACCATTCAATGCCTGCGAGCGCGTGCAACCAAAGTTCCGAGCTCGAAACCTGGGTCAGCGTCTGATGCCGCGAAATCGTCCGCAACAGAGGGTGGCATTCGTGCTCAAGTCGGTTGAGCACCGCGTCGGGGATAGCGCTCGGGTAATAGCGTGCGAGCAGACGGAGGGGCGGTAACGCCCACCAGGGAGAGTCGGCGGCATGTTCATCCCACAAGACGTCCCAGTCGGCAGTGGTCATGCGCTGGGCGAGCAACGCGATGTCGTTGAGGTGCAACAGGCGCAGGCTGCGACCACAGATGTTGCCCGCCGAGTGCAGCAGCAGGTGGTTCATCAAGGCGCCGTTCGACGGATAGGGATTCAGGCCGGGCGTGGGCTGCTGCGGATAGATGCGCTCGGTGATGTCGATCGCCGATACCGGTAGCCGTTCCTGGATGCGCGTATGCAGCTCGATATTGACTGGTGTGTCGCGGTGCTCACCCAGCCCCCCGACGGGTTCCCCCATCGCCGGCTTGAAGACACGATGTTTCCATGCGACGAACGATTCCACATAGCCGAGATTCAGCAGTAGCTCGCCCGCCCGCGCGGCATCGTCCTCGCGGACCAGCAGGTCGATGTCGGCCATCGGACGGTCACCCGGCACGTAGATTCCCACGGCATGCAGCGCAGAACCCTTAAGCGGAACGATCGCCAACCCAGCCGCGCGGGCGTCGGCGTCAATGCGCTCCAGCAACGCAGCAATACGTTGATGGCGATGCTCGACGTGTGCGCGCTGAGTGGTGAGGAACAACCTCCACTCGGGATTTTCCCAAGTGGAGAATGTGCAGAGCAGGGGAGACACGCCGTGCGCGGCGGCAGCGGCCGACGCCAGCTGCCATTCCAGATCGCTCCACTGCGGCGTCGCCCCGTTCGGTCGTGCCAGCGCCAGCTCCGCGGCGAGCGCTTCGGTGGTGCGGCGCAGGCCGGCCCTAACGATTTTGAGCGGTGGCAACATGGCGGGCCGTCTGGGCATCGTCTAGCGTCGTCGTGGGCGGTGGCGCGGTGGCGTCTTTGCTACGGTGCGCATGCTCGCTGGCGACCAGCGCATCCCATCGCGCATCGAGCGCCGAATGGGCTTTGCCGTAACGCTCCGGTGGCTCGGCGGCCTTCGATTGCTGCAACGTGACCTGTTCATGCAGCAGGTCGCGCACACGGCGGTAGAAGTCCGAGTCGTAGGCGCCGCGGAACATCATGGCCAGATCGCCACTGTCCTGCCAGTGCGTTTTTGCGCCAAGCTGTGCCTTGACCTGCTCGTAGAATTTCGTGCCTGGCAGCGGATACGAAACGCTGACGCCGATGTCATCGGGAACGGCCTGCGCGATGAGCTCGCGGGTCGCCAACAAATCGTCCAGCTGCTCGCCCAGATAGCCCAGCTGGATGAAGAAGCCCACGCGGATGCCGTGCTCCCCCAGCCGTACCCGGGCGGCGACAAGGTCGGGGACTTTTGTGCCCTTGTTCATCGAGTCCAGCACGCGCTGACTGCCGCTCTCGGCACCTATCCAGGCCTCCGCGCACCCGGCATGTTCAAGTGCGGTGGCCATCCGCTCGCTGATCAGGTCGGCGCGGGTTTGAATGGTGAACGGGACCGATCCGTCGTCCGCGCCAAGACGCGTGCCGAACTCTGTCACCCAGTCGACGTGGAAGCCGAAGATGTCGTCCGCCAGCCAGATGTGATCAGGCTTGAACATCTGCTTCAGATACGTCATCTCTGCGGCCACGTCCTGCGCACTGCGCTGGTTGTAGTGGTTGCCCCAGATCGGCTTGGCGCACCAGTTGCAGCGGAACGGACAGCCACGCGACGCCGCCATGTTGAGACTGAAGTAGCCGTGCCGTTCAAGCCACATCGTGCGGTAGCGTTCGATATCGACAAGATCCCATGCGGGATGGCCAATCAATCGTGGATCCGGCGGCATCACGCCAACGCGGGTCAGCTGCGTCTGCCCGCCCGCCAGCGTGGCGACGCCGGCAATCCCGTGTACCCAGTCCAGTGTGTCGATAGCCGAATCGCGTTCCAGCCGCTTGGTCAATTCGATCAGGGCCGCAATGCCTTCGCCGATCAGCACGGCATCGGCACCCGCCGAGAGAAAGGCATCCGGATGGTCGGAAGCGTCCGAGCCTGCAACAATCACGCGGGCGCCGTCAGCGTGCGCCTCGGCAATCATCTGGCAAGCCGCTTCGCGCATGCGGCCGAGGCACATCTTGGTCAGGTAGTTGAAGTTGTCCTCGTAGATCACAACCACATCGGGCGCAGCGGTTTGCAGAGAGCCTGCATAGTCCTCAACGCCTTCGGCAAGCATCGCGTCGAATAGTGCGACCTCATGTCCCATCTGCCTGAGGAGTGCAGCGACCTGGATCGTGGCGAGCGGAGGATAGGGCTTGCCGCGTTCCCACTGTTTCCGGTCGTAACTCAGGAAATAAGAGTGGCCGACCTGAATCTTTAGCATCTCGAAGGGGCCTCGTAAGCCATGGGGACAAACTGCGGCGACGCATCGGCGTCCGCGCTGCCGGCGTGCCGGCTCCAGCGTTCAATGCTGCTTGGACGTAAGTGCCAAGGCGCGAAGCTTCGGTTGCGTCATGCGGCAAAATCTTTTGGATCGCTTGCGCCAGTTGCGCAAGCGCAACCATTTCCCGCTTGATCCGCACTCACTGGTCAACCTATGGGGCTTCGTGCAGTGCTGCGCTGTGCAATCAAGACGGCTGAAACTTTTGACCGAAGATAATGGCCTTGGCTTTCGCGCCAGCGTTAGCGACGCAGTGGCGGATCCTTTTTGCGAGCGATCCAGCCATCACTTCTCGATGAGCCGGCAGATCCTGGGCGGACTCTTCTGCTTCGAAAGCAGCAGCGAGGCGCTATTGGATCTGGTCGAGGCCGCTTACGCCGACCTGCCGTCACATCAACTGCCGATGATCGCGCCAGAGTTTCGTATCGAACTGCGCCTGCTGCCGCGACAGATTTCGCCGCACGCCGCCGAGCCGCCACCTGTGCGGGTGCAATCTGGCGCTGGCTTGCTCTGCGGCGTGATGGATGCGTCGAACTACGTGGTGCTGGCGCCCGAACAGCAACGCGCATTGGTGGTGGCCTCGCAGGACATGCTCGATCACCCTTACTATCTGCGCTACGAGCTCATCGAATTTGCCGTTTTCACCCTGGCGACGCGCGGACTGGGCCTGGTTCCCCTGCATGGGGCCTGCGTCGGCCGACAGGGACGCGGCATCCTGTTGCTGGGAGCCAGCGGCTCAGGGAAATCGACACTGGCCTTGCACAGCCTGCTGCAGGGTCTGGATTTTCTGGCCGAAGATGCCGTCTTCGTGCAGCCCGAGAGCCTGCTCGCCACCGGCGTCGCCAATTACCTGCACGTGCAGGCCGATGCACTGCGTTTCGTCGACGACGAGGAGACCCGACGCTGGATCAGCCAGGCCCCCGTGATCCGTCGCCGCAGTGGGGTCGAGAAGTTCGAAGTCGATTTGCGCCAGGAGCGTGGCCGGCTCGCGGCGGCTCCATTGGAGCTGGTTGGCGCGGTGTTCGTTTCCAGCGAGGCGGCCGAAGGTCCCGATGTCCTGTTGGGCCCGGTCCCTGCGGACGAAATCGCCGCCCGGCTGTTCGCGGACCAGTTGTATGCGGCCGGACAGCCAGGCTGGCATCGTTTCGTAGAGCGGCTGACGCAGCAGGGCGTTCACCTGCTGCGCCGGGGGCGTCATCCACGGGACTCTGTCGATGCGCTGCGCTGGCTGCTCGACTGATGCAGCCGATCGCGACCCATGTCACATTGGGGCATGCCACCCTGGAGCAGGGACCTTTTGCGGTAAGGCGTCGTTCGCGGCTGATGGTCCGGATCGTCATATCGCATCGGACAGGTAACGATTGGCAAGTCGGTGGCGAAGCATCTGGGAGCATCGGAACAAGGGTGAGGTCGCCGCGCGCGCTTCATCTGCTCAAGGGTCAGGATCCACGGAAAATCCGGGGTAGTTCAACGTCAAACGGGTAGCGGACCGAAGCAGGGATGTGCTCCGTGCCGGGTCGATGCCCCTCAATGAATGAGGATCACAGAAATGAAAAAGCGTCTTGCAGGATCAATGGCACTGGGTGTGTTGGTGGCGCTGGCTTCAGCGTTGCCGGCCGTCGCCGCACTCGCACCGGGTGTCACCGCACCCGCATTCACGGCCGAGGCAAGCCTGGCAGGCAAGGATTTCACGTTCTCGCTTGCCGATGCGCTCAAGAAAGGGCCAGTGGTGGTCTACTTCTACCCGTCGGCCTATACGGGTGGGTGCGATCTCGAAGCACACAGCTTTGCAGCCACCCGGGACAAATTCGATGCGGCAGGCGCGACCATCATCGGTGTGTCGGCCGATAGCATCGAACGACTCAATACCTTTTCATCGGATCCAAACTACTGCGCCGGCAAGTTTCCAGTGGCCTCTGATGCTGACCTCAAGATCGCGCTCTCCTATGATTTGAAAGCCGAGGCGGCACAGCCGGGCATGAACGATGTGCGCGGTGTGGCGATTGACCATGCCTTTATCTCCCGCACGACCTTCGTCATCGCCAGCAACGGCAAGATCGTCGCCACGCTTTCCTCGGAGACGGATCACCTTCACCCTGACGAGCATGTGAAGCGGTCGCTGGCCATCGTGCAGGGCCTGCAGGCAGGCAAGACGCCGTAACCAGGTTCAGTCTGCCGAAAGGTGGCCATCAAAGGTCGGACTGAAGCGCCGCGTCACTGAATGGCCACGACAGCCAGGGGGCAATCTGCCCCCTGGCTGCATCCGCTGCTCGACGGTTGTCACCCGCTGCTCGCGATGGTGACGCGCAACCTTTTATTCGGCGGGCTGCACTTACCGACATGGGCAATCCGGCTCGGGAGTAGCGCTGTTCTGAATCGCCTTGAAGCGTCATCAAAGCCGCGGCCGATGCTGCCGGCCAGCAGCGTGAGTTCGTAAAGATGTCAGGCGAGTCCTCGCCAGCACCCGATCGAGCCCACGGTCTGCTGCGTTCGTTGCTGCGCACGCTCTCCGGCGTCGAACTGGTGGAAACGGCGGCGTACGTCGCGTTGTCGCTGGGCGCGGCGTTTACCGGCAGTCTCGCGGCAGTTCTGCTGGTGCCACTGGTCCAGCCGGGGCATACGCTGCCGTTCGGCGGCGCGCTGTTCAACGCACAACGCAGTGTCGAAATGCAGGCGGCCATCTTCGCCATCGCGATGGGTGCCTTTGCCTTGGTGCGTTGGCAGGCGGCGCATCTGGGGGCGCGTCTGGTGGGTCGCTATGGCATGAACCTGCGCCGCCGGGTTCATGCGCGCCTGATCGACGCTCCCTTGACGTCACTGGCGGATTCGACGTCCGCGGAAATCGCCAACGTCCTCACTCACAACGTCGAGGTTATCGTCCAGGGTTTCAGCGCGCTGCAGCAATTGTTGATCGCCGGCGTCAGCGCCGGCGTCAGCCTCGGTTTCGCGTTCTGGGTATCGCCACCACTGATGCTGGCGGCGCCGCTACTCGCGGTCTTTGGTCTGATCGCGTCGCGTGCGTATGGCCGCGAGCAAGCACTGGTCTGTCGTGAGTACGTCAAGGACATGACACGGCTGTTCTGGCACAGTGAGGATTTCCCACGACGCCTGCGCCATGTCCGCTCGTTCGAGAAGGAGGATGTGGAGAAAGCAAGTTATGGCGCTATTACCGCTCGGTTGTGCCACGGCTATCGGCGCCAGCTGGAGCTGGTGGCCTCCGGGCGGTTGATGCTTGAGCTGCTGGCGGCAGTCGGTATCGCGGGACTGTTCGTGCTTGCCCATCGCTGGCATGGCATCGATCAGGCGTCGCTCATCGCGGTGTGCCTGCTGCTCGGACGCTTGCTGCCTTATCTGGTGTCGACCCGACAGAGTTTTCAGCAGCTGCGCTCGGCTGCTCCGGCATTCGAACTGTGGCAGCGTTACATGAGCCTGGATTCAACCCGGTCATCCGCGGTGCCCTTGCGCACGCCGACCCCTGGCGGTGCGCTGCATATCGAGCGGATGCGCTTGATACCGCCAACGGCCGGACTCGATGTCGGCGAACTGGTTCTCGTGCCCGGTGAGCTGACCTTGATTTCGGGTGATTCCGGTATCGGTAAGAGCAGCCTGGTCGATGTCCTGGCGGGCATGATGGAGCCTGTGACTTTTGCGGCACGCGTCGGCGAACGATCGATCGATTTTGACGAGTACCGCGAGCTTGTCCGACGTGGCGGCTACGTTAGCCAGAACGTCCGACCCTGGCAGCATTCCGTACGTGAGTGCCTGTTGTGGGCGGCGCCTGATGCCAGGGACGAGACGTTGCGTGGTGTGCTGGTCGACGTCGGCCTCGACCATCGCCTGGAGGGGTCGCAGCACGGACTCGATACAGCGCTGCACAGCTCCTCGAGCAGGCTCTCCGGCGGCGAGTTGCAGCGGCTGCTGCTGGCACAAGTCATCCTGCGCCAGCCTTTCCTCGCCTTGCTGGACGAAGCGACGAGCGCGCTCGACAGCGTCTCCGAGATCGCGGTTCTTTCAGCGCTGAAGCGCCGTCTGCCGCAGACGATCCTGATCGTCGTGTCGCACAGGAGCGGCGTGGCGGCGATTGCAGATCAATGCCTGAACATTTCAAGTAACCTCGCTGTGACGGTCGATGGAAAATTGGACCTGCGACGGATAGCGTCTTTGCTGGGTGTATCGGAGCGCTATAAGTCCTAGGCCGACTCACGGGCCAGCGGATGTCGACTTGGGCCAACGTCCACCGTGCAGGGGCATCGCATGATCGGATGACCGCCCATGCCACAATCGGGCGAACCACGAGTGAGTAGCCGTCCATGAAACGATTGCTGATGCCGTTGTTCGTCGCGTTGATGGTGCTCGGTCTTTCCTGCCACGCCGCGGATGCCGATATGTTGCATTTCACTGCCAGGCAAGTGCGCGTGGACGGTCACAGCTATGCGTACCGGGTATTTTTGCCGGCCGGCTGGGACAGCAAGCGGAGCTGGCCGATCGTTCTATTCCTGCATGGCAGCGGCGAGCGCGGCAGCGACAATAGTGCGCCGCTGAGCCAGGGGTTGCCGCCGTGGCTGAAGGAACACGGTGCCGATTTCCCTGCCGTGGTGGTGATCCCGCAAGCTCCTCAGGACACTTCCTGGTATGGAACCCCCGAGAAGATGGCGCTGGCGGCGTTGCACGACAGCATCGAAGCATTCCATGGCGATCGCGACCGGCTTTATCTGACCGGCCTGTCCATGGGTGGTTATGGCGTATGGCAGATTGCAGCCGATCATCCGGGCATGTTTGCGGCCGCAGCCATCGTGTGTGGCGGGGTGTTGCCGCCGTCGGACGCTCCAGAATTGCATCTCCACGGAGTGCCTGCGGATAAGAACCCGTACACCTGGCTTGCCCATCGCATCACACCGTTGCCCGCATGGATATTTCACGGCGCGGCGGACGACATCGTGCCGACGCAAGGCTCGCGCGACATCTATGCCGCGCTGAAGGCGCGGGGGGACGACGTGCGCTACACCGAATTTCCCGGTGTGAACCACGGCTCCTGGGTGCCAGCCTATGCCACGCCGGAATTGTGGCCATGGATGTTCAGCCATCGGCGGAATCATCCGCGGTAGCGCACGGTCGCTGCGGCAGCGGCGCGTTTCGCGCCTCGTCAGGTACGACGTTCGTTTGTGAGTTAAAAAATAATTTAACCCCGATTGTTGCATTGCCGTATCAGGGCGGCGTGATCGCGCATGCCTGACGCAGTGTTGCGTTTCGCGGTTCATCCCGCCCGAAGCCGTCGTACTGTGGGCATTCCTGCCGCACTGCAGCGAAAATATTCGGTTTTGGCAGCTTTACAAGGCCTCGTGAAAACGTTTACGTTGCGCTCGAACACGCAGCGGTGGGCTGCGTCTGCAAGCGGGGCGGGGTTGTGGCGTCCAGGACCGTGACCATCAAAGACGTGGCGCGCGAAGCCAAGCTGTCTGTGGCGTCCGTGTCGCGTGCGCTCAACGGCAGCGGAGGCGTCACCCCGGACACCGTGAAAATTGTGCGTGAAGTGGCGGCGCGCTTGCGCTATGTGCCGGACAACGCAGCGCGCAGCATGATTACCCGGCGCACCAATACCATCGGGGTGCTGCTGCCGGATCTGTATGGCGAGTTCTTTTCCGAGCTCATTCGCGGCATCGATCTGGCCGCTCGTGCGCGCGGCCTGAACATCCTGGTATCCAGTTCCCACGACGACGCCGATGAAGCGGCGATTGCGCTGCGCTCCATGCACGGGCGAGTCGATGGCTTGCTGGTGATGTCACCGCATGCCGATGAGGATTTTCTGCGCCGAAACCTGCAAGTGACGTTGCCCAGCGTGCTGATGAACACGCTGGAAACGAACCATGACTATGCAACGCTTTCGGTGGACAACCGCAGTGGCGTGCAGCTGATGCTGGAGCACTTGCTCGACTGCGGGTACAAGCGGATTGCCTTGATCCAGGGGCCGGCCAGGAACCAGGACGTGCGCGAGCGCGAACAGGCTTTTCATGAAGTACTTGCCGCGCTTGGCGCGACCGAGGGTGCGGTGATCCTGCCGGGTGACTTCAGCGAGCAGTCCGGTTATGCCGCCGGGCAACAGTTGCTTGCGCTGCGTCCACGTCCGGATGCGATATTCGCCGCCAACGACATGATGGCGATCGGCTGCATGGCGGCCCTGCGTGAGGCTGGCCTGCGCATTCCCGACGATATTGCCGTAGCGGGTTTCGATGATGTGCCGATGGCGCGTTACGTCACTCCGCCATTGACGACGGTGAGCGTGCGCATTGCCGAACTGGGCAGGTTGGCACTGGAACAGCTGTGCATGCAGATTGCCGACCCTGGCAGTCTGGTGCCAGTACACCAGCGCGTCACGGCGACCTTGGTAATACGCGCATCGACGGCATCGCGCGCTGGTGAACCGACAAAGACATTGGCAACGACAACGACGACAGGTTCGGAGCGACATCCGCCCTGATCGACCCGGGGTCGGGTTTGTTTCGGCAGGTGGGCGAGAGGGCGCCCGCCAGCATTCATCGCACAGGACTGCGGCCAGGGCTGGCTCTACTCAAAGCTTGTTGAGGGAGGGCGTTAGGTCATGAAAAGAGCAACACGTCATCCGGTGTGCATTTCGCGGGCGCATGCATGACTGCGCGCCGCGCGCGGTATCAGGAAGCACTCAAGTTCGATAAATCAGTTGTCTTTGCGGGAGGGGAGCCATGAAAACGCACACGTATTTCAAGAAGAAAATGCTCGCAAGTATCATCAAGGCGTCGTTCGCGACGTTCGCCGTCAGCACATCGGTTATGTCGATTGCAGCCAGCTCCGACGCCAACTTGCGCGGCCACGCGGCCGCGGGGGCGGTGGTCACGGCCAAGCAAATTGCTACGGGTGCAGTACGACATACGACCGCTGACAAGGATGGCAGCTACGCGCTGGTTGGGCTGCCGCCCGGCACCTACCAGGTGGATGCCGGCGCAGGCACCGAACGAACCGTCACCCTCACCGTAGCCTCCACCGCCACGCTTGATCTGGTCGGCACCGCGCCATCGGCCGGCAACACCACCAACCTCAAAGCAGTCTCGGTTTCGGCAACGACGCTGAGAGAAGTAAAGACCTCGGAAGTCGGCACGGAGGTGTCGCTGCACGATATCAATACCATTCCGGAAGCGTCGCGCAACTTCCTCGAATTCGCCGATACCGTGCCTGGCATGGTGTTCACGAGGAGTGCGAACGGCAATACCAATCTGCAGTCCGGTGCCCAGGCGAGCAGCGCCATCAATGTGTACATCGACGGTGTGGGCCAGAAAAACTATGTCCTGTCCGGCGGCATTACCGGTCAGAACGCCAGTCAGGGCAACCCGTTTCCGCAGCTGGCGGTCGCCGAATACAAGGTCATCACGTCCAATTACAAGGCGGAATACGACCAGATCTCGAGCGCCGCGGTAACCGCCGAAACCAAGTCCGGCACCAATGAGTACCATGGTGACGTGTTTGGCAGCTTCACCAATACCGCCATGCGTGCAGAGACGCCGTCTGAGGAAGCGGCCGGCCACAAGACCGCGTCGCACGAAAAGGATTATGGCTTCGACTTTGGTGGCCCGATCGCGCAGGACCTGGCGCACTTCTACATTGCCTACGAAGGCAAGGAATTCGATACGCCGATTACGGTGGTTCCGGGTGGCGACGAGAGTTATTTCAGTCAGTTGCCGGCAAGCGCACGGGCGCAGTTCGGACCTGCCAGTCTGCCTTTCAAGGAAAACGACTGGTTCGGCAAAATCGATTTCGAACCGTCCGACAAGGATCGCTTCGAGATCAGCGGAAAATACCGTCACGAAACCTCGTTGAGTGGTATTGGCGGAGCCTCCACGGCATCCGCCGCGCTCGATACGATCAATACCGACAAGCGCTTCGACATTCGTTGGGATCACAGCACGGATAGCTGGTTCAACCGCTTGCAGGGTACCTACGAAGATGCGTCTTTCGCGCCGACGCCGGTGAACACTGGCGATGGTGCCACTTATGTGCAGGCCACCAATCTGAATCAGACGATTCTGACTACTGGCAATTCGCCGCTTGCCCAGCAGGACAAGGGTCAGAAGGGTCCGTCGTTGCAGGACGACCTGACCTTCAACGACTTCGAGTGGAATGGCGACCATGTCATCAAGATGGGCGTCAAGTACAAGCTGGTGAGGCTGACGGCGCAAGACTCGGGCGATTCCAACGCGCTCTACAGCTATGCAGTGACTCAAGCGAACGGCACGGAACCGATCCCGTTCCAGGTGCAATTCGGTTCACCGACGCCGGGGCTGAGTCCGGTTGCCACCAGCTCGGACAAGCAGTTCGGCACGTATATCCAGGACGATTGGGCGGTCAACGACCATCTGACCCTGAACCTCGGCGTGCGCTGGGACTACGAAAAGACTCCTTCATACCTCGACTATGTCACTCCGGCAAACGTGGTTGCCGCATTCAACATGCAGGATCCGAACGCACCGATGGGGCAGACCTACGCGCAGACGTTGGCGAAGGGCGGCGTCAACATCAATGACTACATCAGCACCGGGAATAACCGCCACGCGCCGACCAATGAGTTCCAGCCACGTCTGGGTTTCTCCTACGACCTCAATGGTGACGAGGAGCATGTGTTCTTCGGCGGCATTGGTCGCTCTTACGATCGCGACCTTTACGAATCGCTACAGGTCGAGCAGACCAAGTCGGTGCTGTCGCAACCCACGATCCTGTTCAACACGCCGCTTGAGCCCTGCTTGTTGGGCCCAAGCTGTCTGACGTGGGATCCGAAGTACCTGGACATCAGCACTTTGCAGTCGCTGGTGGCAGGTACCACGGCGGGCAAGGAAGTTGACATGGTCAACAACAACCTGAAGGCGCCGTACTCCGACCAGTTCAGCATCGGTATGCGCAACAAGTTCGGCGACTGGAATACCAGCGCCACCATTGCGCGCATCCTCAGCTACGATGGCCTGGTATTCACCCTCGGCAACCGCTATCCGAGCGGCGCTTTCTGGCAGAACGGCAGCCAGCCGTGGGGCAATGGTATCCCTGGCTTTGGCAGTCTGATCATCGGCAACAACGGCCTGGAGACGAGGACCACACAGGTGTTGCTGGAAGCCGACAAGCCATTCACCAATGAATCCGGCTGGGGCACGACGATCGCTTATACCTATAGTCACGCACGCCAGAACAACGACAACGCCGATCCGACTGATCAGTATGCGTTCGACTACGAGAGGATCGGGAACTATCCCTTCACCAATGCAGCCCTCGCCAAGAACCGCCTGGTGGTTACAGGCAGCTACGCTGGCCCATGGGGTTTCGTGCTTGGCGCCAAGCTGACTCTGGCCACGCCGATTCCCGATCTCAACCTCGCGTGTTATGGGGCGCCGGCCACGAATCAGGACGCCAACGGTATCTCCGGTGCAGGTTGCCGTTCGGTGTCCATCGTACCGCCGGGCAACGGGAAGTTCCTGATCGGCGGCAAGATCTACGGTGATCGCGACATTGATTTTCAGGCCACTAAAAACTTCAAGGTCTACGGCGGCCTGAACGCTTATGTCCGGTTCGACCTGCTTAACGCGTTCAACTGGAACAATTACGTCAACTACATAGAAAACTTTGGCGCTAACGGTACATTTAGCAAGACTCCGGTCATCTATAACCCGACCGGCGATATCACTGGCTATCCACGTACCTTGAAACTGTCCGTGGGCCTAAGTTTTTAGGGCCGCTCCCGGAGTGCCCATACCGGCAACGGTATACAGGCCCCAGCACAAAGCCTGCACGGTGCAGGCTTTGTGCTGCTGGGCATCAAGATGGTTAATCTCTTGCTGGTTGCAGGCATCTCATGACCGACACTCGCCTAAAAAATGTTGTCATCGTCGGCGGGGGCACCGCTGGCTGGATGGCCGCGGCGGCATTCGCCAAGGTACTCGGTTCCGAATATTCGATCCGGCTGGTGGAATCCGAGGAAATCGGTACCGTCGGTGTGGGCGAGGCGACGGTGCCGCACTTGAAACTGTTCAACAACCTGCTCGAAATCGATGAGATCGAATTCATCAGACAAACCCAGAGCACGTTCAAGCTCGGCATCCAGTTCAATGACTGGGGGCGGATCGGCGATTCATATATTCATGGCTTCGGTACGATCGGCCATGACGTGAGCCTGCTGCCGTTTCACCAGTTCTGGATCAAGGCCATGCAGAAAGGCATGGCGTCCGATATCGGTGCGTACTCGTTGAACACGGTGGCGGCGCCGCGCGGCAAGTTCATGGCTTCAGCTACGGATGTACCAGCGACGTCGCCGTTGTCGGACATTGCCTATGCATATCACTTCGACGCAGGACTGTATGCGAAGTTTTTGCGCGGCTACGCAGAGAAGCGTGGCGTGCTGCGCACCGAAGGCAAGATTGCACAGACCTTGCTGCGACCTCATGACGGCTTTGTCGAGGCGGTCGTCCTGGAGAGCGGCGAGCGCCTGGAAGGTGATTTGTTCATCGATTGCTCCGGTTTTCGCGGCTTGTTGATCGAGCAGGCGCTGCATACCGGTTATCTCGATTTCACGCACTGGCTGCCATGTGACCGTGCCATGGCCGTGCCTTGCGAAAAAGTCGGGCCGCCCACGCCGTATACCCGTTCGACGGCGCGCAACGCCGGCTGGCAGTGGCGCATCCCTCTGCAGCACCGCACCGGCAACGGCTATGTCTATTCGAGCGCGCACATCAGTGACGACGAGGCGGCCGCGACTCTGTTGAAAAATCTGGATGGTCGACCGCTGAGCGATCCGCGCCCGCTGCGTTTTACCACCGGGGTGCGCAAGAAATTCTGGAACAAGAACGTCGTCGCGCTGGGCCTGGCGAGTGGCTTTCTGGAACCGCTCGAATCGACCAGCATCTACATGATCCAGTCGGGCATCGCCCGGTTACTTAGTCTGTTTCCGCAGCGCGATTTCAGTGAAGTCGTGATCGATCGCTACAACGCACAGGCGACGTTCGAATACGAGCGCATCCGCGATTTCCTGATCCTGCACTATCACGCCACCGAACGGAACGACACACCGTTCTGGAACCAGTGCCGCACGATGTCGATTCCGGCGCAGCTGCAGGACAATATCCGCCTCTTCAAGGACAGCGGCCGCTTCTTTCGCAATGCCGAGGAAATGTTTGCGATCGTCAGCTGGGTGCAGGTGATGCTCGGCCAGCACATCGTGCCGCAGAGCTACCATCCACTAGTCGACAAGATGTCGGACAAGGACTTGGCCGGATTCATGGCCAGCGTCAGTCACGTCATCAACTCCTGCGTCGATTCGATGCCGCCGCACCAGGCATTCATCGATCGCTACTGTGCTGCACCCAGCATGGCGGCTTGACCGCCAGCTGGTTCCACACGCCCCCGTCGTGATTTAGAGCGTTTCACATGCATAGCAAACTTTTTCGGATCCTGCACAGCACCGTACTCGTTGCCCTGCTGGTACTCGGCACGGGCTGGCAGTCGCTGGCTACGGCCAGGACTGCGGACCATGGTTACGCCGCGTTGCCCAGGCAGCAACAGCTGCTGGTCGACGATCTGGAGCAGCGCACGTTCGAATGGTTCTGGCAGAGTGCGGACCCGAAGACCGGCCTGATACCCGATGCCTATCCGGGCCACTCGTTCTCCAGCATCGCCGCGGTAGGCTTCGGCCTGACTGCCTATGGCGTCGGTGTCGAGCGCGGCTATATCACGCGCGAACAGGCGGTCGAACGGACGCTCGCGACCTTGCGCTTCTTCAGGCATGCGCCTCAGAACGACAGCGAGGATGATGCCACCGGTTACCACGGTTTCTACTACCACTTCCTCGACATGCAGACCGGCAAGCGGGTGAAGCGTTTTGTCGAACTATCCAGTGTCGATACCACCTTGCTGCTCGGTGGGGTGCTGTTCGCCGAGTCGTACTACGACCGCGAGACTCCGCAGGAAAAGGAGATTCGGCAACTCGCCGATGCGATCTACCGCGAGGTCGACTGGACCTGGATGCAGCCGCGCAGGCCGCTGATCAGCATGGGCTGGACCCCTGGCGGCAAATTTATTCCATCCGACTGGAGGGGCTATGACGAGGGCATGCTGGTCTACATCCTCGCGCTGGGCTCGCCGACCCATCCAGTCGAGGCCGATGCCTGGAAGGCGTGGCTGTCCACCAATGACCGCACCTGGGGTACTTTCCAGGGTCAGACCTTTCTCAATTTCGCCCCGCTGTTCGGTCACCAATACACCGAGGTCTGGGTCGATTTTCGCGGCATTCGCGACTCGTGGAGCCGCGAGCACGACCTGGATTATTTCGAGAACAGTCGTCGCGCAACCTACGCACAGCGCGCCTACGCGATCGCCAATCCTGCCGGCTGGACCGGCTACGGCGCCAATGTGTGGGGCCTGACTGCCAGCAATGGGCCGGGCGATATGGAGGTGACGGACGGCACCACCGAGCGCAAGTTCTACGGTTACACCGCGCGCGGCGCAGGTCTTGAAGACATCACCGATGACGGCACCATCGCACCGACCGCCGCGGGGGGCTCGATCGCGTTCGCGCCGGAGATCGTGATACCCGATCTGCAGGAAATGAAACATCGCTATGGCGCGTCCATCTACGATCAGTACGGTTTCGTGGATGCGTTCAACCCGACCTTTCATGCGAAGTCACGACCGCGCAGCGGCCAGTTGATGCCAGGCCAGGGTTGGGCCGACACCAAGCAGCTGGGCATCGACCAGGGGCCGATCGTATTGATGATCGAAAACTGGCGCAGCGATTTCGTGTGGAAGGTGATGAAGAAGAATCCATATGTCCGCAAGGGGCTTGAGCGCGCCGGCTTCAGTGGCGGCTGGCTAAGCGCAGAACCACCGGCGACATGAAGCACGGTGGCTGGTTGCGTCGATCGCTCGACCTGTGTTCGATGCGACGCGGCCCGTGGCTGGCGCGCATCGTGCTTTGCGTCGCACTGGTCAGTAGTTGCGGACGCGCACCGGGCACCAGCCATGAGCTCACGTTCTGGACGATCGGCCGCGAAGGCGAAGCGGTCGTCAAGCTGTTGCCGGATTTCGAGCGGGCGCATCCCGACATCCACGTGAACGTGCAGCAGCTGCCGATGAGTGCGGCGCACCAGAAATTGCTCACCGCGTTTGCTGGCGGCTCGACGCCGGACATGGCCCAGGTAGGCAACACATGGTTACCTGAAATGGTGGCGCTGGATGCAATGGAACCGCTACAGGCACGTGTTGATCGTTCCGCGATGATCAAGCCGAGCGACTACTTCGCCAGCATCTGGGCGACCAATGTGGTCGACGGCACGCTGTACGGCGTGCCGTGGTACGTCGACACGCGGCTGCTGTTCTACCGTAAGGATCTGCTCAAAGCCGCCGGCTTCGATGCGCCGCCGCGCGACTGGGCACAGTGGAGGCGAATGCTTGCCGCACTGAGCGATCCACAGCGTCACACTTACGGCGTCCTGTTGCCGACCAACGAGTACGAGCAACTGATGTCGCTGGCGGTGCAGGAGCCTGATCCGTTGCTGCGTGACGGCAATCGCTACGGCAATTTCGAGAGCGCCGGCTTCAGGCGTGCGCTGGCGTTCTACGTGGATACTTTCCGCCAGCATCAGGCGCCGGCCATCACCAACGTGGAGGCCGGCAACCCGTGGTCGGAATTCGGTCGCGGTGTCTACGCGTTTTATCTGTCCGGTCCATGGAATATCGGCGAGTTCCGCAAGCGCCTGCCGGCCGACCAGCAGGACGACTGGTCGACCGCGCCGTTGCCTGGCCCGAACGATGCCGGCATCGGTGCGGCGGGTGGTTCCAGTCTGGTGATCTTCCGCACGTCACAGCACAAGGATGCTGCGTGGCAGTTGATCGAATTCCTGTCACAGCCGCAGGTGCAGCAGCGCTTCTACGACTTGCTGGGTGACATGCCGCCGCGGCGCTCGTCGTGGGAGGGTGGTGCGCTGCATGACGATCCGAAGGCGCTTGCGTTCCGCGATCAGCTGGAACGGGCACGGCCGACGCCGGCGGTGCCCGAATGGGAGCGCATCGCCAACGAGATGCAGCTAATTGCCGCGCAGGCAGTTGCCGGCGAACTGACGATTGACCAGGCCGTCGCCGAGATGAATCGCCGCACCGACCGCATCCTGGAGAAGCGCCGCTGGATGCTCGATCATGCGCATCCCGATGCAGGAGCCAGCCGATGAACCCCCAACGCACCGCGTGGCTGTTCCTCACGCCCGCTCTGCTGGTCCTGGGTGTGTTCTTCCTGTTGCCGGTGATCGCCGCGCTTGCGCTCAGCCTCACCGATTACGATCTCTACGCGCTGGCAAGTATCCACAACCTGCGCTTTGTGGCGTTGCAGAACTACTGGGCGCTATTGCAGCGTCCGCTGTTCTGGTCGGCGCTCGGGCACACGGTGTATTTCGTGGCAGTCGGTGTGCCGTTGTCGATGGGTACGTCACTCGGCGCTGCGCTGCTGTTGAACTCACCGCTGGCACGCTGCAAACCATTCTTCCGCACCGCGTTGTTCGCGCCGGTGGTTACTACCGTGGTGGCGGTGGCGGTGATCTGGCGTTATCTGTTCAACACGAAGTACGGCATGGCGAACTTCGTGCTGGGCCATTTCGGCATCCATTCGATCGACTGGCTGGGCGATCCGCACTGGGCGATGCCGACGATCATCCTGTTCGCGGTGTGGAAGAACTTCGGCTACAACATGATCATCTTCCTCGCTGGCCTGCAGGCGATTCCTGCCGATCTTTATGAAGCCGCACGCATTGACGGCGCGTCCGCATGGCGACAGTTCCGCCACATCACTCTGCCAATGCTGGGGCCGACGATGTTGATGGTGAGCATCCTCACCGTTTCGGGTTATTTCCAGCTGTTTGCCGAGCCTTATGTGATGACCGAAGGCGGCCCACTGCAGAGCACGACCAGCGTGCTGTATCTGATGTACGACGAGGGCTTCAAGTGGTGGAACCTTGGCTCTGCCTCGGCGGTGGCGTTCCTGCTGTTCCTGATCATGTTCGCGGTGACCGCCGTGATGCTGAAACTGGCGCGGCGGGGGAGCGAAGCATGAACCAGAGCTGGGCAAAATCCCTGATCAATGGCCTGCTGATCGGCGGCGCCGTGGTGGCGCTGTTCCCGCTGCTGTGGATGCTTTCGGTGTCCTTCATGCAGCCGGGCGAAGCCAGCGCGCTGCCGCCGCCGCTGCTGCCGGTGCATGCCACGCTGAGCAACTACCGCGAACTGTTCGTGCATGCTGGCATGGGACGCTATCTGATCAACAGCCTCGCCGTATCGAGTGTGATCACCGCGCTGTCGTTGGCGTTCAATCTTATGGCCGGCTACGCGTTTGCCAAGCTGCGCTTCGCCGGTCGCGAACGGCTGTTTCAGGCGCTGATCGGCGCGCTGGTGATTCCCGCCCAGGTGGCGATGCTGCCGCTGTTCCTGCTGCTGAAGTACATCGGCCTGGTGAACAGTTACGCAGGCGTGATCGTGCCGGCGATGGCCAGCGTCTTCGGCATCTTCCTGGTGCGCCAGTATGCACGCGGTATTCCGGATGAGCTGATCGAAGCTGCGCGCATCGACGGTGCCGGCGAGTGGCGCATCTTCGGGCAGATCGTGCTGCCGCTGCTGAAGCCGATCATGGTCACCCTGGCCATCTTCAGTTTTCTGGCGGCGTGGAACGACTTCATGTGGCCGCTGATTGTGCTGACCGGACAGGAGCACTACACCTTGCCGATCGGACTGGCTTCGTTGGCGCGCGAGCACGCGCAGGACAGCGAGTTGATGATGGCCGGCTCGGTCATCACCGTGTTGCCGGTGTTGCTGCTGTTCCTGGCGATGCAGCGCTATTACCTGGAAGGGCTGCTGCTGGGCAGCGTGAAGGGTTGAGGCGATGTTTTGGCTTACATACAACTATCGCGCCAGACCACTCTTGTTCGTTCTGCTTTCGGGTCTGCTGCTCGCCATCGGCCTGACTATCCGGGTCGCCGATGCTTCGCAGTCAAGAACGCTGGATGATTTCAGCCATCCAGAACTCTGGCATGCTGAAGGCACCGACGACATCAGCACCGCGTTGCGTCCGACCGTTGGTAACCAGGGCAGCGCGCTGTGTCTGGATTTCAATTTCAACGGCGTCTCCGGTGGCGCCACTTTGCGCCGTGCGTTGCCCATTACGTTTCCCACCAATTACGCGTTGTCGTTCGACCTGCGTGGCGCGATGCCGGCGAACGACCTGCAAGTGAAACTGATCGACGCCAGCGGCGACAACGTGTGGTGGTACCGGCGCGAGGGCTTTCAACCCAGCACGACGTGGCAGACGATCAGCGCAGGCAAGCGCGAAATCGAATCCGCCTGGGGGCCAGCCAAGGATCGAACGCTGCGCCAGAGCAGCGCGCTGGAATTCACTGTCTATGCCGGTCATGGCGGCAAGGGCGAACTGTGCGTGAGCCGTTTGCGGCTCACGCCACTGCCGCCGGCATCCGCGCGCGAGTCAGCGATGCCGGCAAGCATTTCCTCGAACGCGCTATTCCTGCAGCAGGCGCAACACGCGCCACGCGGCACGTACCCGCGCGGATTTTCCGGTGAGCAGAGTTACTGGACATTGGTCGGCGTGGATGGCGGTGCGGCGCATTCGGCACTGATCTCCGAAGACGGTGCGGTGGAAGTGGGCAAGGGCAATTGGTCGATCGAGCCGATGCTGATTGATGGCGGCAATCTGATCGACTGGGCAAGCGTAAAAGCCACGCAGAGCCTGCAGGATGGCTATTTGCCGATACCTACGGTGCACTGGCAGGCCGGCGAACTCGGGCTGGAAACCACCTTGATGGCCGACGGCACAACAGCGAGCTCCAGGCTCCTGTTGCAATACACGGTGCACAATGACGGCGCGCAGCCGCGTTCGCTTACGATGGCGCTGCTGATGCGCCCATTCCAGGTGAACCCGCCTACGCAGTTTCTCAACACGCCCGGCGGCATCAGTCCGATCCAGGACCTTGCCTGGGACGGTCACGCGTTGCAGGTTAACGGCCAGCACGTGGTTCCCTTGCAAGCACCCTCCGCGTTTGTTGCCAGCAGCGAAGTGGCAAACTCATTGCCCGAGCAACTGACCAGCGACAAGGCGCCGCGTATCAGCACCCTGCACGACGCTGACGGTCATGCGCAGGGCGCACTGCTCTATCGGCTGACCGTGCCGGCCCATGCGGACGTGACGCTGGGTCTGGTGGTGCCGGGCGAGGGCCAGCCGTTCATCCCACCCGCCGATGCTGCTGCGTGGCTGCAAAGGCAGCGCGATCGGGTAGCTGCTGCGTGGCGGGAGAAACTCAATCGTGTGACGCTGCAATTGCCACCGGCGCAGCAGGCCATCGTCGACACAACGCGCAGTGCGCAAGCACAGATCCTGATGTCACGCGACGGCCCGGCGCTGCAACCGGGCACGCGTTCGTACGGCCGTAGCTGGATTCGCGATGGCGCGATGATGAGCGAGGCCTTGCTGCGCAGCGGCCATGCCGATGCCGTCGAAGAATTCGTGCGCTGGTATGCCACGCACCCGTTCAGCACTGGCAAGGTGCCATGCTGCGTGGACGCGCGGGGCTCCGATCCGGTACCGGAGAACGACAGTCAGGGCGAGCTGATCTTCGTCATCGCGCAGTGGTGGCGTTATAGCCACGACCGCGTCGGACTTGAATCGTTGTGGCCGCATGTCGAACGCACCGTGGCCTACATGGATCAGTTGCGGGCCAGCGAACGCACGGCGGCCAACCAGGTTGGCGACCGGCGTGCGCTGTATGGACTGATGCCGGCCTCGATCAGTCACGAAGGCTACTCGGCCAAGCCGATGCATTCGTATTGGGACGACTTCTGGTCGCTTATCGGTTACGACGATGCGGTGGAGCTGGCAGCTGCGCTGGGCAAGTCTGACGAAGCAAGCCGCTATGCGGTGGCGCGCGATCAGTTCCGCGCCGACTTGAAAGCCTCGATCCTGACTTCAATGCAGCAACACCGCATCGACTACATTCCCGGCGCAGCGGAGCTGGGCGATTTCGATGCCACCTCGACCACGATCGCGCTATCGCCCGGCGATGCGATGGACTGGCTGCCACCCACACTGTTGGCGCAGACATTCCAGCGTTATTGGCAGGGCTTCGTGGTACGTCGCGACGGCAGCCAGCACTGGGACGATTACACGCCCTATGAGTTGCGTACCGTGGCCAGCTTTGTGCGCCTGGACTGGCGTGACCGCGTCCAGCAGCTGCTGACTTTTTTTCTTGCCGACCGTCGTCCTGCCGCATGGAACCAGTGGGCCGAAGTGGTGGGGCGCGACCCGCGCCAGCCACGCTTTGTTGGCGATATGCCACATGCCTGGATTGCCTCGGATTTCCTGCGCTCGGTGTATGACATGTTTGCGTACGAGCGTGTCGCGGACCGATCGATGGTGCTTGCTGCCGGTCTCGATCCGGCATGGTTCGCCGGTCGCGGCGTGGCCATCGAGCGCCTGCGTACACCGTGGGGAGCTTTGAGCTACAGCTTGCGCGAGGAGCGTGGGCAACTGGTGCTGCGTATTCCTGCTGGCCAGAGTATGCCGTCGGGCGGTCTCGTCTTGCCGTGGCCGTATCCGGGCAAGCCACTGGGCATGGCATCACTCAATGGAAAATCGGTGGACTGGCACGGTGGCGAGATCGTGATTCGTAGCTTGCCTGCCGTGCTCAGCATTCCGCTACCTGGAGCTGGTACGGCACCGTAGCGTGTCGGTGCGGATCTAGGTCGGGCAGGGTTATCGATTCAGCTTCCCGGCTATTGATTCAGTCCGCAAATAAGTTGTGCGCGCCGCCCTTCGACTTCGCTGCGCTACGCTCAGGGAGAACGGGGTAGAGGGGCTGCCCTTCGACTTCGCTTCGTTACGCTCAGGGCGAACGGGACAGAGGGGTAATGCGCACACCTGCCTGTGGGTCGAAAAAATGTAGTCGTTCCCAGGCGAAGCCGAAGTGCAGCGTGCTGCCGGGTTCGGGAAGCGTGCGTGGCGGAGTGCGCGCAACCAGGGCCTGGTTGCCATAGCGCAGGTTGAGAAAGACCTCGTTGCCAACCGGTTCGATCACCTCCAGCGTGGCCTCGATCGCGGCATCGGCGTTGGAGTCGAGCAGCCGCAAATCCTCGGGTCGTACACCGAGGATCACCTCGCGATTCAGCCAGCCTTCCAGTGAACTTGCTTGCGGCACTGATCCGAACGCGATATCCCCCTGCGTGGTGGCAAGCTTGAGGCCATTGTCGGCACGCCAGGTGCCGCGCAACAGGTTCATCGCGGGACTGCCGAGGAAGCTTGCGACGAACAGGTTGGCCGGGCGTTCATACAGGTTCATCGGCGTATCGATCTGCTGGATCACACCGCCATCGAGCATCACGATGCGCTGGCCCAGCGTCATCGCCTCAACCTGGTCGTGGGTGACATAGATCATGGTGGCGCCCAGCTGGCGGTGCAGCCGGGCGATCTCCACGCGCATGCTCAGGCGCAGCTTGGCGTCGAGGTTGGACAGCGGCTCGTCGAGCAGAAACACCTTCGGATTGCGGACCAGGGCACGGCCCAGCGCGACGCGCTGGCGCTGGCCGCCGGAAAGTGCGGCAGGCTTCGACCCCAGGCGCTGATCCAGTTCCAGGGTCTTCGCCACCTCGCGCACCCGCTGCTCGATTTCGGCGGGCTTGTGCCCGCGGAGGTGCAGGCCGAAGCCGAGGTTCTCCGCCACCGTCATGTGCGGGTACAGCGCGTAGTTCTGGAACACCATCGCGATATCGCGTTCCTTTGGCGCCACGTCGTTGACCACGCGGCCGGCGATGCTGAGCGTCCCATCGCTGATCGATTCCAGCCCGGCGATCATCCGTAGCAGGGTGGTCTTGCCACAGCCGGAAGGGCCGACCAGTACCAGCAATTCGCCATCGGCGATATCGAAACTGGCGCCCGCCACGCCGATATGGCCGTTCGGGTAAACCTTGCGCACTCTATCCAGGCATACGGTTGCCATTCCTACGGGCTCCTCACATGGTGCCGAGCTGTGTGAGCCCGCGGCGTTGTCATGTGCAGGGCATCTGCACATCGACTCGACGTTAGGCTATTCTCGTCATGTAATCGTTTACTTCAAGCCGCACTGCGGCATCAAGAGCTATTGCCCATGACTCGCAGCTTCCGCTTTCCCGAGAACTTCCTCTGGGGGGCCTCGACGTCGGCCTATCAGATCGAAGGCTCGCCGCTCGCCGACGGTGCGGGTCCCAGTATCTGGCAGCGCTTCGCTCACACGCCAGGCATGATGGCGAACGACGATAACGGCGACATCGCCTGCGACCACTACCGGCGCTACAAGGACGACGTGCAGTTGATGAAGGCGCTGGGCCTGCAAGGCTATCGCTTCAGCATCAACTGGGCGCGCGTGCTGCCCGAGGGCACCGGCCGGATCAACCCGAAGGGTCTGGATTTCTACTCGCGACTGGTCGACGAACTGCTCGAGCAGGGCATTGCCCCGAACGCCACCTTGTTCCATTGGGATTTGCCGGCGGCGCTGGACGACCGCGGTGGATGGCTGAATCGCGACAGCGCGCATTGGTTCGCCGAGTACGCCGAGGTGATGTTCAAGGCGCTGGATGGTCGCGTGCAGCTATGGTCCACGCTCAACGAGCCATGGGTGGTCACCGATGGCGGCTATCTGCACGGCGCGCTGGCGCCAGGCCATCGCAGCAAGTACGAGGCGCCAATCGCGGCGCACAATCTGATGCGGGCCAGTGGCGCCGGAATCCAGGCGTATCGCGCGCATGGCAAGCACCAGATCGGCGTGGTGTTCAACATCGAGCCGAAGTATCCGCATTCGGACAGTGCGGAAGACCTCGCCGCCACGCGTCGCGCGCATGCCTATATGAACCAGCAGTTCGCCGATCCGGCCCTGCTCGGCAGTTATCCGCCCGAGCTGAAGGAGATCTTCGGCGACGCGTGGCCGGATTTTCCGGACGACGACCTCAAGCTGACCCAGCAGAAGGTTGATTTCGTCGGGATCAACTACTACACCCGCGCGGTGGTGAAGCACGATCCGAAGCAGTACCCGCTGAAGGCCACGCCGGTACGCCAGCCGAACAAGACCTATACCGAAACCGGTTGGGAGGTGTTCGAGCAGGGCCTGGTCGACACGCTGACGTGGTTCAAGGATCGCTACGGCGACATCCCGCTATACATCACCGAGAACGGTTCGGCGTTCTACGATCCGCCGGTAGCAGAAGATGGTGTGCTGGATGACCCACTGCGCACCGGTTACCTGCGTAAGCACCTGAAGGCCCTGCACCATGCGATCGAGGCCGGGGTGAACTTGAAGGGCTACTACGCGTGGTCGCTGATGGACAATCTGGAATGGTCGCTGGGTTTCTCCAAGCGCTTCGGTTTGTACCACGTCGATTTTGCCACCCAGCAGCGCACGGCCAAGGCCACCGCGAAACTCTATGCGCAGGTGATCGAGAGCAACGGCCTGGCACTGGATGAATAGGGTTTCATCGTTTGTGTAGGCACACGGAGGTTATGTGAAAGCGAAATCGATCTATCTGTTGACCGGATTGTGGTTGGGGATGTTGGCCACGAGCGTGTCCGCTACCGGTCTATTCGCCACCGACCTTTCGGCGCCGGATGCTGCACCCCCCGCCACGGCCGCCAGCGCGACTGTGCAGATCCATGTCGACGCCAAGGCGCAGGGCACGCCCTTCCCGCATTTCTGGGAGCAGATGTTCGGTTCCGGCCGCGCCGTGCTGGCGCTGCGTGACGATTACCGCTCCGACCTGAGTGCCGTGCATCAGGCCACGGGTTTCAGCTACATACGCTTCCATGGCATCTTCAACGACGACGTCGGCCTGTTTCATCTGGACGGCAACGGCAAGCCCGTCTACAACTTTTCCTACGTGGACGAGATCTACGACGGCCTGATTGATCGCGGCATCCGGCCGTTCGTCGAGCTCAGCTTCATGCCGGCGGACATGACGTCCGATCCGAAGGCCTTGCAGGCGTTCTGGTATCACCCGAACATCGCGCCGCCGAAGGACTACGCGCTATGGGACGGGATGATCGAGGCGTTCGCGCATCACCTGATCGAGCGCTATGGGATCGACGAAGTATCCCAGTGGTATTTCGAGGTATGGAATGAGCCGAACGGCTTCTGGGCAGGGAAGCCGGTGCAACCCACCTATCTCACGCTTTACGATCACACGGCACGCGCGTTGAAAGCCGTCAGTCCGCGCCTGCGTGTTGGTGGCCCTGCCACTGCACAAGGCGCCATGGTCAGCGCCTTCCTCGCACACACGCATGCCGACCAGGTGCCGGTGGATTTCGTGAGCACGCACGTCTACGGTGATGACAAGGCGCAGGACGTATTCCATACCGACGAGCGCATCCCGCGGTCGGAAATGGTGTGCCGCACGGTCGACAAGGTGCACGGTGAAATCCTGGCCTCGCCATACCCGAAGCTGCCTTTCATCATGAGCGAGTTCAACGCCTCGTACGCCAATCTGCCCAATGTCACCGACACCGTGTACATGGGCCCGTGGATGGCCAACACCATCCGCGAGTGTGCCGGCAAGGTCGACCTGATGAGCTACTGGGCATTCTCGGATGTGTTCGAGGAGCAGGGCGTGGTGCAGACGCCGTTCTACGGCGGTTTTGGGCTGATCGCCGCCGAGCGCATTCCGAAACCGGCCTACAACGCCTTTGCGATGCTGCACCGGCTTGGCGAACAGCAACTGCAGGTGACGTCCGATTCGGCCATCGTCACCCGCCGCGTCGATGGCACCCTGGTCATGGCGCTGTGGAACTATGCACCGCCGGTCGGCGATACGGCCGTTTACAAGGTCGGCGAACCTTCCGGATCGAATCGGCGCTTCAGCGTCGACATAGCGTCGCTGCCGGCAACTGCACACGCCACCGTGTGGCGTCTGGACCAGACCCACGGCAACGCGGTTGCCGCGTTCGACCGCATGGGGCGGCCGGCCTTTCCCAGTCGTGAACAGCTTGTGCAACTGCGTGCGGCAGCGAAACCCGGCGTTCCAGAATCACTGGTTGTGCAGAACGGCAGGTTCGACCTCGATATTCCACCGCAGGGCCTGGTGGTGATTGAGCTGCGCTGAGACAGCTATCTGGCTGCACCGGTCACCGGCGCAGCCGAGCAGGCTGGAAGAGCGTGCCAGAAACAGCGACAGCCGAGATGGCAGGGATCGCCATGCCAGGTCCAATGCCAATGCTTGCCCTTCTACCGTTCGCAGTGGCAGGCTGAGCGAGTGCGCGATGGTGGGAGCCTGCCGGAATCGATCTTCTGTTCACGTCGTAGCGATCTAGTCCGCGATAGCTTTTCGAGTCGCAGGCCATCGCTATATGTGGGAGTCGAGGCCATTCCCCGAGACCACGTTGAAAGGAGCACTTGATGTTTGATCATTCCACATCCTGGTGCGTGCTTATTCCCTGTTTCAACGAGGAAAAGGCGATCAGGGAAGTCGTTTGTTCGGCAATCAAGTTGGGTAGGCCAGTCATCGTGGTCGACGATGGTTCACAGGATCGAACGGCCGACATCGTCTCCGAGCTTCCAGTCACGCTGCTCCGACATGACAGCAAGCGTGGCAAGGGTGAGGCATTGCGAACGGGATTTCGGGAAGCATTGCGCATGGGAGTCGACGCCGTCGCCACCATGGATGGAGATGGTCAGCACCTGGCTGCTGATATTCCGCGCATGGCTGCGGCCTCTCGTCTCTATCCGGGCGCCGTCATCATCGGCGCCCGTTTGGTGGATCGCGAGCAACAGCCCGCGTCTCGCCGTCGAGCCAACGCGGTGGCGGACTGGTGGATTTCCTGGGCATGCGCGCAACCCGTCGTCGATACGCAGAGCGGTCAGCGTTGGTACCCCCGCGCTGCATTGGAACTCGCGGAGTCAGCTGAGGAAGGCTTTGTATTTGAGACAGCGATTTTGATCCGTGCGTCGCGTGAGGCCGGCCTGGGCGTTGTGTCGATACCGATCGCGTCGCGCTATCAGACGAACTTTCGTCACAGCCATTTCAGACCTGTGGCCGATACCACACGAATCACAGCTCATGTCGCCAGATGCATGTTCCGCTACGGCCAACCCATCTCAAGTTTCCAACGTGCTCATCGCAGCCCAACCATTGCTGTTGTGCTGTCCGACGACGCATCCGCAGCAGAGCCGTTGAATGCAAGGCATCGCAGCGTGCAGCCGATACCACGCGTCGACCCCGGGACCTCTTTATAGAGAAGGTTTCAAGGACGTGCAGACTATTGCTTCTTTGCTTCGGCTCGCGCTTTGTCGGCCGACTTGCCTGCTTCCTTTTCCAGTTTGCCCGCGTACTTCTCGAAGTTGCCGGCGTCTTCCTTCCCCTTGTTACCCGTGATTTTGCCGGCTATTTCCTTCACGGCACCCTTCACTTCGTGCTTGGCGCCTTCAATGCGATTCTTGTCCATGACTTTCTCCATCCCGCGACATAAGTAAAGGAACTTATAAAGATATCTGCGTGCGTGGATTGTGAGGAATGGTGCAGGAAATCAACATACAAAATTCACCCGACTGAAACGTCGGCGGCAAAGTTTTTTCACGCATCAGCGGTGACTTGGCACGGTGAGTCGAGTTGCTCAGCTTTGTTGATCTTCTGTAGACATGGCGCATGCCTATCCTGTCGTTGAGCGACACGAGCCTTGGGGTCGACCCTTGAGCTCGCACTGGGGGTCTCTGCGTCAATTCCATGGATAGCTACCTGTATGAACCGATGGAGCGCGGCGTTTTATCGCCCGATGAGGATGGTTTCTTGAACGATCTATCGGCTAAAAAATCAACGACGACTGAGTCGAAGCCATCCTTGCTGGGCAAGCTGAGCGCGGGCCTCATTACGGGCGCGGCGGACGACGATCCGAGCGGTATCGCCACTTATTCCCAGGTCGGGGCTGCCTTCGGATACGCCACGATCTGGAGTCTGTTCCTCGCCATGCCACTTATGATCGCGATACAGGCGATCAGCGCGCGAATCGGCTGTGCCACGGGCAAGGGACTGTCGAGCAGCATGCGCAGCCATTATGCGCATCCATGGGTATACGGGCTCGTGTTTTCCGTGCTCATCGCCAACGTGATCAATCTGGCCGCTGATATCGGTGCGATGGGCGCAGCGCTTAAACTGCTGATCGGCGGCCCGGCGGTTGTCTACGCGGCAGTCTTCGCCATCGTTTCTCTGCTGCTGCAGATGTATGTGCCATTTTCCAGATACTCGCCCATCCTGAAGGTCCTGACGCTCAGCCTATTCGCTTATGTGGGTACGGTATTCGTCATCCATGTGCCATGGGGCGACGTGCTGCGAGGCATCGTCATGCCCAAGGTGCAGCTGACGGCAAAGTATGCCGTCGCCATCGTTGCTGTACTCGGCACCACCATCAGCCCCTATCTTTTCTTCTGGCAAGCCGCGCAAGAAGCCGAGGAAATTCGCGGGGACGATGATCGACAGCCGTTGAAGAAAGATCCCTCACAAGGACCCAAACAGATCGAACGGATCACGGTGGATACGACGATAGGAATGATGTTCTCCAACATTGTGGCCATTTTTATCGTCCTTACGGCAGCCGTGGTTCTGCATGCTCATGGGAAGACCGACATCCAGTCGGCTGCGGATGCAGCTGAGGCTTTGCGTCCCATTGCCGGGCGGTTTGCCTTCGCGCTATTTGCCGCGGGGATTATTGGAACGGGCTTGCTGGCCGTGCCGGTTCTTGCCGGCGCTACCGCCTTCGCGACGGCCGGCTCACTTGGGCGTCGCTATGGGCTGGAGTACAAGCCCCACGAAGCGAAGTTCTTCTACGGTGTACTGGTATTCGCCAGCCTCGTTGGCATAGCGCTGAATTTCACTCCCATTGATCCAATCAAGGCGCTCTATTGGAGCGCTGTGATCAACGGCGTTACGGCGGTGCCGATGATGATCATGATCATGCTGCTGGCCATGAACAATAAAGTGATGGGGCCATTCACGCTCAACACGTCGCTGAAGATATGGGGCTGGATTGCGACCGGAGTCATGACCGCGGCTGCGATCGTGATGTTTATTACCTGGGGTCAGTAAAACAGGCCCAGATCCCAAACAACAGGAAGCAAGAGTGCATCGCTATTTGGCAATCATTGCTTCCACGCTTGTCGCTTCCGTCTGGACGGGCGAAGCAATGGCTGACGACGTCAATTACTTTGTGCCGCAATTGCTCGGGGCACAGTACACGTTCATCACCCAGATCCAGAACAGCCTGCATTCGCCCTATGCCGGTCCGCTCAGCCTGGAGCCTGGAGGCGACCATGCACGCTCGCATACCTTCGGCGTGTATTTCGGTGTGCCTTTGACACCACGTCTTTCTGGCTATGTGGATGTCGAGATGTTCCGAGGTGAAGGAATCAGTCACAGCACAGGACTGGCTGGTCTTACCAACGGCGATGTGATCCGCGGTGGCGGTGGCTCACTGGGACGGGGTGCCTATGTTGCCCGCGCATTTCTTACCTACGACATACCGCTGGGCGATAAAACGACAACGGTCAAAAGAAAGCTGGATCAACTGCCTGGCGAACAGGCTGACGATCGCCTCAGCTTCAAGTTGGGGCTGATGGCAGTCAACGACGACTTCGATCAGAGCCGCTACGCCAATTCGACGAGAACGCAGTTCATGAACTGGAGTTTGTTCAATAGTCCGGCATGGGACTTTGCCGCCGACACCCGTGGCTACACCGTTGGCGGACTCGTAACGTACGTCACTGGCCCATGGACCTGGCGTTACGGCATCTACCAGATGCCGACGCAAGCGAACGGGCCTGATCTGGAAGGGGGCATTGATCGAGCCAAAGGCCAAAATGCGCAGGTGACCTGGCAGCACGATCCGAAAAGCGCCAGCGTCTGGTTGCTCGCCTTTTGCAACAAGGCACGCATGGGCATCTACGACAATGCGTTGCTACGAGCCGAAGAAACCGGCTCGGTTCCGGATATCCGCGCTGATGACCAGGACGGACGACACAAGTTCGGTGCGGCCGCAGGCATCGATGTACCTATCGCCGACGACGGAGACACAGGTCTTTTCGGACGCGTGGCGTGGAACGATGGAAGGACGGAATCGTTCGCCTTCACCGAAGCGGACCGCAGTGCCAGTATCGGCGGCCAGCTCGCGGGAACGCAGTGGCAGCGTCCCAGGGACCGGGTCGCGATTGCGTTCGCGGTGAACGGACTTTCTCCGGAGCACCGAAACTATCTGGCGGCAGGTGGCTCCGGTTTCACCTTGGGCGATGGCCGCTTGAACTACGGCACCGAACAGATCGGGGAAGCGTATTACGAGTTTTCCGTCACCTCGTTCGCCTTCGTGACGGCAGACATTCAACTCATTCACAATCCCGGATACAACACGGATCGCGGGCCGGCACGAGTCGTAGGGCTGCGTGTCCACCTGGAGTACTGACCGGCTGTCCAGGCAAGCAGGAAGTCCGACTCAGCCAAGCTTCCCCATGATGTTCTTCAGATCCTGCCGCACATCGTCAATGCCGGCCCACGGGTCCGCACGCAACCGCGACAACCGCTTGGGCGTGGAGCGAATATCAAAGTCGTGGCCGCTTTTGAGTTTGCCCAGCTCGGTCCAGCGAAGCGGCACGGCGACCGGCGCGCCGCTGCGTGCACGCAGCGAATACGACGCCACGCTGGTGGCGCCTCGGCTGTTGCGCAGGTAGTCCACGTAGATCTTGCCGCCACGCTTTGCCTTGGTCGCGGTCGCGATGAATTCCAGCGGATGTGCCTGCGCCACGGTGGCGGCAAAGGCGTGTGCAAAGTCCTTCACCTGCGGCCAGGCGCAACCCGGATTCAACGGAACGACGACATGCAGGCCCTTGCCCCCGGTGGTGCGCAGGAATGATTCCAGGCCCAGCTGTGCGAGCAGCTTGCGCATCAAGCGTGCAGCTGCCGCGACCCGGGGCCAGGCCACGTTGTCGCCGGGATCCAGGTCGAACACCACCCGGTCGGCCACGTTCGGCTGTTTGATGGTTGAACCCCAAGGGTGGAATTCCAGCGCGCCAAATTGCACCAGCTCGATCACCGATGCGGCATCCAGAGGATAGATGTAAGTGGCCTGCGCACCGGATTCCTCCTTCAGCTTCGCACTGCCCACGTGTTTCAGGCCGGTGATCACATGCTTCTGGAAGAAGCAGGGCTTCGCGGTTCCCTCGGGGCAGCGGATCACTGACGTCGGGCGACCCACCACGCCGGGCAGAAACCACCGCATGACGCTGGCGTAGTAATCGGCCACGTCCTGCTTGGTGTAGCCGTCATCGGCAAACACCACGCGATCGGGATGCGTGATCTCGATGTCGGCCGGTTTCGAGGCCGGCGATTTGCGACGTCCAGCATCTGAATTTTTCGCCGCCGGCTTGGTCTTGCTGCGATCGGAGTCGGCGAGGTCCGTAGGGGTCTTGTCGATACGCATGGTCTTGAGGCTCGGTTGGCGCAGCAGGTTCTTGTTGCCGATGCCGCGGTAGTACACCTCGGCGACTGCCGTCGGCTTGACCCACCGCGCCTCGCGCAATAGCGGGTCGATGGCGGTGAGTTTCACCGTGGGTTTGGCGCTGCCCTTGTCGGCGATGGTCTTGCTCAGTTGCTGCAGTTGTTCGTCAGAGAAGCCGGTGCCCACGCGTCCGACGTAGATCCAGCCGGATTTCACCTGAGGATCGGGCCGGGCCAGCAGCAGCGAGCCGAAGCCGCTGCGGCTGCCCTTGGGTGGCGTGTAGCCCACTACGGCAAATTCGTCGCTCTCCAGTCGCTTGATCTTGAGCCAGTCGTCGCCGCGGCCCGGGCGGTAGGCCGAATCAATGCGTTTGGAAATGATGCCTTCGAGTTTTTCGTCAGTGGCCATCTGGAATGCGTCCTGGCCATCGCCAATCGCATGGCTGCTGAAGGCGAGGTGTTTCGGTGCATGCGCCAGCAGTTTTTCCAGCAGTTGTTTGCGCTCCAGCAGGCCGACCCGCGACAGGTCGCTGCCTTCGAGATAGGGGAGGTCAAACAACATATAGACCAGCGGCAACTGTGCCTCGCCTGACAGCGTTTGCTGCAGCCCATTGAAGTCACTGCGTCCGTGCGCATCCAGCGCGACGAGTTCGCCGTCGAGGCGGGCCGAATGCAGGCCCAGCGATTCCAGTGACTGCACGATATCCGGCAGACGTTCGTTCCACGGCAGCGCGTTGCGCGACCACAGTTTCACTTCGCCATCCGCGATCGCAGCCAGGATGCGGTAGCCGTCCCATTTCACTTCATGTAGCCATTGCGTTCCTTCCGGCGGAAATTCGCGCAGGCGTGCCAGTTCGGGTTTGAAGAAATGACTGCTCGGGGCGGCCGGCCGGGCGCCGCTCAACGCGGCGGCCGCCTTGGCCAGACGCAGGCGGGGTCGCTTTTTCGCCGTGGGAATCGGCTTTTTGCGGGCGGTGGATTTCTTTGCCGCCGCCTTCGTCGCCGGTGTCTTCGCTGCCTTGCGGGTGCTACGGGTCATCTTCGCGTCGAGCAGATCATCGGCTTCGACATCACCGGCGAATGCGTCCTTGGCCTTGATCAGGAACCACGCGGGCTGGCGTTCCTTGCGGCCGCTGCGCACCAGATGCCAGCTGCCCTTGAGCCGCTTGCCAAACAGCTCGAAGCTCAGGTGGCCTTTTTGCAGCTGGGCCTCGGCATCACCGGGCGTGGTCCATACGCCACGGTCGAACTGATCGACATGGCCCTTGCCGTAGCCATGCTCGATGTCGCCCTCGAAGCCGGCGTATGAAACGGGGTGATCCTCGACCTCGACTGCCAGACGCTTCACCGACGGGTCGTAGCTGGGCCCCTTTGGCACCGCCCAGCTTTTCAGCACGTCGCCGACCTGCAGGCGGAAGTCGAAATGGCGACGACTGGAGTGATGCAGCTGCACCACGAAGATAGCGCGACGATCCGTCGATCCGATTTCGTTGGCGGCCGGTTCGCGTGTCCTGGAGAAATCACGCTTGCGCTGGTAGTCCCGCAGGCTGGCCATGATCAGCTGGTTGGCCGTTCTTCGTGATCCGTGGTGGTTTGGATGACACGTTCCCGCTTGTTGGTTGCTCCGCTACGCGAAGCGCGTGTGCTGAAAGGCATGGCAATGACACTCCCTGGATTAACAGCTGGCGGGTTCAACAACGCTAGCGAACAGATCGTGCTTCCCGGGTGAAGCGTTCATCATTTGCAGGTGTATTTGACAGCTCGTCGACATCACGAGGGGAATAGTCCGGCTACCCACTGCCAATGGAGAGCTGTCATGCCAGAGAAGAAAACCCAACGTGCCGCCAGCAAAGATAAAAAAGAAGGCAAGTCACCGAGTACCCAGGCAGGTGAATACGTGCACGAGGAAATCGAGCATGTACGCGAGGGAAAACATGGCGTGCGGTCGACCAAGCAGGCGATCGCCATCGGACTGTCCAAGGCGCGACGTGACGGGGTGAAGGTGCCGACCAGCAGGACCGCCAGCAAGTCGACCAGGAACAAGGCCGCCCAGGATGAGGCGGCCTCGCACGATCATCACAGACCCGCGGCAAAGCGCTCAGGGGCCACTACCAGCGCGCTGAAGAAGGAAGGCCACGAGGCGGCGTCGACAACCGCGTTGTCATCCCACGCAAAGAAGATCACCGCCAAGCGCAGCGCCGGCTCGCGTGCGGCCTCCGCGAAAAAGGCGGCGCACACCAAGGGTGCGGCAGGACCTTCGGCAGCAGCCAGAAAAGCAGCGAAGACTCGCGCGAAGAAGGCGTCCTGACCCTATCCACCTCACTGGAGACTGCATGACATGGCACGCCCGATCTGGACTGGAACACTTTCATTCGGCCTGCTCAACGTGCCGGTTTCGCTGATGTCGGGCGAGCGCAGCGTCGATCTGCATTTCCGCATGCTGGACAGTCGCAGCAACACGCCAGTGCGCTATGAGCGCGTCAACGCGGAAACTGGCGAGGAAGTGCCATGGAAGGAGATCGTCAAGGCATTCGAATATGAGAAGGGCAGTTATGTCGTGCTGGAGCCCGAAGACATCAAGTCGGCCGCATCGGAGGGACGCGAGGCAGTCGAGGTCGAGGCTTTCGTCGATGCGGATTCGATCGGGCCGGAATATTTCGAAAAGCCCTACGTGCTGGTGCCAGGCAAGAAGGCAGAAAAGGGTTATGTGCTTTTTCGCGAGACGCTCAAGCGCACCGGCAAGATAGGGATAGCCCGCGTGGTGATCCGAACACGCGAGTACCTGTCGGCCGTGATGCCCAAGGGTGACGCGCTGATGCTCATGCTGTTGCGCTACCCGCAGGAGTTGGTCGACGTAAACGACTACAAGATCCCCGAGGGTGCAGCATCAAAACACCGTATCTCGCCGAAGGAAATGCAGATGGCCGAGCAGCTGATCGATTCGATGAGCAGCAACTGGAACCCTGACGATTACCGGGATGAATTCCGCGATCGCCTGCGCAAGGTTATCGAGAAGCGGCTCAAGTCCAAGGGTGTGGTCACGCCGGCCATCGACGAAGAGGCGGAGACGCCAGAAAACGCCACGACCAACGTGGTGGACTTCATGGCGCTGCTGCAGAAAAGTCTGGCCAGCAAGAAACGTACACCGGCACAAAAACACTCATCAAAATCGGCGCGCAAGTCGGGCAGCAAGAAAGCGTCCGTCGCGAAGAAGCCGGTGGCGAAAAAGGCCAGCGCAACGAAGAAGACCACGAAGCGCGCAGCGGCCCGCAAGGCCAGCTGAACTTCATTCGGGTGGATTGCCGCGCACCCGGAACGCCAGGCTGATGCGTGGCCCCACCGCCTCGCGTTGCTTTGGGATCGAGTGGTCATAGTGCAGTTGCGTGGACCAGCTCATGAGCAGGAGGGCGCCGGACTCCATGTCCACCTGCAACACCCGACGCGGAGGTTGCTTGGCGCGGATTGTCATGCGTCTGGTGGCACCCAGCGAGAGCAGGGCGATCGGCTGATCGCGCTCGAGGTCGGCGAGCGTGTCGTTGTGGGGCGCCACGCTGTCGTGCTGATTCCGATAGAGGTTGAGACCGATGCTGTCGAACGGTGCGCCGATGGCGGCGCGCACCCGCTCAAGGGCATCACTCAGAAGGGCTGGCAGCTGCGCATCGCTTGAAGGGTAGTGGGCGCGCAGACGGGGCACGTCGACCTCGCGCTCGTACATCAGGCGTCGTCCGGCTTCCCAGGCGACGTTTTCGTGTAGCCAGTGGAACCAGGATTGCGCCGTGGTCGCATCCAGGAAATCCGGCGTCAACTCGATGAAGCCACTGGCGTCATCCAGCAGTCGGCGCTGACCCGTGCCGAACAGGCTCAGTTGCGACATCAGCTACACCGCGAAGGCAAGGTGGCCCCGTTGCGTCGGCGGGTGAAGTCATTACGGCTCACGGCTGTGAATCCTGCGTATAGCGTTTCTGACAGAGCCCGCAGTAAAAGCTGCGGCGGTCGGTCTTGCCCAGGTAAGCGCGGGTCAGCGGGATGTCGTGACGTGGGCAGCGGCTGCGATTGTGCACCAGCCAGTGCTTGCGAAGCACGAACGCCTTCTTCCACTCCAGAAACTGGAACGCGTAGACGCGCGCCTGCTCCACCAGTTCGCGCAGCTTGCGCAGGGGCAGGGCGCCGTGCGTGGACAATGGGTGGATGCGCGTACGGTAGAGCACCTCGTTCTTGATGATGTTGCCGACGCCCGCAAAGATGGCCTGGTCGAGCAACGCGTCGCATACCAACGTGTTCGGCATCTTGCGCAGCTTCGCGCGGGTGAGCGCGGGATCCCAGCTGTCCGCCATTACGTCGGTGCCCAGTCATACAGCTCGTCCAGGTCGCCCTCCAGCAGGCGCGCCGAGCAGGCGTAGAAGTTGAGCTCACCGTGATCGAAGCCCTGGCCTGATCGGGGCACCGCATCCTTGCGTGCTTCGATGCGATAGCTGCCGAACATCAGCAAGTGAATGCGTACGGCCAGCCGATCCGGTAGCTCGATCAGGAACTGCTTGCCGAAGCTGTGGATCGCCTCGAGCCGCTGGCCGGGCAGGCGTTGCATGTCGATCTTCGCGTTGCCTTCCGCGTATCGGATGGTCTGGCCGGCGAACGCCGCCGCTACTTCACGCAGGGTCCATATGGAAAGACCTTCCGGCATGGTTCTCTCCGACGTCGTCGGGAACACTGTGCGGAGCATGGCGCCAATACGAGGTGAACACCAGGCTGGGAGTTAGTTGTCCTCGTGTATGGGGGAGATCGCGCCCACGTGGATGCACGGTTGCTGGCTGGCGGCAACATGGTGAGCGGCACGTGAATTCCGTGGCATTCTCTTCACGCTCTGCGCGCGACTCTTGCCATCACGGGTTCTTCATTTCGGGGACCCTTAGCCCATCCGGGGACAACATGTTCGAAGACGACGTCGTGGCCGTAGATCGGGCCGAGTCAGTACCTCCGCCAGGCGAATGGTGCCAGTCCATCATGGACGCGTTGCCCGCGGCCCATTGCGTATGCGACGCGCTTGGCCTTGTCGTCGCCTGCAATAGAGCGGCCGTGGAGTTGTGGGGAGCCGCTCTGCCCCGTGGCATTCGCGGCGAAAGCCTGTTCCGGCAGATCCGCCAAGACGGGACCGAAAGTGTTGCGACGCCGTCGCGGGCATCCCCTTTCGACATCGTACTGGGCGCAGGGGAGCCGATATGCGGTGTGGAGGTCGTGATCGACACCGCGCGGGGCGATGCGCTGAACGCACTGGTCAGCCTGCGACCGCTTAGGGCCGGCAATGGAGCGGTACATGGCTTACTCGTCGAGATTCAGCCGGGCGGGTCGAGGGACGATCTTGAGGACCTGTTTGAGAATGGCTCGATCGGTCTGCATTTCGTGGCAGCAGACGGCACCATACTGCGCGCGAACCAGGCCGAACTGGATCTGCTCGGGTATCGGCGTGACGATTACGTCGGCCGGCATATAAGCGAGTTCCACGCCGATGCGGACGTGATCGCCGACATCCTGACGCGCCTTGGCGCGGGCGAGACGCTCGACAAGTATCCCGCACGGCTGATCGCCAGGGACGGGCAAATCAAGTATGTGCAGATCAGCTCCAGCGCGCGCTTTGAGTCCGGCCGGCTCACCCATACCCGCTGCTTCACCGTCGATGTCACTGAACAGCACCAGCTCGCCCAGGCAATCCACGAACGCGAGAAGCTCTCTCATCAGCTGCTCGAGGCCTTGCCGGTGGCGATCTACACCACCGACGCACTGGGGCGGATCACGTTCTATAACCAGGCAGCGGTTACGTTCGCGGGGCGAACGCCGGCGCTTGGTGAGGAATGGTGCGTTTCGTGGAAGATGTTCCTGGTCGATGGCACGCCGCTTCCACACGACCAGTGCCCGATGGCCGTGGCCATCCGTGAGCAGCGACCGATACATGGCGCAGAGGCTGTGGCGGAGCGGCCCGATGGCAGCCGGCTAGCGTTCGCGGCCTATCCGACGCCGCTGTTCGATGAGGCCGGCGTCATGGTTGGCGCGGTGAACATGTTGGTGGATGTCACCGAACACCAGAAAATCGAACGGGCCTTGCAGGACTTCAACGATACGCTCGAACGGCGCGTCCACGAGCGGACGCGCGAGGCAGAAGCGATCTACCAGGATCTGCATCGCAGCGAGCGCAATTTTGCGTTGCTGGTGGGCAGCATCGTCGACTACGCGGTTTACATGCTCGATCCCCAGGGCAACGTCACTAACTGGAATCGCGGAGCGGAGCGGATCAAGGGTTACCTGGCCAAAGAGGTCGTGGGGCAGAATTTTTCGCGCTTCTACACGCCCGAAGACCGTGCGCAAAACCTGCCGGCAAGGGCACTGGCCACCGCGCTGCGCGAGGGAAAATACGAGGCCGAAGGCTGGCGCGTGCGCAAGGACGGCAGCCGGTTCTGGGCCAGCGTGGTCATCGATCCCATCTTCGACCAGGGCAGCCTGATCGGATTCGCCAAGATCACCCGCGACGTCACCGAACGCAGGAAGAACGAGACCGCGCTGATCGAAAGCGAGCGTCAGTCGCGTGGCGTCATCGATACGGCGCTTGACGGCTTCGCGCAGCTGGATGCAACGGGGCTCATTCTGGAATGGAATCCACGTGCGCAGACCGTATTCGGCTGGACGCGCGAGGAAGCCGTGGGGAGCCGCCTGATCGACCTCGTGGTGGCTCCCGAGGATCAGGCGCGATTTGCCGAGTATCTGCCGCCGACCCTGCGCTCGGCCCTGTCACCCAGTGGCGGCGGACAAATCGAAGCGATCACGCGCGAAGGGAAGAGGCTCATCGTGGAGCTGAGCATCAGCGTGCTGGTGATGAATGACGGCATGCGATTCAATGTTTTCATGCGCGACCTCACCGAAAGGGTCCTGATCGAGGCGCAGCTGCGGCAGGCGCAGAAAATGGAGGCTGTCGGCCAGTTGACGGGCGGTATTGCCCACGATTTCAATAATCTTCTGCAGGGCATCATCGGCTCGCTCGACCTGATCCAGCTACGCATCAATGCCGGTCGCAGTGAGAATATCGGGCGCTTCGTTGAGGGCGCCCTGACGTCGGCGAATCGTGCCGCCGCGCTGACCCATCGGCTGCTGGCTTTCTCGCGACAGCAGCCGCTCGATCCACGCCCGATCGACGCGAATCCGCTGGTCACCTCCATGGAGGATCTGCTGCGGCGGACGATGGGTGAACAGATCCAGCTCGAGTTCGAACTGGCCGCCGACCTATGGTCGACGCTATGCGATCCCAACCAGCTGGAAAGCGCGCTGCTGAATCTGTCGATCAACGCACGTGACGCCATGCCTGCGGGCGGTCGCCTGACCATCCGTTCGCACAACGCGGACATCGATTCGACGAAGGCGGGCACATTGCGCGACGTGGCCTACGGCCAGTACATCTGCATCGATGTCACGGACACCGGCACCGGAATGCCACAGGAGGTCGTCGAGCGCGCGTTCGATCCGTTCTTCACCACCAAGCCCACAGGACACGGCACCGGTCTCGGCCTGTCGATGGTGTACGGGTTCGCCCGCCAGTCGAACGGCCATTGCGAGATTCGCAGCAAACCGGGCCTTGGCACCTCGATCCTGCTGTACCTGCCCCGGAACAGCGCGGAGGTGCAGGCGCCTCCACCGGTGCTCGCGTCCCACAGTCCTGCCGGCAGGGGCGAAGTGGTGCTGGTCGTTGAGGACGAGCCGGTGGTGCGGAAGATTGTCCTCGAAGTGCTGGACCAGTTGGGATACCAGTCGATCGAAGCTGCCAGTGGCGAGGTGGGGATGGAGGTGCTGGGTTCAGGGCAGGCGATCGATCTGTTGATATCCGATATCGGTCTGCCGGGTTTGAACGGTCGCCTGCTTGCTGATGCAGCAAAACAGCTTCATCCCGGGATCAAGGTCTTGCTGATGACCGGATACGCGTCGGGTGCCGCGCTGGCAGCTGGCTTCCTCGCGCCAGGCATGGAACTGATCACCAAGCCGTTCACCGTCCAGGCGCTGGCATTGCGAATACGCGAAATGATCGAGAACACCGAACACGGCATCCTGAGCCGCCGGTACCGTCAGAGCTTCAACGCTGACCGCTGAATGTCGAGCAGTTCCAGCGTGATCTCTTGCAGCGCCTGCACGCTCAATGGTTTGAGGACAATCCGGATCTGCGGGAACTCTGCCCTCAGCTCGGGCTGGTCCTTGCCTGACATCACCACAACCGGTATGCCACGAGTGACAAGGTCGAGCACGACGGGATGGGCGCTTTCGCCGCGCAACCCCATGTCGATGAAGGCGGCATCAATATCACTGGTTTCGAGTTCGTTGAGGGCATCGAACAGGCTGAGGTTGACCAGGGTCTCCAGTCCCATGCCCCGCAGAGTGTCCTCCACCACCATGGCGACCACCGGATCGTCTTCGACTATCAATACGCGCCGGGTTTTCAGTGACGACATGGTCTGCCTTGCTCCGGCCGGGAGCGGCCCGCTATCGTCGGAAGTCTATGCTGTTCAGCGCGCCAATTGTGCGATCCGGCCAGGAATGTGTCCGTGATTTGATGGCCCATCACCTCAGTTGGACCGAGGAGTGACTTCGGTCGAGCACACTACGAAAGCAAAGGGAGCGCCGAGGGCTCGGTGATCAGACGGTGATTCTGTCGAGCACGCACCTTTGACATCACTTCGTAGGCAACCTTGCGAGCACGCATGATGGAGCCCAGCGGTTGATGCGCGGCCAGCGCATGCCATGGATTGAACGCCATGCCGTCATCGATCGCCTCGGAGCGTGCCTCGGACCACGCTGTCTGCGCAGGCACGCTGAGCTGTGCCACGCTCAGGTAGGGACTTTTGTCCTGCGACCATTCCACCGAGGCATCTTCGATCGGCATGCTCGCCACGTCGGTGCACAGCTGCGCGCGAAGCTCCCACTCGCCGCCAAGCTGCGCGAAATGCTGGATCACCGCTTCGCGCAATCCGTTGGGCTTGTCGTGCAGGTCGACCGGGGCGTTCGTCAACGCCCGCAGTTCCGGTGATACCGGGACGAGCGATAGCTTCGCCACATAGCGGCCATAACGCACGGGCGCCTGCGTGAAATGGGTTTCGCCGAGGAGATTCGTTTCCGGGTGACCACCCAGGGCAATGACGGTTCCGCTCTTGCTGCCGAACGCCTCGATGAGCTTCTCGGTACCACGTGCTACGGCTGAAAACACCTTCTTCAACGCTTCTCCCTTGTCGGTGGTGGCGGCCACCAGTTTCAGACTACCGAGAAAATGCCTGGCATCCTTCGCACCGAAGACGGGACCGTTGATCATCACAAAATCCTGCGTCGCATCATTTTCCGAACCGGATACACGGTCGCCCGGCACGCCGATCAGCTTGATCGCCAGACCGCGCGGAGTGGACACCTTGTCGTCGAGCAGGTCGCCGGGAACGGTCGAGAAGCGCATTACCACTGGGTAGGTCCCGCCTTGAGCGAACAGGCCCTGCGCCAATTCCGGCGGCAACCCTTCCAGCACCCGCAATTCACCCGTCAGCAGGCCGTGGCTCTTTGCGTGCACGCTGCGCAATCCATGGTGGTTGTCGCGGAAAGTCGTCTCGTTGATCTTATGCAGGGCTTCAAGCAGCGCGTGAATGGTCTCGGCTTCGTCGGCTTCGGGTGTCTCCAGCGAGGAATCGTAATGCAGCAGTGAAGCGGGAATGAGATAAGACATGTCGTTCTCCTGACTCTGAGCGCTTGTAAGAACACCGACGACATCTGCGTCGGGTGCATCACCGCCACAGCACTCATGCCGCCGTCTCGCGTTGGAGAGGACAGGCCCCGCATCTTCCACCAATGCGCCGCCTGGGCTAATGGGGCTGTACCGACGTGCTGCCTGGTGAACCACTGTCGAGCGGATGCATTGCTTGATGCGTTGCACTCAGGTAGAGGCCCATCCCGAGCATGACGACAATCGAGATGACAAGGAAAAGGAATGCGATCCAGCGACTTCGCTTCTGCCGCATCGGCTTGTGAGGCATCAATGCGCGCTTCAAATGACGTGGAGCACCAGCAGCACAATCACGATGATGAGAACGATCCCGAGGCCGCTTATCGGCCGATAGCCCCATGAACGGCTATATCCCCACGTCGGCAGCGCACCGATCAAGAGCAAAATGAGGACGATGACGAGCAGCAATGAAATAGACATGGGTGGTGTCCTTGTCGTCAGGTGCGATGAGCCCTAGGCAAGGTTCGCAGTGGACGGATCCTCGCGCAGAATTTCGAACCTACGCGCGATTTATCAACGGTAGCGATGCATCGGTGCATGCAGTGTCAATGTAATCCTCTCTGGCCGATCACAGCGCATGCACGGGAAATGACTTGACCCGCATGCGTGGCCAGCAATGCTGGGTGTCCATCATCAAGGAGATCGTGATGACCCTGTTCAAGCTAAGCGGCCTCAAGGTCGCCGTGCTCGCCACCAACGATTTCGAGCAATCCGAATTGACCGAACCAAAGCGGCTGTTGGAAGAGGCTGGGGCAAAGGTTGGCTGGCACCAAGCACATCAGGGCTTGGAGCAACAGGAATTGGGGCGGCACAGTGACCGTGGATGTGGCGCTGGAAGATGCGCAGTCGGCAAGCCATGGCACCCTGGCGCCATTCTCGACACGCGCGCAAATGTCTCTCGACGTGCGGCGGCTCGGTAGGTGGGGCACCGGCGACTGCCTGTCCAGGTTCGCCACCGCTGGGTCGCTGGCAACCGCTTCCAAGGCCGCCTGAAGGTAGTCGACATCTCCCCATCAGCATGGGTCGCCATGGCGCGAGCGGGCGCCCATCGCGCTGTCGACCAAGAGGTCACTCCAAGCAGGTTTCCTCGGGCCGGCTGGGCTCGTTGCGATCTCGGTCAGGCGACCGACCCGGGCCCGTGAACGCATGGGTCGCAGACGTAAAAAAGCCCGCAGATGGGGAGTCTGCGGGCCTTGGGGGATCCGTCTAATTGCATGGCAGAGGAGGGGAGCCTAGCCATGCGGTGGGAGCGGTGTCTCACGACACGCACTTAATGTACTAGACGGTTCGTTAATGAAGTGTGACCGAAAGAAGCTGCGCATTTCGTTGAACTTTGCGCGTTTGCGCAAACTTCGATGAACGCCCAACAAAGTTTGCACGTTCCAGAACGATGGCTTTGGCAAACTTTTCCAGCCAGGCTCCTGATCGGAAAGGAACGGCTCTGGTCTGCCATCGAATTAAGCTCGTCCGAGATGGACAGCTCCCAACTTCTTAGACCCCGGGGCCTGGATCTATTTCGGGCCGGTTTCTTGACGACGGATTCCGAAGCTCTCGGAAAGCCTCATCTAAGGCCTCCTTTGTTAAGTTCTGGAAATGCGCGCTTCGGGTGGGCAATAGCTAGGGGCCCAGGTCAGTGGATGCAGGGACGAAACTGAGCGAACGCGACGTCTGCACAAAGTTCATCACCCCGGCCTTGGTCGCCGCCGGGTGGGACGTGCAAACACAGATTCGCGAGGAAGTCGGCTTCACCAAGGGCCGCATCATCGTCCGGGGTGGGCTGGTTACCAGGGGAAAGGCCAAGCGGGCCGACTATGTCCTCTACTACAAGCATCTGCCGCTGGCGCTGATCGAGGCTAAGGATCAGACCCGCGCCATTGCTGATGGCACGCAGCAGGCGCTGGGCTACGCCGCCACGCTCGATATCCCATACGTCTTCTCCTCAAACGGCAAAGGATTTCAGCTTCACGACCGCACCGGAACCTCCGAGCAGCTCGAGCAGTCGCTGGCGATGGATAGATTTCCCAGCCCCACCGAACTTTGGGACCGCTACCGACGCTGGAAGAGGTTCGCTCCAGAGCAAGAAAGCGCGGTGCTGCAGGCGAATTTCGACGAAGCAGGCGCGTTGATACCCCATAAAAATATCGCGCAGAGCCACTTCGCTCTCACGACGCGATCGAAGTTTTAGCTCTTCAACGAATCGGTCCATCCTTGGGGATGAACCGATTGTCCAAGGCGTCAACTTCCCAAAGGCAGTTGCACGATGACCGTGCAACCGATGCGGCTCGATCGATGGGATTTCGGCCTCACTGCACTGCCGTGGGCGATGAGCACGCGGCCTCCTCGGGAGCCAGTTAGATTTGCGACTGCCCGCCGTCAACGACGAGCTCGGTAGCCGTTATATAGCTGGCTTCATCGGATGCAAGAAACGACATCGCGCCGGCAATTTCGTCTGCCGATCCCGGCCGACCCAGTGGCGTGATTTCGGATGTTTGCGCCATGAACTGCTCAATCTGTTCGTCGCTGAAGCCCAGTTCGGTTTTGTACGCGGGTGTTACCACGGTTCCCGGCGCAACGATGTTGACGCGAATGCCTCGGCCCCTCAGATCAACGGACCAGGTCCTCACGAACGAGCGCAAGGCAGCCTTCGTCGCTGCGTACACGCTGAAGGCGGGAAATGCCTTGACCGCGGCGATTGATCCCGTGATCACGATCGAACCGCCTGACGACATCAACGGCAGCGCCTTCTGAACCGTAAATAGCGTCCCTTTTACGTTGATGTCGAAGTACTTGTGGAACTGCGCTTCCGTAATCTCGCCGAGGGGCGCGAACTCGCCACCGCCGGCGTTGGCCAGCAGTATGTCGAGCCGTTCCTCCACCTCTTCAATGAGCCCGAATACGCGATCGAGATCGGCGTTCTTTGAAACGTCGCCTTGGACGGCCGTGGCGTGATGGCCGATTTCGGCGATGGCCGAATCCAACTCACTTTGGCGTCGACCGGTGATGTAGACCTTGGCCCCCTCCAGCGCAAGTCGCTTGGCCGCTGCAAGTCCAATCCCTGAACTGCCGCCGGTAACCAATGCGACTTTGCCGGCATGCCGTTCGGCGTTGATCTTGGTGTGATCGAGGATGTTCATGTGCTCTCCAGTAGGGCGATTGCGCCCGGTGAGCCCAGTTAATGGGTCCCTGTTTCGATGGATAAACGGGCTCTTCGTGTTTTGTTTATCCACATGGGTAGATAATCGAGTGGCACGAGGAACGGCCATGGATCATCTGCAAGCCATTCGAGTTTTCTGCCGTGTGGTTGAGACCGGCGCCTTCAACCGCGCTGCCCGATCCCTCCAAATGCCCAATGCCACGGTGAGCAAGTGGATCCGATCCTTGGAGGTGCACCTCGGCGTCCCGCTTCTTGAGCGCAGTACGCGCCGCCTGCGGGTCACCCATGAGGGCACGGCCTACTACGAACGCATGCGCCAACTACTGGCCGAGTTGGATGATGTCGAGTCCACCTTGGGCCGCACTCACACCAACCCGCGAGGTCGCCTACGCGTCGATACCGGCGGCTCCACAGCCAGCGGCATTCTCATCCCGGCCCTGCCAGAGTTCCGAGATCGCTACCCGGACATTCACCTGGAAATCGGTGTGACCGATCGAGTGGTCGACGTCATTGGCGAGAATATCGACTGCGCCATCCGAAGTACTGCCAGCGACGTTGCACTTATCGCCCATCGCATCGGCAAACTTAAGTGGACGACCTGTGCCAGCCCAGCTTACCTGGCGCGCTACGGCACGCCCGACCATCCGAAGCAGATCCTCGAAGGAAACTACCCCGTGGCAGGCTATTTTTCTGCGCGCACCAGGGTCGTCCAGCCGCTCCACTTTCGGGACCATGGGGACTCTTTTCAAATCGACCCTCGAACGAGCGTCATCGTGAACGAGAGCAATGCACATCTCGCGACAGCATTGGCGGGTCTCGGTCTTATCCACACGCTTGATTTCATGGTGCGCCCCGCGATCGCCCGAGGCGAGCTGATGCCGATACTGGAGCCGTGGCGTCCTGAGCCGCTGGACGTCTATATCGTGTACCCGCCAAGCCGGCAGCTAAGTGCAAAAGTCCGCGTCTTTGTCAGTTGGATCACCGAAGTCTATAAACGGTATCAATAGGTTCTCTTTGTCTATACCTCCGTTTGCTACTGGATCAACCAAACAACAATGGGCCCATGGCTCAACCCCACGCTTGTCCAGTTACTTACGCGCCAAGAGCAGGGAATGGTCACGCCCCTTTCAACTGCAGGAGATCAAAGGCCGAATGTCTTCGGACCACGGTTCGAGGTACGAACCGCCAAAGACGTTCTGCTCCGGGATACGCATCGATATCAGGTCCGTCTAGCACTAGCTCCACGGCACCGCTAAGTTGAAGCAAGGTGCCTTGCTCGAAGTCCGCAAATGCCAGACCGGCGAGTGGATTTACTGCGAAGTTTCCGAGTGTGTTGAAAAATCGATTGCCCGAGTAGTCCGGCACAGTGAGCGTACCGTTCTGACTGGCACGGACAAAGCCAGCAGGCCCGCCTCGATGAGACACGTCGACCTGGCGCCCCGTATCCGGCAAATCCACGTACGACCCAACAAAGAATGTCTCGGCTCTCTCGATAAGAGAGCGCGCATCGCCATCCAGTACACTCAGCTCCTCGCGTCCATCCACCGGGTCGGTTGATGCAGGCCTGCCCACCACGTGCCTCACCTTGATGTACTTGGGGCAATTGCCGAACACTTGTGCCGTTCGAATGTCCATGTGGGAACTTGCCGACGCGACCACCTTTCCGTTCACTCGGTATCGCCGCCTCGTCGCGAAATCGATTCCCAGCAAAGCCACCGACTCTCCCGAATGGAGGCCTTTACGTGCGGGATCCGCTTCGGACAGTGCCGTGCCGATACTTAGCGTCCTGGTGTTGGGTGACGACAAGAAGCCCGGACTTCCTGAGACCACTGTTGCCCAGACGAGTCCTTCGTCATCCACTGACCCGATAACAAGAAGACTCAGGCAAGAGAAGAAGATGCGCTGCTGCTCGCTTAGCTGCGTATGGAAGATACGGCTCTCCAAGCCGGCGAATACCTGGTCCGCACCAATCGTGTGCTGCAGGGCTCTTTCACCAACATGCCATCGCACGACGGCGTCCGCCGCAAATCTCTCGATCATTGTCATGGCCTGCGCTTGACGTATTGCATTCGCATTCATCAGACGGCATGGCACGTCTCCACTGAGGAATACATTCCTACTCTCCGAAATCAAGTTCGGCGCCCTCGTCAAAGCGACGAGGCAATTCCAGGCGCGTCACCTTGCTCGGGGCGATAAGAATATCCATCAGGGATGCGCCAAATGAGCGGCATCCTCAATCAGCTTCGCGACGGCATCGGGGTGAGAGATCATCACCACGTGCGATGCGCCCGCGACAGCCACAGTACGGCGTGCGTGGGCTCTCTTCGCCATGAATTCGTGAGCTTTGGGCACGATGTTTTTGTCCAGGCTGCCGTAGATGAACCAGGATGGCGCCGACTTCCACGCAGGCGGGCCCTGCAGCTTGTCGTGGAGCGCAGCATCTGTGACCGGTCTCTGCGACACCGCCATGAGCTGCGCCGTCTCCAGAGGGACGTCCGCCGCGAACTGGTCCGGAAGGCGGTCCTGCTTGATGTAGAGATCCTTTCCGCCATCGCTGAGACTGACCGGGGGAGCCAGGGCGGGCCCCAGAGTGGCGCCCGGAAAATGGTCACTGATGTCGGCGGCGCTCTCGCCAGTATCCGGCGCCAGGCCGTCGACATATACCAGCCCTTTGACGTGGGGATTCCCGGAACCTGCCGCGGTGATGACCTGACCGCCATAAGAGTGGCCGACCAACACCACGTCCCCGGGGATGCTCTTCAGAAGATCGGTGACGCTCGTGGTGTCGATCACCAGTCCTCGCAGAGGCACAGCCACAGCGACTACCTTGACCTGGTCCTTGATAAGCAACTTCACAACGCCATCCCAACTGGAAGAGTCGGCAAACGCACCGTGCACCAAAACCACCGTTACGCCGGTTGCGTCGGGGGCAGCTGGTGTCGCGGAACGAACGATTGTCGAAGTTACTCCCAGAGCAATCGCGGTAGCGGCTAATGTGGTGAGAAGAACTTTCATCTCTACGTACCTCTCTCAGAAGCTATTGACGCCTGTGGTTCATGGCTCTTCGGTCAGACAGATCGATGGTCATCCGGCCACCCCGGATGACTCGCCGTCACTTGATACCGTCATAGACAATCTTGGTAAAGAAATCCGGGCCAATGACGAACTTTCCATATGTAGCGTCGAAGGCCGCTGTGGGTTTCGATGCGACAACATCGGCCAGCGATTTCCCCTGCTTCTTGAGAGAGCCCACGTTGTTACGGATACCGACCAACATGTCCCTGAATGCCACCAGGTCTTTCCGATTGCCGACAGGGCCGTGACCCGGGACGACGATGGTTTTGTCCGTGATGACGGCGAGAATCTGGTTGTCGACCTTGATCATGCCGTCGATGCCGCCGCCCTGCTCATTGTCGATGAAGGGATAAACACCGTTCCAGAACAGGTCGCCCAGAACAGCCACATCGGCCTTTTTGAAGTAGACGTAGAGGTCGCTGTCCGTGTGCGCGGGCACGACGGGTGTCAACACAATGCTCTCGCCGTCGAAGTTGTACGTCTTGGGGCCACTGATCACTACGGTCGGCATGCCGTCGGGTGCCATCGTCTTGAATGTGTATTTCCAGTCGTCCACTCGCGTGGGCATCGAGAGGTGTTTGACGGTGTTGGGGGTCGCGATGATCGTGGCGCCCGCCTGGTGAAGCCACGGGTTGCCGTCGGTGTGATCCCAGTGATAGTGCGTGTCGACGAGATATTTCAAAGGCGCGTTGCTGATCTTGGCCAATGCCGCCTGGATGCTGTCCTTGGACAGCGAGATACCGCCGTCGACCATGAACTTTCCGTCAGTTCCCGTCAGCACCGTGATGTTTCCACCGGACCCGGACACGACGGTGAGATTTCCGCGCAGGGGCGTCAGCACAATGTCGGGTTTTGCCGCGGCTTCGTTGATCGTGGTTACGGGGCTTATGGCAGGGACTTGTGCACTTGCAGGTGGGCACGAAAGGCCGAGTGCAAGGGCTATCCCAAGGATCGCCAGTCCTGATATCTCAGTCTGCAAACGGTTCGTCGTCAACATGGTTGCTCTCCAGCGTCTTTGATCACGCGTCTTTGCCCGTGGACTACTACTTCGTCACGCGCCTGGCGAGGAAGTCTCGAATGAGTGGAACGATGACGTCCGCCTTGTCCTCGAGCGCAAAGTGCCCGGTAGGAATCAGATGAAACTCCAGCTCCTTGAGGTCGCGCTTGTACGGGTGGGCACCGTCTGCCGGGAAGATGAAGTCGCGCTCCCCCCAGACAATGAGTGTTGGCGGCTGATGCTTTCGCAGGTATTCCTGGACCTTCGGGTAGAGGGGAAGATTCGTCCGGTAGTCGTACATCATGTCCAATTGGATGTCCGAGTTTCCGGGTCGATCCAGCAACGCCTGGTCGTGCACCCAGTTGTCCGGGGATACGCGGGTGACGTCATCGACGCCATCGGTGTATTGAAATTTGGTGGTTTCGAGTGTGAAAAGTTTCAACAGGGCCTTGGCGTTCTCGTCGGTGCGTTCCGACCAATATTTTTTAATGGGATCCCAAAATTCCTTGAGGCCTTCGTCGTAGGCGTTTCCGTTCTGCACGATCAGCCCGGTCACCTGATCGGGATGCTTTAAAGCGAGACGCCAACCGACCGGCGCGCCATAGTCCATGACGTACATGGCATAGCGCTTGATGCCGAGTTTCGAAAGCAATTGGTCGACCAGCTCCGCGTAGCGATCGAAGGAATAGGTAAAGGACTTTCGGTCCGGCATATCGCTTTGCCCGTACCCCGGGTAGTCCGGCGCAACCACGTAGTAGCTGTCTGCCAGAGCTGGAATCAGGTTACGAAACATGTGTGATGAGGTGGGAAAGCCGTGAAGAAGAAGTACGCAGGGCTTATCCTTCGATCCTGCCTCTCGATAGAAGATCTTGATGCCATCGATCTGCGCATACCGATGGTGCGTCACTGGCATCTGCTGCGTAGGGGTTGATTTGTCGTTGCTCATCGGATGTCTCCCGCGTTGTCGCTGGTCATGGCGGTTTAGGGCTTGCTGCACGGCCTATGCGGTCGCGAAGGCAAGCAGGTCCTGATTGAATCGCTCGGTGTGCGTGGCGAAGAGTCCGTGAGGTGCGCCGTCGTAGACCTTGAGCGTCGCGTTCTTGACGATTTTTGAGGAGAGCATCGCCGAGTCCGCGATCGGTACGATCTGATCGTCATCGCCGTGAATGATCAGGGTTGGCACATCGATCTTCTTTAGATCCTCGGTGAGGTCGGTCTCCGAAAACGCCTTGATGCAATCGTAGGAACCCTTCAACCCTGCCTGCATCGACCACAGCCAAAAGCTGTCTCGTATGCCCTGTGAGACTTTTGATCCCGGCCGATTCGCGCCGTAGAAAGGCGCACTCAGATCCTTGTAGAACTGCGAACGGTTGTTGAGGACACCTGCACGGATATCGTCAAAAACGCCGATGGGAAGGCCGCCGGGGTTGGCTGCTGTCTTCAACATCAACGGTGGAATCGCACTGACCAGCACGACCTTCGACACGCGTTTGGTGCCATGGCGGCCGACATATCGCGTGACTTCGCCACCGCCTGTGGAATGGCCAACCAGAATGATGTCCTTTAAATCGAGCGCCTCGATAAGATCGGCAAGATCGTCGGCGTAAGTGCCGAGGTCGTTTCCCGACCACGGCTGATCGGAACGCCCGTGCCCACGCCTGTCGTGGGCAACACCGCGAAAACCATGAGATGCCATGAGAAACATCTGGTTGTCCCATGCATCCGCCATCAGCGGCCACCCGTGGGAGAAGACCACGGGTTGACCCGTTCCCCAGTCCTTGTAGAAAATTCGGGTGCCGTCCTGCGTAATGACCGCGCGTTTCGCGGGGGAGTCAGCGTGTGACCCGGAAGCGCTTGGGCCGCTCGTCTTGGTTGCGTTGACGGGCGGTGTTGCTGCAGCGACAACGGCGAGTCCACCGACGACAAAGTTGCGCCTTGTGGCTGACGTTGTGTTGGATCTCATGGGTAAGTACCTCCTGAAGTGCGCATGCCGCCGTCTTTGATGTCGCTGACAAGCGCTTGGACAAGTGACGCGGAAGGGGGCGGTGCTTGCCGCCTCAGCCGGTGAGTCCGGGCTTTGCTCCCGTGTCTTGCGTCATTCTCCCCAAGCGACAAGGGCGGTCTGACTGAATTGACTGTGCTAAAGGTTCACTTCGCGTGTCGCCAGCTGCACCTTACGAGCTGTTGAAGCGCAGAGATTGGATAAACAAGGGCCATTTGCAGAATTGTCCGAACAGGTGGTTGTCAGAGCGTGGCTGACCATGCGCTTTGAGCAGCCGATGCGCGTTGTTCTTGGGATGAGCGGAAGTGCGCGCACTCCGAGCGGCGCCACGCCGACGGACTTGCCTTTACCCGGCGTGAAAAGACCCGCGTAAAGTGGCTTTGATCCGAGAATCCGGAGGCAGAAGCGATACTGGCCAGTGGCTCATCCGTGCCGAGAAGTAGCTTCTTGGCCAAGTCGATGCGGCGATTCAAGAGCCACTGGTGCGGCGCGCTTCCCGTCGTGTTCTTGAACAGATAGGAGAAGTGGCTCGGCGAAAGCGCACACGCGCACGCCAGATCTTCGATAGATAGCCTTCTTTCAATCTTTTCGGAGACGATCTCGTTGACCTTTTGAATTTGCCAGGGGGCTAATCGATCGCGATCGAACGTCGACTTGGCTTTTACGCAGTAGTACGTGCGAGCCACGTGGGTGACCACCGCATCCATGATCTGTTCGGTATGGGAGGCCGCTGGCTCTCCTTGCGATTCGAGCAAGGGAAGGCAGGCAAGTGCGAGATATTTCAGAAGTGGATCGAACAGTGAGAGTCGCGCTGGCATTCTTTCCAGGGGCACTACGCTCTTGCCCTCTGTGCCGCCCGTCAGTTCGTCAAGACGTGATTTGGGGAAATGGAACTGGACGCAATTGAGAGATCGACGAACAACGCTGTTCCAGCAATACGCCCGGTCATAGATACCCACCATGCCTTCCGACTGAAACGGGAGGGCAACGCGTTGCGCGTTGCACCACATGTCGTGGCCAATGTAGCTTTCGAGATAGACCACCACGGTGAACATCGACCTGCAGGGCAATGATTCGCAGACCACTTCACTAGCGGGTTGGATGCGATCGTGATTGATGACGCAGCGCGGTGAAGTGATCGAGATGCCGGAGCGCAGGACGCTACCGTCACCGTCGCGCTGGAACATCAAGCTCATCAGGGTGGTTTCTTCATCGAGCATGGCATGCCCCTAATCAAAGATGGAGCCTCAGTTCCCCTGATAGAATAAAGAGCAGGCAGCCCTGGCGGTGATCGGGCTACCTTCGACATTGCAGGACGCCTCGATAACCGAGCGACGTCACCTCGTCCGAGTGGTATCCGCTTCTGTATGCCAATCCAGCCCTGAGCCAACGCCGGGACTGATGGGATGGGAAGGAGATCTTGCGCCGCTACCACCGCCATGAGAATACCTTTTTTTCGCAATGCCACGCATCATCTTGCGCAAGGATCGAGCGGTGAATATCGGTGACGTGCGCGAAAACTCAGATTCGCGGCGACTTTCGGCCACTTGTTAAGAAGGACTTTAGAGTTCGGCGCGTCTTCGAGCCCGCATGGCGTGACAAACTTGCGTCCGTGAGACGTAAGGTCTCTACTGTCACTGGACGTAGAGGCAAGAATTTGCCCCATGGGCAGACCATATCGACGATAGAGGGTCGGCTCGATGGACCGCTACGCTGCTATGAAGATCTTCGTGAAGGTCGCCGACTGCGACAGTTTGGCTGAAGCGGCGCGAACGTTATTCATGAGCGCCTCGGCCGTAACGCGCGCCATCACTTACCTTGAAGAGCAAATCGGAACGCGCCTCTTTGTTCGCACAACTCGAGCACTGAAGATTACCGAGGCAGGCGTCCGTTACCTTCAAGACTGCCGGCGCATCCTGACCGATATCGATGCTTCCGAATCGGCGGCGGCCGCCGCTTACTCAACGCCATCCGGGAAGCTGACGGTAACCGCGCCCGAGTTGTTTGGACAGCTATATGTGCTGCCCATTCTTCTGGACTTTTTACAACAGCACCGGCGGGTCGTAGGGCACGCTCTTTTCACGAATCGTGTCACCGATCTGGTGACCGAGGAGATCGATGTGGGCGTACGTATTGGGCATCTGCCTGACTCTGACTACCGCGCGATTCTCGTGGGTTCTGTACGAAGCATTGTCTGCGGATCTCCGTCGTACTTTGACGCGCACGGTGTTCCCAATTCGCCGTCTGATCTCCGCGGTCACAATGTGATTGCCGTGGCCGATATTTGGTCGCCCCAGGATTGGGAGTTCTGTCACCCTGACACGACTGTCACCGTGAACCCCCGGCTGTTGTGCAGCAACGATGGCTCTGGAATCGCTGCGACCATGGCTGGCTGGGGACTCACAAAGATCATGGTTTACAAAATTGCCTCTCCCCTTGTGGAGGGGCGCCTTCAACCCGTTCTCTCTGAATTTGAAGGTCCGCCGCTCCCGATCCATGCACTTATTCCTGAGGGACGGCATGTGTCGGCAAAGGTGAAGCTCTTCCTGGATATGCTCGTTGAGAGGCTGCGGCATAACTCGGTCCTAAATTAGCCGATCGGGGGATCAACTGCGGCAGCACTGGGCCACGACCGGCGGCTGCTGCATCCCCGCTCCAGGGTGCGAAGAGAACCTCAGCGTCTTTATCCAATCCTCAGTGATTCGGACAATACGGCAATGTGTGTCGGCACCAGACTTGATTACGAATTCCCGATGGACTTCGACGCAAGAAATGGTCCCGGTGGCGGCCAGGAGTAGGCGAGTTAAGTGTGACCGCCGTGTCAGGACGTGAAATGGTCACGGCGGTGTCGCCGCCCAGAGACAAGACGCAAGTGCCGCGGCGAGACCTGGAAGCGTTCAGACCTACCGGGTCTGCTGCACGATGTGGAATACCCCCGCCAGGTCGGTATGAGGACAAGCAATGAAGATCTATTTGATCTCTTCCGCTGTGGGGCTTCTGGTTGGCCTTATTTACGGTGTTCTCAACGTTAGATCACCCGCTCCACCAATGGTCGCTCTGATAGGACTCTTGGGCATCCTGGTTGGCGAACAAGCCGTTCCGGTGGTGCGGAAAGTTCTGCAGGGGCAGCCTGTCACCGTCGCGGTTTGCTCGAAGGAATTGCGCGCACATACGTTTGCGCGATTGCCGGGTGTCAATGACTTGAAGTCGTGCGGCAGCGAGAAGTAAGTCATCGCGTAGCGGCGCGCCTTACGGGTGCTCAATCATCTACGGACTAAGCCATGGAAAAGACGCTGACCATAACGGTTTCAGACGGTACATTCTCCGCCTATGTGGCTAAACCCAAGTCGGGTAGCGGGCCGATCGTTGTTTTGCTTCAGGAGGCCTTCGGGGTTAACGCCGGCATCCGCTACACCGCAGGAGAGATAGCAAAGGAGGGCTTTGTGACCGTGTGCCCGGACCTGTATTGGCGCGTAGCGCCGGGTATTGAACTGTCCGATCACATCGAATCTGAAACAAGACAGGCCTTCGAAATCTACGATCAACTCGATATCGGTAAAGCGGTCGATGACGTCTACGCTACCGTCGAAGTGGCGCGCCCCCTTTCATCGACACACAAGGTGGGGGTCATGGGCTTTTGTCTGGGTGGACTGCTGACAACCCTTATGTCTGCTCGTCACCCTGTGGACGCGGCTGTCTCTTACTACGGCGGAGGTACAGAGCGGTACGTCGATGAACTCGGGCGAGTGAAAGGACCACTGCTCATGCACCTGGCGGGGAACGATGAATACATGGCGCCCGCTGCGCAAAAGAAAATTCAGGCAGCCTTGTCCGGCTGCCCTTTGGTCGAGATCGATACTTACCCACAGCGACAGCATGCCTTCGCTCGACACGGCGGCGACCACTACAACGCGGCCGATGCCTCGCTCGCCAAGCAGCGAACGGTCGATTTTTTTCGGGAATATCTAGTCACCTGAGTAGACCGTGTGCGTGCATGAAGGAATCGCCCAGTGTCGTTCCGCTGCAGAGCGTCGTGCCATATAGCGGCTACTACGTTTGAGAGTAGCTACCCGCTGAGAACGGAAGCGTTGCTTCGGTTACCACTTCAACGGAAGCCAATTCAAGCGAATTGATCGAGCGCCACATGCACGGGATAGCGGCTTTTGCCGGGATGACGGTTTGTGCGGGGAAGGGGCGCGGCGGCTATACCAAAGGGCCTGGGGCCGGTTATCCGGTGATCGTGCCAAAAAGGGCCATGTCGTTTTCCACTGACACCACCACTTACGGACTTGACGGGAGATTTGACCTCTGGTTCTTGAATCTTAAGGATCTCAGCTAGGCATATCATCGCGGGTACGCCAGTTTGCGACCTGTCAGGGCTTCACGAACCGATAGGCGAAGCGATCGGTCTCGCCCTTGATCGATGGATCGAACACCTTGATCGAGTGTGGATCGTCCTTGTTCGCGAGGATGGTGTTTTCCGCGTCCAGCACGAAGCCGGCCGCCTCCACCTCCTCGCGAACGGAGGCAGGCTCAATCCGATGGAGCGACTGGGCGTCGTTCATGCCCGCCCCGACGGCGGCGGCGTGGTCCACGATGACGTAGGACCCACCGGGCTTCAGCCGCTTGAAGACGGCGCGATTGAAGTCGGCCGCCGTCGCGCCCCCGGCCTGCATCAGCGCGGTATGGAGATCGTGGTAGAACAGGTGCAGCCACAGGACATCCGCTGGTTGCGTGACTTCCGGCATCGCCACGAGGTCCGCCGAGACGGCTTCGACATTCTCCCGGCCCGGCTCCTTGGCAAGCGTCCGCATGCCGCCGACCGGATCGTTCTTGAAGTGGGCGACTTCGGCCGGCACGAAGCTGTAGACGCGTCCTTCGGGTCCAACGATGTCGGAGAACAGACGGGTCCAGTCGCCATCGCCTGGGTAAACGTCGATGACGGTGGAGCCCGCATCGACTCGTGCAAACCGGATCAACTCGGATAGCTTGGATTGGTCGTACATAGAGATCTCCTTTACGGTTGGGTATTCGACGAGCGCGGTATCCGAGGGGCGATCTACGGGTGATTTACCGTCTATCCCGAAGGTCGGAGCTAATCAGGTATTTCATGACGTTTCTCCGATCATCTGATAGAACCAAAATTTTAGAAGCGTGGTCCCTCGACTGGCGGGGCTGGAGGCCAGCACGGGACCGCGTCGGAGTCAGACCTGCGCCATGCCCCCGTCGACGGGGAGATCTATACCGGTGATGTAAGAACTTTCATCGGAGGCGAGGAACGCGACTGCTGCCGCGATTTCCTCGGGCATGCCTCTGCGACCCATTGGAATCTGCGTGGTGAACTGTGCGACCGCTTGCTCGGCCTGTTCAGCGGTGAGGCCCGTCGTCGTCGCCAAGGCCGGAGTATCGATTGCTCCGGGGCTCATGGCATTCACGCGGATCTTGCGGTCTTTCAGCTCCAAAGCCCAGCCGCGCGCGAAGTTGCGCACAGCCGCCTTACTCGCGGCGTAGGCGGTAAACCCTGGGAGACCGAGCACGTTAGAGACAGAAGAGTTCAGAATAATCGAACCGCCGTCTTTGAAGAGGGGAAGGGCCTTCTGCACCGTAAAGAACAGCCCCTTCACGTTCACGTCGAAGGTCTGGTCAAAATGGGCCTCAGTAGCTGCCGCGAGCGGTGCGATTGTCCCCGCGCCCGCGTTCGCGAAGAGAATGTCGATGTGACCATGCTTCTCTTTCACGACGGCATAGAGCCGGTCCAGATCTTCCAAGCGCGACACGTCGCCCATGACCGTCATAACGTTTCTCCCGATGAAGGTGGCGGCCTCCTTCAGCTCTTTCTCTCGTCGCCCAGTGATCACGACGTGCGCACCTTCATCCACGAAGCGCTTGGCTGTGGCCAAGCCAATCCCGCTGCTTCCGCCCGTGATGACTGCAACCTTACCTTCCAGTTTTTTCATAATCTTTCATCCTTTTCGATGGGTGTGTTTTTGTGAAGCTTGTGAAGCGTGGTCTCGCGACTGGAGGGGCCAGGCACGGACTACGCCGGGGTCAGATTTGCGGCCGGCGTCAACGGCGACCAGTCTGTTCATGTCATGCATCCTTCCTAGGAGTTGTCGCGCCTCTGTTCCCACTGGTACAAAGACGCTGTATATTCGGATCAGTGGTCCAAATATATGGATCACTGATCCGTTTGTCAAGGGCCCCCATGCGAGCTGACGCCAAGAAAAATTACAGCCATGTACTCGCCGTTGCGCGCGACGTCATCGCCGAGCAAGGCGCCGGCGCGTCCATGCGAGATATCGCCCGCCGGGCCGAAGTCGGGTTGGCCACGCTGCTTCGCCATTTCCCGACGCGAGAAGCCTTGTTTGAAGCGTTGGTGTGTACGGACCTGGACGCACTGACGCAGAAGGCCGACGAACTCGAAACATCGAATTCACCTGACGAAGCGCTCGTGTCCTGGTTTCACGAATGGCTGGCATTCGCACAAAGCCATACGGGCGTTGTCGCCCTGATGGCGGCCGCCCACACGAACCCGGACTCTGCTCTTTATGCTTCATGCGCAGCGGTGCACTCAGCGAGCGCGCGACTGCTGCTCCGTGGTCAGGCCGAAGGTACGGCCCGCGCCGATATGAATGGTGACGACTTGTTCGGCCTGATGGCAGCGCTCGGCTGGCTCGTCGATCTACCCTCATTCGCGCCGCGGGCGGGCCATCTCTCTCACCTTATTACGAGCGCCGTCCTGACAAATCCGTCGAGCAACGATGCCAAGAAGGCGACGTAACGGAGTGGAAAGAATGGTTGTCTGCATTGCGTCGGCTGGCTTCCGCAAGTCAGCCCCTGACAGGATGCTCAAACAGCCAATCGCCGCGCCTCGCTACCACCAATCTCCCATGACGCGCCGCCGCCGCGCACCGTCGCGGCGAGCTGCTGCACCAACCGCTGTTTGATCACCGGCTTCCACGGCAGCAGCGAGAACTCCATGCTGTCGTCGAGCATCGCGTAGCGTCCGCTGGCGGGCATGACGCTGCGCCGGTAGATGCAGTCCACGCGCTGCCCGTCGGCCATCGGCTGATGTTCCAGCCCGGTTTCGGTGGCTATTTCCTTTGCGGCCTGCGCCAGCTCGCGCCCGTGGAGCGTCGCCAGCAGGTTGCGCGCAAGGACGACGCGCTGCCTGCGACGCTCGGCCAATCCCTGCTCGGCTAGCCTCGGCGACAACCCATTCAAGAGCCGCACCACAAAGGCACCACTTGTGGGCATGGGTGTCTTCGAGACAAGCCGGAGAAGGTTGGAAACGGGCGGCCCATCGTTTGTATTAGGCCGTACGCCGGCATTACATGATGCCCGAGCCGCAAATGTGGCCGCGCGAGTTTGTGCCCGTGCAGCCCGCCCTTTTCCAGAGGATGTTGTTCAAACTGCCATCGCGAGCAGACGACTGGTTACCCAAGATGGCTGTCAACTTTGGAAAGCCGGTCGCGTGAAGCCAAGTGCCGGCTTGCGGGGCGACGTTTCGCAGCGGTACCGTGCGCAAACTTCCCTGAACAAGGCGCGCAATCATTAATGGGATGCGTAGAAGCCGTTACTTGGGTGGGGCTGACCGAGCCATCTGACGATCGGACAGCAGCGCTCGGCGGGCCCGCCAGAGTCGTGCTGCCTGCCTTCGCTCAACGGGTACGGCACCGGCTTCGATCGCCGCTGCGCGAAGGCTCGGTCCGAGGTCGTAATGGGGTGCGAGGGTCTTGTCCTGGAACCACTCGAGGCGCATGCCGATCTGCAGCGCGATCGCATGCAGTTCGCTGAGGTCGAGCGCATCGGTGAACAAGTGGCAGCTTGGTGTTACCTGCCCATGGAGAACCCAGCCGTAGTTGTGAAGACTGTCGACGTATACGGTCATCGCCTGATGATTCCCCGCCGTCCTTCAGGATGTCGATCGCGGTCGGCTATTTTAACGGGAGGAAAATCCAGGGCAACGTCCGGGCGACCATTCTGGCGGGCAGGATGCGCATGGCGACCCGGCTCAGATATCGATGATGGTGGGGTAGGTCGGGTACGGGTGGGCGTGGGGAGGCGATCGCTCCATCGTCAACGGCCGGTTTCCAGGCCGCGTTCTTCCTGCACAGTGAGGATAGCCTCTGGCGTGCTCTCGAGCCGGGCCTTGGGGATCGGCTGGCCGCTGAGGTCAGACATGCCATAGCTGCCATCTTCAATCTTCTGCAGAGCGCGTTCGACATGCGCGATGCGGCGGACATCCACGTCTTGCACTGCCTGGTCGACCTCCATCCGCGCCATGTCCTGCGCCGCTTCTTCAAACTCTTCCGCTTCGTCGCCGTGTTGCTGCTGGAACTGGCGCTCACCGGCAAGCGTGCTCCGCTCGCCGCCAAGCAACTGGCTGCGCAATGCCAGCAGGCGCTGGTGCTGCTGGTCGATGAACTCCTTGCTCAATCCGGCATGTTGCTCCGACATGGGGTTCTCCTGGCGTTGCCGTTATTCGTCTGCGTCGGTAGCCGGCGCGATGTAGGAAGGATCTTCCGAGTCGCGCGCCGTGGCGAGCGCTCTGCGCACGCGCAGCCCCACGCGTGAGGGGTCGAGGATCACCTTGCCTGAATGCACCGCCGCGACCGCCGAGATCGGCACCACGAAGTCGCCGGCGTTCTCGATGTAGATCAGCAGCTCGGGCAGGCCATGCCTGACCTCGCGCACGGCGCCGATACCCTCTTCGCCGTCAGAGACGAAGACCATGAAACCCGGTTCGATCTGTTCGTGCATGGGCGTCCATCCGGCAGGTGCAGAGCACGGGTCGAGTCGTGCCTCCGTGGCGCAGGCCAAGTAGCGGGGCTCGACGGCGGGACGGCCGGGAATCCACCGTGCCTAGTGTCCCCACACAATGGAATCGAGCAGGTGAAAACTCTGTAAAGACGCGCGGCGGGGGGCGCCGAGGGCGCTGCAATGCGGCTGGCATCGATGATGCTGGAGCCTTCGCACCGGGTCGCAACTAACGCGACTGCGACCCGGGTCGGAAATCACGGCTTGGAGGCCACCGGCGGCGAGCGCACGAAACTGCCTGCATCACCCGGAAACGCTACAGGGCTCTCATAGCCATCGGCCGAGACAGACGAAACGCCGAAGAACCAATCGTCGATCACGACGTCCTTGATCACGGCTTGGTCGGTGTCGCCAACGGCACGACTGAATTGCCATTGCGGCGCGGTAGTGTCGCGCCAATGCACGCTGTAGCCTGCGGCGCCAGGCACTTTCTTCCAGTGCACAGTGGTGTCGGTGGCCAGCGCGCCTTCGATATCGACGCCGGTGGGTGGAGCGGGCGCGCGACTCATTGCAGCCATCGTCACCGTGTTCAGCGCGGTGACACGGGCCAGATAACGGAAATCCACGCCATCGATGGTGTCGCCATAGCGGATATCCTTTTCGGTGCGCAGATCCTGGTGCTGGCGCGTGTAGTCCTCATGACCTTCGCTTATGCGTACCGCCGGATAGCCGGCTTCCAGGAACGACACCTGGTCGCCGCCGCGCGCGTAACGATCGGTCCGATAGACCATGTGCACGCGTAGATCAGGCAGATAGCGCTCGGCCGTCTGTTCCATGTAGCGGGCGACGTTGCGCGAGGGTGAATCCACCTCACCGCCGTGATAGCGGCGGTACTTTGCCTGCGCGTCGGTCTCGTTGCTCTTGGTGCCCTCGGAAAACACCCGCACCGTGGTGTTGTCGAGCACACCGTTCTGACCGCGGCTGTTGCCCATGATGTCATTGTTGAGATCAGCCTGAACCTGCCAGCCCTGCGCGGTCGCATAGTCGGCCAGCACCTTGCCGCCGTACAGGCCTTGTTCTTCGCCTGAGAGCGCGGCGAATACCAGGGTGGCACGATTGTCCTCCTTCGACAGAAGTCGGGCGGCCTCGATCAACGCGGCGACGCCGGAGGCATCGTCATTCGCGCCAGGTGCGTCGCTGGTTGCGTTCATCACGTCGGTGACGCGCGAATCCAGATGGCCGGTCATCACGATCACGCGCTTTGAACCTTCGCTGCCGCGTTTGATCGCCACCACATCCATCACTTCGGTGGATTGCGGAATGCGCTTGCCGGTGAACATCTGTGATGGCGTAACTACTTCGATACATCCGCCGCAGTCGTGCGAGATCGCTTCGAAGCGCGCTTTCACCCAGCGCCGTGCCGCCCCGATGCCGCGTGTATCGGACTTGGTATCGGACAGTGTGTGACGAGTGCCGAAGCCGACCAGCTTCTCGATCGTCGCGCGCAATTCGGTTTCGCTGGGCGCGCTGGCGAGTACATGTAGGGAAGGTTGCTCAAGTGGTTCGGCGGGGCTTTCGCCCTGACTGGCGAAGACAAGCGCTGGAAACAGGGCGAAGGAAAGGAGGAGGATTCGACGCACGGCGGGGACCCCTGAATGAAGGAAACCCAACCTTACAACGAGTAGCCGTTGGGCGTGAGACAGGGTTGAAGGCAGCCAGGAGGCTCGGAGACTTTCATGCGTATTGAAGGCCTGATCGGTGCGTCACGGCAGCAGCCACGGACAGTTGCAGCTAAACTGGGGAGCGATCAGCAGCCTCACCCACGCAAGCGAGCGCTACTTCGTGGCATGACTCGGACTTGAAGTTCGCCAGGGTGGCGACACATGCGACCGTCAGCAAGTGTAAGGAGCTCCAACCCCAGGAGACCACGGTGACCTTTCGAAGGGTTCCATTGCCGTCATGAAAAAGCCCACGCTCCCAACGCTGCTGAGCTTCAACGCCGGCTATGTGGATACCGCCGGATTCCTGGCCTTGCATGGGCTTTTTACCGCGCATGTGACGGGTAACTTTGTCACGCTCGGCGCCTCGCTGGTGACCGGCGCCACAGGGGCCATAGCGAAGTTGCTGGCATTGCCGGTCTTTTGCCTGGTCGTGGCCTTGGTGAGGCTTTTGCGCTACGTGCTGATCCGTCGCGGGCGCCCGGTGTTGCGCACCATGCTCATGTTGATGCTGCTGCTGCTGATCGTCGGCGCGGCATCGGCGTTCTATTTTGGTCCGTTTCCCAATGGCGACAGTGTCTCAGCCATATTGACCGGCCTGACCTTCGTCGCGGCCATGGCGATTCAAAATGCGGTTCAGCGCGTACATCTTTCCCATGCGCCGCCGACAACGCTGATGACCGGTACAACAACCCAAGTGATGCTCGATCTTGCCGACAAGTTTCAAGGTGTCTCTGCCGAGCAGAAAGTCGCGATTGATGCACGGCTCTCACGCATGGTGACGAATGTATGTGCCTTCGCCCTGGGCTGCGGAGGCGGAGCCCTGCTTTTTGATCTGTTTAGCGTCAAATGCTTTGTCGTGCTGCCCGTCGTTGCCCTATTGACCTACAACCATGAGGAGGCCTACGCCACAACATAAGTCGATTGTCTCAAAGCAACCCTAGCCAAGATGAGGAAAAACCCATGGTCAATATAGCCAAGGCAAAGCAAGAGCAAAAAGCGTCACTCAAGACGCCGAACTCACTCGGGGACGATGCGAGGCGCGATATCACCGCTGAATTGAACGCGCTGCTGGCCGACGTTTTTGCACTTTACGTGAAAACCAAGAACTTCCACTGGCATATGTCCGGTCCCTACTTCAGGGACTATCACCTGTTGCTCGACGAGCAATCCGATCAGATCTTCGCGACGATCGACCCGATTGCCGAGCGCGTAAGAAAGGTCGGTGGCACCACACTACGCTCGACAGGACACATCACCCGACTGCAACGACTGTCGGATAACGACGCCGACTTCGTCACTCCCGCCGACATGCTGGCCGAGCTTCGCGAAGACAACGCACGCCTCGCTTCATTTATGCGCGAGACGCATGCTCTATGCGACAACTACCACGACGTAGCGACCGCCAGCGTGCTTGAGACATGGATCGATGAAGCAGAGCGTCGGGTATGGTTCTTGTTTGAATCTGGACGCTCCTGAGACCATCGAGGTCGCCAGTAGATTGGGGTGAGCGTTCGCGAAGCCCAGCGCTTTTGTGCCGGAATGTTGGGCTTCGCTTTGCTCATCCCAACCAACGCAGCCCTGCTGTCCCCACCTCACGCACTCTACAAACCGTTCGCCCTGAGCATAGTGAAACGAACGAATTTACTCCGCTATCACCGTGTCCACTGGCTGTCCGGCCAACCACAATGCGAGGTTCCTGACGTAGCGTTCGATCGAACGCTGCGCCTCGGGCGCATGTGCAAGGGCATCGCCGGGTGCTTCGGTGACGAAACTCGGCGCTCCCATGGATGGGTTCCAGTTGTAGTCGGCAAAGTGATGGAAGGTGGATTGGGCGATCGCCGGTCCGCCCGCGGGCGACGGCTCGAACGCCACTGCGAGATTGAACTCCCTCTGGCTCAGTTTGCTGCGTCCCGTGGCAATCACGCGCGCTGTCGGATCGCTCTCCGGTTTGCCGACAGCCCCTTCGTGTGGATGCGCGGGCAACGAATGCAATGCACCGTCCGGCGAATCCGGGTCGGTAAGCACCGGATGCAGCGGCCTGCTGATGCTGATGTGCTGGAAGTCGCCGTTGGCTCCCGAGTGATAGTTGGGCCAGAGAATCTCTGTGGTGAAGGTGTCATCAACGTGATGACGGGAGGCATCGGGATCGGGATTCTTTGTATGGAAGAAATGCGCCGCGCCGACCCCACCCAGTGCGCATACCGAGCTGCCGAGGTCCATGTGATCACGCGTCACCAGCAAGCCGCCGCCACGTTGGCGAAAGCGTGTGATCGCCTCGCAATCCTCCGTGGTGATGCCGTTGCCTGTGTCGACAGCAAATAGCCACATCTCATCGAATGATGAAGTGTCCAGCTGCGACAGGACGCTATCGGGAGCGTCGGGCGGATCACGGTCGCGTGCAACCACCTCGAACAACGACTCGCCGGCGGCATCGCGCAGGTTGGCGAGATAGTCGCGCAGCAGACTGAATCGGCCAATGTGCCAGTCGTCGTCGACGGTGGGGATGGTCGTCTGCAACAGGATCCGGATAGGTGTGGCCATGGCGATGACCCCTGGGTCAGTAATAGCGCGGAATGGGACCGAGCTGCGGCGTCATGCGGTCGCGCAGGTCGAACGTGACCTCGTCGACGTAGCACCAGCCCCAGCCCTCCGGTGGATCATAACCTTCGATGATCGGATGCTGGCTACGGTGAAAGTGCCTGGTCGCATGTCGGTTCGGTGAATCGTCACAACAGCCCACGTGTCCGCAGGTGCGACAGATGCGCAGGTGCAGCCAGACGTCTCCGGACTTGAGGCATTCCTCGCAACCTCGCGCGCTTGGTGTGACATCCTGAATGGAAGCGAGATGGCTGCAACGTCTGGTCATCGGGAAATTCCGTCGAAGCGCAACACGGCCAGCCGTAATCATAGGCCGACTTGAGGGCGTTGGCGGGTTGCAGCGCGAGTAATGCAAGCGGAAGAAGCTCGACAGCGCGGTTACGCTGCCCCCAGACGAGCGTATGAGCTGGCGGTCGTTGACTTGAACCTCAACCGGGGAATCCGCCTTTCCGATTCTGAATAGGCTGTACCGCGCGGTTTCCTGGCGGTACGTTCCGGACGCGCCTATTTTTCTATGGTGCTTTTCGATCGTAGTAGGTTGAGTCGCCAACTATGTGGTGATCTTTGACCGTGTAGACGGAGATGATGCGGATGGAGACGGGTTTGCTTTCCACGCCATTGAAATGCCCGGTGAGTACGAACTGCGCGTAGACGGTATCTGCCGAACTCTGGATGCTCACGATGTTATCTCGGGCATCGGGAATAGCTGCAAATAGCTGTCTGTAGGTATCGGCTATTTGCGCATTGCCTACCAGCTTGGGATAGTCCGGGCTATGCAGGGTTGCATCACTGGCGTAAATGTTTTTGATGGCCGCAACGTCATGCACATTGAATGCCGCAAACTTCAGCTGAACGGTTTTCATCGGTTCCAGGTTAGCCTCTGATGCGGGTGACATGGTAGGCCTCGTCAGGCCAAATACAGCGCAGAAAATCAGGATCGCCGTTGCAGTTTTCATCGGGAGGATCTCCTCGAACTCGCAGTAGTAGGCAGGCTGGAGGCAGCTGGTGTAAAACTGGCCGTGGGCATCCTCAGCTAGACCGCGAAGCCTGTATCTCCATTGAATCGCGAGACGCGCGAAGATGATTGGAAAAAGCCGACATCTCGACCCGAATGGGCAAGCGCAAGGGAGCCCACCACGCCGTGGCGCTTTCGGACAGGGCTGCGGGATATTGCGTCACTCGCCCCCGCCAGGTAGCTACCAGCACATACGCTATAGGCCGCCCAGCGCATTGGCCGATTGGGTGGAACATTTCTGGATGGAATCGTGGGCGCTTCGCGGTTGCGCTCCGCAAACCCGAGTAGTACTTCCCCATCCGTGCGTGCATCTCGTCTTCGCGCCAGGCCGCTCAAGGATCTATGGCGTGCAGTTGAGCCGCTTCGTTCGAGAGTTGAAGGGCGACGACCGCATCCTCGGGATCAAGTTTCGCGCTGGTGCGTTCTATCCGTTTTTTCACAAGCCCGTGAGCACGATTGTGAATACGTCTCTGCCGGCCCAGCAGGTATTCCCAAATGCGATACCTGCAGAGAAGAGTGTATTGGCATGTTGCGATGATCACGCCATGGTAGATGCGGCGGCGCAGTTCCTGATCGCACATTTGCCACCGCGCGATCCTAATGTAGACATTGCTTGCAAGATCGTGGAGGAGATTGCGAATGACCGTTGTGTGACGCGCGTCGAACACGTCACGGCACGGTGTGGTCTGCAGGAGAGAACACTCCAACGACTGTTCCATCGATATGTCGGGGCGAGTCCGCGCTGGGTGATCAAGCGTTATCGAGTGTATGACGTGCTTAATCAGCTGAGTGCTGGCATACCGGTGGCATGGGCGGCCCTCGCACAGGACATGGGCTATTTTGACCAGTCGCATTTCAACAACGACTTCAAGAGAATGGTCGGGTGCGCGCCGGGCGAATACCTGGAATTGCGGTGATTACCTCCCATTGCATCGTTCAATGTCTGCGTGTTGGCGTGCCGATATAGTAATGCTGCTTGCTGAACGCCCTAGTCGGCCTGAAACGCCATAAGGCAGATCAAGCCAATCTCCCTTAAAACTCCTGTTCATGCATAAATCTGGCGCCCTCGGCAGACTCGGCCATCGCAGGAAAGCGGACGGCGAATGGGCGATAGATGTTCAACGCGGCGAATAACCGCCATTTCGCCATTCATCGCACTTGCACCTGGAGAGGGGGAGCGTATGCTGGGGTGACAATGGAATTGGAAACGCTAGACACAATCAAGGACATAGGGCCCACCGACGCTTCGCGGTCCAGCGGGCAACCATGCGTACTCATTGTCGAAGACAACTACTTGCTCGCCTCGACGCTTGTCGACGTGTTAGCCGAGCTTGGCTATACGCCGGTCGACTGCGAGGGCTCGTTCAGAGGCGCGATGGCAGCTGCCGAGACGGCCACGTATGAACTGGCGATCGTTGATCTAAACCTCAATGGCGAATCTGCCTTTCCTATTCTGGACAAGCTGATACCACGCGGCATTCCCTATATCCTGGCTACTCATGCCAAACGCGCTGACATCCCCACCATCTATTCGTCCGCGCCGTTTGTCTGCAAACCTTACGACGTAGAGCAGCTGCGCCAAGCCATCATCGAATGTACGGCCGGATAGGTTTGGATGCTTGGCATCGGGGCGTGCCCAAGTTGACTGCAAATGTGGCGTTTGAAGTGGGTAGTGCATTCGCCGCCCACGTGTGAGCAGCGCTCATTTGGCTTCTGTCCGTAAGCAGACTTTGCGCGGTCCTTTGCCGCGGCGATCGACGAACCGCAGCGCGAAGCCGCTATCGTCGGTCACGATCGCTGAATCATCTCTATGCCAGCGGCCATATTTCGATCGCTCTCCTGCGCATCCACAAGGCATCAAAGACGACACCCGTTTTGGTTGGATTCGAGCCGATCGTGCCTATGGCCCGTTCTGAATTTCCCGAATTCAGGACGGCAGCTCGTCAAATACGGTTTTTGTGCCACTCCTTTCGCAGGTGAGGTTGACTGTGCGTCCGATGGCTCGTGTTCGATGCACCGTACCTGCCGGGATGACAACACTCTGCCATTCGGCAAGTTCCATGCGGCTGCCATCCATGAGGTCGATTTGTAGCGTTCCGGCCACCACCAGGAAAAGCTCGTCCGAATCCGGATGGTGATGCCAGCGATACTCGCCCTCGAACACCGCCAACCGCATGCAGTCGGTGTTGACATCGAGCAGTACCTGGTTTTGATACGACTCGGTTACTGCGGCTTGTTCCGCGCGAATATCGACGACAGCCAAAGCAGGGTAGCGCGCCGTCTGCGCTGAATACTCCAGTGCTGAAGGAAACTGGGACTTCATGTGAATGCTCCCGTCTTACGGAGACTCATTCTGGCACCTGACGTTGACGTCTTCATGGCCCGCTTGGGCTGGCCTCACGTCCGGGTAATACTGCGGTGCCTCGCGGCGATCGGACATGCCATAGTCGCGGATCACCCGCACCTGCCGATGGCGCAATGATGAAATGCCGGCAAACAAACGAGGGTTGAATGCCTGCGCCGTGCTTACGTCCTTCCACGATCCCAGCAACAGGAACTTGCCGGGGTTTGTGATGCTTTCGAAGACTTCTTGGTCAATCAGTCCTTGCGTACCGGTTTGGAGGCCGAGATGCGTGGGAAGTGCTGAACCATTCGGAACCAACGAAGATTCATCAGCAAGCGTAACTTCCGTGACGGTGCAGACTTTGGCTGCGCCAACCACGGTTTCGTCGAAGCGCTTTTCATCAATCGCTTCGCCTTGCGGTGGGTGACTATCCGAAAAAACCTCACCAACCCTCAGATGATAGCCCTCGAAAATTTCGAAGCGGCCTTTCTCCTGCACGTTGTGATGCTCACTCTGCGTGCGCCATCGCACGACCGATTTTTCGTCTCGCCAGGTCGACAGCGAAAGAATGCTGCCTTCAGTTCGTTTACTGCCGAAACGTTCGTTGTCGATAAAGCCGTCCACGGTCTCCAGGATGGGCTTCAGATGCTTTGCCCAATGAAGATATTCATCCTTGCGTTCTTTCCTCGGGTGGACTTCGAAGATCACCGCAAACATGGAGGTTTCCTCGGCAGGGTGATCGGGGATGGCATTGCGCTAACCACGCTAACACTCTGCTGGGCTTCGTTGACGCGTCATAAGCACACGGCGCTGTTGCAGATTGCCCGGGCGGCTTGCCCATGATGACGCTGCCTTTACAGACTCCAAGTCGACATGACAGCACGAAGCGCGTGAACCCAACGTGGGTATCGAACCAGCTGTTTCAGGTAGCGACTACCAAGGCGCACGCGGCGTAATGCCGATGTTGGCCGGGACAGGAGTCGCCTTTGTATTGCAAGGCCAGGTATACGCGCAGTCGCCGAATGGCACCAACCACGTAGCGTTCATGGCGGCAAAGGTTGGGGCCGAATGAGATGTTAAACAGGCATCGCTGTTTGAGCAGATCGATAACACCGCGCGTTCACGTGCGTGGGTTGCATTATCGCCCAAGGGTCGTTGTATGTGCGTCGTCAAACCTCATCTCGCTGCGACCCCTCGCCTATCCGGACATTCATCATGAGCACCAATGCACCGCAGTCTCCCCCCGTATCGGCTCTTGATCGCGATGAAGTAAAGAACCCGCAGAGCGAAGCTCTCAGCGACTTGCCGGATGTCACGACCGACCACTGGGTCGAGAGAGATTGTTTGTGTGGAACTTTTACTGCGAGTGACAGGCCGTTCGTGATGCCAGTGAACGCTATCAAAAGTCGCTGGTGAGACGAGCCTTGGTCTGAGTGCTGGCGTCCATCAATACGACAGGAGAGATGACATGGCAAAACTCGATACCGAAAAGCGCGACGACCTGAGCAAGAGTAACTTCGCGTTTCCCAGGCAACGTAAGGAACCTCTTGAGAACGCCACGCATGTGCGCAACGCCGTCGCTCGCTTCAATCAGGTCGAAGGCGTAAGCGCCGAAGAAAAAGACGAGGCTTGGAAGCGCATCCAGACAGCAGCGAAGAAGTTCGGTGTCGAGCTCAGTGAAAGGAGCCGGCACGAACTGGGCAAGCGGTGAGTTGGCGGGCCCTCCAGCGCCCGTGATGGAGATGCCGAACAGCGGATCAGTGATGCCTGTCGATAGCCCCGCAACCGCCTTGGAGTCGTGGGCCGACGTGACGTTTGCGAACCGCAGAGTACCGACCTGGATCCGCTGGACGGCACGGTGCGGCTTCGTTGGCGAAGGCGCCATGTATTTCCTGCTCGGTGGCTTTGCCTTAGTCGCGGCAACCTTTCCGCGCGAGCAACCGCAAGGTTATATTGGCGCCATGCATCGGCTGGCCGAGTTGCCTTTGGGCGGCGTCATGCTGGTTGCACTACTGGCGGGTCTGGTCGCGTTTTCCGCATGGAAATTGATCCAGGCCGCATTTGACCCGGAACACGGGGGTGTGCGGTTTTGCCTGAAGCGATTGCTGGCGCGCCTTGGCTACCTGGGCAGCGCGGTGATCCAAAGCGCACTGATTGGCGGTGCGGCCTGGCGATTGTTCATGGCGCGTGGCGACACGAATCGGGGGCGCACGACGGCACAATGGATAACCTGGGCGATGCAACAGCCGTTCGGGCGCTGGGCGGTGGCCAGCATCGGTATCGGGATCGCCGTATTTGGTCTATTTCAGATCTACCGCGCCGCGACCGTGAGCATCGGTAAGCGCATCGGCTTGAGCGGCGGGGAAAGACATCAGCTGCTCGTTGCCGTCAGTCTGTTCGGAGTACTGACGCGTGGCGTCGTCTTCGGGCTGATCGGTGTTCTGTTGGTCTTCACCGCATGGCGTTTTCGTGCGGAAAGGGCACAAGGTCTCGTTGCCGCATTGTATGCATTGAGAGAGCAATCCGATGGGCCATGGCTGCTTGGCGTCGTGGCTTTCGGTTTGATGGCGTATGGTGTGTTCCAGTTCGCCAAGGCACGTTACCGCCTTATCTGACCGTTCAACATCTGCACAGTCCGTGCATTGAAATTGCACCGACGCATCAAGTGCTAGCTGGATTCATTTCGACTGGGTGACGGCATGGATTCCCCAGCACGAGAGGCTTCGATCGTTCGTCTCACATCAGTACAATTGCCGTAGTGGCCGGCGGACCAGACCTCTGGACCTTCGCGCCCGAATTCTTCATCGACGCTTCGAATGGATTGCGGACCCGCAAGTTCCAGGATGAATCGAACATCGTCTGCGGACAGTTCATGGTTCAATTCCACGGTCACCTGGGTGTATCCGAACTGCGCGGGCTCTGGAATATTGCTTGGATAGTGTAATTCGGATGGCGGGTCATTCACCTCGAGATCCTGATCGCTCACATGCGGGATGACGCTCGTAGACGTGCTTGCGTTGGCAGCTGATTTACCGACGCTCCCATACACCATGACAGCAACATGTTCGCGTCCTAGCCCACAAGACAAAAGCTTGTTTGCGGCGGCCATCGCTGCAAATTGAGTCGTGAAGTCGGCGACTAGCTGAGAGCTCATGATGGGATCATTCCGGACATCTGACGCTTGCTGAAAACCAACTTCATCAGCAGCGGTCCCATTTCCTCCACGGGAAGAATGTACTGCGGGTGATCCTCTTCCATGGCGGCGATAGGCATGCTTGGATCGCATGCATCGGAGGGGGATTGAACGACTCCAACGCCACCGACGCTGGTAATTGAGCGCAGTCCTTCCGCGCCGTCGGAGTCACCGCCAGTCAGCACAATGCCAATGACATGCGAGCCGTATACCGCTGCCGCACTCTCAAAGAGAGGGTTGGCCGCGGGTCGCGAATGATGAACTTTCGGCTGCTGGTTCAGGTTCATTCGACCATCGGCAGAGATGGTCAAGTGATGATTTGGCGGAGCGAGGTAAACATGTCCTGGTTTCGGCTCCTCGCCTGAGTGAGCATAGGAGACCGGCATCGCAATCTTGCGGTTGAGTATCCCTGCCGCGAGTTTGGGACCGTCTGGCGACGTGTGCAGAACGACCAGAATCGCCGTTGGAAAGTTGGTCGGGAGCAAGTGGCAGAGCTGGAACAGTGCAGCCAGCCCGCCGCGCGAAGCGGCGACTACCACGATTGGCGACGTGCCAACGACGAAATCGGATCGCTTGAGCGCAAACATTGAATTGATCCCTTGGCGAAGTGACTTGAGGGTGCTCTCGCCTCTGTATATGCAGCGTGCTGAGATTTGGCGACAAGGTTGCCGCCGAAAGTTGGCTACGATCCGCCGTCGAGTTTTACGGTGCGGTCACGGAAGGGAGCCCAAGCTGCAGATCATCCAGCACCCCATGGTTTTTTTTATATGATCATCTTCGATATTCCGTATGCGCCGTTGCGCCATGGTGAATGGTCCGTGGAAGTGAGCAATGACGGTCATTCGGAATTCAAGAGTCGCAAGGATGCACTTCGGTTCGCAGTCAGCTCTGCTGTGCACGCGCAGCAGTGCGGAGACGATACCCTGATCACCGTCGAGGGTGGCGACGGGCAATGGCGGATGTTCGACCATCGGGTAAAGGGAATTGCGTAAGTACTAGCCGAATCAGGCGACCGAGGTCAGCAAGATATGAAGCGACCTGGCTCGGAGAGTACGTAGTTGCCACCTACGATTCCGACGGAAGTGCGTTGCGACCCCAGGTTTCAATTCCTGGTGGGCACGAACTCCTGACTCTTCGACGATTTGGACGATCGTTTCTGGCGTCGCTTGCCTTCAACGATGGCGGGAATGATCCAGGCCATGCAGATCGTGACCAGCGCCAACAGGACCATGCTGAGCACTTTGAGCCAGGCGACACCAGTGGATGACAGGAACGGTGCCGCGACAGCAATCGCGAAAGCTCCGGTGGCGATGTGGAATGTGGGCCATGCAAGGTAGCTTTGGGCCCTCAGCACGGAGCCACAGTCAGGACATGATGCGGCGTGGATACTGACGTTGTTTCCACAGTTCAGGCAGGTGGTCAAAGCCATGTTCTTTCCCCGACGGTTTCTGCCAAATAAAGTTCTGTATCGCATCACAGCCACCTCGAGACGCCGCCATGGTGTGAGCAGGTGCCGCGATGACTCATGCTGAAGCTGTAGCTACCGTCGCGACACTGCGCCGACGCACCCGACGAAACGTTGCCCGACACGGTGTGCGCCGGCCGATGGACCGAGTAGCCCTCCTTGTTGACGTAGCTACCCGTCTCCACAAGCTCTGTTGAGCCATTTGTGACGCTCTGCGCGCTACCTTGCTGCGTCTGCAGTGCGGTGTTCTGGGCCGCCACCGTGCCGCCAAGCGCCATAAGGCACAGGCCCAGCGCGATGCCAAGATGCTTAACCACGGTCGATCCCCTGCGTTTCTCTTGTTTGTCCAGGGGACTAAAGCAAAAGCTTTGCCAAGCTTGCTTGGATGGGGGAGGAGTCGGCATCGGGTGGCACGTGCTACCGCCCGGATGCGATCCGGCCGACGGCAGTGCACTCTGGCGCTACGGCCTACATGACGGGCGAGTCTGCGCGGGATCGTCTGGCTTCTTTGCGCTACCTGCTCTCTTTCACGATGCGTCCGTTGAGCGGCTGAAGGGCACGCACATTGCGCGGATAGAGCTTGGCGAATGCCGTGATCTGCTTGGCTGAAATCTCCACGGGAGTCTTCAGTACGTACCATGTGACGCCCTCGGTGCAGGGCGGGGCGCTCAGCGAGCCCATGTACGTGTAATAGGAGGTATCGCGCGGCAGCAGGCCGGCGGGGTTGATCTCGACGCCGGGAATTTCCTGCTCTTTGCCGGGGGTCATCGGCATATGGTCCCAAAGCTGCTGAATGGTGGTATTTGCACGGCCCGATTTCAGGAGCACCGTGACTCCGGCCACCTTGCCGTCGCTGGCTTCATACATCAGGTGAAGCGCCATGTCGTACGGTTTGCCGTGAACGTACTCTTCGCTGGGGCGATGAAAGTGGAATTGGGTTAGTTGGTAGTGCTGATCGCCCACAATCAGCCAGTCTCCGCTTCCTGGGGCGTGGTAGTCCACCCGGATCGAGTGGCCGTTGTTGATGAGGTATTTGAGCGGGCTGCTTTCGTCGACGAACCGCAACGCGGGGAGCTCGGCTTTCTGCGTAGCTTGAATGTCGATTGGCGATTGTTCTTTCCCGCTACCGCAGACAGCGTAGTCCGGATCCAGCGAAGCCCAATGTTCGGCACCGGCTTTACCTTCATAGTCCCACGGCGTCTTCCACTGGGCTTGCGAAATCACGGGCACCAAAAGCGCGGTGGCAGTCAGCACTACAAACGTCATCCTCACGTTGCGCCTCCTACAGTTACGGTATGGGGAGATCGAACAATAACGTGCGCATGAACTTGTGCATCAGGTCCCGGCAACGTTGGATTTTCCTAGTCTGCAGCGAGTCCGGAAAGCCAGATTGATGGTCGATCGCCAAGCCTGAGAGTGCAATGGGCCTAGACAGAAAGCACGCGCGAATTTAACGAACTGACCCGCAGGCTACGTGGGCAGCGCAAGCACGACAGGTGCCTATGAGTAACTGGTGCCGGGAAAGTGCAGATTGCGCTATTCACGCCGATGAAAAGAGGGAGAACCCCATGAGCAAGATCACTTACAACGGGCAAACGTTCGACTTCGAGGAAATCCGTCGTCAAATGGATCCAGACCTGGCTGAACAATTCAAGGACACAACGAAAACTGATCAGGATTTCTTTGATTCGTACCTGTTGGCCCACAGCACAAAATATGGCGAACACTTTGTGGTCGACTGATTGCCTGCGACACCCCAATATGGAGAGATTTCACGTGAAAAAAGATGAGAGTGAGCATCTGGTAAAGCCCGGAGGCAAGAACGCACAGCATGAGCAGGAGCTGCCGCCCTCACGTGACTATGAACAGCAAAGGGCAGGGGGCATCAAGAAGGAGGGTGGTTCCGGCGCTAAGGCGAAGGATCCCAGGAAATCCTGAGTTCAATACTTCTGCGCTACCGCGGGCCTTCTGCAAAACGTCAATCATGCTTCCCATCATCGCCATCGCATTGCCCACTCCTGGCATCTAGCCCGACAATCTTCGCGAGAAGAACGGACCACGTTCGCCAGCAGCCGGAGTCGACCGGCGACTTCGGTGAAGACCCGTCAGTGCACCGCCGAAGATCACAATTCCGATGGAGTGCAACCCTGTATCAGCTTTTCGGCAATGTCAGGATCGTCGTCGACCGGCCGATACATCCAAAGCATCTGCAAGTCGAATAGGGCATGCAGCAGGATCGGCAGGATCAACTGACCTGTGAGGATCGCTATCAGGCCAAGCAACAAGCCTGCGATCGTGGCGCGGATGACGCCCGCGACTCCCTGGTAGACATGTGCCAGTCCGAACAGCGTCGAGGCCACCGGCCAGGCGCCCAGGACACCGAGTGCGACACCACCTGCGAGTAATCCCGACAGGTAATGCATCAGGAAGCCGCGATACAGCAGCTCCTCGCAGATGCCGGCAGAGAGACTGAGCATGATCCAATACCGTCGCTCCTTCGCCGACACAGGAAGCATGAACCTCATCGTCTGCACCGCTTTCGCCACTTTCTTGCGCCATGCGGCGTCCGCCATGGCACGGAACCCCTGGCGGAGGCCGATAATCACGAACGAAGTTGTTGCAACGGCCGCGACCAGGAATACGGGCAGATGCGCGCCAAGCCAAGTTGCAACGTGCTCTTGGTCTGGAAGCACATTCAGGTTCGTTGGGTAAGCAAGTAACACCGCAACGGCTGCGGAGACCCAAAGTTTCCAAATCGTGAACTGGTACGACGTGATGCGTGCCTCGCCGCTCGTGCAGCGCCGCAGTTGCTGTGTGCGGCGCATACTGATCAACGGCGTCAGAAGTACCAAGAAGGCTGTGAAGAGGTCTTGCGCGACTGGCAAAAGTTGCATGGGGGGCTTGGCCATATGCGAATGCGTATTTACATTCTCATACTTTAGGCCAAACGTCTAGACTTGGCCCGATGAACAGCGAAATCAGTCCGAAACAGGCTCGTAGCCGCGCCACCGCTGAACGCCTCCTCGCGGCGGCAATTCGTGTCGTTGACGAAGCTGGGCTGGAAGGTGCTACCGTGCCACGGATTGCCGCAGCAGCGGACGTCGCTCCAGCCAGCGTCTACCGCCGCTATGCCGACAAAGATGCTTTGCTACGCGCCGCGTTTCTGCACGCGCTGGAGAGCAGCAACCAGAACAACCGCCAGGTGATGAAGAAGCTTCTCCTCAGGAAGAATCTGGAATCAACCGTCACGCAAGTCATACGGTCCCTGTTCGAACAGCATCGACGCCATCCGCTACTGATGCGCGCACTTGTGCGCTACCTTGATGCCTCGGGGGATCGAGCATTCGTCATTGAGGCGCGTAGGATCATGGCCGCAAACCTTAGTGAGGTTGCTGCCTTGCTCATGCACCACCGAGACGAAATCAAGAGATTGAATCCCGAGCGCGCCCTGCGGTTTGCCGTGCTGAACGCGGCATGTTCTGTCGAGGCACACGCCCTAAACGAGAACTCGATGTGGCAGGCGTTGCCAGACGTTACGGATGAATCGCTTGCAAGCGACCTGACGGCCAGCTTCGTCGCCTACCTCCGTAATCGTTGACCTTCAGGCTCAATCTCGGGGTAGGTTGTCGATACTCAAGCAGGATTGGCGCCATTTGGGCATACGGCATTGAGGGCTCGCGGCACTCTTCTCACGGCTGTGTCAAACGACGGTAACGGGTGGCGGTCTCAAACGGTCGATGCAACAGCCGAACTGATCGCTGCTACTGCAGAATCTATCTCAAATTGAGTTTTGGCGCGAAAGAAGCGTGTATCACTTCGATGGCTCACAGCGAGAATTAGGGGAGCAACGGTGACTGGAAAATTCCAGATGATCCTTACTAACGTTGGGACAATCCGGATCTCAGGACATCTCTCCGGCATTCCCGGTCGCGAACTAAAAAGATAGGGAAGATTTCGGAAAAAGGCGCGATAGAAGCATCTGTGCCTTGGTACATCGGAAAATAGGATGAAGTCGGCCTTCTGCATGGGGATTTCGGAAACGCCATCCACAACCCACGACGGGCGCTGCGAAATTTCCATCTCCTTCTCTCGACGTTCGGTCCTCGGTGTTCTGACCCATCCGGCCTTCCAGACAATGCTATCGAGGCCAACGTACGGCAGGTTCAAACTGGCTGCCAATGCCATGGCAACCGAAGTTTTTCCCGAGCCCGCGTTTCCCGTGATGAGTATTCGATGCATGTGCGTTGATTGCCTCAGGGTTCTGAAGAAGCAGGGGTTCAGAAGAAGACGGCTTTAGACGTCCAGGTCCACTGCGGGTGCGGTCTTAACCGTCGGTTGCGGACGTCATCAGGGTTAGCTCAGTTCTATCCGACAAGGCGCAAGTGACATCGTGCAACCCCGGTTCCGACGTGGGTGTCTCCGTCAGACCCTGCGCTCAATGCGACGTATGCCGAGCTCGTATCGCTGACACGTCTTTGGCAATTTCCGCAAAGAGCGCCTCTCTTTGGGTTTTGTCGGCATAGGAAGCGGTCAGGAATGCGGCGATGATGGTGGGGCGGCCATTGGGGCGCATGATGATACCCATGTCGTTGAAAGCTGCCGTCTCTCCGTCCAACGAGTAAGACGTTCCAGCTTTGTCCGCAAGGCGGACCTCCGCAGGCAATCCACTTCTAAGGCGAGCGGGAACGGTCTGATTGCACATGAGGTCAAGCAATCGCTTGGTCGACTCCAGCGACAGCAGCTGCCCCTCCCAAAGCTTCTTAAGAAAGTCTGCGGCAGCGTCGGGCGTAGCTCTGTTGCGCGGATCATGAAGATAAGCGCTGTAGCCGCGCCGATGCCGTGCCAAAGCCTGTAGATCGGTTTCTTGCGGAGAAATGGATTCTCCGTGTTCGGTTTCCTCGAAGACGCTTGCGACACCCGCTTCATCCAGATCGACGTGCATGCCGTTGATGCCGTGAGCCCGCAAGAATTCGGTTACGACCTTTGGGCCACCCACAAGCCTGACCAATGCATCAGCGGCGGTGTTGTCGCTTTCGCTTACGGCTGCAGTGAGCAGCTGTCGTACCGAGAACGTCATTTGTTCGCCGCTGAAGTGGGCGCCGATGGATGGAACTGCAGAGCCCCCTTCGACATCTTTGCTGTTTATCGTCACCTTTTGATCCTGCGAAAGGCTTCCGGCATCGATCTGCGCAAGAACGGTTGCCGCGACTGGGGCCTTAAAAACGCTCATCATCGGGTAGGCACGATCTGCGTTTATGCGTATTGCCGTGCCCATATCCATATCCAGCACTGTTATGCCGAGGATGCCGGGCCGAGCCCCCGCTGCGAGTTGTTCCAAGGCCTGTTGGAGGGGCACATTCGACACTCGAGATTGCCCTAGATCGTCGGTTGAAACGAGAGTCGTCAGCAGCAGGCCTCCAATGAGTACAAGTGCTCTCCAAGAGAATGAAGCGCACTTGCCAGACATACTTTCCCCAAAAATTGAATACCCTGAACTCATCATCGTCCCTGTCCTTAACAGTGTCCGTTTCGGGTGGAAACGGACGTAAGCAGATTAGTAAGCAAGTCTATGCGTGGTGGCGAGCTCAGCGGCGCGAAGGATGGCGTTGCGATATCTGTTCGCCGCATGGTTCACCCCAATGACACGATAAGGAACCACCGGGCTTAGGCCGGAGCCCTCATAATTTCTACCGTGCGGATCCCGGTATATCTCAGTAGACATGGCCAGCACCCAGCCATTCGGAAGGCCTTTCTCCGTCGAGTCCGAAAAGATGCCTTGGGTGGTCTCGCCAACCTGTACAACGTTGGGCAGCCCGCGCATTCGAATGGCAAAGACCTCAGTCGCGCTAGCACTGAGTTCGCTGGTTAGCAGATAGACTGGTTTGAGATAGCGGGCTCCCTGGTGAGGAACCGTCTCGAACCATTGCACCGTGCCACCGCGAAAGGCCTGCTTGCTGTAGGCCTTGCGCGCCCTGTCAGCAAAGCGGGCCGCAATGTCGGATGAAATCTCGTCGTCACCGCCCATATTGTGCGAGATATCCAATACCAGGGAGCTGGTGTCTTGCAGGTCAGCCAAGGCTCGATCCAATGCAGGTCCAAGCAATGATCGATCCCCCGCAAGATCGCTGTCTTGTCGGAAGCCTGCCATTTTGTTGATGGCCAGGTAGCCTATATTTCCCTTTAGCTTGCCCCAAACCAAACCGCTATCGAAGGCCTGTTGGCGTGTACCCGGCAGCAGTGCCGCGGAAGCTTGGTCGAGTTCGCCAGGCATCCAGCGCTTAAAAAGCCAGTCCAGAAAAATGTCGTATTGGTTTTGCCGTGAATATGCCGCCTCAAGTTCCTTGAAGTCCTGGCCGCGGAAGGAGCGCAGTCTGAAGGGCTTGCCGTTGATGCTGCCCGCAAGGCTTGTATGAGGGTCTTCGACGCCGCGGAAGAGCTCTATGAACACCGCCAGCAGCTCAACTTTGCTATGAACCGACGCTATGCGGGGCCGTAGCCGCGACGTTCGCTCCGCCCAGTCAACGTTGTGTTCGCGCGCAAAGGGATAAAGCTCCAGCAGCGAGGCGGTTATCGCATTGAAGATATAGAGCGGTGAGGTGCGGTCCTGCAGTTCGGTGCACGCCAGCGGGAGCATCGAAACCGGCTCGGTGCGATATTGCGTGCCGTCCGGTGAGGAAGCAAACAGCAACGAGGACGGCGATGAGCCGGTCGCGACAAAGGGAACGAGGTCATTGACTGACTTCGCATCCATATATTCGGTGTCGCGCCAACACAGCCCTCCAGCACGGTCGAAGACACCAACCTCATGTGCGCTGAAGTCGAATAGCATGCCGTAGCTGGAAAGATCCCAGCGCCCCTGCGCAAGGTGTGTCACCTCGCCGCTTTGAATCGTCGGGACGTACCGATGCGTGGGCAACGGAGGCGTTGCCTCGGCACTCGGGGCGCTGGACAGAAAGGTGGAAGCCAAGAGCACTGCGCTGAGAAGTGATGACGGAGCGATGCTCACCTGCCCACCAGAAGCGGATTGGCATTGAAACGGAATGATCGGCTCCGCAGTATTTGCATGATCCTTCGAAACCTTGTGGCTATTCGATGTCAGTGCGTCCTGACCGCAGTCAACAATCGTGGCAAATGCAGGGTATCCAAAGGGCCATAGTGCGATTTCTACGGCGGATTGTCTGTGTCCTGTAAGCCCGGATCAGTTTGGGGAGACCACAACGCGTTCGACGGCTTCTCGGGCCAGCGGTGTCAGGCCATCGCCGCCGGCTGTCACGTGGGCCTTGAGCTGGCGACGCATGACCGGGTCCCAGAACTTGGTCAGGTGGTCGCGGATACCTTCGACGGCCATGGCGTGATCGGGCTCGGCGGCAAAGTAGTTCGAAATGTCGTTGGCCATGGCGACCAGTCGTTCGATGTTCATGGCAGTTCCCCGGAATGCGCGGGTATGAGTCGATGGGGATGGGTGTAGATGTTGTGGCTGCCCGGGCGGGTGAAGCCGATCAAGGTGATGCCGGCGCTGCGTGCCAGTTCAATGGCCAGGGCGGTAGGTGCGGATATCGCGGCGAGTATCGCGATACCAGCACTTGCCGACTTGGTTACCATTTCGTAGCTGGCGCGGCTGGTGACGAGCGCCATGCCGGCGTTGGGATCGATGCCGGCATGGCGCATGGCGCCGATCAGCTTGTCCAGTGCGTTGTGGCGACCGACATCTTCGCGAACCAGCAGGATGTCGCCGTTGCTGTCAGCCCAGGCGGCGGCGTGAACTGCGCCGGTGGCAGCATTCATCGGTTGGCGCGTCTGCAATTCGCCCAGTGCGTGTTCGAGTGCGTCGTGGGTCAGCGTGCTGCCAGCGCCCACCGGTGGGTTCTGTCGGATCGCCTGTTCCAGATCGCGGGTGCCGCAGATGCCGCAGCCGCTGCGCCCGGGAATCAGGCGTTCGTGAGCACGGTCAAGGTGCGCGGCATGCGCTTCGGGTGCCACCCGCAGCGCGAGCTCAATACCCTCCAGCAGCGTGTGCACCTGCACGTCCTGCAACTGCTCCGGGGTGGCGATCAAGCCCTCGCTGAGCGAAAAGCCCAACGCGAAGTCTTCGAGATCATGCGGCGTTGCCATCATCACGGCGAAGCTCACGCCGTTGTAGACCATCGCGATCGGCATCTCCTCGGCCACGCAATCGTCTTCACACGTAGCTTTACCGTGGCGCCAGCGATTGACGCGGCGGGAGACGAAGCCGACGGCGGCCGTACCCTCAATCGTCGCGTCGTGTTCAGGGTTGCCCAAGCGTATCCACCGATTGATCGAGCAGTGCCTGCTGTTCATTGGAGAACGTGCGGAAGCGTTTCTGCCATTCGGACGGCTGCGAAACGCGGGTGACCTGTACCGCGGTGACCTTGTATTCCGGACAGTTGGTCGCCCAGTCCGAGTTCTCGGTGGTGATCACGTTGGCGCCGGAGCCGGGGAAATGGAACGTGGTATAGACCACGCCAGGCTGCATCCGCTCCGAGATCATCGCGCGCAACACGGTGTCGCCCGCCCGGCTGGCAATACCTACCCAATCGTTCTCGTTGATGCCGCGTTCTTCGGCGTCGTGTGGGTGGATCTCCAGCCGGTCTTCGTCGTGCCACATCACGTTGGCGGTGCGTCGAGTCTGCGCGCCGACATTGTACTGGCTGAGGATGCGGCCGGTGGTGAGGATCAGCGGATGCTCGGCGTTCACCTTCTCGCTGGTCGGCACGTATTCGGTCAGCATGAAGCGGCCCTTGCCGCGCACGAACTCGTCCACGTGCATCACGCGCGTGCCTTCGGGGTGATCCTCGTTGCATGGCCACTGGATCGAGCCGAGACGATCGATCGTGTCGAAGCTGACTCCATGGAAGGTCGGGGTCAATCGCGCAATTTCGTCCATGATCTCCGAGGCGTGGCTGTAGTTCATCGGATAGCCCATCGCGCGCGCCAGTTCCTGGGTGATCTCCCAGTCGGCATAGCCGGCCTTCGGTGCCATCACCTTGCGCACGCGCGAGACGCGGCGCTCGGCGTTGGTGAAGGTGCCGTCTTTCTCCAGGAACGAACTGCCGGGCAGGAAGACGTGGGCGTACTTCGCTGTCTCGTTGAGGAACAGGTCCTGCACCACGATGCATTCCATCGCGCTGAGTGCCGCGGTGACGTGCTGGGTATCCGGATCGGACTGGGCGATGTCTTCGCCTTCGATATACAGGCCCTTGAAGCTGCCATCCAGCGCGGCCTCGAACATGTTCGGAATGCGCAGGCCCGGTTCGTCCAGCAGCGGCACGCCCCAGGCTTTCTCGAACAGCTCGCGCGTGGCCACATCACCGACGTGGCGATAGCCGGGAAACTCATGCGGGAAAGAACCCATGTCGCAGGAGCCCTGCACGTTGTTCTGGCCACGCAGCGGGTTCACGCCCACGCCTTCGCGACCAATGTTGCCGGTCGCCATGGCGAGGTTGGCGATACCCATGACCGCGGTGGATCCCTGCGCATGCTCGGTGACACCGAGGCCGTAATAGATCGCGCCGTTGCCACCGGTGGCGTACAGGCGGGCTGCGCCACGGACGGCTTCAGCCGGTACGCCGGTCTGCGCTGCCATCGCTTCGGGGCTGCATTTTTCCTGTGCCACGAAAGCGCGCCACTTGGTGAACGCTTCCGGTTCGCAGCGCTGCGCCACAAACGCTTCGTCGACCAGGCCTTCAGTAACGATGACATGGGCGAGCGAGTTCAACATGGCGACATTGGTGCCGGGCTTGAGCTTGAGGTGGTAGTCAGCCTTGATATGCGGCGTGCGTACCAGGTCGATGCGGCGCGGATCGATCACGATCAGCCGGGCGCCCGCGCGCAAGCGCTGTTTCATCTGTGAGCCGAATACCGGGTGGGCATCGGTGGGGTTGGCGCCGATCACCAGCACCACATCGGTCTGCTCGATCGAATCGAAATCCTGCGTGCCCGCCGATTCACCCATCGTGGCCTTGAGGCCGTAGCCGGTCGGCGAATGGCAGACGCGTGCGCAGGTATCGACGTTGTTGTTGCCGAAGCCGGCACGCACCAGCTTCTGCACCAGATAGGTTTCCTCATTGGTGCAGCGCGAGGATGTGATGCCGCCGATCGCGTGCTTGCCGTAGTTCCCCTGAATGCGCCTGAATTCGTTGGCCACATGGGCGAACGCAACCTCCCAGCTCACGATCTTCCATGGATCGGAGATTTTTGCGCGGATCATCGGGGTGGTGATCCGGTCCGGATGCGTGGCATAGCCGATCGCGAAGCGGCCCTTGACGCAGGAATGTCCGTGGTTCGCGTGGCCGTTCTTGTCCGGCACCATGCGCACGATTTCTTCGCCCTTCATCTCGGCGCGGAAGCTGCAGCCAACGCCACAGTAGGCACAGGTTGTAATCACGCTGTGCTCGGCCTGGCCCTTGTCGATCAGCGATTTCTCCGACAGCGTGGCGGTGGGGCAGGCTTGCACGCAGGCGCCGCAGGAGACGCATTCGGAATCAAGGAAACGGTTGTCCTGGCTGGCGGCCACCTTGGATTCGAAGCCGCGACCCTGGATGGTCAGCGCGAACGTGCCCTGTACTTCATCGCAGGCACGCACGCAGCGCGAGCAGGCGATGCATTTGGAGGGATCGAACGTGAAGTAGGGGTTGGATTCGTCCTTGGCGACGAACAGCGGATTCGCTTCGCCCTGTTTTGTTTCTGCATAAACGTGGTTGGCGCCGTCGTAGCCGTAGCGCACTTCGCGCAGGCCGACCACGCCGGCCATGTCCTGCAGTTCGCAGTGACCATTGGCGGGGCAGGTAAGGCAGTCCAGCGGATGATCGGAGATGTACAGCTCCATCACGCCACGGCGAATCTCGGCCAGCTTCGGCGTCTGCGTGCTCACCTTCATGCCGGCGGTCACTGGCGTGGTGCACGAGGCCGGATAGCCCTTGCGTCCCTCGATCTCGACCAGGCACAGCCGACACGAACCGAACGCTTCGAGCATATCGGTCGCACACAGCTTGGGAATGCTGATGCCGGCCTGGGCGGCAGCCCGCATCACCGACGTACCCTCAGGCACGTTCAGTGTCCTGCCGTCGATCTGCAGCGCGACCGTCTTTTCGGACGTGGATTTGGGCGTGCCGTAATCGATATCGACGATGGACAACATGATGCAGTGTCTCCTTGGAAGCAGTTCTCAGGTCGCGGTTTTCTCGGTGGCGCCTGAAAAATCTTCGTGAAAATGATCCAGCGCGCTGAGCACCGGGAACGGTGCCATGCCACCGAGTGCGCACAGCGAACCACCCAACATGGTCTGGCACAGGTCGCGCAGTAGAACCTCGTTGCGCTCGCGCTCGGCTGTATCGCCAGCAACCATGCGATCGATCACTTCGACCCCACGCACCGAGCCGATACGACAAGGCGTGCACTTGCCGCAGGATTCGATCGCGCAGAATTCCATGGCATAGCGCGCCTGCGCCGCCATGTCGACGCTGTCATCGAACACCACGATGCCACCATGGCCAAGCATGCCGCCGATCGCGATGAATGCCTCATAGTCGATCGGCGTATCCAGTTGCGATATGGGTATGTAGGCGCCAAGTGGGCCGCCCACCTGTACTGCGCGCACCGGTCGACCACTCGCGGTGCCGCCGCCGTAATCCTCGATCAGTTCGCGCAACGTGACGCCGAAAGCGCGCTCGACCAGGCCCGGCCGTTTGAGGTTGCCGGCCAGCTGGATCGGCAGCGTGCCGCGCGACTTGCCCATGCCGAAATCCCGATAGAACTCGGCACCCTTGTCCAGCACGATCGGTACGCTGGCGAGCGTCACCACGTTGTTGATCACCGTGGGTTTGCCGAACAGGCCCTGGATCGCAGGGAGGGGCGGCTTGAAGCGAACCTGGCCGCGCTTGCCTTCGAGACTCTCCAGCAGCGAGGTCTCCTCGCCGCAGATATAGGCGCCGGCCGCCATGCGCACTTCGAGATGAAATGCCTTGCCGCTGCCGAGCACGTCGTCGCCGAGATAACCGTTGGCCTCGGCGACGGCGATCGCCGCCTCCAGTGCGCGCTGCGAATGCGGATATTCCACACGCAGATAGATGTAGCCATGCGTTGCGCCGACAGCCAGGCCAGCGATGGTCATGCCTTCGATCAGGACGAACGGATCGCCTTCCATGATCATGCGATCGGCATAGGTTCCGGAATCGCCCTCGTCGGCATTGCAGACGATGTATTTCTGATCGGCGTTGGCGTCGAGGCAGGTCTTCCACTTGATGCCGGCAGGAAACGCGGCGCCACCGCGGCCACGCAGGCCGGCATCGGTGACGACCTTGACGATGTCGGCGCCGCTCATACGCAGCGCAGCTTCCAGTCCGCGATAACCGTCGTGCGCACGGTAGTCGTCCAGGCTGCGCGGATCGACAATGCCGGTTCGGGCGAAGGTCAGTCGCTGCTGACTCTTCAGATAAGCGATGTCCTCGCTTGGCCCGAGCATCAATGCATGCTTGCCTGCGTGCAGGAAGTCTGCCTCGAACAGGGCAGGGACGTCCTCGGGCTGGACTGGTCCGTAGGCAAAGCGACCGGACGGCGTTGCCACTTCCACCAACGGTTCAAGCCAGTAAAGGCCGCGCGAACCGTTGCGTACGATATGCACATCGGCGCCACGCTGTTTAGCCTCGGCGCTGATTGCATCGGCGACAGCTTCGGCACCCAGTGAAAGTGCGCTGGCATCGCGCGGCACGTAAACCGTGATGCTCATCCGTTCTCCGCGGCCAGCCATGCATCGAAGCGTTCGGGCGTCAGCCGGCCTTTCAGTTCATCGTCGACCATGATTGCCGGCGAACATGCGCAATTGCCAAGGCAATAGACCGGTTCGAGCGAGTACGCGCCGTCGGCGGTGGTCTCGTGAAAGTCTACGCCGAGGCGCTGTTTGATATGTTTCTCCAGCTTAACGGCACCCATCGCCTGGCACGATTCGGCGCGGCACACATAGATCACCCGCCGCCCCGGCGCCTTGCTGCGAAAGAAGTGATAGAAGCTGATGACGCCGTGAACATCGGCGCGTGAAAGATTCAACTCGCGCGCGATCAACGGTACGGAGATTTCCGGCACGTAACCGAGCGCTTTCTGAACTGCGTGCAGTACTGGCAACAGCGCGCCCGGCAGATCCTTGAGCCGGGTCGTGACGTCCAGCACCGCTGCGCGGACATCCTCCGGGATGTCCGGCAGCAAGTTGATATTTGGAGCGCGTTTCACTTGCGTCACCTTCAGAACAAAGCAGCGGCTTTAGCCAACGCAATATATAGACCAATCAGGAACGGGACGCCAACTGCCAGCCAGGCCAGTACACCCATCATGCCAAAGCCTCCGCGGGCCGCCGTTTCAGCGGTGATGGTCACCCGGTCCTCATGTTGCAACGAGCGCTCGCGTGCGAGCTCCTCGTCACTCATGAATGCCGATTCTTTCACTGGCTTCACCAGCAAGTTGCAGATCAGACCCAGCAGCAGCAGGAACGCCATGATGTAGAGCGTGCGGTCGTATACCAGGGTTTTGGCGACGCCCGAATCGATCTGCGTCTGACGGATGGCGGCGATCAGAAACGGGCCGATCACGCCGGCCGCCGACCATGCGGTCAACAGCCGGCCATGGATGGCACCGACCATTTGTGTTCCGAACAGATCCGCCAGATACGCAGGGATGGTCGCAAAGCCGCCGCCATACATGCTCAGAATGACGCACACGGTGGCTACGAAGAGCCCGGCCAGTGCCAGATGTCCCCAGGTCGGCAACAGGCAGTACAAGACAATGCCCAGTGCGAAGAAGGTGTAATACGTCTTCTTGCGGCCGATCTTGTCCGACAGCGACGCCCAGAAGATACGCCCTAGGCTGTTGAACAGACTGATCAAGCCGACCAGGCCCGCTGCTGCCGCGACCACGGCGGCCTTCTGTGCAGCACTGAGTTCGGCGGCGGTGTTCGCCAGCCCGACTAGCTTGCCGCCAAATACATCCTGGAACATCGGGCTGGCCATCGAGATCACCGAGATGCCGGCTGTCACATTGAGAAACAGCACGCCCCAGAGCAGCCAGAATTGTGGAGTTTTCCACGCGCGGTTCAGATGCACGTGGCGGCGGGTGATCATCGATTTGCCATCGTCGGCGATCGGCGATGTCCAGCTGGCTGGTTTCCAGCCGTTCGGGGCTACGCGGAAGCCCAGCGCGCCGCAGGCCATCACGATGAAATAGATGGCGCCCATCGCCATCAGCGTCGACGCCACTCCTTGTGCGCTGACATCGGAAAAGTGCTTCATCAATGCCACGGCCAGTGGTGCACCGATCATCGCGCCGCCGCCATAACCCATGATGGCAAAGCCGGTGGCCATGCCGCGTCGGTCCGGGAACCATTTGATCAGCGAAGATACTGGCGAGATGTAACCCAGGCCCTGACCCACGCCGCCGAGCACGCCGCAGCCAAGAAATACCAGCCATAACTGGTGCATCGATACGCCGAGGCCGCCGAGTATCAGTCCACCGCCCCAGCACAAGGCAGCAATAAAGCCGGCCTTGCGTGGCCCGGAATGTTCCACCCAGCCACCCCACAATGCGGCCGATATGCCCAGCATTGCGATGAAAGTTTCAAAGATGTGAGTAACCTGCGGCACCGTCCAGTTGCAACTGGTGCTGGTAAGCGCAGCGAAGAAACCCAGGTTCGCGCAAACAGTGGGATCGGTGTTGCCCAGCAGCTTGCTCATCGGCAGCCAGAACACCGAAAAGCCGTAGGCCATGCCGATGCACAAGTGGATCGCCAGCGCCGCGGGCGGTACCAACCACCGGTTGAAAGCTGGACCGGCGATGGTGCGCTCTCTGGAAAAAAATCCCGGCGAGCTTCCAGCTGATCCATCGAAGACATCTGTTACCAGTTCCCGAGCCATACATACCCCCTTATGGTGGCCGGCTTTGCGCCGGATGTCAGGTTTCGATCTTCTTAGTCATGCAAGTGTTTCAATTGTGTTCCAGTCGATCAAAGTCTCATGACGCTGGCGTGACGTGCCCCTCTGCCAACAGAACTGCATGATGCGGTGAACCGTTGCGTTTCCTTTAATGCGGCGCAGCATGGCGCGCGGGGAGCGCCGGTATGCGCATGCTATCCGGCGACCAAAGCCTCATGTTACCGAGATCACGTGCGCCTTCTGGGAGAGAATGTCATGATGCAGCGGCCCTTTCCTTCCCATTAATGCGGCGCAGCACTGCGCTCAAGGAATATTGGTATGCGCATTCTTTCCCGTTGGTTGTTTGTTCTGGGCATGGCCATCACGGCCCTGTCGGTACACGCCGCCGTAGATCAGGCTGACGCACATCAAGCCGCCGGAAGTCGACACATAACACTAGCCGCAGCGGCAGACCTGCACTACGCGATGGACCACGTCATCGCCGCCTATCGTCATGATCATCCGGCCGACAGCATCGACGTGGTGTATGGGGCGTCCGGCCAGCTGCTGACGCAGATCGAGCAGGGCGCCCCGTTCGAGCTGTTCTTTTCGGCGGACAGCGATTACCCCAAGCAGCTGATCGCGCATGGCAATGCTGGCGGGCAACCGGTGCCCTATGCGGTGGGTCGCATCGTTTTGTGGAGCGCAAGCATTGACATGCACGGTGTGCAGGTCGCCGACTTGGTGCAGCCACGCTTTGGCCGCATCGCGATCGCCAATCCGCAGCACGCGCCTTATGGCAAACGGGCCGAGCAGGCGTTGCGCAGCGCAGGTATCTGGGATCAGCTTCAGCCGAGGTTGGTCTTCGGTGAAAACATCGCGCAGACGGCGCAGTTCGCACAGAGCGGCAATGCCCAGGTCGGCATCATTGCGCAATCGCTGGCGCTGGATCCGGCCATGGCCAAGGGCAGCTATGCGCCAGTGCCGCCGACGGCTTACGAGCCACTGCAGCAGAGTTTCGTGTTGACCAAACGCGGTGCCGACAATGCATTGGCGCAGGATTTCGCGCGTTTCATGCAGAGTCCGGCGACGCGCGCCATCCTCACGCGCTATGGCTTCACCCTGCCAGGTGCAGCGGATCACTGAGCCACAATGATGCCGCTACTGTCGACGCAGGATCTGCAGGCGTTTGGTCTGACCCTGCGACTGGCCGCGACGGTCACCGCCATGTTGCTGCTGTTGGGCACACCGCTGGCGTGGTGGCTGGCACAGACCCGTTCGCGCTGGCAGCGGCCAGTCGCTGCGGTGGTAGCACTGCCGCTGGTGCTGCCACCGACCGTGCTGGGTTTCTATCTGCTGTTGCTGCTCGGTCCGCATGGGGCGGTGGGCAGGCTGATCGCCGCGATGGGGTTGTCGGCGCTGCCATTTACCTTTGGCGGACTGGTGGTCGGCTCGGTGCTGTACTCGCTGCCGTTCGTGGTGCAGCCCTTGCACAACGCGTTTGAGGCAATCGGGGTGCGGCCGCTGGAGGTTGCGGCCTGCTTGCGTGCAAGTCCATTCGATCGTTTTTTCTCCATTGCTTGCCCGATGGCGCTGCCGGGCTTCATCACGGCGGCGGTGCTGGGCTTCGCACACACCATGGGCGAGTTCGGTGTCGTGCTGATGATTGGCGGCAATATCCCGGGCCAGACACGGGTGTTGTCGATGCGTATCTTCGATCACGTCGAAGCCGGTGAATACTCCCAGGCGCATACATTGTCACTATGCCTGCTGGTGTTCTCGTTCGCTGCGCTACTGGCGATGTCGTTGCTGCGTCCGCGCAGGCACGAACGTGGCTGAGCAGCGGGCGCCAAATCTTCGAGAAAAGGATGGTCCTCGCGGGGTGGAGGCGACACTGGCGTGGCGTCGTGGCGACCTGGCGATCGAACTCGACATCGCGCTGCCATCCCGTGGCATCACCGCGTTGTTCGGCCCTTCCGGCGCCGGCAAGACCAGCTGCCTGCGTGCGATCGCCGGGCTGGATCGCGGTAGCGAGGGCAGGTTAAGTCTTGGCGACGAGCTATGGCAGGACAGCGCACGGCGCGTGTTCGTGCCGCCGCACCGGCGTCGGCTCGGCTACGTCACCCAGGAGGCTAGCCTGTTCGTGCATCGCTCGGTGGCCGGCAACCTGGACTATGGCTATCGCCGCGCCGGTCGGCCGAAACATATCGATCGTGACGCGCTGATAGACCAGTTCGGCTTGCGCGCCTTGCTCGGGCGCAGTATCGAGGCGCTTTCCGGTGGTGAGCGCCAGCGCGTCGCCATCGTGCGTGCGCTGTTGTCCGACCCGTCCCTGCTGCTGTTCGACGAGCCGCTGTCGGCGCTCGATGCCACCGCGCGCAACGATCTGCTCGGTCGGCTGGAAACTCTGCATGCGGCGCTGGCGGTGCCGATGATCTACGTCAGCCACGCGATTGACGAAGTCGCCCGGTTGGCCGATCACCTGGTCTTGCTCGATGCCGGTCACGTCGTAGCGCAGGGACCTTTGCAGGCAACGCTTACCCGTCTTGACCTACCTGCAACGCTAGTCGAAGCCGTCGGCGCGGTGATTGAAGGCACCGTCGCCGGCCACGACGCGCACGACCATCTCACCGAGCTGGCGTTTGTTGGCGGCACGCTCTTCGTGCCGCGCCGCCGTGATGTTGTAGGCCAGCGACTGCGCTGCCGCATCGGCGCTCGCGACGTGGTGCTGACGCATGAACGCCAGACGGGCAGTAGCGCGCTGAATCAGATTCGCGCCCGCGTGATCGCGATGGCTGATGCGGATCATCCCTCCCAATGCCTGGTGCAGCTTGATGCAGGTGGCAGCGTACTGTTGGCGCGTATCACCCGACGCTCCTGGCATGCGCTCGCGCTGATGCCCGGGAGCGAGGTGTGGGCACAGGTCAAGGCGGTGGCGCTGGGTGCGTGATACGACGTCGGTACCCGCCGCCGCGGTTGTCAAAGGTCGCTCGTACCACCATGATTTCCCTTCACGGCGCCCTGGCGCCATGCCACCGCCTTGCAGGCCATCGCGTCAATGAATGAGCTGATCAGCGTTGCCGAAGCCGAAGCCCTGATCACCCGACACATGCCGTCGTTCGGCAGCGAGCGGGTGGAGCTGGACGTCGCCGCTGGCCGGATCCTGCGCGAGCCGATCCGGGCCGAGCGGGACCAGCCACCGTTCGATCGCGTGATGATGGACGGGATCGCGCTGCGCTGGAGCGGGTCGTTGCCACGCAGCTTTGCGGTGTGTGGTGTGCAGCTGGCCGGCATGGTGGCGCAGACGCTCGTCGACGACGGTTGCTGCATCGAAGTGACCACCGGCGCGATGTTGCCGGATGGCTGCAATTGCATCGTCCCAGTTGAGCAGACACTGCGCGAAGGGGATCGTTATCTATTGGCTGAAGGCTACGTGCCGACAAGCGGTCAGTTCATCCACGCGCGCGGCTCCGACTGCCCCATCGATGCGCTGTTGCTGAATGCCGGTATTCGCATTGGCGCGCCGGAAATGGCGGTGCTCGCGGCGAACGGTGTGACTGATGTCGAGGTTGCCATCGTGCCATCGGTTGCCGTCGTTGCTACCGGCGACGAGCTGGTGGACGTGGGTGCTGCGCTCGGCGAAGGGCAGATCCGCCGGTCCAACGATCGCGCGCTGGCCGCCGCATTGCGCAGCCGCGGCTTCGGCCGGGTGGCACTGAGCCAGGTTGCAGACGATCTTGGCGCGACCGTCTCCATACTCGGTGCGCTGCTGGCGGCGCATCAGGTGCTGATCCTGTCCGGCGGCGTCTCGATGGGCCAGCGCGACCATGTGCCGGCCGCACTCGATGCGCTCGGGGTGCGCTGCGTTTTTCATCGCATCGCACAACGGCCGGGCAAGCCGATGTGGTTCGGTATCGGGGCGCAGGGCCAGGCGGTGTTCGCGCTGCCCGGCAACCCGGTTTCGGCACTGGTCTGTGCGATTCGCTATGTGATGCCGGCGCTGCTGGCGTCCATGGGCGCCGTCGCGGAGCCACTGGAGCACGTCTGCCTGGATGAGGCGGTCGACACCAACGCAAATTTGACGTGTTTTGTACCTGCGCACGTACAGCATGATTCGTCCGGAAGGGCGTTGGCGCACCCGGTGCCATCGCGGACTTCGGGCGATTTCTCCTCGCTGCCGCGCACCCACGGCTTCGTGCAGTTGCCGCCCGGCCAGAACGTCGCGGTAGCCGGCACGGCGGCAGCGTTCTATCGTTGGTGATATGACGTCTTCCAACACCATCGCGAGTCCACCAATGACCGCCGAATTGCCGCGGGATCGTCTGGGCCGGGCGCTGCACGACCTGCGCATCTCGGTGATGGATCGCTGCAATTTCCGTTGTCCGTATTGCATGCCCGAGGCGACCTACGGCGAGCACTTTGAATTTCTGCGCAACGACGAGCGCCTGAGCTTCGACGAGATCGAGCGGCTGTGCCGGCTGGCCGTGCAGCTGGGCGTGAGCAAGCTGCGCCTCACGGGCGGCGAGCCGCTGCTTCGGCCCAAGCTGGCTGAGCTGGTGGCGCGATTGCGGCGTATCGACGGCATCAAGGATTTGGCGATGACTACCAATGGCGTGCTGCTTTCCCGCCACGCCGCTGAATTGCGCGATTCCGGTCTCGATCGTATGACCGTGAGTCTGGATACGCTCGACCCCGCCCTGTTCCATCGCATGAGCGGTGGGCGCGGCGCGCTCGAGGACGTGCTGGCCGGTATCGACGCGGCTCAGGCGGCCGGCTATCCGCAGGGGGTGAAGCTCAACGCGGTGGTGCAGCGTGGTGTCAACGAGCACACCGTGACCGATCTGGTCGAGCGCTTTCGCGGCAGCGGCATCGTGGTGCGGTTCATTGAATATATGGACGTCGGCAATCGCAATGACTGGACGCCCGATGACGTGGTGCCCTCGCGGGAGCTGATCGAACGCATCGACACGCGCTGGCCGCTTGAGGCGCTGCCGGCGCGCTATCCGGGCGAGGTTGCCACGCGCTACCGCTTTCGCGATGGAGCCGGCGAGATCGGCGTAATCTCCTCGGTCAGCGAACCGTTCTGCGGCAGCTGCACGCGCGCCCGGCTATCTTCCGAGGGCATGCTTTATACCTGCCTGTTCGCGAATCAGGGCGCCGACCTGCGTAGCCCGTTGCGCGCGGGAGACAATGACGAGCAACTGCTCGATCGCCTGCGTGACATATGGCTGGGCCGTGCCGATCGCTACAGCGAGGAGCGCGCCGAGCGGCATAACAATGTCCGCCGTAAAATAGAAATGCATTACATCGGAGGATAGATGAAGCTTTCGCACGTCGACGATTCGCAGCAGCCACGCATGGTGGATGTCGGCGCCAAGCCGATTACCCATCGCACGGCGCAGGCGCGTGCGCGCGTGACGTTCCCGGCCGACGTCGCCGACGCGCTGCATGCGGCTGGCTACGTCACGCCGAAGGGTGCGGTGTTCACTGTGGCGCACATCGCTGGCGTGATGGGCGCCAAGGCCACCTCGCAGCTGATTCCGCTATGTCACCCGCTGAGTCTGGACAAGTGCGATATCGTGATCCACATGGATGGCCGCGATGCGCTGATCGATTGCACCGTGTCCTGCCGCGGCAGCACTGGCGTGGAGATGGAGGCGCTCACCGGCGCAAGCATTGCTGCGCTTACCATCTACGACATGTGCAAGGCGATGTCGCACGACATCGTCATCGGCGAGATTCGCCTGCTGAAGAAAACCGGCGGCAAGCACGATATCGATCAGGTGGTCAGCGGAGTCGTCGCATGAGCACCAAGGCTGCGCCACCGATCTATGGCTTGCTGCTATCCGGCGGCGCCAGCCGACGCATGCAGCGCGACAAGGCACAGCTTGCCTACGCGGGCGAGCCGCAACTGCTGCGTACATGGCGTCTGCTCGCAGCGGTGACCGAGCGCGCCTTTGTTTCGGTGCGCAGTGAGCAACGTGATGATCCGCTGCGCGCCAGCCTGCCGCAGATCGTGGATCGCTATGATGCGATCGGTCCCGCCGCCGGCATTCTCTCCGCCCAGGATACCCACCCGGATGTCGCCTGGCTGGTGCTGGCATGCGACCTGCCGCTGCTCGACGAAGCGACCCTGCGCAAGCTGATCGATGCACGCGATCCCGCCACCGATGCCACCGTTTTCGCCAGCCGCTTCGACGAGCTGCCCGAACCGCTGTGTGCGTTGTGGGAACCCTCCAGCCATGCGTTGCTCAGGCAGCGGGTCGATGACGGAAGTTATTGCCCGCGCAAGGCGCTTATGATGTCTCGCATCACTCTGTTGCCTGCGCCAGGCGACGCCCTGGACAACATCAATACCCCCGAGGAATTCGCACTGATGCAGCGACAGATAGGGTCACCATCATGATCACGGTGACCTTGCAGTACTACGCACAACTGCGCGAGCAGGCCGGCTCCAGCGGTGAGCAACTGACCACCTCGGCGGCTTCGCTGCGTGAGCTGTACGACGAGCTGCGTGTGCGCCACGGATTCACGCTGTCGGCCGATGCGCTCAAGGTCGCGGTCAACGCACAGTTCAGTGACTGGGGCAGGGCGGTTGGCGAGGGCGACACCATCGTATTCATTCCACCGGTGGCCGGCGGATGAAACATTTCAGCCTGTCCAGCACAGCGTTCGATCCTGCGCAGCTGCGCAGGGCGCTGCAGCATCCGGGCAGCGGCGGCTTCTGCACCTTCGAGGGCTGGGTGCGCAACAGCAACGAAGGTCGTGAAGTGGACGGCCTTGAGTACGAGGCCTACGCCGAGCTGGCGATGGTCGAGGGCGAGCGCATCGTCGAAGAGGCGATTGCGCGCTACGGCATCATCGCAGCGCACTGCGTGCATCGCACCGGCCAGTTGAAGATCGGCGAGCTTGCAGTGTGGATCGGCGTCTCCTCCGCGCATCGTGACGAGGCGTTCCGTGCCTGCCGCTACATCATCGACGAGATCAAGCACCGGCTACCGATCTGGAAGAAAGAGCACTACCTCGACGGCGACACGTCGTGGGTGGCCTGCGCGCACACGCACCGCGCGCATGAGCACGAACACCTGCAAGCGTACGAGCAAACGTCCGAACCGGTCTTTGTGCCGGACTACTCGCGCCAGACGCGCTTGCGCGATGTGGGCGAAGCAGGCCAGGCAAAACTCGCCGCTGCGCGCGTGCTGGTAATCGGCGCTGGCGGCCTCGGCTGCCCGGTGCTCACCTACCTGGCTGGCGCCGGCGTCGGCACGCTCGGCATCGTCGACGGCGATCGCCTCGACGCCAGCAATTTGCATCGACAGACGCTCTACGACGCGCGCGACATCGGCGAGCTCAAGGTGCAGCTGGCCGCGAAACGCATCGCCGCGCTCAATCCCACCGTCACCGTGCAAACCTTCGCCGAACCACTGCATGCCGGCAACGTGGCTGACGTATTCGCGCAGTTCGACCTGGTGGTCGAGTGCACCGACGACATGCGCAGCCGCTATCTGTGCAATGACGCCGCTGTGCTTACCGGTACGCCGCTGATCCTCGCCAGCATCTACCAGTACGAAGGTCAGCTGCAGGTGGTCACGGCCAAACCCGGTGCGCCATGCCTGCGCTGCCTGTGGCCGCAGCAACCGGCTCCCGGTGTCGCTGGCACCTGCGTGGAATCCGGCGTGCTCGGTCCGGTGGCCGGTGTGCTGGGCGCGATGCAGGCCACCGAGGCGCTCAAGTTGCTGCTCGACCTGCCGCGACCGGTTGATCATGCGCTGCTGCTGGTCAACCTGCTCGAAGGCAGCAGCCAGCGGCTGCCAATCGACTCGGCGCAGGGCTGTGCACTGCACGGCGGCTGCATCGAGGTGGCACGCCGCGCATTGACCCAGGCACTGGAGGAACGCGCGGTGGATCTCGCGTTTGACGACTTCGATGAGGCCATCGCTGCCGGCTACACTCTGATCGATGTGCGCGAGCTGGATGAGATCTCCGCGCAGCCACTGCCGGTGCAAGCGCGGTCACTGCCTTCCACGCAGATCGAAGCGCTTGCCAGCGAACTCGCCTTGGGGCGCGTGCTGCTGGTTTGCAGCACTGGCCGTCGCAGCGGGCATGCTGCACGCAGCTTGCGTGAGCAGGGCATGCACAACGTCCATTCATTGGCCGGGGGCATTGCCGCCATGCATCCTGCGCGCGATCACGTGCCCGGGTGAGCAAAATTCATCAACCCATGATCGGCTATGCCCAGGCGCTGCAGTGTCTGCTTGCGCAGGTCCGGTCACTGCCCGGCGAACACTGCGCGCTCGTCGAAGCCCCTGGCCGCGTGCTGGCTGCCGATATCCGCAGCCCGATCGCGCTGCCGTCGTTCGACCACGCCGCGATGGACGGCTATGCGCTATGCGCACGCGAGCCGCTAGCAGCCGGTTCCGAACATGTCGTGCATGGCTCGCAGGCGGCGGGCGAGCCGCGCAAAGCGGATGCGATCAGCGCCTGCGAAATTATGACCGGCGCCTGCCTGCCTGACGGGTTCGATGCGGTGGTCGCCATAGAGCGCACCGAGCTACTGGATACGCATCCGGACGGTTCGCCTGCACGTATCCGCCTGCTCGATCCACTCGTGGCGGGCTACAACGTGCGCCACACCGGCGCTGACGCAGCGCAGGGATCGACGGTGCTCACCGCGGGTACGCGCATCGAGGCTGCGCACATCATGCTGCTGGCTGCGCTGGGTGTGGCCCAGGTGGAGGTGGTGCGCCGCGCTCGCATCGCTGTTGTCTGCACTGGCATGGAGCTGCAGGCCGATCCCTCGCAACCGCTCGCCGACGGCCATATCTACAACTCCAACGGCCCTTATCTCGTCGCCGCACTCACCACGGCGGGTGCGCAGGTGCTGTCATGCGAAACGGTAGACGACACCGCGAGCACCTTTGCCGCTGCTTTGCAGCGTGCTGTGAGCGCAGGCGTCGACCTGGTGATCAGTACAGGCGCGGTGTCGATGGGTCGCTACGACTTCGTGCCTGACACGCTGCACCGCTTCAACGCTCAGCTGCTGTTCCACAAGGTGGCGATTCGCCCTGGCAAGCCCCTGTTGTGCGCGAGATTGGCGGAGGGTCCGCTGATTCTCGCGCTGCCGGGTACACCGATGGCTGTCGCCGTGGGCTTTCGTTTCTTCGTGGTACCGGCACTACGCGCGATGATGGGGCAGGGCGCCGAGGCTCCGCTGCGCGCCGTGCTTGACACGCCGCAGCAACCCAAAGCCGGGATGCGCCATTTTCTGCGTGCCACCTTGCATCAGGGTGCAGAAGGTCAGCTGCACGCCAGCGTGTCGAGCCAGCAGCAGCCGTTTCGCATGAGGCCCTTTGCAGGGGCTGATAGCTGGGTCGTGCTGACCGAAGACGCGGGCGACTGTGCCGCCGGCAAGCGCGTCGAGATCGTCAGCCTGGAACCCTGCGCCGCGCTCGGCATCCGCCCATCGCCTTGATCCGCTGAAATCACGGAGCATGCTCATGAAAATCCAGATCGAAAGCCAGAAATTGCGGATACGCATTGACGAGAATGAACTGGCCAGGTTGCTGGCGGGCGACGGGCTGGAGACGCGCACAGGATTCGCTGATGCTTTCGCGATCAGCTTTGCAGTTCGTACAACGCAAGCTGATGACGCGACGTTTTCCGGTCAGGCTGATGCCTGGCAGATCGGTTTGCCCGATGCCGCGTTGCGCGAGCATGCGTCGCGTCTGCCGACGCGCGAAGGGCTCCGCTACACAATGGCAGGTAAGGATGCCGGGGATACCTTGCAGTTGCTGTTTGACGTGGATGTACGCGATAGCGTGAGGCATCGCCGATCGCCATGATCTCGACCGGCGGCGAAGCTATGGACGTCCGCCGACGACAGCGGACATCCACTTGATGCGATCACCTCAGAACATCAGGCTACCGCACGAGCACTAAAGCGTTTGGCTGGCTGGTTGTGGGACAAATTCGGACCCAGCTCGCGGCGCGCACGCTCGAAAGCATCCCAATCAGCCACCTCGGGCAACGATGGAATGGTCACCAATTCACCGTGATCGAAACCGGCAAGCGCGGCGTCGACCAGATCCTGGGCATTCATCACCATGGTTTGCGGCAGGTTCTCGATGGGCAGGCCGGCAACGTCCCAGAATTCCGTGCTGATCGCGCCCGGCAAGACCACCTGAATCTTTACGCCTTTGTCATTCAGCTCGTGATGCAGCGACTGACTGAAAGCCAGCACGAAGGCTTTGGTGCCGCCGTAAACACCATTGAGCAGTTCGGGTGCGACAGCAACGATCGATGAGATGTTGATGATCGCGCCGACACCCCTGGCCACAAATCCCCGCGCAGCAGCACCAGCCAGTCGCGTCAGTGCGGTGACGTTGAGCGTGATCATCGAATCCATCTTGACGGGGTCCGACGCAAGCAAGGGAGAAGCCGCCCCCACGCCGGCGTTGTTGACCAGCAGGGTGATGCTTGAGTCCGTGCGCAATACCTCTTCGACCAGGCGAATGTCGGTGTCCACGCTCAGGTCGGCGGCGAGAACCTCGACGGTGCGACCCGTCTCGGCGGTCAGGCGAGTGGCAAGCGCGCCTAGACGGTCTCGATTGCGAGCGACGAGGATGAGGTCATAGCCGCGGCGAGCCAGCCGATCGGCATAGACGGCGCCAATGCCTGACGATGCGCCAGTAATGAGAGCGGTGCCTTTTGATGCAGTAACCATGAGTTTTCTCCGTAGTGGTCGGCGGACGCCGGCTTTACAGAGCTAGGCTAGGCGCGTAGCATCCCGTCATCAATGACATATATGCAACGTTTCAGGACGCTGCGGAGATCTGGTCATGTTGCGTCTCGGGATCGTTCTTTTTCCTGGCTTCCAGGTGATGGGACTGGCCATGACCACGGTTTTCGAGTTCGCGAACCTCACCGCGAACGAAGCCGTTTATGACATCAAGCTGCTGTCTGAACATGGCGGGCTGGTTCCATCCTCGGGTGGATTTTCAGTCAGCACGGAGCCCTTCGACGACCAGCGATTCGACACCATTCTGGTCGGCGGTGACAACGACATCGTGCCCGCGTCAGCTGGCCTTCTAGCGTTTCTGCGCGAAGCGGCGCGGACATCCCGGCGGATCGGGGCGACCTGCACCGGTGCTTTCGCGCTGGCCGAAGCAGGGCTGCTCGATGGCCGGCGTGCGACGACCCATTGGTATCACGCCAAAGAGTTGCAGCGGGCTTTTCCCGCAGTAAAGGTCGAGCAGGACTGCATCTTCATCATTGATGGACCGGTTTGGACGTCCGCCGGAATGACCGCCGGCATCGATCTCGCGCTCGCGCTGGTCGAAAAAGATCTTGGGGCCGACGTGGCACGGCTGGTTGCCAAGAAACTTGTCGTCTACCACCGTCGTGCGGGTGGTCAGTTGCAGTTTTCCGCGCTGCTTGAGCTGGAGCCGAGATCCGATCGAGTTCAAACCGCGCTGGCTTACGCCCGACAAAACCTGACGGCTGAACTGTCGGTGGAGCAACTCGCCGAGTCCGCACACCTGAGCCCCAGGCAATTCAGTCGAGCGTTCCGCGCCGAGACCGGGCAATCGCCGGCGAAGGCCGTCGAGCAGCTACGTGTCGAAGCGGCACAATTGATGATGGGCTCCGGCAAGCACTCGATGGATGTCATAGCTCGCGAGACGGGTTTTGGAGATCGTGAGCGCATGCGCCGCGCCTTCTTGCGCGCGTTCGGGCAGCCACCTCAGGTGATGCAGCGTGCGACGCGCGCCGATGGCGAGCCCGCGGCTGCTCACGCATGATCCTTTACGATCAGGTGTAGAGTTTGCGCAGTCATCGGGGACCTTGAGACATGCCTGGCTGCGTCCCCAAGCACGGATCCGCGCCAGGCATTGCAACCGGACATCTGGAGCATGAGCCACATCGGAACGCCGCCATGCGACAACGGTAGGGTCTTGTCAGATGCTCCAGCCGTGCCCTGCTCAGTGGCTTCGCGCCGGTGGACACTGGTTGCTGCCGTGCTTGGGTCAAGCCTGGCGTTTGTTGATGGCACCGTTGTCAACGTAGCGCTTCCCGCCATTCAACGTGAGCTCAACGCTGCAGTTTCCGACGCGCAGTGGGTGATGGAGGCTTATGCGCTCACGCTGGCCGCGTTACTTCTGGTAGGCGGTGCACTGGGCGATCGCTACGGAAGACGGCTCATTTTCGTGATCGGGGTTTCGCTGTTTGCGATCGCATCGTTCACGTGTGCGCTTTCGGGCAGTGCACTGCAATTGATTGCTGCGCGTGCCGTTCAAGGTATCGGAGCAGCGCTGCTGATTCCCGGAAGCCTGGCCCTCGTGAGCTCGGCTTACCCCTTGGCCGAGCGCGGTGCGGCCATAGGGACCTGGTCAGCATTCAGTGGCATCACCACGGCCATCGGTCCTGTCGTTGGGGGATACCTGGTGGAGCACTATTCCTGGAAGTGGGCGTTCCTCGTGAATCTTCCGGTCAGTTGTGTATTGCTCATCATTTGCCTGACGAAAGTTCCAGAGAGTCGAAACCGGGAAAACCAGAGCCCGGTTGACCTGAGAGGTGCTTTGCTGGCGATAGTCGCGCTGGGCGGCATCGTGTTCGCACTCATCGACGCGCCGAGCGGATGGTTTAGCGCTGCGGTGTTGATCGCAGGCGCTGCAGGAGTTATCGCGCTGGTACTTTTCTTCTGGGTTGAGGCGCATCAAGACTCTCCGATGCTTCCCTTGCGTTTGTTCCGCGAACGCAACTTCGCCGGCGCGAACCTTCTTACGTTTTTGCTTTACGCCGCTTTGGGAGGAAGCCTGTTTTTTCTACCGCTCGACTTGATTCAGGTCCAGGGGTATGGCGCGACGGCGGCGGGCGCGGTCTTTATGCCCTTTATCGTGATCATGTTCGTCCTGTCGCGGTGGGCCGGGCGATTGGTCGATGTGTTCGGTTCCAAACTCCCGCTGGTCGTTGGGCCCGTAGTGGCTTCGGTCGGCTTCGGGATGTTTGCATGGCCGACGATCAACCCCAATTATTGGGTCACGTTTTTCCCGGCGATATGTGTCCTGGGTCTGGGTATGAGCGTTACGATCGCGCCGTTGACGACCACCGTCATGAACTCGGTGGGCACCGATCTGGCGGGCACCGCTTCGGGTGTCAACAATGCGATGTCCCGCGTGGCCGGGCTACTCGCGATTGCTGTGTTCGGTGTTGTTTTGACCCATCAATTCGACAATGCGCTGGCTACCGCGCTTGCCCACTCAGGGGTGGCCCCGGCTACCGTGGTCTCCATCCTGGCGGAACGCCAGAAGTTGGCAGGGATCGTCATACCCGCCCAGGTCTCATCCCAGGACACACTTGTACTGCGACGTGTTATCGGACTCTCCTTCGTCTCTGGATTTCGCTGGGTAATGACCATTTCCAGCGCGCTCGCACTTCTGAGCGCGATCAGCGCGTGGTTCTTGATAGACGGCAAGGGTGATACGGTCGGTTCGCCAGCGCCTCAACGATAGTCCTATGATCGAGAGCGAATAACGCCCATGTTGAAGATATCCTTGATGAAGCTAGGCATCGCCGTATCTCTGGCGTCGTGTCTCGTGTTTTCCGCTTGGGGCGCGCAAGCACCTTCCGCATCACTGAGCACGGGGTCCGTGCAGATTCTGGTCGCTGGAAGAGCCGCCACCACGTTCACCGAAAACGATTTGGCGAATCTGCCACGCAGCAGCATCACGGCGGGTGTGCATGATGAGAAGCCGAGCCTGTGGGAAGGCGTTGCACTTGCCGAGCTTTTGCGGCGTGCCGGCGCGCCGACGGACAAGCCATTGCGGGGACGCGAAATGGCCAAGTTCGTTCGTGTCACGGCTGCCGATGGCTACCAGGTGGTCTTCAGTCTGACCGAGTTGGACGCGGCGTTCGGCGATCGCCATGTGTTGTTGGTCGACCGACAGGATGGCCATCCGTTATCCCGGAAAGACGGGCCATTTCGGCTTGTTGTGGAAGGGGACAAGCGGCCGGCCCGATGGGTGCGGGAGGTCGAAACCATCGAGATCGTGGATGGTTCATCCGGGCTGGATCGTACCTCGGCTCGTACAGAGACTGACTCCGGCAAATAAGCATGCATCGCGAGGACGCTTGGCGCATTCAGCGAACCGACCTGATCAGATGCCGGCGTACCACTCGTAACCCTGATCTTCCCAGTAGCCACCCTTGCCGTCGCCGATCGCGTCGAAGGACTTGACCAGCTCGATCCGGCTGAGATATTTCGCCTGCTTGTAGCCGAGCTGGCGGCCGAGACGTAGACGCAGAGGCGCCCCGTAGGGTACCGGCAAAGGCTGGTCGTTCAAGGCAAACGCCAGCAGCGTCTGCGGATGTCTCGCTTCGCCGATGTCCACGCTTTCGTAATACGGCACGCCCACGTCCATTTCGTCGAAGCAATGAAATACGACGAACCGTGCCTGCGGATCGACCCCGACATGGTCGAGCACGGCCGACAACAGCGTGCCCTGCCATTTGCCGATGGCGCTCCAGCCTTCCACGCAATCGTGCCTGGTAATCTGCGTGCGCGTGTCGAGTTTTTTCAGGTCGTCGATCGATAGCCGGGTCGGCCGGTTGACCAGGCCGTCAATCTGCAACGTGTAGTCGCGAAACTGGTTTGCCATCAGCGCCCGGTAGGCAGGCGTGCCGGGTTGCGTGGTGCCATTGGCGTGAAACACAGGAGAGATATCCGCCTCGGAATATTCCTTCGCCATGCTGCTGGACGGCGCCAGCAACGCCTGTACGCGACGGTTCAATCCCTCGGCGCTGCCAAGTACCCGGGTTCCCCAGCCGCTCTGGGAGATCCGGTCACAGCCAGCGACAAGGATGCCGGCCGTACCCATGATGGCCATGCGCAGGAACGATCGACGATCAGTCATGGGGACGCTCCTCGGTGGCGGCTGGCGCGTCCGGTGTGACTTCATCAACCTCGTGCGTATCGACCCTTGCGGTTTCGACTTCGGCAGGGTGAATCCGGACAGTGTCAGCTTCCCCCGAATCAATCCTGTAGTAGCCGGTGATCATGCCGCGCAGCTGATTGAAAACCCCGCTGATCAGCACCTCGAATAAATGAATCAGCACGAACGCGACGAACGCCCAGGCGATGATGAAGTGGATGGTTCGCGCGGACTGGCGACCACCGACAGCTTCGACCAACGGCGAGAGCACGGCATCCATCCGCGGCGACATCGCCAGGCCCATCAGCACGATGCCCACGCCGAATACGAAGATCACGGTGAGGTAGGCGAGTCGCTGCAAAATGTTGTAGCGCAACGCTTCCGCGCCGTGGGGATGCTTGAAGCGGATGTGCTCGATGATGGAGCGGCCGATGCCCCGCCAGTCGGCACCGGTGGGCCACAGATCGTGCTGCAGGTGCCGTTTGGCGAGGGAGTAGCCGACGTAGCAAAGGCCGTTGAGCACGAACACCCAGGCAAAGAAGAAGTGCCAGCGTCGTCCCATCGCCAGCCAGCCCGGCCCCGGCACGGTGATCCAGGAGGGAAAACCACGCACTGTCGGCATGCCATTACCATCTTTGGAGACGCCCAGCACGCCTGTGGTGGTGAATTCGTGGTGGCCAATGCGGGTGGTGCCGACAAGGCTGCCCGTTGCGTCCTGATGCGCGGCCAGCGACAGGATTTCCTTGCCCTTGTCGGATCGATTGCCCCAATAGAGATTCGGATGCGCGTTGAAGATCTGCAGACCGCTGAAGAACATCAGCGTCAGTGCGATCACGTTGATCCAGTGCATGATCCGGATCGGCAGGGCATGCCGGTAGACCACCTGACGAGATGATGCACGTGGTTCGGGTGTCGGCGCGTCAATGTCGGCGACAGTCAGGCTTTCCGTATTCACGACCATGTACCCCGGCGAAGCAAACGGAACAGATTGGCCATCGAAGCATTGTACTCGCGCTTTACAGTCACCAAGACAACCTCCCGCTGAAATCCCCATAGGCCTGCTTTCAATTGCGGACGTACCGAAGATGACTATCGGTCAGTCTCATTCGATCCTGCCACAATGACTTCGCTGCCATAGTGATTGCGGTTACCTGCCCGGCATAGGCAGCTATCAGGCCGAGTACCCGTTCGCAGGCCAGTGACCTTGGCCGCATGCCCTTGACCACAGTCGAAGTCGTTACGCTATGGAGATCAAGAACACCATGAATCCAAACGCGGGACCTGGACGTACCTAAGAGTGACCCTCGCCGTTGAATCGTTCGGCTCACTCGCCTCATCTCGAGTAGGTGATCCTGGTTGGATACATCCCGTTCCCGTCTAAGTCACTTCATGCAGCGGCCCGCATGGCTGTTCTTCTGCGTGTTATTTACGACGCCCATCGCCCGGGCACAGCCATCGGATTCGCCCCTGGCAGCAGGCGCCCCCGCGAGTGCCGCGTCCGCGAGCACCTTGCCAGCGGTGGTGGTCACCGGGCACTACGAGAACGGTGTGGGAACGTCCAGCGCAGCCTCGCAGGGCGTGATTCTTGGTTCGTTGCTCCAGGACATTCCGCTACTTCGACCAGGCCAGGTGCTGGAAGCCATCCCCGGCATGGTGGTCACTCAGCATTCGGGCGACGGCAAGGCGAATCAGTATTTTCTGCGCGGCTACAATCTGGATCACGGCACGGATTTTGCCTCCAGTGTCGATGGTGTTCCGGTCAACATGCCCACGAACGCGCACGGGCAGGGCTATACCGACCTGAACTTCCTGACCCCCGAATTGGTACAGCAGATCGATTATCGGAAGGGCACGTATTTTGCCGAGAACGGTGACTTCTCCGCGGCTGGCTCCGCCGACATTTACTACCGAAATAGCCTGAGCAATCCATTTGCCCAACTGACAGTGGGTAGCTATGACTACCGCCGAGTCCTGCTCGCGGGTTCCTTCCCCGTGTTCTCGTCCGATAAGAGGAGCAATTCCGGCTCGGCTGCTTTTTCGGGTTCCCACGGGCCAACCCTGCTCGCGGCGGTAGAGGGGCTCGAAGAGAACGGGCCCTGGAAGTCGCCTGAGGACATGCGCAAGATCAATGGCTTCCTGCGCCTGAGCGATGGCGATACATCGCGTGGCTGGTCGGTCGATGCCAACGTCTACGACGCGCACTGGAATTCCACGGACCAGGTGCCTCTGGCGTTGATCCAGTCCGGCCAGCTTTGCCGGTTCTGTGCCCTCGACCCCACGGACGGTGGCGATACCGCACGCGACATTCTTTCCGGCGAATGGCATACGCACGACGCCAAAGGCTACACCACGATTTCGGCGTATCTGGAACACTACCGATTGCAGCTGTTTTCCAATTTCACCTTCTTCGAATTGCGCCCGAACACGGGTGACCAATTCGAGCAGGAGGAAGCACGCAATATGCTGGGCACGAAAATCGCCCATGGTTGGTTGCACAGCCTGTTCGGTCATGATTCGACGACTGAAGCCGGCGTACAGGTGCGGCGGGACTATATCCATGTCGGCCTGTTCGATACGCAGGCCCGCGTTCCGTTCCAGACCGTAGATGACAATCTGGTCGGCGAGACTGAAGCGGCGATGTATGTGGAAAACACCACGATATGGAGCAACTGGTTCCGCAGCCTGCTAGGTGTGCGTGAGGACAGCCTCCAGATGGGTCTGACCTCGCTGGCACTCGCGCAAAACAGTGGCAGTGCGTCAGCCAGCAGGACGTCTCCGAAGTTGTCCCTGATCTTCGGCCCCTGGGATAAAACAGAATTCTTCGTGGATGCGGGCGACGGCTTTCACAGCAACGATGCGCGCGGCGTCATTTACAAGATTGATCCCACCACCGGCGGTCCGGCTTCGCCCGTGCCACCTTTGGTCGGTGCTTTTGGCCAGGAGATTGGCGTGAGGACGGAAATCATTCCCGGACTGCAAAGCTCGCTGGCGCTTTGGCGTTTGAGTAGCGAGTCCGAACTCATCTACAACGCAGATTCGGATATCGGTAGCACGACGCCCAATGGCGCAAGCAAACGCGAGGGCGTTGAATGGAACAATCACCTTGTGTTGAACAACTGGCTTCTGTTCGATGCCGACCTGGCTTATACCCACGCGCGCTATGCCCATCAGAACGAAAATGGGCAACAGGGCAATGCCATTCCCAACGCCGTACCGAAAGTCGCCTCGGTGGGACTGAGCGTGCATGACGTCGATGGCTGGTCGGGAGATGTGAAGCTGCGCTACATCGGAAAATATCCGCTGTCGCAGGATGGCACCCTGATGGGGCCGCCCTCCGTGGTGACGGACATGCGTGTACAACGTGCACTGACGCCACGCATTTCGCTATCGCTGGACGTACTGAACTTGTTTGATCGCAAGTATTACGATATCGCTTACGAGCAAGACTATCGGGTTTCACCGAATAGCCCGATCGTGCCCGACGGCATGACGGTCCATCCTGGCGAGCCACGTGAGTTCCGTCTTACGCTGAACCTGAAGCTCTAGTCGCCGCCTGCCGGCATGACGATACGCACATCTGATACGGGCGCTGAATCCATGCTCTGGATCATCACGAAATATCTGTTGACCGCGGCGATTGTCGTCGCCGTATCCGAGCTGGCAAAGCGCAGCGATCGCCTGGGCGCCTTGCTCGCCTCGCTGCCACTGGTCACGTTGTTGGCGCTGACCTGGTTGCATATTGAAAAGCAGCCTGCCGACAAGATTGCGAATCACGCGTGGTATATGTTCTGGTACGTCCTGCCCACGCTACCCATGTTTCTGGCCTTTCCGCGCTTGTTCGCCCGATTTGGCTTCTGGCCGGCTCTGGCTATGTGCGCGATATTGACGATCGTCTGCTTTGGCGCGTTTGCATTCGTCGTCAAGCCATTCGGCATCAAGTTGCTCTGAGTCCAACTTTCGGGCGGAGCCGGCGACCTCAGCTTGGAATGATCGCGCTGAAGCCTGGAATCAGGATATCGAAGGCTCGCTGCACGAGCCAGCCGGTCGCGAGGGCGATGATCAGGAACGAGCCCCAGCGCAACAGCACCACTTGATAGAACCATGTCTTGCGCAGCAGGTAGGCCAGCGGCAGGAAGGCAAGCACGATCGCCTCCTGGCCGATCTCCACGCCGACACTGAAACCGCCGAGCGACGCTGCCATGGCTCCGGCTGGCAACTGCAATCCGGCCAGGGCGCTGGCGAAACCCAGGCCGTGAATGAAGCCGAAGGCAAACGCAATCAGCCAGACTCGCTTGTGCACAAGGGGATAGACATTGTTCAACGCTGCGACCATCACCGACAGCGCGATACCGGATTCCACCAGCCGGCTGGGCAGGTGCACGAAACCCAGCACCGCCAGCGATAGAGTCACCGAATGTGACAGGCTGAACGCGGATACGATCTTGATCACATCCAGGCACGCCGGCCAGAACCGCGACGTTGGTTCCCAGCCATAGCGAGGGTGCTGGGTAGCAACCGCCATCAGCGCGCCGCTGCTTTCCGCCAATGCTGCTCCAACCCGCCATCCATTGCCGTGCGGCGGTAGGCGGCGCCTGATCAGCACAGCTGGCAACAGCAGCGACAGCAGAAACAGGATGTGATCGACTCCCGTCCAGATATGCCAGATACCGTCGGTAACAAAGCTCTTGAATTCCCCCCAGCGATCCGGTTCGCGCAAGTCGAGGCTTGCCACGGGGTTGCTCGGCCCCAATACCGCACCGGCGATCTTGTCGCCCGAGCGGAGGGTGATAATGCCCCGGTGATAGGGGTCGAGGTCGTACATCAAGCGATAGACAACGGTGACCTTGCTGGGAATGTTCTTGTCGCAGACGGCATCGAACAGGATGACCGCATAAGCGCCATCCGTATGCTCGTCGACCTTCTGACCGCTGGGCTGCATGGCACACGTCAGGCCATCGCCTTTGACCTCAAGGCGGGATAGCGCGTAGTCCTCGATGGCCTTGCGCTGCGTCTGAACCTCGCCCCAGGTGATCGCACCATCGTGATTGGCGTCGATACCGATCGCAAAATCGAGATCGCGCAAGGCAATATCCCATTGGCCGTGCATCACATGGTCGTTGGTGGCATCGGTGCGCAACGTCAGATAGGCATCACTTTCCTTGTGTGCCAGCGCGCTCAGCGGAGTCAGGCCGAGGGCTAGGGCGCAAAGTGCAATGAGCAAACGGCGAATGCTCATGGGCCATTTCCCTTCGGCTTCGATGTCGCGACGGGCGCCGCGATCGACGGCGCTTCCTGCAACTGTGCAATCAGTGGATTGATGGTCACGTCATCGAGATGCGTGCGGGCAACGAAATCGAGCACAGGTGTCGCCGCCGATGGATCATGAGTGGCGAGTGCCGCCTCAAGATACACACGCACGTCCTTGGGCGATCGCTGTACCTTCCAGTCCTGCTGCGCCAGGTCGAGCGCAGCTTTTGGATCATGCAGGACATGTAGCATGTAACTGGATTGCTCGCGCATGAAAACGTGGTCACCGCGTTGCGCCATGGATTGGAACCGGGCGTTCATCTCGGCGACATCGATGCGGGTTCGCGGCAAGCCCAAGGCATTTTCGGCCGATACCCATACCAGGAACGACGTATCGGACTGGATGTCGCCGCTGACCAGGTTGATGGCGTCCCGTGGCCGCCCCTGGTCGAGCAGGAATTCGCCGTAGTCGGCGAGCAGAAAATTATCGCCCGGTGTCATTTGCAGGGCAGTCTTGAAGTGGGCGTCGGCCGCATCCGGCTTGCCCATGCGTGCAGCGGTATCGGCCATGAGGCCTTCTACCCACGCCCGTATGGCGACCGGTGCCTTGGGGCCCGGATCCTCGACCATCGACATCAGCGCGTAGGCCTGCGGGGCGTGCCCGGTGAGCGAACGCAGAGATGCGGTACACACGATGCCCATGAAATCGCTGCTGGCATTGGCCAGATGTACGCAGGCGTCATTGGCCAGCGCGTCATCTCCCTGCACCATGCCAATCGTGGCCAGCGTCAGCCAGGCCTGGGCGTTGCCGGGGTCGCGTTTGAGGACCTGCATCAATTCCTCGCGCGATGCATGAAAAGAGTGCCGGCTTTGCTGGATCGTTGCATGCACCAACAACACAGGAATGGGTGGTTCCGGTTGTTCCATGCCCGGTTCGATCACTGCCATTGCGCGACCCAGAAAACGCGAGTCACCGGTGGACCGCCCGTAGTCGATGTAGGCGAGCGCCAAGGCCACCGCCTTGCTCATATCGGTCGGATGTTGCCTGAAGTCGTTGCGCAGCTGATTGAAGCGGCGCACCCGCGGGTCAGTGGTCGGCGGAACGAGTTGTAGCACCACGGACGCGTTGGCGGGTGTGTACGGCGTGGTCTGATCGGCCTGCACGACGCTGGCGGTCAGGAATAGGGCCAGGGCAACGAAGAAACGTAGCGCACCGCAACAGCCGTTGCGGTGCGCTACCCCAGAGTCACCTCTGCGTTCATCGGGGCTCATGCGATGGAGTTGAAGGCGGCCCATGGCCATCACTCAGTTGGCAGCCACGCCATTAACGCCGTTGGGCGAACCCGCAAGCGGCGTCATCAGGTAGGGAAACTGAGCCAGGTAGGTGTCAGCAGCAAACTCATCGCCCGTTACGTGTTCGGTCGCTGCGGTCGGTCCGGGCGAGCGTGCACCGTCGGTAAATGGTGCTCCCTTGTTCGGGTCGGTGGCTTCGCTGCCGCAAGTGCCGATCGCTGTACTGCACAGCGCACCTTCCTCCACGCGCAAGGCGATATCAACGACATCGTCATACGGTCGACGCCCGTTGGGGAAGCCCGCCAGATCGCCACCCAGCACACCAAGATCGTTCTGGTTTGCTGGTGCGGTCACCGGAGTTGTCGTGTTCAAGCGCAACTCTTCGGACGGGGTGACATTCGCCGGTTTGTTGATACCCGGCACGCCGGTCAGGAATACGGTGACCAAATCGTTGCGTGGCGTTTGCGGCACGTTCGCGCCAAACAACGCATTCAAAAGCACCGGCACACTGGGATTGGTCACGTATTTCAGGAACTGCGTGTCGTTGTTGGGCTTGCTGTTGTTGAACTTGTCTTTGTCCGGCAGACCGATCACCAGTTCGTTCACCAGTGGCTGACCCAGACGCGATACCTGCACAAAGTTGTCGCCCGCGGCGAAGTTTGCCGGGACGGATTGAGCTTCGCCCTGCGGGCCAATGATCCGCGTCCTGCCTATGCTGGCTGTGGTCCAGGCCCCGATCACGGCGTCGCCACTGCTGTCACGCAGGCAACTTGCGGGTACTTCCAGCGCCAGCGTGTCGACATTCTTGTCCGTGAGCGCGTTATGCGTGGAATCCCTGGATCCGAGCGGATTCAGGTTGACCAGGTCAAAGATTTCACCGAGATCGGCGACGAAACCGTCCTTGCGCTGGCCGGCGAAGACACGACCGGGTTGGGAACAACCAGGTATCACAACGTTGTACACATAGCTGTTGGCGTAGGTCGCGTAGTTGGCGATCGACTTGTTGCCGATATTGTCGACCGGCTTGGTGAAAACCGCCGAACCGCCGGCGCTATTGACAAGGGGTCGACCTCTGGCCGTATCCGGATCGCCTTGCAGCAATTCCACTGTGTAGGTCTCGGTGCGATTGAGCGCCGCTTGATTGGTGCTGGAGACTGCGCCGATATTGAGCAATGGCACGGCAATCGGCGTACCAGTCGTCCCCGTGGGCACCGTGAGATCCTTGTACGTGTTGGTAAATCTGAATCGGAACGTCAGGTCTGCCTTGGCGCGGCCGGTATTGTCGATATGAATGTCATAGATGGCATTGTGATCCAGCGCGTAAAAGTTCGGACCGCCACCAGGATTTTGCAACGGGTTGTAGTTGGCGAGCAGAGTCACGTATCCCTGACGGCCTGGCTCATAGCTCATGAACATGTAGAAGTCGCTGGCGTCCACTTGCGGCATGGTGCTGATGAATGGCGCTTCGCGATGGCTTGAAGCCATGGCAATGGCGGGCGCCAATCCCAGTAGCAGGACTATGGGTTTCAATTTCAATTTCATGGTGTTGCCTCGTCGCGCTGAATGATCCGATTCCGCGGAGGTCTCTTGGGCTTGACGCGAAAGTGACGCCACACGGCTCCCTTGCAGATTCCGTTTGGTGATCTGTTCGGCGTGAGTCAGAAATCGGTGGCCTTGTCAGCGCATTTGCTTAAGCGCATGCAAGCACATCGAATGGCTGATCTTCACAGTCGACCCCCTGGCCATCTCGCTTCCTTGGGAGACACAAGGACGTACGCCCGGATCGGGGCCGCGGATGCAGAACATCTTGGGAGGGGCGACCAATGGCCTGGTCCATTCAGGTGCCGTTTATTTTTTGCGCGAATCGTGTTCGTGGCGCTCTGCGCTTATCACGCGCCAATGCGGACAGCTGCGAGCGACTTTGGTCGATCCAAAAGAATGGCGCCCAGAATCTGGGCGCCAAGGTGAGTCCTTTCGATAACCAGCATGAGGCTGCCCTGCGAATCCCTTCGGCCTGACATTCCGGGTCGGCAATGCCGCCATCCTTCGGCTTGGGCAACCTCGTCGCAACGATATAGGGGATGACGATCCAGGCGAACCTGTAATTTCTTCCAGTTCATCTATCGGCACTCTCGTGCCACGTTGGGCGCGCATGGATGCCGAGGGTAGGGAGAGGGGTAATGACGAACACCACCTATGTTGTGCATGGTTCCGCAATGGGTGCGAAGGGATCACTCGGTACTTCAAGACCGAAGTGCTTGCGCGTGCTCACGCCGCCTACCTGGGAGGCTCAGTCGACGGTGTTGTCATGTGGAAAGATTCACCCGAGCACGAAACAGGTAACCAGGTGGTGGCTTCTGCTGGCTGAAATGGGAGTGTTCCGAATCTCGTCGGCTTGATCAGAGCATTCCCAGCAGCAATGCCTTGGCGACCGCCTGCGTCTTGTTGGCGACGTCAAGTTTGGTCAGGCTGCTTGTGATGTGAAACGTGACAGTGCGTTCGGCGATACCAAGAATTCTCCCGATATCTTCGGCAGTTTTGCCCGCGGCGCTCCATCGCAACACTTCGGTCTCGCGGGAGGTCAGTTCGCTTTCGGGCCTCGGCATGAGCCTTTGGACTTCGGTGGTGCCAATCAAACCGTGGACCAAGTGGGATAGCCAGACCAGCTTCATCTCCGTCTCTGCCAATTCGGATTGAGTCACCAGTTGATGTGATCGTGCCAGGGAAAGCATGCCGGTCGTCATGTGCTTGCCGTGGGTGGCGAGCGCCCAGCCATGGCTTACGCCATGCGATCGCGCTTCTTCCCAGAACGCTGGCTGGCTATCGAAGACTTCATCAGTCCAGACCACCGGGGACAGCTCCTTCGATGTTCGCTGGATGAGTGGGTCGATCTCGAGATAGTTGTTCGCGAAATAGTGTTTCAACCAGCGCTCCGGATAGGTGCTGGCCCACGTCACACTGGGACTGGACAGGGGGAAGGGCACACGCAAAACGTAGGAGCAATATTCGAACCCCAGGTGGTGCACGATGGAAGCGAGTTCTTTCAGGACTTCGTCCGTCGACACTCCCGCTGATACGGTGAGTCGATTCAGACAGTCTTCTCGCCAAGCCTTCACAAGTGTCGTCCTAAGTCAATCTGCTGAAAATGACAGTTGGCCCTCTTCCAAGAGTGGGGATAGGGTAACCCGCCCGATCTTATGGAGAAATGCCGTGAGCCCCTCATCACCCTCATGCATGATCTTCACTGACACCAAAAGGTCGTTGGACGGCTATATACGCATGACGTTCGACGCACTTTCGAATCTGAATTTCCCGTCCAAGCTTGCGTGGCAAGACGAGGGACTGCAGCAGGATCTTATCGTAGACGATATCCCTGCTTCCTGTGCAGGGTATTGCGAGTGGGCGACCGAAGAGGCCGCTCCACAGATCAGCATCGGATGGGCCTGGTTTAGCCTGGCAGACGGCCGAACGTTCGTCGCGCCGGGCGGAATGAGTAGCAATGTCATGCTCGTGACGCAGGCGGGGTATGACTTGGGAATGCACAAGACCAACGAATTGTTGCACGCGTGGTTGGCGCGCGAATCCTGGCAGCCCGCCGAGCCAGCATCCGGCGCCGGGCAGGTGCTTGGCCACCTCTGAACGGCTCCGCGGGAGGCTGTGAGACTGAGCGTTGGCCGCCTCCGGTTTCCGCCGCGAAATTCGCGCTTGAAGCAACTGTAGGAAATTACAGTTATCGCCTCAGGAAAATTCTCCTCAAATGCCGTGGTCCCCAGGTTTGTGGAGTCACGGCACATGTTGACGGTTGTTTCAGGCATCAAAAGTCAATTGGCGCCCGGCCTTGAGCTGGAACTCGCTGCGTATAGGTACGAAGTATTCATACAGACGTTGCACTGGCAATTGCCGGTGGAGAACGGCTTGGAACGTGACCAGTTTGATCGGCCGGATACGTTGTATGTGATTGCAAGAGACGTGCGCCAAGTGGTATGCGGCTGTGCGCGTTTGTTGCCAACCACCCAGGCGTACCTGCTTGACGAGGTCTTTCCGGGTCTCATGAATGGCGCGCCGGCGCCGCATGCCTCCGACGTCTGGGAGCTGTCGCGGTTCTCGACGAAAGCCACTGGCGAAACGCCTGCCATATCCCGCGAGGAAGCCAGGCGACGTTTCTGCGTCTTGTTCGCTGCCGTGGCCGAGGCGGCGATCGGGCAGGGCGCCACCCGGTTGATCACCTTCACTGCCATGGGGGTCGAGAGAATCCTCAGAAGCATCGGCATGCATGCGCATCGCGTTGGGCCGCCTCAGCTGATTGATGGGGAACCCGTGCTGGCCCTGTGGATCGAGCTGGACGATCAGACTCGTCAGGCCCTGCACCTCCCGTTGACCGAATCAAGCGCACTGTCGCATTGACCCAACTCACGGATGTCGAGGCGCAGCCCCGCCATCCATCCCATTGTTCAGGCCTGCATGACTGACAAGAACACTTCAGGTTCCTTCCCCTTTCTGGCGGAGGGCTCCAAAACCAGCGAGCTGATTCGAGCTTTCGACTGGGGGAAAACCTCCCTCGGGCAGCTCAGCCATTGGCCGGACTGTTTGCGCGTCGTTACATCGGTGATCCTGCGTTCCGATGTGCCCATGACCATCCAGTGGGGAGCCGAGGGCACGTTGCTGTACAACGATGCCTACTGCGAAATCGCGGGTTCTCGTCATCCGGGTTTGCTCGGGCGCACCGTACGCGATAGCTGGTCGGAAGTGGCTGGCTTCAGAGCACAGGCGCTGAACCACGTGCTTGATGGAAACACCGTCAATTTCCACGACCAGCACATGGTCCTGCTACGCGATGGGCAGCCCGAGGACATCTGGCTCGATATCAATTACAGCCCGGTCGTCGATGAGTCCGGGACGCCCCGGGGGGCATTGGCTGTGGTGAAGAACACCACACAGCGATTTCAAGCCGATCAACGCCTGTGCTTCGCCCAGGAAGCCGGCGGCGTGGGCACCTTCGAGTGGTTTCCCGACTCCGGTCGTTTCGAGGTTTCAGAACAATATCGACGCGTATGGGGATTGGCCGCCGACGTCGTAGTCACCGAAGAGCTCTTGGCTGGCCTTATACATCAGGATGACCGACGCTCGCTTTTGGGACCTGAACGCCGCGGTCTGTCCAATCCGATCTCCTATTCGGAGTTCAGGCGTGTCGACCCAGTTACGGGCGAAGTTCGGTGGCTCGCGCGCCGAGGCGAGGCGATCTCTCCGGGTGGAGACGCTCGGCGTTATGTCGGTGTCGTCATGGATATTACCGAGCGGAAAACGTTTGAGGAGGCCTTGGCGATGGGCGAGGTCCGCAGGCGCCATCAGGTTGAACAGCTGGATATCAAAGAGATTCGACATCGCAATGTTCGCCTGCTTCTGGAGACCGTCGGGCGCGACGGAACCCGCGATGGCAAGCGCTTTGGAAGCTTGACCGTGCTGGCCGAGCTGCTGGGCAAGTCAGCTTCACAGGTCAGCCGTTTCGCCGCCGAAAAACCCAAGACACACATCGGAGATCGGATCGCTCGCGAGATCGAAGAGGTTTTCGGGAAGGAGCGTGGCTGGATGGATCACGTGCAATGGGGCTCCAACGTAGGGGGTGCCGAGCATGACCAGCATTCCGACCGCCGTAAGGGGTCAGATTAATTCGCTGAGTCGACGACCTATCGAGCTCGCGGAGTACGCGCAGGTCGATCGCCATGTGCTTCTTTTTCACAATCAATTACGCAAGCCAAGTCCGGATTTCCAATCCCCATCGCAAGGAATCGCTCCATGGAAAAAATCTACGCAGTGCAGGTCTTCCACGAGGTGTATGACGGGATTCGGGCCGATGAGCCGTTGCTGTATGACAGTGAAAGCGTGGCGCGCAAACAGGGCGAGACGCTGGCTCCGAACCGACACGGCGTGCTGGTTTACCAGGGGGTCATCGGGGTTGATCGACGCGACCACTCGGAACCGACGATTCTTGCCAAATATGGCCATGTGCCAAACATGCGTAGTCGAGGATGAAGTAGGACTGCGTCGGTAACCAACGGGAGTCAGGCGGCAGTTATGCCTCTTCATCGAGCGCTGTTGGCTTGACTTTCTACCGCGCTACCGAACAAAGCCCCGCACAACAGCGGGGTTTTGTTCGTCTGGAGGCTTCAAGCCTGTCCAGGCAGCTTGGACTTTGGTGTATGTTTTTGTGTATGTTCACGCGTCTTCTTCTACGAGCAGGCCATGTTCCGCCTCGCAAAACTCCTGATTGAGCAGCTCATCGGCATAGACCGGATGGCCCGCAGGTTCTGTAGCCTGGCGGGCGATAGCGGCATGTACTCCACAACGAGCGCAGTAAGATCTTCGGCACAGCGGAGCAGCTTCACGCTGGTCCCGATGCAAAGTGTCCGGTTTTCGAAGTGCCCCAGGTCGGCCAGATAAAAAATGTCAGTACGTACAGCGCGCTTCACCGCTTGCGACAAGGGAGTACCGTCGTGATGCGCCGTCCTTGGCAGCAAGCTTTCGCTTCAGTCATTCTGCTCATTGCCACGCAGATGTCTTTCGCGCAAACACCCCGAACCGTGCTCCTGGAGGACCTGACCTGGACCGAGGTGCGCGATCAGGTTCAAGCGGGCAAGACCACCATCATCATTCCTATCGGCGGCACCGAGCAAAGCGGACCTGACGTGGCGCTGGGCAAGCACAACGCACGCGTGGCGTGGCTGTCGCAGAAAATTGCCGAGGGGCTGGGCAATGCGCTCGTCGCCCCGGTGATTGCCTATGTGCCGGAGGGAAGCTACGCGCCGCCGACGTCTCACATGCGCTTTCCGGGAACCATTACTGTTCCGGACACGGTGTTTGAGCAGATGCTGGAATCCGCGGCCAATAGTTTTGCGGTTCACGGTTTCCGGAACATCGTGTTTCTGGGCGACCATGGCGGCTATCAGAATGATCTGAAGCGGGTGGTTGCCCAACTCAACAAGACGTGGTCCGGCTCACGTACGCGGGCCTTCGTGCCGCCGGAATACTACGACTCCCTTTCAGACGGCTACGCCCAGATCCTGCGCCAGCACGGCTTTCGCGATAGCGAGATCGGTACGCATGCCGGACTCGCCGATACCTCATTGCAACTCGCGGTCGCACCGCAAATGGTTCGAGTGGATCGGCTGCAAAACGGCCCGAAACTTGGCGCTGCGGATGGGGTCTACGATGGGGATCCACGTCGCTCGACCGCGCAACTTGGCCGGTTGGGCATTGATGCTATCGTTTCAAGAACGATCGATGCCCTGAAGAAGGACACGGCAGCGCGCTGAGCCGCCGGCGGCCAGTGACTCGACCTACAATAGCTACTCTGTTCGATAAGGAGATTCATCATTATTCCGCGTTCTGTTACTTCAGGTTTTCGCCGTTCGTTGCGGTTCGTGTCGCATGCGGCGGTCGTCTCGGCAGGCTTGTGTGCTGCAGCCAGTGTCGCCGCTGCGCAGGCCATTGTTCCCGTTGCGGGCATGCTTCCGGTGGTCAATCCCGGCAATCTCTACAGCGAAACCAGTGCCAGCCATTTGAGCCCGGCAGTCGCCGCTGCATTGCCGCGGATCTATGTTCCCAATCTGCGCTCGAACGACGTCTATGTGATCGATCCGGCGACGTACAAGGTAGTTGACAAGTTTCCCGTCGGCCGCAGCCCGCAGCATGTTGTCCCTGCATGGGACCTGCAGACACTGTGGGTAACCAACAATGCTGAAGGCCGGACTGACGGCAGCCTGACCCCGATCGATCCCAAGACCGGCAAGCCGGGCCCGGCCATCAAGGTCGATGATCCGTACAACATGTACTTCACGCCGGATGGTAAAAACGCGATCGTGGTCGTGGAAGCGCATGCGCGACTGGACCTTCGCGATCCGCACACGATGGCGCTGAAATGGAGCCTTCCCGTTCCCGGATGCAAGGGCATCAATCACGCCGATTTTTCGATTGACGGCAGCTTCGCCATTTTCACCTGCGAATTCGAAGGAAAGTTGGCCAAGATCGATTTCGTCAACCGCAAGGTGCTCGGTTACCTCCCGCTCGGCAAGAAGGGCATGCCGCAGGACATTCGTATTTCGCCCGATGGCAAGGTGTTCTATGTCGCCGACATGATGGCGGACGGCGTTTACGTGATCGACGGCAAGAGTTTCACCCAGATCGGATTTATCCCGACCGGTGTCGGTACCCATGGGATGTATCCAAGCCGCGATGGCACGAAACTCTATATCGCAAACCGTGGCTCAAACCTCATTCACGGGCCGCGTCACGGAAAAGGCAGTGTGTCCGTGCTGGACTTCGCCACCCGCAAGATCATCGCTAATTGGCCGATCCCGGGCGGCGGCAGTCCGGACATGGGAAATGTCAGTGCCGATGGCAAGACTTTGTGGCTGTCGGGACGGTTTGATGACGTCGTCTATGCGTTCAACACGACGACCGGCGCAGTCAAATCGATCAAGGTAGGTGCAGAGCCTCACGGACTGGCCGTCTGGCCGCAGCCCGGACGTTATTCGCTGGGTCACACCGGAGACATGCGCTGAGGGGTAATCAGCGCATCGCGGAGGTGGCGTCGGTTCCAAACTGGTGTCACCGTATGGCGGAGTGATTCAGGATTTACCTGGGTTCGGGTTTTCTTCGGCGGGTTTTGTTCCAACCCCACGAAGATCCGCCACCTTGCCGAGCAACCCGAACCAGAACGGTGCGCCGAACAGTGCGGCAGTCGCCGTGACCACCCACCCCGGCACCGCCCACAGAACGGCCGACTGCAATAGCTGAGTCTGCAGCGACGACAGGCGGTGCCATCCGATCGGTAGTTGGTCCAGCGAGGACAACGCCCCCTGCACCGTTGTTGGCGCGACGACGACGGTGGCAGGGACGTGGCCGTTGACCGTGAGTACCCACAGCGTGGCCATGATCTGATGGGCGTCGACATTGAAGCCCACGGCAATAGCCAGGGCGAACACGAACGTCCAGAACTGCGACTTGCGCTTGTACGCACCGGAGATCCTGTCCATGGCGGAGTCGAACCATCCGGCGATGGCTGCCTCAAATCGGTTGACGTCTCCGGCAGCGCGGTCGTACATGCCGAGCAGGCACGTCCTCAGCTGCACGTCGGTGATGGCGGCGATAACGGGACGCAATGCGGTGAACGTGACCTGTCCTTTTTGCAGTGAATCGACCAGCGCCTGGGCGAAATTTGCCGGTTCGATATAGGAGGGCGCGTACTTCGACGGTATCTCGGCGAGCGTCGTAGCCTTGCCGTCGCTACGTGGATTCACCAGGGCGTGGTTGTATATATCAAGCACCAGGCTTTGCCCATTGAGCAGATCCGTGACACCAGTGAACAATGTCTTCGCGCGCCAACGCAACATCGAAGCAAAGGCCTCCTGCACGCTACTGGCAATCAGGGCAATGGAGCCGAAACAGACGATCATGCCCATGGCGACTTCGAGAACGGTGCTTCCGAACATACTGCCTCCAAAGTGTGGGCCTGCAGATGAATCACATCATGTTTTGCAGCAGCCCGTGGATGCGTCTAGATGAGTCAGCCTCGTCGCGACCTCGATGCAGATCATTGCCATGGATTTGCGGGAAAATTTGATCCTTGCAACAGTTGAGGCTGTGCTGACGGACTCTGGATGCAGTCTACGCAGGCTTTGTCCAGGGCATAACATGCAATGTTTTTCGCAACGGTGGAGGACAGCATCGCGGCATAGCAGACAGCATGGTGATTGCCGCCGATGCTGTCCCCGATCGTTGCACTCGCCATGATCTCGTTCTGAGCTATAGACGATCCATTCACTCTGATAGTCACAGTTTCCGCCAGTGGAACGTATAACGGCGGTGGTGGCACCGCGGGAACCAGGTCGCGTTCGTAAGCGACGGATACGCAGTTCACCCCTGTGCCGGTGAAATGCTCAGCGTAAATTTTGTCACCAGGATGCGGCGTGGCCAACAAATAGGCGTTGACCTGTGCGAAGCCGGAATTCTTGGCCAGGTCGTAGGATAAGTAAGCGGCAACAGCGGCGCCAAGGCTATGGCCCACAACGGTCACGGAAGCATCCCCCACCGTTCGCTGCTTTAGTGTCTGCAGGGAGCCGATTTTCTGGGTGATGCCCGTTGCCGCTGCCGGCGGTGAGACTGTTGCGGCGGCGCCTAGAGTCATTGCTTCATATATCCCATAGAAGCCGGCAGGCACAAAGCCGCCATCCGGATGTGCTTTTGCGTTGCCACCCTTTTTTATCAGCTGGGTGGTAAGTGCAAGTGTCATTCCGTGCAGGACATCCGGTGTAGCGACCACGTTCTGCGCCCATTCGGGTCCGCTCTCCGTTCCACGGATGGTAATGAGATATTGGTCGGGTTCCTGCTGGTGTCGAAATAGGGCGCCGAAGTAGGTGGTGTCATTCAAGCCAAGCAGCCAATGTTCAATATCGCCGACCACGTCGGCAGCCACCGTCGTGCGCAGCCAATCGACGAAGCCCCAATCCGGAGCAAATCGGATATCGCCCCTGGGGTCAGAGCTATCGTGCACATACAGGTCTTCCGCGTACATCGCGAATTGTGCGTACCAAGCCAACGCATCACGAGCCTGGTTGACCGCTGCATCGTCAGAAAAATGGCTGAAGACCGGAATCGGAGTTGGTATGGCCATGACACCCCCTCATGATGATCGAATAAAGCAGCGTTCCCCGGAAAGCAGTTGCACGCATTCACGCCATCAAGCGATGGCTCACCCAGCAGACCCCTCAACATGCTGTGCGTCGTTCGGGCTGACTCGCGCCCAGAAAAGGCGTAGGTCGAGACCGCGTGTGGGCATCCTGCGCGAGATTCCGTTAAACACAGGTAACTTCAATTCAGTGCCCGGGTGCCGCTGAATGCTGATCCGGGCTGTCCTTCATGGCACCATTGGCTGGTTTCTGACATTTCCCGAAATTGCAGGAAGTTGACGATATCTGTGTAGAATGCGTCGAAAGAACCTGCGAGATGCCGGCGTATTGAGCGCTGACGACATACGCAAGATAGAGCCCCCTAATCACTGCAAGCTTTTAAACGACAATCAATGTCCGGTATTGACCATCTGCAGATGCTCACCCGCTACAAGGCATGGGCCAATGATCTGCTCTTTCAGACACTCTCGGAACACCCTGAAAGCGAGTTGATTGCGGAGCGTCAAATTGTCTTCGGAAATATCCTGCGCACTCTGAACCATGTGTACGTCATGGATCTCGTATGGAAGGCTCATCTTGAAAGCAACTCCCATGAATTCACCACGCGGAATCCAGAAGCCAGTCCGCCGTTTGGGGAGTTGCGCGACGCGCAAAAAAGTATCGATGCCTGGTACGTTCGCTATGCAGAGAGCTTGAATGAGGCAGCCTGTAAGGAGGTACTGAATTTCACCTTCATCGGCGGAGGGGCCGGCTCGATGAGTCGTAGCGACATCCTGCTTCACGTCGTCAATCATGCAACATATCACCGCGGTCACATTGCCGGCATGATCTATCAGATCCCGGCCCATCCACCGACGACTGATCTTCCCGTGTTCTTACGCGACCGTGCTTGCGCTCGGTTGCCCTAGAATGACCACTGCCCCAACTAATGAGAACTGCTCATGGCTCTTAATCTCGAAGCACTGTCACCGAAAGACCTTCAGGCCCTCATCGCAGATGCGCAATCGCAGATGCATACAGCACGCGCCAACCAGATCCAGGAAGTGCGCAGAAAAATCGATGCGCTGCTTCACAACAACGGTGTGGACCTCGCGGATGTTTACCCGACCCGTGGCAGCAAGACTGGCAAGAAGGCCGCCGTGGCGCCCAAGTATCAGAATCCCGCGAACCACGCGCAAACCTGGTCGGGCCGTGGAAAGCGACCGTTCTGGTTTGTCGAAGCTCTCAAGCGCCGCGGTGTCACCGCCGACAGCCTTCTGATTGCCGCTGCACCCAAGGCGGCAGCACCCGCCAAGGTAGCCGCGAAGAAGGCAACGAAGAAGGTAGTCAAGAAAGCGGCCAAGAAAACGACCGGAAAGGCCGCTACCAAGAAGATTGCCAAGCGCTAATCGCTCCGCAATAACACAACCCGTTTGATCGAAGCCCCGCAGGGATCATCCTGCGGGGCTTTTTATTGGGACTGTCGGCTCATGATTCTTGCATCGTCGGCCACGGTCGGGGCATGGCCAAGGGCAATGGCTGGACGCGATTGGCGAGTCAGTCCACCATGCCAGAAACCCATGCACGATTCAGGCAAAGAGGCACCCATGAAATACATTGTCATTGCGAGTGGAATGCTGTTGCTGGCCGCCTGCTCCAGTTTCACGTCAGTAACGCCGGCGGGGAACGGCACTTATATCGTTGGATCGAAGCAACCCATCGACAAGGCCGACTGGGTAGATGCCAAATCATCGGCTTTGACGCGCGCGATAGATTTTTGCAACAAGCAGAAGAAGGAGATGGAAGAGCTAGGCGCGCAGATCGCTGGAGTGCCTGCTTCGACTAAGCCGCAGCGAGTCGAAGTGACGTTCAAATGCGTGACGCACCCTTGAGACCTCGTGAATAACTGGCAGCTGACTCGATCGCCTCATGACGACTCCAATGTCACAGTGAATTGACGCACGCGGGCAAATGATCGTTCACGGCCCCCATGGTTATGAGGTGAAGTCATGAACTGTTTCAAATGTCTTGCTATGGCTGCTGTGGTTGGAACTTGCTTGGCGGTGACCGCTCCCAAGGCGCAGGCTCAGGTTGTCGTTGGCATCGGAGCTGCTCCCATATGCCCTTATGGCTACTATGACTACGCTCCGTACTCCTGTGCTCCCTACGGCTATTACGGGCCGGAATGGTTCACGGAGGGTGTCTTCATTGGTGCTGGCCCATGGTTTCGCGGCCATGCCGAGTTTCGCGGTCATGTGGACAACCACTACGACGTTCAACACGGTTATAGAGGCCCGATGCCAAACCGTGGCGATAGGTCTGAGCCGACAAAACGCCCTGGCATGACTGCCAACTTCAAAGGGAACGAAGTGCGTGATGGTCGCGGGCATAGCGGCGAAAGCGGTCATTGAGCAGCAGATAGCTGCTTCTGAGGCTTTCGATAAGTCCGTCCTTGCCACGACCAGCCGGCAAGGACGGAGCAGCGGAGCACTGGCTCAATGTCGCGGCCTACCTCACATCGGTGGCACAGTTCCATTGATGCCAACGGCGACGAGTTTGGCAGTTGCCGGGTTGCCAGGCAGCGCAGCCACAAAGACGTGCGCGCCCTTGACGATGTCACTCCTGACGGCTGGCTGGAAGGTCACTACCGGCGCATCAGCCGGTACGTCGATTGTCTTTTCGCCCTTTCCATAATCGATCACGAGCATGCGGTCACCGTTGCCAGTCGCAGTTTTTACGGTGCCGTTTGTCATTGCGGATGGCATCGACTCTCCGGATTTCATTTTCTTGACGGTACCATTCGTCATCGCCGAGCCCATCACATCGCCATTGGTCATCGCCGATGCGCTGGCGCCTTTGGCGGGGAGATCCCACGCATAGTCGCCCAGCCCCGATCCCTTCATCGCTGGCGGAAACACCACTACCTCGAGTGCGCGGGAGGTGCTGCCACTGGGCACGTTGGCCGAGCCGATGAATGAGCCGGGCTTGATCTGGTCGATGCTACTGGGTACCACGCCGGTGATGCGCGTGTCGGCCGCGAGAACGATGGTCTTGCTGCCGGCATCGGTCTGCACGGTGAACCCGGTGGCCGTCACCTCGGTGACGGTTCCGCGCACGTGCATTGGCTGATCGGCAGCCATTGCGGAAACGGCGGTCACCGAGGTCGCGACAAGCAGGCTGGCGAGCAGCAATTTTCGATTGAGGTAACGAGTTTTCATGACTGTGCCTTTCGGTTGGGCTGGGAAACGAATCAGGCTGTACCGCTGATCTTTCGCCGCCGGACAGCTGAGCGTTACATGCTCAGTGACTGACGCAAGCTGCGGATCAGTCGGGCCGCTGGACCATCATCTGGCAGGGGTACCACTACCGGCTGAGTTGGGCCGCCAAATCCCTTTGCAATACAGGCTTTGAGGGGCTGATCGACATGACGAGGAGACTCGCGGCTCACGCAACAGAGACAACCGCGGGGCTCAGGCGAGTCTAGCCGAGCTTTTGCCACGATGCTTAACAGCGTCATCGCGAAACCTGCACGTCAGTGGTTGCATGATTGCGGAGGGTGAACACAGGATTGCCAGCCAGGAAGGGCTATGGAAATACTCTACGTAGTGCAAAGCTTTCGCGAAGTGGACGGAGACGTTCTGGCTGAAAAGCCGGTACTTCATGGACTGGAAGAATTTGCCCGCAGGCGCGGTGAGCAACTCGCCACGCAGTGCGAAGGCGTACTGGTGTACGCGCAGGGCGCGGACACCAATCGCGAAGAGTATTCGGATCCGGTTATCCTGGCGAAGTACGGCCGTGTCCCGAACCCGCAAGAGCAAAGCCTGCGCTACTTTAGGTAAGGCGCGTCAGGTCCCTATCCGTCGCCGCGCGATCAAGTCCTGTGCTCAGTCAGTATTGGCGGCCGGCGTGGACGATCGCCGAGTCGGCGGTTTGCGGTGCCCCCCATTTCTCTCATTTGCCTAGAGAGCATTGAAAGCGTCGCACTGGCGCGTAGGTATATACAAACCCGCCGGTCGGCGGGTTTTTTTCTATGGGAACAGTCCGCCGCTGCCCAGCTGGCAATAAAAGTGGGCGTCACCGCAATTCCCTCACAACGCATGTAGATAGCGGCTTACATATTGGACATGTTTGCGATGTCACATTGCGCTCAGATGATGCAGGTCCCATCGAGCAGCTAGCGGTTCCATAGCTAAGCGATCCTATTGTGAGGCGAGGTCATGGTGGTCATTTCGCTCAAGCCATCGACTGTCGCCCATGGGCGACGCGATGAAGATTCGTCGATCGTTGTATGGCGTGGTATTCAACCACGTCCTGTTCCACGTCGAAGGGTCGAACTGCTTGCAATAGGACGATCTACAGCCTAATTTCATGGAAGCCCAACCAGGGAGGGCGTTAAGTGATCAATGTTGTTTTGGTGGACGATCACGAGCTGGTACGTACCGGCTTCAGGATGATTTTGCAGCAACAGTCGGATATCAATATCAGTGGCGAGGCGGGCAGTGCGGAAGAAGGCTTGCGCTTGATTCGCGCGCTGGCACCAAACATCGCGCTGGTCGATGTGCACATGCCGGGTATGAGCGGTATCGAGCTTACCGAGCGCGTTTGCCGCGCAAAACTTTCCACGCATATCGTCATCGTGACGGTAGTCGATGACGCACGCTTTCCCAAGCGCCTGCTCGATGCCGGCGCGCTGGGCTATCTGACCAAGGGTTGCAGCGCCGAAGAACTGGTATCCGCCGTGCGCCAGGTGGCCGGCGGGCGGCGCTATCTGGCGCCGGCGGTAGCGCAGCAGCTTGCCTTGGCAACTTTGGATGGCAACACGTCGCCTTTCGACGTGCTCTCCAGTCGTGAACTGGAGGTAGCCATGATGCTGGTACGCGGCAAGCCGTTGACGATCATCGGTGAGCAGCTCAATTTGAGTCCGAAAACCGTGTCGACCTACAAGCAGCGCCTGATGGAAAAACTGCACGTGGACCACGTTCTCAGCCTGGCTCACCTGATGACAGTGCACGGTTTACTCGACACGTCCAACCATCAGATTGGCGGCTGACTACTTAGACTTGGCAGGAGCGCAGGTGGATCGGTGTGTTGCCTCGTCGTCCTTGCGGCTTTCAGCAGCCGTATGGATGGTCAAGCGGGAGCTTTTCAATGACAAAGCTGGTTATGGCGGCAGTAGACTACAGACTCCTGACTCCAGAAAGGCCGGGAAACTGGGCTCCTGCCTGACCAGCCATATGGCTGCTGAAGGCCGTAGGAATGACGAGCAGGGTCATAAAAAAAACCGGACTTGCGTCCGGTTTTTTTATCGCCTGAAACAGTGCAGCAACGACTAGGGGTGTGAGTCGTCCTTGCGCTCGTGCGCTGACTCGTGAGTCGGCTCGGTTGTCGCGGGCTTGTTTTCGTGGCCCTGTGTTACCGGCTTTGCCGAGTAGGTTGGTTGTGCCAACAAGTCGCCTTGTTTGGGTAACGGTGCAACCGAGTTAGGCGCGGCAGACTGTCCGGACATGTGGGTTGCGGCTATCGGCGGCGCAGCCACAACCGGGTTGCCGGGCTGGCTGACCGGCGCTGCTGCCGGGACCACCCGAGCTATCGGGGCAGGTGCTACCGGAGTTGCTGAAACTGCCGAAGCCGCCGGAGCCGCCGGAGCCGCTGCCGGGGTAACCGGAGCTGCTGAAAACGCTGGAACTACCGTCGGAGCCGCCGGGGCTACTGGAGCCGATGAAATTGCCGGAGCCACTGGGGCTACCGGAGCTACCGGAGCCGATGAAACTGTCGGAGCTACGGCTGGAGCCATCGGAGCTGTTGAAACCGCCGGAGCTACCCGAGCCGAAGGAACGGCAACCGGGGCTACCGGGGTCACTGAAACTGCCGGTGCGGCCGCCGGGGCCACTGGAGCTGCGGGTGCGGCCGGAGTTGCTGGCACCGTCGGTTGAGCCTGGCTCACCGGCCGGATCTGGGGCGCCTGCGCGACGTCCGGAGCAGGGCGGCTGACCGTTGCCGCCATGGGTGCCGCAGTTGTCGCATGGGCCACCGGCGCAGAACCGGCGACCACCTTGTCGGCAGCACTATCGACGCTGGTAACGGCCGGTGCGACCGGTGGCTTGATGGCCGAGGCCGGTGCGGGCGAAACCACGGGCGCGACCTTTGTCGGCTCGTTCACGTCGCTGACGGTGGCTGCTGATTTTGCCTGATCGGGGATCGGCGGCAGGGTCGGCAGGCTGAAAGTCGTGACAGCTGGCGGAGCGGGATTGACGGTAATGGGAGCTGCCGGAGCGCTGCTCGGCTTAGGCTGGCTATCAGTCGGGCTGGCGGCCACGGCATCGACGGCCTTTTCCGTGGCAAGCGGAGTCGCTGGCTTGCGCACTTCGGCTTCGGGCGAGGGGCTGCTGCTGTCCCGGGCGCTGTTGTCAGCCGGCCTGGCGACATTCACTGCCGTTGATGCTGCGCCTGAAGGCTGGGCATCACGCGCCGGTTCACTGCGGACTACCGGCTTCGCTGCTTCGGGATTGCCAGCGGCATCGTCACGATCCTCGTCATCGAGTGCCTGTGCCTGCACGGTGTCGAGGTTCGTGCCGTTCGGGGCGGCATCGTCATGACGGCGCCGGCGGCGACCGCCGCGACGACCGCGGCGGCGGCGCGATTGGCTGCCATCGGCATCAAGCGTGCTATCGGCGGTCTCGGGCGCCGTCGATTCAACCGGCGCTGCAAGCAGTTCGGCTTCTTTCGCAGCATCACTCAGCGGCGCTGCAACAGGGCGCTCGTTATTGGCTGCGCGCGGCTGCGACTGCGGACGCTCGCCCTTCGGCTGCTGCTGCGGGTTGGGCTTGCGTTCTGCCCGTGCCGGATTGTTTTCGACCACTGCCGGCTTGGGTTGGCGGTCTGCTTTGGCCGTCTGGGTTTGTGCCTGCTGTGGCTGACGCGGCTGCGCCTCGTTGCGCTGACGGGCATTTCTGGGCTGCTGCTGAGCACCCGACTTCGGCGAATTCTGCGGCATCGGTTCGCGTCGCGGCTGGCGTGCCGACGACGTGTTCTGTGCATTGTTGCCGCGGTTTGCGCGGTCGTCGCGGCGATTGCCGCGCATGCCTTCGTTACCATCGGCGCGCGGCGCGGGGGCCGGCGCCGGCGTAGCGGCCTCAGCGCTGCGGAACCAGCCCAATAGGCGCGAGATAAGACCGCCGGAAGGCGCGGCGACAGGCGCAGCTGGCTGACGACGGGCGACAGGCTGCGGCGCGGCAACCGGTGCAACGACTTCTTCGCGCAGCGGAGCAGGGCTGGATGGCACGATGCCGCTAACGGCGGGCTGTTCGCCACTGCCCAGGGCCTGGCCCATCTTGGGCAGATCGGCCGTTTCCACCGTGGTCAGCCTTTCGTAGCTGGGCTTGCTGTGCTCGCCCATGTCGGCTTCGCGGATGCGCTGGATTTCAATATGCGGCGTTTCCAGCTTTTCGTCGGCGACGATCATCACGTGCACCTTGTGGCGCAGTTCGATCTCCACCACGCTGGCGCGCTTTTCGTTGAGCAGGAAATTGACGACGCTCGAGGGCGCCTGCACCAGCACCTGGCCGGTGTTTTCCTTCATGGCATGTTCTTCGATCAGGCGCAGGGTCGACAGCGACAGCGATTCCACACCACGGATGTGGCCATGGCCTTCGCAGCGCGGGCAGACGATCTGGGTCGCTTCGCCAAGGCTCGGGCGCAGGCGCTGGCGCGACATCTCGAGCAGGCCGAAGCGCGAGATGCGACCGATCTGCACGCGGGCGCGGTCGAGCTTCAAGGCGTCCTTGAGGCGGTCCTCCACTTCACGCTGGTGCTTGGGGCTGTCCATGTCGATGAAATCGATCACGATCAGGCCGCCGGCATCGCGAATGCGCAGCTGGCGTGCGATTTCCACCGCCGCTTCGCAATTGGTGTTGAACGCGGTCTCCTCGATGTCGCTGCCCTTGGTGGCCTTGGAGGAGTTGATGTCGACCGCGGTCAGCGCTTCGGTCTGATCGATCACGATCGAGCCGCCGGACGGCAGGCGCACCTGACGATCAAACGCGTTCTCGATCTGCGTTTCGATCTGGTAGCGCGTGAACAGCGGGGTGTCGTCCTTGTACAGCTTGAGCTTGCGCAGGGCGTTCGGCATGACCTGCTGCATGAAATCGCGCGCATCGTTATAGAGCGATTCCTCGTCAACCAGGATCTCGCCGATATCGCTGCGCAGGTAGTCGCGCAAGGCGCGGATAAACAGTTTGGATTCCTGGTAGATCAGGAACGGGGCTTTCTGCGACGTGGCCGCGGCGGAAATCGATTTCCACAACTGGAGCAGGTAATCGAGATCCCATTGCAGCTCTTCGGCATCGCGGCCAAGGCCGGCGGTGCGCACGATCAGGCCGACATCGTCGGGGACCGTGACGTGATCCAGCGCTTCTTTCAGGGCCTGCCGATCCTCACCCTCGATCCGCCGCGAGACGCCGCCGGCTTTCGGGTTGTTCGGCATCAGCACCATGTAGCGGCCGGCCAGGCTGATGAACGTGGTCAGGGCAGCGCCCTTGTTGCCGCGCTCCTCCTTTTCGACCTGCACCACAACTTCCTGACCTTCCCGCAGCAGCTCGCGGATGGTGGACTTGTGGGGATCCAGACCCGGTGTGAAGTAATCCCGGGAGATTTCCTTCAGCGGCAGGAAGCCGTGGCGTTCGGCGCCGTATTCGACGAAGCAGGCTTCCAGTGAAGCCTCGACTCGGGTGATACGACCCTTGTAAATATTGGACTTTTTCTGTTCCCGCGATGGGATTTCGATGTCCAGGTCGTACAGATTCTGTCCATCGACAATAGCCACACGCAACTCTTCACGCTGAGTCGCGTTGATCAACATACGTTTCATGGTGGTAATCCTCAGCTTGGCCGCGCGTCGCGTGCCGCGGTGGCGCCGGTATGGCGGCCTGCCGGGGATCGCGCCGCTGCGGTTAAGCGGCAAAAATGACGGCACCGTTACCGGTGTCGGGATGATTCGGTCTGCTGCGCCCGCCGCCCCGATACCTCAATGGCATCGGACAAACAGCAGCCCAAACCGTTACGATGAAAGGGAGCCGCAACCGGCTACCAAGGCAACCGGCGCAATCCTCGCCGACGTTACGGGCGGGTATTCGACCCGATCCAGACATCGATGGGCAGAAAGTAGCGCCCACCGAGTATCCTATTTCAACAGGTTTTTTTCAATGCAGACGGTAACTTCCCCCGACGCACCTCACGGTGTACGTCAAGTCGAGATCGGCCCCGAACGAGACGGCCAGCGTATCGACAATGCACTGGTGACCATGCTCAAAGGGGTACCCAAGAGCATGATTTACCGGCTGCTACGCACCGGCCAGGTGCGCGTTAACGGCAAGCGGGCCAAGCCGGATACGCGTCTCACGGCCGGTGATATGCTGCGGATTCCGCCAGTTCGGGTCGCTGAACGGCCCGAAGGGAAGGGCCCGCCCACTGGTCAGGTGACCCAGGTGGCCGAGGCGATCATCTTCGAGGACAAGCACTTTCTGGTCATCGACAAGCCTTCAGGCGTGGCCAGTCATGGCGGTAGCGGGGTCAGTCACGGCGCGATCGAACTGCTGCGTGCGGCGCGGCCGCAGGAGCACCTCGAACTGGTGCATCGGCTCGATCGGGACACCAGCGGCGTCCTGGTGTTTGCCAAGACACGGGCTGCGCTGGTCGGTTTGCAGGCGGAAATCCGCGCCGGCACGGTGACCAAACAGTACCTGTGCCTGATGGTTGGGCATCCGTCCAAAGCCAAATTCGATGTAAACGCCCCGCTGATGAAATCGATCTTGCAGGGTGGCGAGCGCATGGTCAGGGTGACCGACAGCGGCAAGCCGTCGCTCACTTTCTTCCGCGAAATGGAACAATACCCCGGCGCCCGCCTGATGCAGGCGACCCTGGGCACCGGTCGCACCCATCAGATTCGCGTGCACGCGCAGCACATTGGACATCCGCTTGCCGGCGATCCGAAATACGGCGACAAGGATATGAACCGGCGTTTCAAGGAAATGGGTCTCAACCGGCTGTTTTTGCACGCCTCGCACATGAGTTTCGAGGTGGATGGGCGTGCGTACTCATTCTCCGCGCCGATGCCGGATGACTTGAAGGATTTCCTGGATGTGCTTTCCGTCAAAGGAAAACGGCTGAAGTACCTGCTGGAAAAATCCCGCACCGACTTCTAAGTCACACTTTCAACGCGCGAGCAGGCCTTCGACGCGTGCGGCGCAGATAAAGTCGTTCAACGACAGGCCACCCACGTCGTGGGTGGACCACAGCAGCTGGCAATGTCCGTAACCGGCTTCGATATCCGGATGATGATCCTCGTGGTTGGCCATGAAGCCGACCGCGTTGATGAAGCCCAGCGTGTGGTGGAAGTCGGCGAATTTGAAATCCTTGACGATGGCCTTGCCGTCGCCGTTCAGCTTCCAGCCCGGCACTTGGCTCAGGAGCGTCGTTATCTGCGCGCTGTCCAAGGCGTGCTGACTGCCTTTGCGCGGCTGGCAATGCTGGCTAGCGAGGTCGATCGTGTTCATGGGATTTCCGTGGGCTGAAAGCTTAAAGAGCGAAGCGTCGAAGTTGCGTGCGCAAAAGTCAAAGCGGCGGCCGATCTGCGCACTCGACTTGAAACTGGACTAAAATGGTGCTGTTTCGCCTGGGACGTACGCAGGCGGCAGCATAGGTGAGATTGGAGCCAGGCATGATCGATATTTCCGAACGCGCGCAGCAACATTTTCTGCGGCTACTTTCACAACAGGGCATCGACGGCCTGAGCATCCGGTTGCGCGTGACCGCGCCCGGTACGCCAGCGGCAAGCTGCGAGCTGGAGTTCTGCGAGCCCGCTGATCTGGCCGGTGGCGAGTGGACGATCGAATGTGCGGGCTTCCTGTTTCACATCGACGGCGACAGTGCCAGCTGGCTGGACAGCGCCACCATCGATTTCGAGCCCAATGCCACCGGTGGCCAGCTCAACATTCGTGCTCCGAAGATCAAGGGCGACGTGCCGGGTGCGGAAGCGGGCATGATCGAGCGCGTGCGCTATGTGCTGGAGGCCGAGATCAATCCTCAGCTGGCTTCGCATGGCGGGCGCGTAACCCTGCTGGAGATCGACGCCGAAGGCGTGGTGCTGCTGCAATTTGGTGGCGGCTGCCATGGCTGCGGCATGGTCGACGTGACACTCAAGCAGGGCGTGGAGAAAACCTTGCGTGAGCGCGTACCTGAAATCACCGCGGTACGTGATGCGACCGATCATGCCGGCGGTGAAAAGCCCTATTACAGCAAGGCCGAGGGCAAGTCCGCGATCGCCTGAACCATCACGCGTCTGCTAAAAAACAAAGGCCCGCCAGAGCGGGCCTTATGCTTTGTGCATCTAGGCGTACGGACTTGCTCAGTCGCCCTGGATATGACCTTGCAGGGTATCCAGTTTGGTCGGCAGGCTCGAGAAATAAGCGGCAATGTCCTCGATATCCTGGTCGGACAGGGTAGCGTCCATGCCCTTCATGATCGCGTTGTTGCGCTGGCCGTCCTTGTACTCATGCAAGACCTGCACGAGGTAGGCGTTGTACTGGCCGGCCAGGCGCGGGTACTGCGGGTCGACCGAATTGCCATCGGCACCGTGGCAGGCGAAGCAGGTAGCAGCCTTCTGCTTGCCGTTCTCGATGTTGCCACTGGCCAGCACTTGGGCGGAAGCGAACGCCAGCATGGCGCCGAATGAAATCAGGGTAAGCGCACGTTTCATGCGGAGAATCCTTGGCAACTACTTGGCGAGGCTGGAAAGATAGGCGGCGATGTTCTGAATGTCCTTGTCGGACAGACTCTGCGCCTGCGCACCCATGGTCGGATGCGTGCGGTCCCCACTCTGGTAACCATGCAACGCATTGATGATGTATTGCTCGTTCTGTCCGGCAATTTTCGGCACCGGGTATTGCGGATAGGCGTTGGTATAGCCGGGCACACCATGGCAACCAGCACACGTATAGACGAGTGTGCGGCCGGCAGCCTTGTCACCTTCAGCGTGAGCGCTGGCAGCGGCGAAGAGGGCAGTGGCCGCGGCCAAGCCAAGCAATTGCAGTCGAGTCATCGAGATCTTTCCCACGAGTGCGGCGGGTACAGGGTGATATTAGTCGCCAAGTATAGACGTTGCGTCGGGGCGTGAACAACACTCGAGACCTGATCTTTCTCACCTCAACGCCGCGTGGGGGCGGGTCGAGCAGCGCGCGCTCCGCGTGCGCTGTTTTTAGAAGCTGGATCAAAGCAGGACAGCGGGAGAACAAACTCGAAGTCCGTTGCCGATGCCGCCAAGGCTGGTCGGAGGGAACAGCGTCCTATTCACGGGCTCGCATTGCTGATCGACCCTCACGCCCATATACTGAAGGAGTCACTCGAGTTTCCCCGGGGGTGTTCTGGCTTCGACGGGGGTAGTGAGATGACTTGGTGCATGCCGAGGGGGCAGCTTTCCTCGTAAATCCAGCAGCAAATTTATAGTTGCCAACGACGACAACTACGCTCTCGCCGCTTAAGGCGTAAGCCCCGAACCCACTTGTGCTCGTGCTTGTCGGTGTAGGGTCATTATCACGAGATCGCCGAAGACTGCCGCCTGTCGGTTCTAGGTCAAATCAAGCAGGCTGGTTCCGCGGTGCGCTTTGCCCATCGTGCTTGTCGCGGAACGAGATCGAACGTTGAGCTAAGCATGTAGATCTAGGCATTGAACGCTTTCGGACGCGGGTTCGACTCCCGCCACCTCCACCAATTAGTTCTCCAAAGCAGTCCAACGAAGGCCGGTAACCCTAGCAATAGCAACGGTTCCGGCCTTTTTTGTGCCCGATACTGTCCAATCCCATCCATTGCAATCCGGGGGTAACAGGGGGTAACTTCGGGGGTAACAGGCTTATTGCCGAAGGGTGTTACCCCCATGCCGCTGTCAGACACCGCCATCCGCAACGCCAAGCCCACCGACAAGCCGCAGAAGCTCGCGGACGGTGGTGGCCTGTATCTGTTGTTGAATCCGAACGGCTCCCGTTGGTGGCGTTTGAAGTACCGCGCTGGGGGTAAGGAAAAGCTGCTGTCACTGGGCACTTACCCCGACACCGGCTTGAAGGATGCCCGAGATAAGCGCGACGCAGCGCGCAAACTGCTGGCTGCTGGCGTCGATCCGGGCGAACAGCGCAAGGCCACAAAGGCTGCCGGTGAGGAACGCGCTGCGAACAGCTTTGAAGTGGTGGCGCGTGAGTGGCACACCAAGCAATCGGCAACTTGGGTGGAGTTGCACTCCAGCCGGATCATGTTGCGGATGGAGAATGATGTTTTCCCGTGGCTTGGCAACAGACCGATTGCCGATATCACCGCTAAAGAACTGCTGGCGACCGTCAACCGTATTGTTGACCGTGGCGCCGTCGAGTCCGCACACCGCGTGCTGCAAAACTGCGGACAGGTGTTGCGCTACGCCATTGCCACCGGTCGCGCTGAGCGCAATCCGGCTGCCGACCTGCGCGGCGCACTGCCTCCGGTCAAACAAACCCACCTTGCCGCCATCATCGAACCGGACGCTATCGGCGGCCTGCTGCGTGCGATGGATGCCTATATCGGTTCGTTGGTAACGAAATGCGCGTTGCGGCTGGCCCCGCTGGTGTTCGTGCGACCGGGCGAACTGCGGCAAGCCGAGTGGGCAGAGTTCGATCTGGATGGCGCGCAATGGAATCTCCCCGCCGAGAAAATGAAGATGCGCGATCCGCATCTAGTCCCGCTGGCACCGCAAGCCGTGGCGATCCTGCGCGAGGTGCACGCACTGACCGGGCGCGGACGCTATGTGTTCCCTAGCGCACGCAGCCCGCAGCGACCGATGAGCAACAATGCAGTTTTGTCGGCATTGCGTCGCATGGGCTACGCCACCGACGAAATGAGCGGTCATGGCTTTCGGGCAATGGCGCGCACGGTACTGGACGAAGTGCTGCATTTTCGCCCTGACTACATCGAGCATCAGCTAGCCCATGCAGTGAAAGATCCCAACGGACGTGCATACAACCGCACAGCTCATCTTGCAGAGCGCCGCAAGATGATGGCGGCATGGGCGGACTATCTGGACGCGTTGAAAGCCGGCGGCAACATCGTGCCGATGAAACGCAGGGCACACTGATCGACAACCGTTGAACGCCGCGCCTAGGACGGCCATCCGAAAACCGGGCACCTTCCCTGGCTGGCGCGGCACTATTGAAGGGCGCAGAGGTGTGCGCGTGAAAACGTCAAAAAGACCTGAGAACTGGCTCCGTACATTTGGCTTGCCTTTCGACGTACAAGAGGCCGTTAGAGCCTTGTGCTCTCATGGCGTGGACTTCAACGAGTTGATGAATTTAGTCAGTCCGAAACGTAGAGGCCGACCTAAGAAAAGACGTAACGCGTTGGCAAAGCCTACGTCGCAACGAGGCGCACCCACTTTGATCCCGCTAAATATGCAAGTGATCGAAGAAGTAGTTGAGGGATACAAAATGGCAGGCTTGGCGACTTCCGATAAGGGAGCCATTGAAGCATTGCTCTCAGAAATTCGAGCGTTACGGGGTGAGACAGAAAGAGCGTACGCGGCAAGGCAGCCGACGCGTGGGTTACGGCCTCTTACTCACAAACGGTTCGTTGATTCCATCATGGAAAGACTTTCTCGATACCGCGCAAGTGAGCGATTGCGTAAATCAGAATAATAGCGCTGATTTTTTATAGTTTTTGCGCAACCACAAAAGCGGTCTGATCCCTGTACTTCACTGGACAGGAAAAAGTCGCAATGCACACTCCCACCGAAGCCAACCGCCTGCTGCTGGATCAAGCGATACGCCAGACGTTGCGCAGTACCGCCGCACACACACTCCCTGAAGTTGGCTATCTGCGCATTTGGCAGATTGTCGGCAAACCCGCCACGGATACCGCGCCAGCTATCCCGGCAATCTATCCGGTAAGCAAGTCTCACTTCTGGGCGGGCGTGAAGGCCGGCCGCTATCCACAACCCGTCAAGCTGGGCGAACGTATCACCGCGTGGCGGGTTGAACAAATCCGCGAATTGATCGAGCGGGGTGCGGCATGATCCGGCGCCCCAGAAACGATAGACCCGGAAGCGCTAACTTCCGGGCGAGTATCGAGCGCAAGGGCAACCCGGCTTATTTGGCTGCACTGCGTCAAATGTACAGCACCAGTAAGCCGGCACGCATCCCCGACAACTGGCGCGACCGTCAGCCCGATCCAGCGACGTACTACGGCCAACACGTTGCCAAGCTGGGCAAGCCGAACGGCACCGGCTGGGCGCAAGGCGTTTGCCCGTTTCACGATGACCACAACAAGAGCCTGTCTGTCTGCATCACGGGCAAGCGCGGCGGCTGGCGTTGTTTTGCCGGTTGCGGGGGTGGCGATCTTGTCGGCTTCCATTCCCGCTTGCGTGGCCTGGACTTCCGGGCTGCGGTGCGCGAGTTGTTGGAGGTGCGCGGATGAACGCGGTCATTCAAGAAACCGAACAGCAAGCCACGCGCCGCGTGTTTCGCCGATTGCTTGCCGATGGCTACCGGGTAACGGCCGGGTATCTGTACCGCACTGCCGATGGTGAGCCGTGGTGTAGGCGTATCCGGTTCGACCATCCGAACAAGCTGAAGGAATACCGGCCGCTTCGATGGGACGGCGCGCAGTACGTCGGCACTGAGCCGCCAAAGCCAGCGGAAGGAAAGCCCTTGTATCGGCTGCCCGAACTGCTGCCCGCCGATTCTGCGGCGCTGGTGTGGATCGTCGAGGGTGAAAAGTGCGCCGATGCGCTGGCAGCGCTGGACTTGATCGTCACGACGTCCGGCAGTATGTCGAGTGCCGGCGGTACAGACTGGACACTCCTGCGCGGCCGTCACTGTCTGCTATGGCCCGACCACGATGCACCGGGCAGCAAGTATGCCGATGAGGTCGCGGCGATCCTGCGGGCGCTTGGTTGCACCGTCGAGGTTATCGACGTCGAAGCGCTGGACTTGCCGGACAAGAGCGACGCGGTGGACTGGCTGGCGATGCATGCCGATGCCACAGCGACGGACGTGTTGAAGCTGCCGAGGTTGGCCGCGTGCGAGGTAGCCGAACCATCCGCGCCGTCTATTTTTGCCAGCGCACCGGAGCCACTACGCCGTCCGCTATCGCCCGCGCTGGAATATCCGCTAGACGCGCTTGGCTCGCTGCTGGGCGACGCGGCAAAGCGTATCCATGCAGTTGTGCAAGCACCCGCCGGCCTATGCGGTCAATCCATCTTGGCGGCGGCATCGCTGGCCGTGCAATCGCATGCGGATGTTTCCATATCCGGCAGCGTGGAGCCGCTGAGCTTGTGGCATGTATCCATCGGCGCATCCGGCGAACGCAAAAGCGCCGCCGATCACTGGGCACTCTCTGCGCACGTCGAGTTTGAACGCGAGCAGGCCGAAGCATGGCGGTTGGCGATGGCGGCCCATGACGTCGACCTCGGCGCGTACAAGGCAGCGGCCCGTGCAGCGGAAAAGAAGAAAGACGCGGCGGCGATCCGCAACGCCTTGCACGATCTGGGCGCACCGCCTGATGCACCGTTGTTGCCGTGGCTGCTGCTGAGCGAGCCGACGATGGAAGGGCTGCACAAGGCGTACCAGTATGGCCGCCCAGGCATCGGTTTGTTCAACGACGATGCGGGCGACTTTCTGGGCGGTCACGCCATGAACCGGGACAATCGCACCAAGTCGGCCGCGAGCTTTTCCAAGCTGTGGGACAACGGCCGCTTTGACCGCGTGCGCGCCGGCGACGGCGCGGCGAAGTACTACGGGCGACGGTTGGCGCTGCATTTGATGGTGCAACCGATCATTGCCGAGTCGGTGTTGTCTGACGATGTGCTGACCGGGCAGGGTTTTCTCGCCCGTTGCTTGCTGGCGTGGCCTGCATCGACCATCGGCACCCGTGAATATCAGGACGTCGACCTGAGCCACGATCCCGACCTTGCACGTTACTGGGTGCGCATGCGCGACTTGCTGGCGGCAGCACCGCCATTGCAGCAAGGAACCCGCAACGAATTGCAGCCGCGCGTGCTGACTCTGGCACCGGACGCCATGGCGTACTGGATCGAGGTCAAGAACGCGATTGAACAGGCCATGCGGGGGGACTATGCCGGCATCCATGCGTGGGCGAGCAAGGGCGGCTCGCAAGTGGCGCGTATCGCGGGCGTGTTGACCATGGCAGAGAATCCCGACGCGGGCGTTATCCACTTGGATGCCATCGAACGGGCGACGACGCTTGTCATGTATCACCTTGACGAAGCGGCGCGCATTGTCGGCACGGCCAGCGCACCGGCACCGATCAAGCATGCCGAGCTGCTGCGGGCGTGGTGCTGGGAAACTGGCCGCGTGTTGCTGTATTCCACCGACGCGCTGAACAAAGGCCCGAATGCGATACGCACCGTCGACACGTTCAACGCCGCATTGTCGGCATTGGAAGGGGCAGGCTGGGCTGAATGGGTGGACGGGGGTGCCGTGCTGGACGGCAAGTGCCGCGCCCGCGTCTGGCGCATTCGGCCGGAGAGTGACCAATGAACGCACTGGCAGAATTGCGAAAACGCGCGGGCACCTCTGCGATTCCTGCGATTCAGGGGCGGCAAAGGGTGGCCGAATCGCAGGAATCGCAAGAATCGCAAGGGATGGAAGTGGAAAAATACTTTTCGCGCCCTGCGGTATCGGCATCGCTGGCACCCCTTGCCGACACCCTGAAACCGCTGCGCGCACATCTGCTGGCGCTGGCTGCTGCCGAGGGAATGGACGTCGATCACGTTCACCGGCTGCATGGTCTGGACGTTGCCGCGTGCATCGGCTTGGATGACGTCCAGCTTGCCGCCTACCTGTCGCTGCTGGCTGATACTGCCGACCGTCATGCCGGGCGTGTGCCGGCTGGCGACACGGCGGCGATCCATTGCGAAGGGTGCGGCCCGGTCTGGATACATCCCAACATTGCGGCGGTATTGCCTGTGGTCGACGGCTGGCCGCGTGCGCTGGGCTGTCCGTGGTGTTTCGTGCGCAAGGCTGGCGACTACATCCCGCGTCCCCCAGCGAGGGCGGGCGTATGACGTGGCAACCCGGTCTGCCGGTACTGACCGCCAGCGACTACGCCCAGTGGCAGGCATGGTGTAAGGCCCGCAAGCTGGAGCAGCAGCGCGAGCGTCGCCGCAAGTATCCCCGTATCGACTACTACCCGAGTAAAGCTGCGCAGGCTGCAATAGATACACGCGCCGGTTGCTTTGCCGGTGGCAATTACAGCGCCGTGATCGACGCGCTGGTGCTGGCTGGTGCTGGGAAGTTTCCGGAATAAAGTGCAGCAATCTGGAAAAGGCAGGTAGCGCTAGACGATGACCGCTTCCGGAGTTGTGCCACCAGTACACGAGGGCATACACGCCGGTAGCTGCGAATCATCCGCCGCACTGCTGCTAGGTTTGCCGGCCTAATAAACAAACAGGAAATAACGGGCGAGCTGCAAATGCAGGTGAATAGCAGTGAGGGGAGTTAGCCCAAAAACCCCTTTTCATGTCATGGAGTTGCGCGCCCTATCGGGATCAAAAGTCGATCCGGTTTGATTCTCGGCCGCTCAACAACGTGCTGCATGTTGAGCGCTAGGGGGTCAGCTGTTTCTTGGCTGGGCACGATGAACCGCAAACCCTGAGGGCGGACGTGCACTCGTTCTGGCGTTCAATGGGAAAGATTGAAAATTTGGAAAGACATGTCGAGTAGTTGGCGCTGCACTCTCGAACACAAGTTCCTTCCCGATCACTTAGGTCTGGGACACTGGCGCACGCAGCAAGCGTAAGGCCAAGTATGGCTGTGAGTGCGATATACCGATACATAATCATCCCCTGTAGACGATGCAAACTTCGCTGTGGAAGTGATCCGCCGGCCCACTCGTGGTGGCTTATGACTTGGCGGCTTGTCGCTCTTCTGTGCTGCTTAAGCCCCTGAAGTATTCCGCCTCTGCATCCTCGGATTGTCTTTCCCGATCATCCGCCGACATAGCGTCTGTATAGTCCTCTATGCAACTCAAGTGGCTGGCTATCCTTTCAAGTCTCGAATTTGCCTCTCGAAGCAGGCTACTGATCTTCCAAAGCTCCCAGAAAGCAAAAAAGATGATGATGCCTATCCAGTGCTGAGTGATGAAGTCACTCGCCCCACCGATGCCGCCGAAAACTGCCTGAAGCCACATGGGCATGCTCATCCCCTAGTTTCCCAACTGCCGATTCAGCGCATGTCACGTAGCGTCTCGTCGCATAACGTGACTCATAGTCCGTGGATCAATAGTCTACGGCAAGTGACTGTAAGTGGGTGGACATCACCTCTTACGTCGGCCCCGCATTTCGACTTCTACGTGAGCGCGCAGTGGTCAGCCAAGAAGACTTAGCCTTCCGTGCAGGGCTGGATCGTACGTATGTGAGCGGGATTGAGCGTGGCCGCCGGAATCCTTCGCTAAATTCGATGCAGCGACTTGCCGTCGAGTTGTCGGTATCGCTGGATCAAGTGTTCATCCTCGCTCGCAAGCTGGCGGAACAGGACGAAGATTTGCCGGCGCAAAAGCGTGTACGTAAGCCGCATGCGCATAGTTGAGCCGCTGGAATGACGCATGGCATCCAGCACCTTGCGGGGGTAACTTTGGGGGTAACTGGTACATGTGTTTTTCTGAAACCTTTGCACCGCAAAGCTTGCGGCGATCAATTCAATAGACGCCACCCCACCAATACAAAGAAAGCCGGCCTCTTGGCCGGCTTTCTTTTGGACGTCTGTAAATGGATCAGAGCACTTGGTCCCACGAACGGACAGACATCAGTTGTTGTGCTCGGCTCACTGCGTCTTTCAAAGCCGGCAATCCAAAGGGCTTTTGCAGGTAGGGCGCGTGTTGCGGGAGAGGGTTGGGTGCTTCATGCGATGCAACGACGTGAGCGACGTCATTTGCATTCAGAGCGTCGAGCACGGGTTCCGTCGACTGGCCGCGGACTTTGGCCTCAACGACTGCAATATCGACATCGTGTTCATCTACCGCTTTCAAAGCCGCCTTCACTGAGGTGACGCATTCAACCGATTCGCAGCCCATTGCCGTTAGACCGTCGGCGATCGTTTCGGCAACAAGCTTGTTGTCCTCCACGACGAGAGCGGAATGGGGAGGCTCATCGCCGCTACCCGCCGGCAGAATTACGGTGTTCATAGAGGCGTTTGCCGAACAGGTTGGTGAATTTCGCGTCAAAGCTATTGTATCAGCCTGATATGAACCATGGCGGTGCGCCCAGCGTATCGCGCGTACTCGCAGGCAAGCATCTGATTGGCAGGCATATTTTGAGCCCACTCCCACAATTCCTGAATGGCGAAACTGTTGCGGGAAAAGGCTTCCCCGGGTCAGTTCAATTGGCGCCACCCCATACGAAAAGTCTGTAAAGATTTTCCCGCACGGTGATCTGTATCGATGCCCCGGTGTTACTGAGCCTGGGCTGCAGGCTTTGCCTCAAAAAACTACGGGCCGAGGTGTTGCAGCGCCTCGCGCATCGGCGCCACTGAAATCTTGATGACGCCGTCGAGCGGCGTGTCCATCTCAAGGATCAGGAAGATCGCGCCGGATGCCGACAGTGCACACAACAGGAAGAAGAAAATCACGGTGCCGTTGTGAGGGGCGAAGAGCCCGAACGTTCCGAAGATGATTGATAGCCAAAAGATAAGCACGACCAGAAGTGGCATCGGAATCGACCCTCTCTTCTGCATCAGCGCCAGCCACCGCGCCGCGAAAACATCGTCAGAAATCTGCAGCGCGCGGGTCTGCAGCTGCGCCTGCGCAGTGGTTGAAGGTGAGAGTTGCGCCAGCTCGCCCTCAAAGACTTTGATTTGACCTACCGCGGAGGCGCTATCGAGCTTCGCCAGTTTCGCCGAATCACTGGAACCCAGCAGGTCGATCCACGTCGAGTAATTGTGCTTGAGCTGCACGCGCAGGTCCTGTGTTTGCGGCCCGTACTGCTCTAGCGTGCCATCAAGGCGGATAATGTTGACGGCGTTGCGCACGAGATCGCTGTTGACCGTATCGAATGAACCTTTCGCGGATGAAATCAATAGTCCAAGAACGAGTGCGGCAATCGTGGCGATAAGACCGGTAGCGAGTTTGATGGCATTGATGGAGTCTTCGCTGAAATGATGTTCGGGCAGCCATTTGTGAAAAAAGAGACCAACGACCGCACTTCCGAATACGCACGCGAACACGATCAGGGAAATTACCAGGTGCATCATGAGCAATCTCCGCCAATGGAAGGAGCAGACGCTTCATAACTGGTTATGAGCAGCCAAATCTCTCGCGGCATCTGTCCAGCTCTTCGGTTCGTGTCCGTTGACTTTTTATCATAACCGTGCAAAAAGAGCGCAGCTCATGATTCTGCCCATGGCTCATCGCCACCGCAGGTCATGAACCTCATCGCGGCTCGCTGGGGAGCGACGCTAGTGATTCGAAAACGCTAGGCATTTTGCATGCAGCTTTGCTGATAGTTGGCCGCACTGATGTCATTCGGACGCGGGAAAAAAGTCTCACTTGCGACATTCGAGATAATGCACATTGACGCTGACGGGGACCGGCTCTGAATCGTCGATGCTTGAGCCAGGGAAGGGGATATCCGCGGCACTGAAGCCTGGATCTTCAAGCTTGACCAAGTTTCTACCAAGCACCCATCTTTCCATGTGTCCCATAAGTCCATGAATGCAAAATTCTTTCCGTCCCTGCTGACGCGTGAATGGTTCCTCGCCGTAAGTGTGGCGACGAGTGTGATTTTTCTGATCTCTGGGCACTCACTGCTCAGCCGTCTGGACGTCCTGTGGCGGCTGGGATTTGTCTTCGCCTGGCTGTTCCTGGTCATTCTTGGTTCGGCGCTCGCCGTTGTGCGCCATGCCGACCAACTTGCCCGTCGTCTCGGGGAGCCCTACGGCACGCTCATCCTTACCCTATCGATCACTTCGATCGAGGTGGTGAGCATTTCAGCAATCATGCTGCACGGAGCCAACAATCCGACGCTCGCTCGCGACACGCTGTTTGCGGTCACCATGATTGTTCTCAACGGCATGGTTGGCCTGTCACTTTTGATGGGTGGGTGGCGTCATCGCGAGCAGCAGTACAACTTGCAAGGTGCCAATGCTTATCTGGGTGTGATCATTCCGCTGGGCATCCTTGCGCTGGTGCTGCCGAACTTCACGGTAACCACGCCGGGTCCCATCCTTTCGTTCGCTCAGGAAATGTTCCTTGCCATCATTGCCTTCGGGCTCTACATCGCTTTCCTGGCATTGCAGACTCGCCGCCACCGCGCCTTCTTCAGGTCCGACGAAGAAGGTGATTCCAATGCGGATGCCGGCGGCGGTGGGAAAGGCATCATGCGGCACGCGCTTTTGCTGGCGGCGTACATGGTGCCGGTCATTTATCTTGCGGAGCAGTTGGCTCCGCCCGTCGACTACGTGGTGGAGACCATGAATGCGCCGGCCGCATTGGCAGGGTTGACCATGGCCATCCTGGTTGCGACGCCCGAAGCCATCGGGGCCGTGCGGGCCGCCGGCGAAAACCATCTGCAACGATCCGTCAATATTTTCTTGGGATCGGTTCTATCGACGACGGGTCTGACGATTCCGGCCATTCTTGTCGTAAGCAACCTTACGGATCACCCGGTGATGTTGGGACTGCAGCACACCGACCTTCTGCTCTTCGTGCTGACACTCGCGCTTTGCATGGTGACGTTTTCCAGCGGACGCACCCATGTTCTTCAGGGTCTGGTGCACCTTATCCTGTTTGTGTCGTATCTGTTTTTCATCTTCGTTGGATAGTCACGGCGTCAGGTCTGCGCCTGATTTGGCCATCTATCTCGCGAACGGAATGTGCCGGCTCAGACGGCCCTATTGTGCGAACGCATGGTGCGCTGCTTTTCGATTTGCCAGTCGCGCTGTTTTTCGGTGTCGCGCTTGTCGTGTTCCTGCTTGCCGCGGGCCAGGCCGATCTCGACCTTGACCTTGTTGCCCTTCCAGTACATCGCGGTGGGCACCAGGGTGTAGCCCTTGCGCTCGACGGCGCCCACCAGCTGATCGATTTCCTTACGATGAAGCAGCAGCTTGCGCGTACGGCGGTCTTCGGCAATGACGTGAGTGGACGCGCTGATCAGTGGCGGAATGGAAGTGCCGACCAGGAAAATTTCATTGTTCCTGACGATCGCATAACCATCACCGAAGTTGATCCTGCCGGCGCGCAGTGCCTTCAGCTCCCAGCCCTGCAGCGCAACGCCGCATTCGTAACGCTGGTCGATGTGATACTCGAAGCGGGAGCGCTTGTTGAGCGCAATAGTGCCGCCGCCCTTGTTGTCTTTGTCCTTCGCCTTGGCCATGTCCGTTAAACTCGGGCTCTATTGCCCTGATGCCGGCTTGACCGCATTCGGGCCGAACCAAGCGTGATGTGAAGAGGCTGCCGTGATCGAAATCCGCCGCAGTGCCCTGGTGAAGTATTCGCCGGCGCAGATGTTTGACCTGGTCAATGAGGTCGAAGCATACCCAAAGCGTTTCCCTTGGTGTGCCAGTGCCGAGATTCTCGAGAGTGAGAACAATGTGCTGGTGGCTCGACTGGACCTCAAGTTTGCCGGCTTCCATCAGAGCTTTACCACACGCAATTCGGTCGACCCACCCAAACGCCTGCAGATGGATCTGGTCGACGGCCCGTTTCGCAGCCTTGAGGGCGTGTGGGATTTCATTGCGTTGGGCGATGCCGGTTGCAAGGTCGCCTTTGCGCTGGATTTTGACTATGCCGGTCGACTCGGTGGCAGTGCGCTGAAGCTCGGCTTCCAGGGGCTGGCAGGCCGCATGGTTGGCGATTTCTGCCGTGAGGCCGAGCGCGTCTATGGCTGAGCACACGATCACCGTCGACGTCGTCTATGCCAGCGCCGAGCAGCAGATCCTGCGCCGGATCGAATTGGCTGAAGGCAGCACCGTGATGCAGGCGATTGACGCATCCGGGATCGTCGAGATGCTTCCGCAGGCAACGGTTGATCCTGACCGACTCGGCATCTTTTCGCGGAAAGTGTCGGCGCAACAGGTGGTGCAGGCTGGCGACCGGATCGAGATCTATCGGCCGCTTGTGCTGAACCCGATGGAGGCGCGCCGGCGGCGCGCACGCCAGGACCGACCGGCTAACGGAACAGACCGACCCGATCGTTAGCCGTGGTTGTTGCCGCCCTCACTGGCCTCCGCTTGGATTGGGGGTGCCGCTGTCCATGCCGCTATCTTTCTTTTCCTCGTCCGGTGACTTGCTCTTGTCGCCCTGCGTTTCATCGACCGGATAGCTGGCGTGATATTTCTTGCTGTCCTTGACCATTTCCTGTGCGTCCTGCGCAAAGAAATCGCCCTGGGTGCGCACCAGCGTGTCGTTGTTGAAGGTCAGCGTGAATGTGCGCAGATTGATGACGCCACCGCGATGTTGCAAGGTGGAAACATAGTCCCAGCGACTCTGGTCGAACGGGGTGCTGACCGAGGGCGTACCCATCAGCAGCAGCACCTGATGCTTGCTCATGCCTGGCTTAAGCTGGTCCACCATGGTCTTGTCGAGCAGGTTGCCTTGCTGCACGTCGGGTACATAGACGACGTGGCAGCCGGCAATTGAAACCGCCAGCAGGGCGAAAACCAGCAGGGTAATCAGCTTTTGCATGCGTGTTGCGTCCAGATCGTAAAGGTGTCGGATGATACACTACCGGCTTGGTAACACCGTGTGCGGGGAGTGGGCGATGGAACAGGAAACCAAAGAGCTGCGCCGGGTTGGTCTGAAGGTGACCCATCCGCGCATGAGCATCCTGCAGATTTTTGACGAGGAGGGTGTACAGCACCTCACCGCCGAAGACGTCTACAAAAAACTGCTTGCCCACCAAGAAGATATCGGCTTGGCGACGGTGTACCGCGTGCTGACCCAGTTCGAGGCGGCCGGCATCATCGTCAAGCACAATTTCGAAGGCGGTCAAGCTGTCTATGAGCTCGATCGCGGCAAACATCATGACCACATGATTGATGTGGACAGCGGGAATGTCATCGAGTTCGTCAGCGAAGAGATCGAGCGGCTGCAACACGAGATCGCCGCGCGGCACGGCTACGTGATCGAAGATCACAGTCTGGTGCTCTACGTGCGACCGAAGCAGCGCCCCCACAAATCCTGAATCTCACGGATAGGGCGCGGGAGCGCCAAAGACGCCGCCACTCCCAGCCAGTGCTGGCTAATTGATAGCTTCAGGTGAATATCGCGCATAAAAAAGCCGCAAGAAGGACTCCTGTCCACTCGCGGCTGACACACTACCTGGCAATGACTGTCAAAGGGCGAGTGGCTCGCCGTTGACCGCTCATTACCTGGCAGCGGTAAAAACGGCATCCTGCCGTAGTTTCAGAGGCACCGTCCCCACGGCGACTCTGTGACCCACCATCTTGCGACGGCGGCTCCCCCACATCGATGGATCGATCGTAACGATGCCTTTACGTTTGCGGTATCGGAAAAATTCCTAGGTCAAATCGACTCCGATCTGACCGACTGCTAGTCGGCGGATTTCAGCCGGCCGACCTCCGTGTGACAGATATTGCATCGCAGCAAAATGCGCAGGTGAACACCGGCATGATCGGCACGCAGGCGAAACTGGCCACCCAGGGAGGTCACCCGGTCGCGCATGCCTTGCAGGCCGCGCCCGCCGCGTGGCAGGCGACTGGGTAGGCCGGCGCCGTTGTCACGCAGATCCAGCAGCGCAAGCGCGATGCCATGACGTTCACCGATCCGTAGACGCAACCTGAACTCGCTTGCCTGGGCATGTTTGACCGCGTTGGTCGTGCTTTCCTGGGCCAGCCGGTAGATCGCCGTGCGGGTATCGTCGTCAAGCAGGCGTGGGTCGCCATGCAACTCGGTGTGATAGGCCACGCCGGCGGTATTCAGCAGATCGCGGATCGGGCCCTCATCAAGGGCACGCAATAGCCCGAACTCGTCGAGCACGGCTGGACGCAGATCATCCAGCAGTCGATGCAGGGCGCGCCGCATGTGGGCGAGGATGGTATTGATCGAGGTGCTGATGTCTTCCATGCCGGCTTGATGCAGGCGCGCTTGGGCCAGCTTTACATGGGTCTGGATCGCGGTGATGTTCTGGCCCAGCTCGTCGTGCAGCTCTGCGGCAAGATGCCTGCGCTGGTTTTCGTCAGTCTGCAGATTGCCGCGAGCGGCACTGCGCAGTTGCTGGGCAAGCTGATCCAGCCGGCGGTTGACCGCACCCAGATAGACATTTTGCTCGGCCACCCGCTCACTGCTTCGGCGCAAGGCATCGGTGGCCGAGCCGAGCATGATGGCCCCGGTACCCGCCACGGCCAGAAACAGATACGCGGCAGCGGTCGAAGGGGCGTGCCCCAGATGCTGGTCCACCAGGGTCATGCCGAGGCTGGAAATGATCATCGCCAGGCTGGCGCCGCGCCAGCCGTGTCGAAAGGCAAAAAACAATACCAATGCCAATGACAGCACGCGGGCAAATTGCGGTTCCGGCGCGGCTTGTGCGGACAGCAGCAGCAAGATCATCATCGATGGCAGCATCACCAGCAGACCATCCATGAACAGGCTGGCCAACGCCCGATGATCGAATCGGGTACGCAGCAGCATGATCATCAACGGCACGATCAACAGGATGCCAAGGTAATGACTGAGAAGATCCTCGCCGAGTTCGCTGATCATCAATGCCGGCGAACTGGGCGTGTGGATCAGGGCGATCAGGGCGGCATCCACCGCCGTGGTGGCCATCACGATCAAGATGACGGATAGCAGCAACCGGGTCACATCCTGCGGACTTTGCAGGCTGGCATGCAGGTTGAAGCGTCGCATCAGCCACAGGCCGGCTGCCATCACCAGTGGCTCGGGCCACTCGGCAATGATGAATCCGCGCCAGCTCAGCGGCATGCCCTGGAACACGTTGATGCCGGCGTTGGCGACAACTTCCGCACCGAGCAGCCAGCCCCAATGGCGCACTGGCGTAAGCAGCAACGCAGCAAACCGCAGGCCGTACGGGAGCATCCAGTACGGCTGCACGGTTGGCCACAACAGCAACCACAGCAACAGATAGCCAGCGCCAAGCAGGGGGCCTGAATCGGGAAGATAGAGTGATTTGAAGCGCATGCACGGATGGTACACGGGCGATCCGCGCAGATGCCCGTTGCCGCCGCCGACAGGCGCTTAGGCAGATCCGCCTAAGCGCCTGGCCTAGTGTGTACAGTAGCGCCATGTACAGCATTGTTCTGGTCGATGACCACGCCATCGTTCGTGAGGGCTTCAAACGGCTGATCGAGCTCGAGCCCGATCTCGACGTCGTGGCGGAGTGCCGCAGCGCCGACGACGCGGTGGAGGCGGTGAGTCATTGGCGCCCGGATCTGGTGGCGCTGGATCTGTCTCTTCCGGACGGCAGTGGCCTGCCCCTGATCGAGCATCTGCTCAGTGTGTCGGGGCAAACACGCATCGTGGTGTTGAGCATGCACGATGGCGAGCCGTATGTGTCCGAGGCCTTGCGTCGTGGTGCCAGCGGTTACGTCACGAAGGGCGTGGCGCCGGAAGAGCTGGTGGCTGGCTTGCGTGCCGTGATGCAGGGGGAGTGTTTTCTGAGCTCGGATTTACGCCAGCGCCGGGCCGAACGACCGAACGCCATGCTTGATCCGATCAATCGGCTGACCACCCGCGAACGCGAGGTGTTCCTGTTGCTGGCCGGTGGCCGCACGCCGAAGCAGGCGGCAGCAGAGCTCGGCATTGGTCAGAAAACGGTCTATATCCATCGCGCCAGCCTGATGGGCAAGCTGGGCGCGGGTTCGGAACTGGATCTCTACCGGATGGCTAGCGAACGCGGGCTGTTGCCGCTCAAAACCTGATTCTGGCCATGCCTGTGGGCACTAGGCACTTAGTCAACTTGCGCCCGTTCCAGCATCTGCTTGGCGTGCGCCCGGGTTTCACGGGTGATTTCAAGGCCGCCGAGCATGCGCGCCAGTTCATCGCGGCGACCGCTGGCATCCAGTTTGTCGATCCGTGTATGGGTGGAATCGCGCTCGCTGTGCTTGCTGACGCGCAGGTGCGCATGCCCCTGGGCAGCCACCTGGGGCAGGTGGGTGACGCACAGCACCTGGCGTTGACCACCCAGAGCGCGCAGTTTCTGCCCGACCACCTCGGCCACAGCACCGCCGATGCCGGTGTCGACCTCGTCGAAAATCATGCTGCCGACGGTGTCCTTGCCCAGCGTCGCCACTTCGATCGCCAGGCTGATGCGTGCCAGTTCGCCACCGGAAGCCACCTTGCGTAGCGGTCGTGGTGGCTGGCCTGGGTTGGCGCTGACCAACAGTTCACAACGCTCCTGGCCTTGCGGATCAGGCTCGTCGCCGGTGACCGTTTCCAGCTCGATGCGCAGCAGGCCGCCAGCCATGCCTAGCTCGATCATCAGTGCGCTGACTTCCTCGGCCAGGCGCTCGCTGGCGGTCGCACGCCCATGGCTCAGTTGAGCCGCTGCGTCCAGATACTCCTGCCGCAAGTGCTGGCGCTGCGTGGCCAATTTTTCCAGTGCATCGCCAGCGCCTTCGAGCTCGGCCAGTTCAATGCGCAACGCGGCGAGCTTGTCGTGCAATTCGACTACCGGTAACCGATGCCGGCGCGACAGCTCATGCAGATGGCCCAGATGTTTATCCACCTCGATGTAGCGCTCCGGATCGAGATCGACATCCTGTGCGTAGCGGCCCAGGCCATCGGCGGCTTCGCCCAGCTCGATCGCCGCGTTGTCGAGCAGCTCCAGCAATGGCGCCAGCTTGTCGTCCAGCGCGGCGAGTTTGCCCAGCTCGGCATGTGCGCGGCCCAGCGCGCGGCGCAGTGCGAACTCGCTGTCGCCATCGAGCAGCTCGACCACCCCGGCGGCGCCCTCGGCCAGTCGTCCGGCATTGGCCAGGCGCTTGTGGTTGGCCTCAAGCTCGATCAGCTCGGCCGTCGGGAGCGCCCACTGTTCCAGCTCGCCGAGTTCGTGACGCAATAGCTCGATGCGCTGTTCGCGATCCTCACCACCGCTCAGCTTGAGCATCCGCGCGCCGAGTTCGCGGTATTGCAGTGCGCTGTCGCGTACCTGGGCCAGCAGTGCGTCATGACCCGCATAAGCATCGAGCAAGGCCAATTGGTGCGGGCGTGACAGCAGCGCCTGATGCTCGTGCTGGCCGTGGATCTCGACCAGCAGCGAAGCCAACTCGCCAAGTTGACGGGCGTTGGCAGGGCGACCGTTGATCCAGGCCTTGGAGCTGCCTTCGACGCGGATCACCCGGCGTAGCTGGCAGCCGCCGTCTTCGTCCAGTTCCTCCCGCTGCAGCCAGTCGCGGGCTTCGGGCAACTCAGCCAGGTCGAACTCTGCCGCCAGCTCGGCACGATCGCTGCCGGCGCGTACCATGCCGCTGTCGGCGCGGGCACCAGCCAACAGCATCAGTGCATCGACCAGCAGGGATTTGCCAGCGCCGGTTTCGCCGCTGACCACGGTCAGGCCGGGACCGAACGCGATCTCGGCGGCTTCGACGACGGCAAATTGACGGACGTAGAGCGAGGTGAGCATGGGTAGTCAGGTGATGAGGTCGAGGGATTGTAGCGGCAGGCGGACTAGGCAAAACACAGCTTCTACTTGCAAGCTGCGCGCGCAGACCTTATTTCTGTGGTGTCTCAAGGATTGCTACAGCGCATGATCAACCCTCATGGTCACGACCTCGATGCGCGTGCGCGGCGGCTGCTGCGCACGTTGATTGCCCAGTATCTGGTCGACGGCGAACCCGTGGGCTCGCGCACGCTGTCGCGTTCGTCCGGGCTGGACGTAAGCCCGGCGACAATCCGCAACATCATGGCCGATCTGGAGGACGCTGGGCTGGTGTCCTCCCCACATACCTCGGCGGGCCGCGTGCCGACGCCGCGTGGGTTGCGCCTGTTCGTCGACAGCCTGATCGAATTGCAGCCGCTGCCGCGCGATGAGATGGCCCGCCTGCAGCGCGAGCTGCCGCCGGGACCAACCACCACACTCGACCTGCTCGGCAATGCCTCGGCCTTGCTGTCGGCGATGACCCGTTTTGCCGGCGTGGTCACCGTGCCGCGCCATGTCGATTTTCCGCTGCGACACATTGATTTTGTGCCGTTGCCGGATGCGCGGGTGCTGGTGATCCTGGTCTTCACCGACAACCAGGTGCAGAACCGCATCGTGCAGTTGGCCAAACCGCTAGACAGCCGCGAACTGGAGCAGGCCGCGAACTACCTCAACAGCCAGTTTGCCGGACTGCGGGTGGATGACATCCGCACGCATCTGTTGGCGGAGTTGCACGAGGCTGGCAGTGAGCTCAGCCGGCTGCTTTCGAGCACGATGGAACTAGCCACTGCCTCGTTTGCGCCCCAGGCCGGCGGCAACGACGTCCTGGTCAGCGGGCAGACCAATCTGATGGCTTATTCGGAGCTGGCCAACGTGCCGCGACTGCGCGAGCTGTTCGACGCGTTCCAGCAGAAAAACGAATTGCTGCAGTTGATGGAAGTGTGCGCCCGGGCTCCCGGTGTGCGGCTTTTCATCGGCGAGGAGTCCGGTTTCACTGCGCTCGACGGCTGCAGTGTCGTCACCGCCAGTTACGGTGCGCAGGGACGTGTATTGGGTGCCGTCGGAGTGATCGGGCCGACCCGGATGGCATATGAGAAGGTGATTCCAGTGGTTCAAGCGACCGCCGGATTGCTCAGCGACGCCTTGAATCGCGCCGCCACGACCCTATAACCGCAGCGGGAGACGGGGATTTCCCGCAGAATCAAGGGCTGGCTCATGCCGGCCACGAAATCCGTTTGGAGTGATGCATGCAAAACAACGACCCGCAGTCGCACGAAGAGGTGCCCGATCAGGGTGCGTCGGACGAATCGTCGACGAACGAACTCACCAGCCTGCAGGCTCGCGTAGCCGAGCTGGAAGCGAGCAATGCCGAACTGCGCGAGACCGTGCTGCGCGAGAAGGCCGAGCTGGAAAATCAGCGTCGCCGCCTGCACCGCGACGTGGAACAGGCCCGCCGTTTTGCGAATGAGAAGCTGTTGAACGAACTGCTGCCGGTCTACGACGGCCTGGAAGGCGGTCTGGCCGTGGAGGGCGGCGACCTTGCCTCGATGCGCGAGGGCATCAGCCTTACCTTGAAGTCGCTGCTGAAGGTGGGCGAGAACAATGGCATGGCGCAGATCGACCCGCTCGGCCAACCGCTCGACCCGGATCGTCACCATGCGGTAAGCATGGTTGAGGCTCCTGGCAAGGCGCCGGGTACGGTGGTGAGCGTGCTGCAGAAGGGGTACGTGCTGAACGATCGGCTGCTGCGTCCGGCACTGGTTGCCGTGGCAAAGGACTGAGTTGGGCCGGCGCGAGCCTGAATGGCGCGCTGGCAAAGACGACAAACATAGACAAAGAAACAGCATCCGGGGCCTTGCCGGCATTGAATCGCCGGGCCAGACCCCCATCTGAAAACCAGTCGCGGCCGCGGGGGCCGCAAAAAAGATTCGGAGCAAACACATGGGCAAGATCATTGGTATCGACCTGGGCACCACGAACTCGTGCGTGTCCGTCATGGACGGCGGTGTCGCCAAGGTCATCGAGAATTCGGAAGGTGACCGCACCACGCCGTCCATCGTGGCGTTCAACAAGGACGGCGAAGTGTTGGTGGGTGCCTCGGCCAAGCGCCAGAGCGTCACCAACCCGAAAAATACTTTCTACGCGGTGAAGCGCCTGATCGGCCGCAAGTTTACCGACGCGGAAGTGCAGAAAGACCTGCATATCGTTCCCTACGGCATCGTCGCGCATGACAACGGCGACGCCTGGGTGCAGACCTCCGACGGCAAGAAGATGGCGCCGCAGGAGATCGCTGCCAAAGTCCTCATGAAGATGAAGAAGACCGCTGAGGACTACCTCGGCGAGACGATCACCGAAGCCGTGATCACGGTGCCGGCGTACTTCAACGACAGTCAGCGTCAGGCAACCAAGGACGCGGGCAAGATTGCCGGTCTGGACGTCAAGCGCATCATCAACGAGCCGACCGCGGCCGCGCTGGCCTATGGCCTGGACAAGAAGGGCGGCGACCGCAAGATCGCGGTATACGACCTGGGCGGCGGCACGTTCGACGTGTCGATCATCGAGATCGCTGAAGTCGACGGCGAGAAGCAGTTCGAAGTGCTGGCCACCAACGGCGACACCTTCCTTGGCGGCGAAGATTTCGACATGCGCGTCATCGATTATCTCGTTGACGAATTCAACAAGGAGCAGGGCATCGACCTGCGCAAGGATCCGCTGGCGCTGCAGCGCCTGAAGGATGCGGCCGAGCGCGCGAAGATCGAGCTGTCCACCAGTCATCAGACCGACGTGAACCTGCCGTACGTGACGGCTGACGCTTCCGGTCCGAAGCATCTGAACATCAAGCTGACCCGCGCCAAGCTGGAATCGCTGGTCGATGAACTGATCAAGCGCACCATCGAGCCGTGCCGCACCGCGTTGAACGACGCTGGCCTGCGCATATCTGACATCAACGACGTCATCCTCGTCGGTGGTCAGACCCGCATGCCGAAAGTGCAGGAGTCGGTAAAGGACTTCTTCGGCAAGGAGCCACGCAAGGACGTCAACCCGGACGAAGCTGTTGCCGTGGGCGCAGCGATCCAGGGCGGCGTGCTGGGTGGCACCGTCAAGGACGTGCTGCTGCTTGACGTCACCCCGCTGTCGCTCGGCATCGAGACGATGGGCGGCGTGATGACCAAGCTGATTGAGAAGAACACCACGGTGCCGACCAAGGCCGCGCAGACGTTCTCCACCGCCGACGACAACCAGACCGCGGTGACCGTGCATGTGCTGCAGGGCGAACGCGAGCGCGCCAGCGCGAACAAGTCGCTGGGCAAGTTCGACCTGTCGGGTATCGACTCGGCTCCGCGCGGACAGCCGCAGATCGAGGTCACGTTCGACATCGATGCGAACGGCATCCTGCATGTGTCGGCCAAAGATAAGAAGACCGGCAAGGAACAGAAGATCGAGATCAAGGCCGGTTCGGGCCTGTCCGAGGACGAGATCCAGCGGATGGTCGCCGATGCCGAAGCGAACAAGGAAGAGGACAAGAAGTTCCACGAACTGGTCGCCACCCGCAACAAGGCCGATCAGCTTGTCCACGCCACGCGTACGGCTTTGAAAGAACACGGCGGCAAGGTGCCGCCGGATCAGCTCAGCAGCATCGAGGGTGCGCTGTCCGATCTTGAGAAGGCCAAGGACAGCGACGACAAGGCCGCGATCGAGTCGAAGGTCGAGAAGCTCGAGCAGACCGCGCAGGCGCTGTATGCAGCGGCTCAGGGCGGTGGTTCGGCCGATGCCGGTGCACAGCAGTCTGCACCGGGCGGATCGGCGCAGCCGGACGACGTGGTCGATGCCGAGTTCACCGAAGTGAAAGACGACAAGAAATAATTGGCGGCCCATGCCCGGATGATTCCCGGCACGGTCATGACTTCAGCCCGCGCCGGGAATCATCCCGGCGCGGGCTGTCTGTTGAAAGCGGGGTACCGAGTCATCGGTTCCGCAGCGGCGCGACAAAGCAGTGTGGATGCATGAATGAGCAAGCGTGATTACTACGAAGTCCTGGGCGTCGAGCGCAGCGTCACCGAAGTCGAGCTGAAGAAGTCCTTCCGCCGGCTGGCGATGAAGTACCACCCTGACCGCTGTCCGGATGATCCTGCCGCGCAGGAGAAATTCAAGGAGGCCAAGGAGGCCTACGAAGTGCTGGCCGATGCGCAGAAACGCGCGATGTACGACCAGCACGGCCACGCCGCGTTCGAGCACGGCATGGGCGGTCGCGGCGGCGCCGGTTTCGGCGACGTCGGTGACATCTTTGGCGATATTTTTGGCGATATTTTCGGCAGGAACGGTGGTGGTCGCGGTCGCCCGCGTCGTGGCGCCGACCTGCGTTACATCATGGAGCTCGATCTGGAAGAGGCCGTCTTCGGCGTCAGTCGGCAGATCGAGATCCCCACCCAGGTCAACTGCCATCACTGCAACGGCAGTGGTTCGGAAGACGGCAAGGTCAGCAAGTGCAAGACCTGTCACGGCCACGGCCAGGTGCGCATGCAGAACGGCATCTTCTCGATCCAGCAGGCGTGTCCGCATTGCGGCGGTACGGGTCAGACCATCGAGAAGCCATGCAAGAAGTGTCATGGCGAAGGTCGGATCGAGGAAACCCGCACGCTGTCGGTGCAGATTCCCGCCGGCGTCGACAACGGCGACCGCATCCGCCTGACCGGGCAGGGTGAAGCGGGTCCGTCGGGTACGCCCTCTGGCGACTTGTATGTGGAAGTGCATGTGCGCGAGCACGCGATCTTCCAGCGTGAAGGCAACGATCTGTATTGCGAGCTGCCAATCCGCTTCTCGCAGGCCGCGCTCGGTGCCGAGTTGCCGGTACCCACGCTGGAAGGCGAGGTGCCGATCAGCATTCCGGCAGAAACGCAGACTGGTACCCAGTTCCGTTTGCGTGGCCGCGGCGTCAAGTCGGTGCGCAATAGCCGCAACGGTGACCTGATCTGCCGCGTGGTGGTGGAAACTCCGGTGCGTCTGACCAAGCAGCAACGTGAGTTGTTCGCTTCGCTGGAAGCCACTTTTGAAGGCAACGACGACAAGCACACCCCGCGCGCGAAAGGCTGGGTCGATGGCGTGAAGCAGTTCTGGTCGAAAGTCACTGCGTGAGGCCACTGGCCCACGCGGTAGCATGTGCCGATCGACCGTTGTGACTGGAGTGTGCCGATGACCCGACCCCTACGCCTCGCCATCAACGGTGCTTCCGGCCGGATGGGCGGCGCTCTATTGAACCTGCTGGATGGCGACACCCGCTTCGAGCTGGTGCATGCCGTAGTGGCGCCAGGCTCTGCCCAGGATGGTAAGCCTGTATTTACCGGCAGTGCCCATTCGCTGCGATATGCACACGACTGGGCGCAGGCTCCCGCACTCGATGTGGTCATAGATTTCAGCGGGCCTGCGGCTTTGGCTGTGGTGCTCGATCACTGCCTTGAACACGGTACCGCCCTGGTGAGCGGCACCACGGGCATCGACAGCGCACTGGAAGCACGGGTGATTGCGGCGGCTGCAAATATCGGCGTATTGCGTGCGGCAAATTTCAGTCTCGGCGTGGCCATGCTGACGAGGCTGCTGCGCGAGGCGGCCGCTGCGCTGCCGGGTTGGGATCTGGAGATCGTCGAAGCGCATCACGGTCGCAAGCAGGACGCACCCTCGGGCACCGCACTGGCGCTGGGTCATGCGGCGGCGGCCGCGCGCGATACCACGCTGGCAGCGGCAGCCGTCTACACCCGCGAAGGCCAAACCGGCGAGCGGGCCGAAGGCAGCATCGGTTTCGCGGTGGTGCGCGGTGGCGACATCGTCGGTGAGCACACGGCGATGCTGATCGGGCAGGGCGAACGACTGGAACTTGGCCATCGCGCCACCGACCGTTCCATTTTCGCCCGGGGTGCATTGCAGGCAGCGTTTTGGCTGAGTGGACGAGGCCCCGGTCTCTGGCAACTCGACGACGTGCTCGCCACCCCGCGTTGAACCCACCAATCAGCCGCCTGTAGGAGCGCACCCTGTACGCGAAGGCCTGCGGGATAACCTGTGGGAGCGACTTCAGTCGCGATGCTCTGGCTTGGCTTTGCTGTGTTGCTTGCTTTAGAGCTTTAGAGCAAACCCAGAGCATCGCGACTGAAGTCGCTTGTATGTTTGACGGCGGCGAGTCAGAAAGGGCTTGCCGGGGTGGAGGGACCTTAGCCGCATCTGGCCGTAGGCACAG
>NZ_JACHCN010000002.1 GCF_014205795.1 Rhodanobacter sp. MP7CTX1
CGTGATCCGCTAAACCTGATGGCCTTCCGGGACGCGAAGTCCTTCAAAGAGACAAGGCGCGGATCAGCACATTCCATCAGGGCCAGCAGGCACCATGCCTGCATCAAAGGCCGGATATAAGAATGCAACCGCTTCGGTTCGTCCATCACAGCAAAGCGACTCTTGCCAAACCGGGAGGCGTCCATATAAGAAGGCCACCCCGCTTGGCGCTTGCCGGGCATCCCTGCCCGGCAAGTCCGTGAGGCGGGGCCGGGCTTTTCGACAGGACTCCTGTCCTGACGAAAAGGGATCGACATCCATGTCGATCCCCCTGCGGGCCTGTCGCCCCCGCCTCACCGCCGCACAGGGGCCCCGGGTAGAGCGGCGCGCGTCCTGCGCGCCACTCGGTGCGCATCCGCTGCGCGGCTGCGAAAGCCCGTCAGCGTAAGGCGCGGTGCTGCTTTGCCCTTGGCTTCTGTTTTGGCTTCTGTTTTGGCTTCTGTTTTGGCCTCTGTTTTGGCCTCTGTTTTAACTTCTGTTTTGGCTTTGGCTTTGGCTTTAGCTTTACTCCTCCCCCTGCAAGCAGGGGAGGGAGCACATCTGCCGCGCACGAAGTTCGCTCGGCTTTGGCTTTGGCTTTGCTCCGGCCCTGCCTTTGATCCAGCTCTTACAAACAGTGCGCGCAGGACGCGCGCCGCTCTACCGGGGCCCCTGTGCGGCGGTGAGGTGGGGTCGATAGGCCCCGCAGGGGGAATCGACATGGATGTCGATTCCTTTTCGTCAGGACAGGAGTCCTGTCGAAAAGCCCGGCCCCGCCTCACGGACTTGCCGGGCATGGATGCCCGGCAAGCGCCAAGCGGGGTGGCCTTCTCTTTTGGTTACTTTTCTCTTGGCCACTCAAGAGAAAAGTGACTCGCCCTCCGTAGGAGGACGAAACGCTCTTGAGCTCTAAAGCTCTGAAGCTCTGAAGCTCTGAAAGCCAAACAACAAAGCCAGAGCATCGCGACTGAAGTCGCTCCCACACCCGCAAGAATCAGCAGGCGGCGGACGTGCTGCGGCGTGACCCATCAACCCTCAGGGGCCGGCGCTGCAACCCTCTCAATGCAATACAAACAGCTTGTCGAAGCCAGCGACACGCAAGGTTCCGCGCAGTGCTGTATCTGCGTTGACGATGCGGATCTCGGCGCGATCGCCGCCTGCGTGCTCACGCAGCAGCAGCAGCATGCCCAACGCGGAACTATCCATGCTGCTGACGTCGCCAAGGTCCACGACATAGCTACGCGATGGCTTGCGCTCGCCCAGGCACGCGTCGTGAAAGGCGCGGTGTACGGTGAAGTCGAAGTGCTCACCGAACTGCAAGGTCAGGCAGTCCTGCTCGGTATCGTGGTGCACGTTGAGATTCATGGCGTTCATTCCTTCAAAACAGTTCGATTTCGCCAGCTTCCATCGTGCTCTGCAAGGCGGGACCGCGTGAACGCAGGCGGGCCTTTTCTCGCTGGATGGCCAATCGCGAGCGTACCCGCTGTGCACGCTCTTCCAGGGCTGCGGCTTCCATCGGTCCGCAGGCTATTTCCTCGATGTCGCGTGTGGTCTCCGCCGCTACTCCCTGCAATTCGACCAGGCGCGTACGGGTCTGGTTGAGCAGCTGACTGAGGATGTCTTCGAACTGCAGCGAACGGATCGTGGTGGAAACGTCGTTGCCCAGTCCGCGATTGATTTCGACTGCCTGGTCGGCCACCGCGCTGGTGCGCGCATCGCTTTCGGTAACGTGCGCCATCATCGCGTCGATGCCGCCCTTCGCCGATAGCGCCACGTTGAGATCCTGCGAAGCCAGCGCGCCGATCAGGCCGCGTACCTGATCCATCGCCGTGCGCGCACGCTCGACGTGGCTGCCAATCTGTTCGTTGAACTGGTTGGAGTGGCTGGCCAGATTGCGGATCTCGCCGGCGACCACCGCAAAACCTCGACCAGCTTCACCGGCGCGGGCGGCTTCGATCGCTGCGTTGAGGGCGAGCAGATTGGTTTCTTCGGCGATGGTGTTCACGTTCTTGAGCAGCGCGAACACCGCATCCATTTCCTTGGACATACCGTCGATGCGATAGACGATGCGCAGGCTTTCGCGCGATAGCTGCACGATCAGTCCTACGAAATGTTCCAGCAGATCGCCGGTACGCGTGGCGAAGTCCTGCACTGAAACGCCGCCTTCCTGTGCCTCGATAATCTGTTTGAGCAGCGACTGCTGCAGCCCGGTTTTGTGTGACAGGCCGTCGAATCCGCCGCCCAGTTCGGACACTGCATCACGCAGAAGGTCCAACGCCTGATGAAGTTCGCGCGAGGCATGACCCAATTCGTCGACCAGGGCTCCGCGCACATCCTCCAGCGCTTCGCGTACCGGCCCGCTGCTGGTGTTGATGGGTGCAACTGATATGGAGGTCCGTGCACCGAGCCGGCGCCGCTCCCATATCCAGGCCATGCTGGTGACAATCAGCAACAAGGGCATCAACCACACCGGATGCCAGAGCAGGCTTGAAAAAATGGCCAGCAAGCTCACGACGATGCCGACGAGGGGGCGCGGAGCGGACTTTGCGTTATTCATTGTAGACACCCGGTGCATCAGGACGCGACGCGCTTGGCGTCGACGATCGGTTGTTGAGCCAGCGCGAGCAACCGCGCAGCGATTCGTTCCAGGGGCAGCATTTCTTCGGCCGCACCCATCTTCCAGGCCGCGCCGGGCATACCCCATACCACCGAGCTGGCTTCGTCCTGGACCAGCGTGGGTGCGCCGCTTTCGCGCAGTTCGAGCAACCCTCGGGCACCGTCATCACCCATGCCGGTCAGCAGCGCGGCGACGGTCGAAGCACCGACACTTGCGGCCATCGAGCGAAACAACACATCGACGCTGGGCTTGTGGCGATTGACCTGTGGACCGTCATGCAGGCGGCAAACGTATTTGGCGCCGTCCCACATCACCAGGAGATGCTGACTACCCGGTGCGATATACGCATGACCGGGCTGGATCGGTTGCCCGTCACCCGCTTCGCAGACCCGCATCGCCGAGCAGTGGTTCACGCGTGCAGCGAACGGTCCACTGAAAGCGGCTGGAATATGTTGCGTGATGACGATCGGCGGTGCGTCCGGCGGCATCGCCTCGAGCAAGACGCGGATGGCCTCGGTGCCACCGGTGGACGCGCCAATCGCAATGATGCGCCCGCTGCCTCTCGTACCGGGCGACTGCGAGCGGGGCAGCACCGCGTCGGCCGATAGCCTGGGCGGCACGTCCAGTCGTTGAACCGCCGTGTAGGCCCGTGGCCGCGCCTGTGCAGCGAGTTTTACCTTGGCGCAGATGTCCTGAGCGCATTCGGCAAAACAACTGGCCAGATCGCTCGAAGGCTTGGTGAAGAAGTCCACCGCACCAAGCTCCAGCGCACGCAACGTTACTTCAGCACCCTGCTCGGTCAGCGAGGACACCATCACGACCGGCATGGGTCGCAGCCGCATGAGGTTTTCCAGAAACGTAAGCCCATCCATGCGCGGCATTTCGACGTCGAGCGTCAGCACATCCGGATTGAGCAGCTTGATCTTCTCGCGCGCGATCAACGGATCGGCGGCCACGCCAACCACCTCGATGCCTGGATCGGAATCGAGCATGGCCGACAGCAACTTCCGCACCAGAGCGGAGTCGTCGATCACCAGGACGCGCACTTTTCCCATTGCTGCTGTTCTCGTTTTATGTGGATGCGAACCGCGTCAGGCAAGCACGCAAGAATCGGGGATGCACCATGGGTGCCTGCCGTCTGCCTGCCCTACCCCGACTAAAACAGTTCCACCTCACCCTTTATCGGATCATTTGCCAAACGCTTGAGGTAATGTTGCTCGCGATCGGCTACTGCCACGTCACGAACTGCGCGTAGTTGTCGCACACGCACGCGTCCACTGGCCGGAAAAAACTGCACCTGGCGCGGATAGATGTCACCGACATCCGCGGCCAGCAGCTCGAGCCCCTCCGCTTCCAGGTAGCGCTTGACGAAGGCGATGTTGCGTTGGCCGATATCGGTCATCTGGGCCAGCACACGACCACCGCCGAAGACCTTCACTACCAGGTCCTGCCGACGTCCACCGGCCTTGAGGATGGCGTTGATCAGCTGCTCCATCGCGTCATTGCCGTAGCGTGCTGCGCGCCCAACCGCCGATGACCATCCGTCGCGTTCGCCGAGCGGCTCGGGCAACATGAAGTGGTTCATTCCACCGATTTGCCGATGACGGTCGCGGATGCACGCGGACACGCACGACCCCAGAACGGTGGAGATCATTTCTTCCTGCGCACTCACGTAGAACTCGCCAGGCAGCACCTTGACCGTCATGCAACCGTGCGTGGGTTCCCAGAACCTTCGCATGTGCTCGAAGCCCGGTATCACCGTCGGAGCGGCGGTCAACGCGGTCAGTCCCAAAGCGAATGCATTCACGCAGCATTCTTCCGGTAAACCGTGCGACCGACCAGGTCGAATGCATCGCTGAGGCCGTACATCGATTCGGAATGCCCCAGGAACAGATAGCTGCCCTGCTCCAGCAGGCCGGCGTAGCGTTCAAATAGTTTCTGCTTGGTCGGCTTGTCGAAATAAATCACGACGTTGCGACAGAAGATCGCGTCGAAAGGACCGCGCATCGGCCACTCGTGGAGCAGGTTGAGCGGCTGGATACTGACCAGCTCGCGCAAGCGCGGATGGATGCACGCCAGCCCCTCGAAAGCGCCCTCGCCCCGAAGGAACCAGCGATTGCGACGTGCTTCGCTGACGCCGCCCAGGCGATCCAGCGGATATTCGCCGCGGCGTGCAACTTCAAGGGCCTGCGGCGAGAGATCGGTGGCCAGGATGCGCGCATCGACGTTGCTGCCGCTGCGCTCCAGAGCCTCCGCCAGCACCATCGCCAGCGCGTAGGGCTCTTCCCCGGTGGAGCAGCCTGCCGACCAGATGCGCAACTTGCCGCCGGAGCGTTTGGCCTCCAGCCAGCGAGGCAACAGCTCGTCAACCAGCAGGTCGTAGTGATGCATTTCGCGAAAGAAGGCCGTGACATTCGTGCTGATGGCACTGGCCAACTCACCCAGCTCGCTTTGCGGATCGCGGCACAACAACTCGACATAGGCGTCGAAGCCACGCAGCTTCAACGCGCGAAGCCGTCGTGCCAATCGTCCCTGGACCAGCTGCCGCTTGTGCTCTCCCAGCACGATGCCGCAATGTTTGTAGACAAAGTTGCAAAGGAACGCGAACTCGGTATCGCCAAGCGTCGCACCACCTGCCCCTGCCGACGCGTTGTTTGTATCGTCGAGCATCGTGCGTGCGGACATGAGGTCAGAATTCCTTCCACGCTCCGCTATCAGCGGTTTCCATCGCGCGGTGGGCCGGTGCTTTCGGCGCGGCCTTGCGTACAGCAGCGAACACCGCTTCGGCCTCGACCACCGCTGCCCGCGCATGCGCACGGGGCGGCGCAGCTGCGACCGGCGCATCGTCGCCACCAAGCTGGAAGAAGCCGACCTGACGAGTCAGTTCAGTCGCCTGCTCGTGCATCGCACGCGCTGCCGCCGACGCTTCCTCAACCAGCGCGGCATTCTGCTGGGTCATCTCGTCCATCTGTGACACGGCGTTGTTGACCTGATCGATGCCGGCGGATTGCTCCTGGCTCGCCGCGGCGATCTCGGCGACGATATCAGTGACCTTCTTGACGCTATCGACAATCTCGGCCAAGGCCTTACCCGACTGGTCGACCAGCTCGGTACCGGCGCGCACCTTGTCGGCACTGTCGTTGATCAACCCCTTGATCTCTTTGGCCGCACCGGCGCTGCGCTGTGCCAGGTTGCGCACTTCGGTGGCGACCACCGCGAACCCACGCCCCTGTTCGCCAGCGCGTGCAGCTTCCACTGCAGCGTTCAGCGCGAGCAGATTGGTCTGGAACGCGATTTCATCGATCAGGCTGACGATGTCGGAGATCTTGCGGCTGGAGCTGTTGATCTCGCGCATCGCCGTAACCGCCTGCGCTGCCACTTCACCGCCACGCTCGGCCTGCTCGCGGGCACCGCGGGCCAGCTGGTTGGCATGGCTGGCGTTCTCCGCATTCTGCTTAACGGTCGAGGTCATTTCCTCCATCGAGGACGCGGTCTCTTCGAGGCTCGAGGCCTGCTCTTGCGTACGCTGGCTCAGGTCGTCATTGCCGCGCGCAATCTGCTGCGCAGCCGTGCTGACTTCATCCGAACCATGACGGACTTCGCTGACGATCGCGACCAGGCGATCGTCCATCGTTCGGAATGCTTCGAGCAGACGACCGAGTTCGTCCTTGCGACGGACCACAATGTCGTGGCCGAGTTTACCGTCGGCAATTTCGTTGGCGACCTTCATCGCATACTCAAGTGTCTGGGTGATCGAGCGGATCAGCATGGTGGCCATCACCAGTGCGAACAGCAGGCCGATCGTCAGTGCGCCGATACTGATCATGCGGATGCGCTGGTAGGTGGAAACCTGGGACTGGAAGATCTTTTCGGCCTCCGCGCGCTGCGCATCGACCAGTTTGCCCAGCGCGTCCTGGCGTTGCATCAAGAGCGGACGCACTTCCATTTCCAGCGAATCAGACACCGATGGGTCGCTCTTCTTGAGCGCATCCAGCACATCGTCTTTGGCCTGGTCATAGTCCTGTTCGGTCGAACTGTAGTTCTTGAAGGCCGCCGCGACGTCGGGGGTCATCGGCAGCGCCGAGAAGCTCTTCTTCAGACTGTTTAGGTCGGTCTGATAGCGATCGTACTCGGCAAGCTTCTGCTTCAGCTGATCGGCCTTGCCGACCACACTCGCCGCCTCGCCCAGTACGATGAACGACTTCAGCGAGTCGGTGCGGATATTGCCGACGATCTGCGCCGGCACCATCTCTTCTTCATAGATGTGGCGCGTACCTTCGTTCTGAAGGGACATCGAGCCCAGGCCGATCGCGGCGCCGCCGAGCAGCATCGCACCCAACAGGGTGATCTGTGCGATCAGTCGCGCGCGGATGGTGAGCGAGGAGAACTTCAGTTTGAATGAGGGCATTTTCATCTTCTATTCCTGTCAGGCCACAGCTTTTACGTCGTCAACCGCGTTCAGCGCGGCATCCAGCATCTGCGCGTCCTGCGGCTGCAATAGCTTGTCCGCGTCGAGCAGCAAGACCATCCGCTCGCCGATTGAGGTCAATCCTTTCAAATATTCGGTGTCCACCGCGGTACCCATGTCCGGCACCGGGCGCACATGGTTCTGTTCGACGTCGAGCACGTCAGATACCGCATCAACAACGATGCCGAAAAGACGACTGGCAACCGTGATGATCACGGTCACTGTGGTGCCGCTGTATTCCTCACGAGTCAGGCCAAAGCGCAGGCGCAGATCAAGCACCGGCACGATGGCGCCACGAAGGTTGAGTACACCGAGCACATATCCTGGCGCCTGTGGAATGCGCGTCACCGGCGTCCAGCCGCGGATCTCGCGCACGGCCAGGATGTCGATGCCGTATTCCTCGTCGGCGAGGTTGACAGTGAGGTATTGCGTCGCGGCGGTGCCGTCGGAAAATGACTGACTCATTGGCATTCCAGATAACTAAGGCCAGGCCCTGAATAACGTATCGGCCATCGCGCAGCGAGCTTGAGCGGCGAGCTGCGCGATGACACGGGCTTACGCCGCTTTACGGCGGGACTGCATGCGGACCAGTCCTGCAACATCGATGATCAATGCCACAGAACCGTCCGCCAGAATGGTGGCGCCTGAAATGCCCTCGACGCGCCGATAGTTCGCTTCCAGAGATTTGACCACCGCCTGCTGCTGGCCGATGAGCCCATCGATGAACAGGCCGACCCGACCGGTGTCGGCCTCGACCACGATCACCAGGCCGTCTTCGATTTGCTGTTTCGCTCCGGGACAACCGAATTGCTCGTGCAGGCGCACGATCGGCAGGTACTCGTCGCGGAAGCGGAACAATTCGCCGCCGCCAACCACACTACGCACCGCATCGGCGCGCAGCTGAACCGATTCGACGATCGACACCAGCGGAACGATGTAGCACTCCTCGCCGACCGCCGCACTCAGGCCGTCGATGATCGCCAGCGTCAACGGCAGCGTGATGGTGAAGGTGGTACCGGCGCCTGGACGACTCTTGATGGCAACGCTGCCACCCAGATCCGTCACGTTGCGACGAACCACATCCATGCCCACACCACGTCCTGACAAGTCGGTGGTGGTCGCCGCCGTCGAGAAACCCGGCTGGAAGATCAGCTCATTGACGGTTTCGTCGGAAAGCCCGTCGGCACTCTGGATCAAACCCTTCTGCAGCGCCTTGGCCACAATCGCGTCACGATTGAGGCCGGCGCCGTCGTCGACAATCTCCACCACAATCGAACCGCCGCGATGAAAGGCCTCGAGCCGCAGCGTGCCGGTTTCGTTCTTGCCGGCGGCGCGACGCTTCTCCGGCATTTCCAGACCGTGATCGATCGCGTTGCGCACCAGGTGCACCAGCGGATCGCCGATCTTCTCCAAGACGGTCTTGTCCAGCTCGGTGTGCTCGCCGATCATTTCCAGCTTGACCAGCTTGCCCAGCTTCTGGGTCAGATCACGCACAAGTCGCGGAAAACGGTTGAATACCGAACCGATCGGCAACATGCGTATGCCCATCACGCTTTCCTGCAACGTGCGCGTGTGGCGGGCCAGTTGCGCCAGACCATGCTGCAGCAAGGCAATCCGCGATGGATCGAACTCTTCGCGGAACTGGTCGAGCATCGCCTGGGTGATTACCAGTTCGCCCACCAGGTCGATCAATCCGTCGATCTTGTCGATGCCGACTCGCACCGAGCCGGCATCATTGCTGCCAGCCACCGCCTTGGCCGCCACGTTTTGCACGGCAGGCGCAGCAACGGCTTCGACGATGTTTGAAGGCTGCGCTGTCGCGACCTGCGCCAACGGTTCGATGCTGAGGTCGCACTCGCCCTCAACCCACTCGAACACAGCCACGATAGCTTCGCGAGTAGCCGCACCGATCAGCTCGATGCGCCAGCCAAGATGGCATTCGGAAGGATCGAGCGCGTCCAGTGCCGGCAGCCGATCCAGCTGCGCTTCGACGGTCAGCTGACCCAACTCGGCAAGTTCACGCAGCAGGCGCAATGGATCGTTGCCGCCGGCGAGCATGCCAGGATGGGGCTGAAACTGGATGACCCAGCCGCTCTGCGCCGTCGACTTGTCGATGGTTTTCCCGGCCGGGGCAACTACGGACCGCCCGACCGTCGCCGCCAGTTGTTGGCGCAGCTCATCACTCTGGGCATTGGCAAGCGGCTGTCCCGTCTGGGCGCGGTCGAACATGCCACGCAAACAATCCACCGTGCGCAGCAACAGTTCGACAATGGCTCCATCAGTGGCGCGGCGGCCATCACGCAGCTCATCCAGCAGCGACTCCGCTTCATGCGTGAACGCTGCCATGTCCGGGAAGCCGAAGGTGGCAGCGCCGCCCTTGATTGAATGAGCCGCTCGGAAAATGAGGTGCACCAGCTCAGCATCGCCGCCCTGATCAAGCGCGAGCAGCGCCGCTTCCATGGCGTCGAGGCCTTCGAGACTCTCCTCGAAAAAAACTTGGTGGAACTGCGCCAGGCTGACGGTGCTCATTGCGTTCTCGCTTAACCTAGAACGCGGCGAACAGTCGCCAGCAGCTGTTCCGGATCGAACGGCTTGACCAGCCAACCCGTCGCGCCAGCCGCCTTGCCTTCCATTTTCTTTTCGGTGTTCGACTCCGTCGTCAGCATCAGGATCGGCACGCCCTTGTACTCGGGCAGCACGCGCAATTCCCGCACCATGCTGAGGCCGTCCATCACCGGCATGTTGACGTCAGCCAGCACCAGGTCAAAGCGGGCACCGCGCGCAGCGTCGAGCGCCAATTGGCCGTTCTCCGCTTCGCTCACCTCATAGCCGGCACTGCGCAGGGTGAAGGCCACCATGCCGCGCATCGAAGCCGAATCGTCTACCGCGAGAATCTTTGCCATCATCCACCTCTAGTTCAGGCCGGCGTCGCGGCCGGCAACGCCAATGTCTTTGTGAGGCCGAGCCGTTCGGCGGCGTCTCGCAGCGGCGCGCTCACCGAAGCCCAGGCAACCTGCTGGCCACGAGCTAGCGCATCGCGATGAAACGCCACGAGCAGTTGCAGCGCGGCCGTATCGACGCGCTCCACCCCGCTCGCTTCCAGCGTGCTCAGCGGGGCAGCCAGAGCCAGCAAAAACTGATCGCGCAGCGCCGGCAATTCGGCCATGCGACAATCGGCTGGCAGCCCGATCACCGCCGCAGCCTTCGCTGCCGCTGCCGCTGCCACGTTTTTGCTGCCGCCGCCCATACGTCCAACCCCGTCGGAATTCTTCTCAAGGAATTTATCGGCCAGCACGGCGGCAGCTTTAGCCTTTATCGACACAGCATTCTTGCGACAGGGCTCAAGTTCTTGCCGAATCTGCCGATCTTCATTAGACGATTGCAGGTGCGACGGACTTGGCGCGATCGCTGGCGGAGGAGCCACGCTTGATCATCCAACCAACCAGTTTTGCCGCACTGACCTGGATTGGTGCAGCCGCCGGTGCCGACTCCATGGGTTGGCGCATGGGCGACGTGTTGTCCGCACACACGCTCGGGTTTACCGAACAGGGCCTGCTGGTGCTGAAGATCGGCGCGCTGACGGTCGAGGCCGAAGCGCCGGGCACGCAGCTGCCCTCGCAATTTCAGGTTCGCGTGCTCAGCCTTGGTGCGCAGCCACAGCTGGAACTGATTGGCGCGCAGGCCACCGTCAATGCCAACGTCAACCAGGCGCTGTGCGAGCGGCTGCCGCGACAGAATGGCTATGCCTCACTACTGGCCACGGTAACGGCGCTGGCGCAATGGCCGGTACTGCGCCAGCTTCCACCGTATGTACGCACGGCACTGGCCTTGCTCGAGCACAGCATGAGCAATCCCGAGGAGGTGGCTACCGGCGAGGGTTTACGCGAAGCGATCGAGCGCAGCGGCCTGTTCCTTGAATCGCAGTTGGCGCAGGCAACCGGCGACAACGCCGAGCTTGGCCAGGACGACTGGAAAGGCGCGCTGCTGCGATTGCTGTCGGCACTGGAAGACCAGCCGGCTTTGCGCGACGGCAGCGGCAACGATGTCGCGCCGCCGTTGCAGTCTCGCGGCATGACGCCGCAGGGCCGGTTCGTGTTGCCCGCGGAGTTGGCTGAGAGCAATAAGGCGGCTGACTTCCTGCCACGTTTGCGTAACGACGTACAGGCGGCGCTGGCGCGGCTTGAGGTCGCTCAGTTGCAGGCTCGCAACGTACCAGCGTGGATGGTCGAAATTCCGGTGCAAGACGAACACGGGGCCGACGTCTTGCAGGTTCGCCTGGAGCAGCACGCCAACGACGCCGAGCAGGACCAGCACTGGACGCTTGGTTTTGCGCTGGACCTGCCGTCGCTGGGGCCGGTGCAAGGTGAGCTCGTCTTGCGCGGCCTGCGTTTGTCGGTGCGGCTATGGGCGCTGCTCAGCAACACCGTGGCTTTGCTGGAAGGTCAGTTCGGAGATCTGCGCGAACGGCTTGCCGCCAGCGGGCTGAGCCTCGATCAATTGAGCTGCCAGACCGGGTTGCCGCAAGCCGGCAACAGTCGCAGCGCCGTGTTTCTGAAGGCCACGGCATGAAGCCGCTGCTGCCAGCGCCGCAACGCAAGGTGGTGCTCCGCCTTTCCAGCGGTGCCGAGGGAACGCCAATACCGCCCAGCCTCAGTGCCGACGAACTGGAAAGTCTGCTTGAGCGCGCGCGCGCGCTTGGCTTGCCTTTACACCATGACGCGCAGATTGCCGCCTTGCTGACGTCCCTGCGCATGAGCAAGGATGTGCCGTCGCTGCTCTACAACGCCGCCGCCGCCGTGCTGGCCAGCGTTTATGCGGCCTCGGGCAAAGCGTGAGATTCAACGCGGGGCAGCGCATTCACGGAGCGTACGACTCGCGGTTACGTACGGCCAGCGTAGAGGCGCTGCACCAGCTCCGCCTCGTTGCGCGACAAACCGCAACGCTCCATCAATACCTCCAGCCCGCAGCCTTCACGAGCCAACTGCTGGGCCAACTCGTAGTTGTGGGTGGCGGACTGATGTGGACGCGACACGGGTTGCGCCACGGCAGGTATTGGCGCCGGCCTGACGGCGCGGCTTTGCTCATCGAGCAGTCGCAAGCGCTCGTCCAGCGCCTGCAGCCGATGCTCGATCTGATTGAGCGTGTTCGTCAGCAGTAACGCAGGCACGCCGCCCCCGGCGTTGGCCTGACCAATGAGGTCACGCCGCAACCGTCGCCCCTGCAGCCAGGACAACACCAGCAAGGCCACTTGCAACAACACCAGCACGATCACCATCGCGTCAAGCCACACGTTGCAGCTCCGGCGCGAGACGGCACAGCCGTACGATATCAAGCAGCGCAACGAAACCACCCTGCCAGGCAAGTACCGCCTGCACCGGATCGTCCGCGCCATCGAGGCGCCCGGGTGGGGGCGGCCCGATCGCATCGATCTGCGGTCGCAACAACTCGCCTACCGCGTCCACCCTGAAACCCACCCGATGTCCGCCGTGCGCGAAGACGACAATACGAACAGCATCCTGGTCGTGAACGACCGCGCTGCGCAGACCCAGGCGACGACGCCCGTCCATCACCGGCACGATGCTGCCGCGCAGCTGACAGATGCCCAATAGATCGTCCGCCGCGCCCGGTACGGGTGTAGGCGCGCGATCGCGAATAACTTCGCTGACATGGCTCAGCGGAGCAGCGTAGTGCTGCCCATCCAGCTGGAAGGCCAGCCATGGCTGCTGCGTGATGGCGTCGATATTGGAAAGCTTGCTCATGCGCTTGTGTTACCCGGGTATTCACCGTCCAGCATATCCAGAAGTGCGACGACATCAAGCACCGCGCAATGACCGCTTTTGAACATGCCGCCGAGCCATGGCCGACGGATACGCTGCTCTCGCGCCACACGCCAGTTAACATCCTTGTTCGCAATATGTGTCGCTTCTTCTTCGGTGCTGCGGCAGGCCAAGGCCCAACGCCAGCCGCTGAGTACAACCAGCATGTCGGCGGCAGGCTCGCGCAGGTCGTCCGCAAGGATGCGGCCCAGGTCGGCCACGCGTACTCGCCGATCGGTGTCGCCGTCGCTTGCCAGCAGTTCGTCGCCATCGCCCATGGGGGTCAGCAGGATGTCCGCGACCTGGCCCATCGGCAGGGCAATAAGCAAACCGGCAGCGGTGCACATGAGATAGCCCGCCGATATCGGCGGCCATGCAAGGTCATCGTCCGGCGCTCTCGCGGAAGGCTGCACCGGCGCATCACCGAGCAGCTCGTCCAGGTAATCGTCGACGGCCTGGTATGCCGGTATCGTGTCACCGTTCATGCCGATGCCTGACTGACTTGGCGCTCGGTGCCGAGCAACTCTCGAAGTAGCGCGCGGTAGCTGTCGGCACTCTCCGTGGCCGCCGGCCAGCGATTGAGCGGCAGGCCATGTTCGGCCGCTTCGCAAATCTGTGGGTCCACCGCGATGACGTTGCGGGTCACCGCGTGCCGGTAGCGCTCGCGCATGGTCATCAAGGCGCTGCGACCATGCAAGGTGGCGGCGTCATACATCGTCGGCACGACCCACCGCGGCAGTACGCGGCCCATCGAGCGCTCGATCATCTGCACAGTGCGCTGCATGCGCTCGAGCCCGTCGAGCGCGAGTGCTTCGGTCTGCGTGGGCATCAATAGAAGCTGCGACGCGACCAGCGCATTGACCATCAACAAGCCAAGCGTGGGTGGGCAGTCCAGCAGTACGTAGTCGAACGAGTTACTCAGCAACGCCAGGGCATTGCCGAGAATGCGACCGGTAGCCTGCCGCCTGGCGAGCTGGCGATCCAGCGTGGCCATGGGCGCGTTCGCCGGCAGCAACGACAGGCCCTGAAACCCGGTGTCGCGAGTGAGGCTGGCGGCCATGGGTGGATTGTTTTCGCGGAACAGCTCATAGACGCTGCCCATGCCGCTGAGATCTTCCAGCGAAAAATAGCCGCTCAGCGAAGCATGCGGATCCATGTCCACCAGCAACACGCGCATGCCTTCCTCGGCCATCAACGCACCGAGCGCAGCGGTCGTGGTGGTCTTGCCTACCCCACCCTTCTGATTGGCGATGGCCCAAATCTGCATGCGTCAGTCCTTGGTATCCGGCATCAGCAGAAGCGGCGAAGTAGCTATCGTCGCTGTGCCGATATTTCCTGCGGCTACCGGCATATCAACCACCGGACCAGGCGCCGCAACAGGCGCGGTAGGCGCAACAGGCGCAGCTGCGCGCGCCTCTACGGCGCCAGTGGGTGGAGGCGAGGTTGACGGCGGTGATGTCGCCACTGGAACGGGTGCGTGCCCATCGGGCGCTACCGGGTCAGCGTCGGCCGTGTTTTCGATCTGATCGCTATTGCTGTAGAAACGTTGCGGCGCCGCGCGATTGCTCAGCACGACCACCAATACGCGCCGGTTGCGGTTGCGGCCGTCCTGGCTGACATTGTCGGCGGACGGATGGTATTGCCCCCAACCGACGATGCCGAGTCGATCCGGATCGACGCCGTGATCGGCGAACAACCTCGCCACACTAGCCGCGCGAGCGGCCGACAGCTCCCAGTTGGATGGGTAGAGTGCCGTATTGATCGGCACGTCGTCGGTATAACCTTCGATCCGCAGCGGGTTGGCAAACGGCGCCAGAATTTCGCCAAGACTCGTCAGCACCTGGTTCGCCGACGGCGACACCGTGGCCACGCCACTGGGAAACAGAATATCCGTGCGTATCTCGATTTCCAGCCAGCTGGTGGTACGTCTCACGACGACCATGTTCTTGTCGATCAAGGGTTGCAGCGCGTGTTCGACCTGGCTGCGGATGCGTTCCAGATCCTGCTGTTCGCTGTTGAGCTTGTTTCGGCTTGCCTGGCTGGCGTGCTCTTTGATGGGTGCCATCATCTGCTGCGCGGGTATCGACATCAGCATTTTTGCCAGCGGCGCGCTAGGTACCGGCGACGGCACGCCCGCGGGCAGCGTCAGGCTGGCTTGGGGATTGTTGGGCTGCAGAGGATGGATGACTTGCTGCGAGCCGTTGAAAGCCGCCGAGATCGCCTGCGCCAAGGCACGGTACTTCGTCGTATTGACGCTGGACATGGCGTACAGCACCACAAACAACGCCAGCAGCAGCGTCAGCAGATCCGCATAGGGGATCACCCAGGCTTCGTGGTTGACGTGGTCCTCGTGGCGTTTGCGTCTCATACGAGATAACCCTGCAGCTTGCTTTCAATCTGGCGGGGGTTGTCGCCCTGGGCGATCGAGACGAGTCCCTCGATGACGATCTCGCGCACCTGGGTCTGCTTGTGAATCAGCGCCTTCAGACGCGAGCCGATGGGCAAGAGCAGCAAGTTGGCCAGGCTGATGCCGTAGATGGTGGCGACGAACGCGGCGGCAATACCATGACCGAGCTTGGCCGGATCGGTCAGGTCGCGCATCACCGCCATCAGCCCCAGCACCGCGCCGATGATGCCCATCGTCGGTGAATAGATGCCCGCGTTTTCGTACACCTTGGCCGCTGTCAGATCGACGTGCTCGCGCGTTTCCACTTCCAGTTCAAGCACGCTGCGTATGGCCTCCGGCTCGCTGCCGTCGACCAGTAGTTGCAGGCCTTTGCGCACGAACGGATCGGACTCCGCTTCGATCTGCGGCTCGAGTCCGAGCAGCCCCTGCCGACGGGAGATTTCGCTCCAGCCAACCACGCGGCTGATCAGGTTTGCGGGCTGCAGTTGCGGTGGCTTGTAGACCATGCCCAACATGCCCATGGACTGCTTGAGCACGTTGCCCTGGGTATGCAACATCAGCGCCGCGATGGTGCCGCCGAAAACGATGGTGAAGGCGGCCGGATTCCACAGCGCCGACACGTCGGTACCTTTGAGGATGGCGCCGACAATCAGCACCAGGAAGGCCAGGATCGTGCCGATGATACTTATCAGGTCCATGTCAGGCAGTCACTCCTAAAGCAGGAAGCAATCGACCACTGCCCTCGGACAATGCGGCCAGATCCAGCACCAGCGCCAGTTGACCGTCGCCGGTGACGGTGGCGCCGGCGACACCGGGCACACCTTCGAATAGCGGCCCCAACGGCTTGACCATGACGTCTTCGCGCCCGATCACTTCGTGCACCAGACAGCCAAGGTGCAAATGACCGACGTGCAGCACCACCACATGGCTGCCACCGGGACCGTCGATCCCGGCCCAGCCGGCCAGATCGCCCAGCACCAGCGCACGCCCTCGATGCGCGGCAACGCGGCGACCATCGAGCGTGCGGTCTTGCGCCGCGTCGAGTTCGAATACTTCGCTGACATTGCCCAGCGGCAACGCAAACAGCCGATCACCGACGCGCACCATCAACACACGCAGGATCGCCAGCGTCAGCGGCACGGTCAGCTCCAGCGTGCTGCCATGACCCAGACGCGAGTGCACCTGCAAGGTGCCGCCCAGTTCAGCGACGCGCGTCTTGACCACGTCCATGCCGACGCCGCGACCTGAAATATCCGAGATGGTCGCGGCCGTGCTGAATCCGGGCCGGAAGATCAATTCATAGCATTCCATCTCGGACAAGCGCGACGCCTGCGCCGCATCGATCACGCCCTTCTCGAGCGCCTTGCGCCGCAGGACCTCCGGATCCATGCCGCGACCGTCGTCGCTCACTGCAATCACGATGCGTTCACCGCGCTGGCTTGCACTGAGACGCACGATACCCTTGCGTGGCTTGCCCACCCGTTCACGCTCGGCGGGGTCCTCCAGACCGTGATCGACTGCGTTGCGCAAGAGATGAACCAGCGGATCGGCCAGCGCCTCGACCAGGCTACGATCCAGATCGGTGTCCTCACCCTCCTGCACCAGCTCGATATCTTTCCCAAGCTGCCGCGCAAGATCGCGCACGATGCGCGGGAACCGTTGAAACAGACGTCCAATCGGTTGCATGCGCATGCCGAGCACGGCGCTTTGCAGTTCGTCGGAAATTCGATCCAGCTCGTCGGCCGCCAACGCCAACGATTCGTCGTTGCTGCGTGCCGCCAGACTCAACATCCGGTTACGCAGCAAGACCAACTCACCCGCACGATTGACCAGCGCATCGAGCCGTGCGGTATCGACCCTCACCGTGGTCTCCGCCGCCGCCGCTGTCGGCTTCCCCGGTGCGGCTGTCTGTGTCGTGGCGGACACGGCTGGAGCCGTCGCCATTTCAACCGTTGCAGCGGGTACAGGCGCCGGTGCCGATGCGACGGCTACCGGCAGTTGCGCCACTGCCGGCTGACTGCCGGGAAGCCCACCTTTGCCATGCAAGTTATCCAGCAAGGCCTCGAACTCGTCGTCGCCGATTGCACCAGCGGGCTGGGCTTTGGCGACCGTGACTGCTGCAGCACCGGGCACCGCGCCCTTGCCATGGATGCTGTCCAGCAATGCTTCGAATTCGTCCTCACCGATTCGCTCATCGTTTTTGATCGGCGCAGCGGAAGCCGGCGCTGTTCCTGGTGCGCCACCCTGACCATAGAGGCTATCCAGCAAGGCCTCGAATTCGTTGTGACTGATATTGCCCTTTGCGCTGTCGGTTGTCGCCGGCTGCGGCCCGCGCACTTCCTGAAGCATGGCTTCGAACGCCTGCTCGACCGAATCGACGCCATCCAGCGGCGCGACGACGGCTGCGCTCTGGATGGCCATTGGTCTGGCAACCGGAGGCAACAGCCGCTCAAGCAGTCCCGGCGGTGGCGACGCCATCGTTGTGCCGTTGGCCAGCGCCTCCATCATGCCATTGAGCAAGTCCAGCGCTTCAAGCAGCGCGTCCATTTGCGCAGGCCCCAGCACCAGCGTCGCCTTGCGCGCCTCGTTGAGCAATTCCTCCGCGCAATGGCATAGCTGCACCATCGGATCGATCGCTAGAAAGCCTGCGCCACCCTTGACGGTGTGGAAAACACGAAACACCGCGTTCAACAGCTCACGATCCAGCGGCGACGTTTCCAGCTGGATCAGTTGTTCGCCCAGCCGTAGCACCAATTCACCGGCCTCGACCAGGAAATCGTCGCGTAATTCGCTGTCCAGAGAAGGATCCATCAGCATCTGCCCATTCGCTCCGCGACTAGAATCCGAACTCGCTGAGCAAACGATCGGCCTCGTCCTGACTCGACACCTTGGCCGCCGCAATCGGCGCCTCGCCGCCAGCCAGCGCACCGGTCAGGCGTACCAGCTCGAGCAATGACGTTTCGACACTCTCGATGAAGCCAACCACTTTCTTGATGCGCTGGCCAGAAAGGTCCTGCCAGGACTGCGCCATGACCATATCGTCGAGACCGTCGCAGCAGCGCTCGGCAAATGCCTGCGCCTGTCGTGCGAGCACGGTGGCCGAATCATTCTTGTTGTCATTGAAGTCGAGCACTTCGGCAGCGTTGCGCGACAAGGCATCGGCTTCAGGACGCATGCGCTCGGCAAAGTCCAGGCTGCGGTGTGCCGCCTTGGCGCTCATGTCCAGCACTTCGACCAGGTGCTTGCGGGCATCGGCCATGCTGCCGGGCACGCCTTCGAACGCCAGCTCGCCGCCGAGGCGACGCACCGCACCGTGGAGATCGCGGGCAAGCAATCCCAGTGCGCGGAAAAGATGCTGCTCGCGCTGGCGCACCATGGTGTCCAGCGCCTGTTCGAACGCCGCGCCGTCTTCGCTGTTGAGCAGCGCAAGCACTTCTTCGGGCATGTTGTCGCCTTCCACCTCAGGCATCACGGCGCTCATGCGGAAGCTCCGCTGGCGGCCAGGCGCTCAAAGATCTTCTCCAGCTTCTCGCGCAACGTGATCGCGGTGAAGGGCTTGACGATATAACCGTTCACACCGGCCTGGGCGGCAGCGATGATCTGCTCGCGATTGTTTTCTGCGGTGACCATCAGCACGGGCAGTCCTTTGAATTTCGGTTCGGCGCGAATCGCACGCAGCAAGTCGATGCCGGTCATGTTGGGCATGTTCCAGTCCGTAACGACCATGTCGAAGGAGCTCGCGCGCAGCATCGTCAACGCGTTGTTGCCGTCGTCCGCTTCCTGGATCAGCGGATTGCTGAATCCGAGTTCCACCAACAGGTTGCGAACGATCCGCCGCATGGTGGAGAAATCATCGACCACCAGAATTTTCATGTTCTTGTCCAAACACTTCTCTCCGCTAGTTCCGCCCTGGACGATTCAGGCAGCACATAAAAAATCAAGACAAGCGGTCTGGACCCGTCACCGGTGCGAGACCACCGTTGAACTGATGGCGACGCAAACCTCGGCTTTCGATGCAGTACCTGTGCCGCTCGTCACCATGATTGTTGCTTTGTATTTCTTGCACGTTTACTTGTGCTGACGGTGCGGTGATTCACCCGTTGCTATTCGTCGTCGCGCCAGGCGCTCATCCGCGAACGCAGGCGTATCAAGGCCTGGCCGTGAATCTGGCAGACCCGCGACTCGGTCACGCCCAGCACCAATCCAATCTCCTTCAGGTTCAATTCCTGTTCGTAGTACAACGACATCACCAACTGTTCGCGGTCGGGCAAGGTGGTGATCGCCTTGACCAACGCAGCCTTCATTCCACTGCGCTCGATTCGTTCCTGCGGACTCAGGCCATCCTGGTCCATGACATCCATCGCCCCACCACCGTCGCCTTCACCATCGTCAGGCGCGGTCAAGCTCAGCAACCTTGCGCTGGCCGCATCGGCCAGCACCTGGTGGTACTCATCAACGCTGATGCCCAGCCGCCGCATGACCTCGGCACTCTCGGCGTCCGCGCCTGTCTCGTTTTCAATCTGCCGCACCACTTCAGCCACTTCGCGAACCTTGCGATGCACCGATCGCGGGGTCCAGTCGGTACGCCTGAGTTCGTCAAGCATCGCGCCACGAATCCGAATACCTGCGTAGGTCTCGAAACTCGCCGAACGATCGGTGGCGAAATTGCGCGCGGCCTCAAGCAAACCGATCATGCCGGCCTGCACCAGGTCACCCACATCCACGCTCGGCGGCAATCGCCCCATCAGGTGGTAGGCAATGCGTCGCACGAGCGGCGCATGCTGGCGTACCAGTTGATCGGCATCTTCGCGTTGCAGTTGCAGGTATTCCGAAGCCACGCTCATTCTCACCACCCCGTAACCGGTTCGCTCTGACCACTGAAAAAGGCGATCCGACCAATGTCCGAATACATGGGTTGCCCCCATGTATCGACAGCACTCGCCAATTGCTTGAATCCCATTGCTGAACGGCTGGAGGGCCACAGATCCACGACCGCGCTCTGGCGACGAATCGCCTGCCGCAGCCGCTCGTCGTGCGGCACCATGCCCATGAAGTCAAGCGCCACATCAAGGAATCGCTCGCTCACACGAGCCAGCTTCTCGTAGAGGCGCCGCGCCTCACCGGCATGACGCACCATATTGGCGACGACATGGAATCGCCGCACGCCGAAATCCTGACTGAGGATCTTGATCAAGGCGTAGGCATCCGTCAGCGAGGCGGGCTCGTCGCAGACCACGACCACGACGTCGTCGGCCGCGGCCGCGAACATCGCCACGTTGTCCGATACCCCGGCTGCGGTATCCACGACCAGATACTCCGGCGGCAGAATCAGCTCATCGAAGGCACGTATGACCGCCGCATGCTCGCCGTTGCACAACTGGGCCAAGCGGCGCGCGCCCGATCCGCCAGGAATCACCTTCAGCCCATGCGGACCGGTGATGATCAGGTCCTGCAAGGTGCAGTTGCCTTCGAGCATGTGCCCGACGTGCCGTAACGGCGTCAGACCCAACTGCACGTCAACGTTGGCGACGCTCATGTCCCCGTCGAGCAGCATCACGTCGTGGCCGGCCATCGACATCGCCATCGCGAGGTTGACGGCGATCGTGGTCTTGCCCACGCCGCCCTTGCCTGCCGCTACGGCCAACGTGCGGGTTGTGCGCCGCGGTGGCGTCATCGCGTGCAGGCTGGCCGCCTGATGAAAGAGTTCAGCCTCACGCGGGCGCACGCGCGCCGGCGTCGGAAATAAATTCTGCAAGCCCCAAGCCTGATCCACCGTCACTGCCCCGTTCATAGACTGGCTACCGCCAGCCCAAATCGATCGGCCATTTCCACATCGTCGGCCGCTGCAGTCAGTCGCCGCTGAACCTGTGCGGCACGGCACACGAGTACGCGTGCATCGGCGGCACTGATGTCTTCGGGCACGCGCTGCCCGTCGGTGGTGCAGTCCAGCGCCAGGCGGTAGCGGATCAGCACCGACAACACGCCGCCCAGGCTGGGTGCTTCGTCCAGCTTGGTCACGATGCAGGCTTGCGGCTTCATCGGCAGATAAGCGCGTACCGATTCGTCCAGCGACGAGGCCTGCGCATTTGCCGCCAGAACCAGGTAAGCGCGCAGCGGATGGGCACCATGGGCACCGGCCTCGCGCAGGACATCCATTTGTTGTTCCAGGCGCGGATCGTTGCCAGCCACTCCGGCGGTGTCGACCAGCACGGTGTGGTGGTCACGCAGACTATCGAGTGCTTGCGCCAGACTGGCCGCATCATGCGCCGGATGGACACGCACGCCGAGCAGGCGACCGTAGTGCTCCAGCTGCGCGGCAGCGCCGATGCGGTAATGATCGGTACTGACCAACGCTACTTTCGCCGGGCCGTGGCGCAATACCGCACGCGCCGCCAGTTTGGCAATCGTGGTGGTCTTGCCGACGCCCGTCGGACCCACCAGCGCTGTCATGCCACCGGTCTCGGCCAGATCGCGGCCGCTCACCTTGAGACTTCTGCTGAGCAAGCCAAGCGGCAAATAACGCGCCTGGTCGGCGCTTAGTTGCTCAGGCAGTTCTTCGACGAGTTTGCGTGCCACATCCGGCTCGATGCCCAGTCGCGTCATGTCGCGCAGCACGCGAGCACGCATCGGGCGGCGGCGTTCCATATCGTTCCAGGCGAGGCTGGACAGTTGCTGCTCCAGCAACTCGCGCAAGCCGCCCATCTCGACCCGCATGCGGGCCGCCTCGAGCACGCCCTGCTCGACGATCGGTTGCAGCATAGCCACTTCGCTGGGCGCCACCGGCATCGGCGGCGGCGTAGCGGCATGCACGCGCTTGTCGCCCACGGTCTCCGGCATCGGGGCGCCGTGCCTGGCTGCTTCGCGAATCAGAGTTTCGTCGTAGTCGACGGCAGCGATGATTTCAATGCCGTCTTCAAGACGCCGCGTGGAGAGAATCACCGCATCGGCACCCTGCTCTGCGCGAACTTCGCGCATGGCTTGCCGCATATCGTTGGCGAGGAAGCGCTTGATCTTCATGAGCGACGCCCGCACCGGATGCCCGACGCGCACGACAACCGCGTCGCGCATGTCGTGGTTCGCCATATCACTTTTGAATTGTCACGCTTCATCCAGTGCTCCGCCATCTTCGCCACGCCAGCTTCAGTTCATCGACCCAGTGCCTGCACCAGCCTCACTCGGCGGTTGTCCGGCACTTCGTTGTAAGCGAGTACATGCAGGTTCTGGGCCACATGGCGAGTGAACCTCGCGAGCCAAGGCCGCAGCTGGGGTTGCACCAACAACACCGCCGGCTCGCCGCCCGCTTCTTGCCGCTGCGCCGCCTCGGCTACGCTCTTCTGCAAACGATCGGCCAGCCCTGGTTCCACGGCAGCGCCCGCCGCACCGCTGCTGGTGAGGGAACTGAGCAGAATCTGCTCCAGCTCCGGAGCTAGCGTCAGCACGGGAATTTCGGTGCCCAGACCGGCGATTTCCTGGACGATCTGGCGGCCCAGCGCCACCCGTACCGACGCGGTCAAGGTGCCGGGATCCTGACTCTGCGCCGCATGCTCCGCCAAAGACTCGACGATGCTGCGCATGTTGCGGATCGGCACCCGTTCGGCCAGCAGGTTTTGCAGCACCTTGACCACCACACCGAGCGGCAACCGCTTGGGAATCAGATCTTCGACCAACTTCGGCGCACTCGTCGCCAGGCGATCCAGCAACTGCTGCACGTCCTGATGACTGAGCAATTCGTGCGAATGGTTCTGCAGGATGTGCGACAGATGCGTTGCGATCACCGTGGCTGGATCGACCACCGTGTAGCCCAGGCTTTGCGCGTGATCGCGCTGGTTGTTTTCAATCCATACCGCTTCCAGGCCAAATGCCGGGTCGCGCGTGCTCAGACCCTGCAACGTGCCATGCACACGACCCGGGTTGATCGCCATGAAGCGCTCCGTATAGACCTCCGCCTCGCCCATCGGTACGCCCATCAGGGCGATGCGGTAGGTGTTCGGGCCCAGGTCCAGGTTGTCGCGGATATGCACGGCCGACATCAGAAAGCCCAGTTCCTGGGACAGCTTGCGGCGTACCGACTTGATCCGCCCCATCAGCTCGCCGCCCTGGTTTTTGTCGACCAGTGGGATCAATCGATAGCCCACTTCCAGGCCGACTGGATCGACGCTGGCAACGTCCTCCCAGCCCAGTTCGAGCCGCTCGGTCGGTGTGGGTGCGGCCAGGGCAGCGGTGGCTGCGCTCGCCAGTTTGTTCTTCGCTTCGTGTTCGCGACGAACCATCAGCCAGGCGGCGCTACCGCAGGCAGCGGCCAGCGTCAGGAATGCGATGTTGGGCATGCCCGGGATCAATCCCATCACCGCAAGCACCACGCCGGCCACCGCAAGTGCGCGCGGCTGCGCGAATACCTGACCGATGACCTGCTTGCCCATATCCTGTGATTTGGACACGCGGGTAACAATCACCGCGGTGGCAACCGAGAGCATCAGCGAAGGTACCTGCGCCACCAGGCCGTCACCGATGGTGAGCAACGTATAGGTGCGGGCCGCCTCGCCTGCCGACAGACCGTGCTGCATGATGCCGACGAAGAAGCCGCCGACGATGTTGATGACCAGGATCAGGATGCCGGCGGTAGCGTCACCGCGGACAAACTTGGAGGCACCGTCCATCGAGCCGTAGAAGTCCGCTTCCTCGCGAACTTCCTGGCGTCGTTCCCGTGCCTGATCCTGAGTCAACAGTCCGGCATTGAGGTCGGCATCGATCGCCATCTGTTTGCCAGGCATGGAATCCAGCGTAAAGCGCGCGGTCACTTCCGACACGCGGGTGGCACCTTTGGTGATCACCACGAAGTTGATGATGGTGAGGATCGCGAACACCACCAGGCCGACGGCAAAATTGCCACCGATGACGAATTCGCCGAACGCTTCAATTACCTTGCCTGCGGCACCGGGGCCGTCGTGACCATGCAGCAGCACCACGCGGGTCGAAGCGATATTCAGTGCGAGCCGCAACAGCGTCGCCATCAACACGACCGTGGGGAACGCAGCGAACTCCAGCGGTCGCATCACGTAAACCACCGCCAGCAGAATCACCAGCGACAGGGCGATGTTGAAGCTGAAAAGCATGTCCAGCACGAACGGTGGCAGCGGCAACATCAGCATCGCCAGCATCGCCAGCATGACGATCGGCGCGCCTGCGCCTCGGCGGGTTACCTGCTTGAATGTACTAAACGCTGATACTGCGGCCATGCCTGTATGCCCTGATGGTTTGAATCACTGCGGTTCGCGGTAGCGGCCCTGGAGCTCCGGATCAATCTCCGGCTTTGGCAATACCGGTATGGGAGCGCCCTGTTCGGTCGCCTGTTTCAATTGATAGACATAGGCCAGGATCTGCGCCACGGCGGCATACAGCGCGGCGGGAATTTCCTGGCCGAGATGAGTGGTCGCATACAAGGCACGTGCCAACGGCGGCGCCTCGACCAATGGGATGCGGTGGGCCGATGCCACCAGCCGAATCTGCTGGGCCACCACGTCCGCACCCTTGGCAACGACCCGCGGTGCGCGCATGCGATTCTCGTCGTACTTCAGCGCCACCGCGAAGTGGGTCGGGTTCACCACGACCACGTCGGCCTTGGGCAACTCCTGCATCATGCGTCGACGCGACAGCTGCTGCGCCACCTGACGGATGCGCCCCTTCAACTCGGGGTTGCCGTCGGTGTCCTTGTGCTCGTCGCGCTGCTCCTGCTTGGTCATGCGGTGCCGGCGGTTGTAGTCAAAGCGCTGCCACACAGCATCGACGCCACCGATCACACCGAGCACCACCGCGAACAGCAAGCCCGCGTTGCCCAGCAAGGTCAGCATCTGCGCGATGCCGCTGCCGACCGTGCCGTTGCCGGTGGCAATCACGGCAGCCTCCTCATGGCGAAGCAGCAGTACCAGCGTGCCACCGATGAAGAGCAGCTTGAGCAGGGACTTGCTCAACTCGACCAGGCTATTGAGCGAGAACATCTTGGCCACGCCGGCAATCGGGTCGAGTCGTCCGAAGTTTGGCTGCAGTGCCTGCACGCTGAAATTAAGGCCACCGAGCAACATCGGCTCAGCCAGCGCCGCTATGGCGGTCGCCGCGAAGATCGGCACCATCAACGCAACGGCTTCTCGCCCCGCGGTGGACAGCGCATGCAACGGCAGCCGGTCACTGAACAGGTCAGTGCGCGAGTAGCTCAGGCCCAACCGATAGATCTGTCGCGCATGTGCGTACATCATGCTGCCGCTCGACAGCATGGCGCTCACACCCGCCAACACCACCAGCGCACCGGAGAGATCTCGCGAACGTGGGACTTCGCCTTTTTCGCGCGCGTCTTCCAGGCGCTTTTCTGACGCCTGTTCGGTGCGATCTTCATTTTCGCCCTCTGCCATGCCCTGCTCCTCAGGACCCGACCAGGTATTTCATCAGCGTCCATCCCCCGGCCTGCAGTGTGCTATAGGCGCCAGCAAGTCCACGCAGGCCCAGCCACAACGCGATAAACCCCGCGCAAATACTGATGGGAAAGCCCACGGCGAACAGATTCATGGACGGTGAGGCGCGGCTGGTTGCCGCAAAGCCGATGTTCACCAGCAGCAACGCCGTCATTGCGGGCAGCGCCACCCGAAGTGCGCCAGAGAACATATCGGCGCCTGAAGAAACCACGGCGAACAGCGTCTTGTCGCTGACGCCATCCATCCCTGGCGGCAACGTACGGAAACTGTCGGCCAGTAGCGAGATGACCTTCAGATGGCCGTCCATCGCAAGGAAGAGCAAGGTCACCAGCACCAGATAGAACTGCCCAAGCACCGGCACGTTGGTACCGCTGGTGGGATTGACCATTTCGGCAAAGCCCAGACCCATGCTCTGTCCGATCAGCATGCCGCCATAGGAAACAGCCTGGAATACCAGCTGCAATACGAAACCGACGCTGCCGCCAATCAACACCTGTACGACCATGGTGGCGACGCCGGTTGCACTGAACAGGTCCATCTGCTGTGCCGGCGCCAACGGGGACAGCACAAAAGTAAGCAGTACAGCGATAGCGCCGCGAACGCGCATGGGAATCACCTTGGCGCTGAACACTGGCGCCACCATGCAAAACCCGCCGACGCGCCCAAGCGCCCACAGCATGCCGCCCAGTGAGCTCATCAAGGCGGCCAGCTGCGTGCTGGTCATTTGATCGCCGCGGGCAAGCCGACAATAATGTCGTGGGTAAACTGCACCAGCGTGCGCAACATCCACGGTCCAACCAGCAGACCCACGATCGCCATCGCCAGCAATTTTGGAATGAAGCTGAGCGTCATTTCATGGATCTGCGTAGCCGCCTGGATGATGCCGACCAGCAGACCCACGGCCAGCGCAGTCAGCAGCATCGGTGCAGCCACCATCATTGCCACGAACAGGGCGTGCTGACCGAAGTTGATCACCCATTCCGGCGTCATGGATAGCGCCCCTGCAACTCGTTGGGGTCAGCAACGCCTTCAGCAAATGCCCCAACCGTGCCAACGCCGGCGTTCTCAAGAAACGAGACTGGCGCGAGCCAGAGTTCAGACAGCGGCGATGCCGACGACACGGAGTCGTTATAGACACTCATGTGTAGAAGCTCCCGGCCAACGTGCCGATCAACAACGACCAGCCGTCCACCAGCACGAACAGCATGATCTTGAACGGCAACGAGATGAGCGCCGGCGAAACCATCGCCATGCCCATCGACATGAGCACACTTGCCACCAGCAGATCGATCACCAGGAACGGTATGAACAAAAGGAATCCCATCTGGAACGAGGTCTTCAACTCGCTGGTAACGAAGGCGGGCATCGCAACACGAAACGGCACGGCCTCCTTGCTGGTATACGGCTGCTCCTTGGCCAGATGGGTGAAGAGCTGAAGGTCGGCGTCACGCGTCTGATCCAGCATGAAATGCTTGAAGGGCGCTGCCGCTGCGGGCACCGCGTCCTCTGCGCTCATCTGGTGATCCATATAGGGTTTCACGCCATCCACGTAAGCGCGGTTGATCACCGGTGACATCACGAACATGGTGAGGAACAACGCCAACCCCAACAGCACCTGGTTGGGTGGCGTGGATTGCGTCGCCAGGGCCTGCCGCAGAAAACTCAGCACGATGATGATGCGAGTGAACGACGTCATCATCAGCAGCACGGCCGGCAACAGCGTCAGCACTGTCATCAGTGCCAGCACCTGCAGCGACATGCTCCAGTTCTGCGCGCCGCCGACATTCTGCACGGTCAGCAGTGGAATCCCGGCGGGCTGGATCTGCGCGATCGGCGCAATCGGCGTGATCGCTGCCGTCGACACGGGAGGCGCGGCCAGCACGCCCAGCGGCAGCAGCAACAACAGCAGCACGCTCAGGACCAACAACATACGACGATTCATCAGCGACGCCTCCAGCGGCCAAGCAGCTCGCTAAAACTGGGTGGCGGGGCAGCTTCGACCGCGGCTACCGGTTCCACGCATTCATAGACATGCAAGGTGCGCACGCCACCGGCACCGACACCCACCAGCACGCGCTGACCCTCGACTTCCAGCAGCAGCACGCGTTCGCGCGAGCCCACCGGCAGCGTCTCGAGGCAACGCAGGCGTCGTCCGCCAACGAACTGGCGACCCTGCAGCCGGCGACCGAGCCAACCGGCTGCGAAAATCAGCAGGACGATCCCAGCCAGGCTCAGCAAGACACGCAGCAGTTCACCGGCGACATTGATATCGGGCAATGTCGGCTGGGCGATCGGCGCCAGGATGGCAAGCACCGCGCTCATCGCAACTTGCGCACGCGCTCGGACGGACTGAGTACGTCAGTCAGGCGAATACCAAATTTCTCGTTGATGACGACTACTTCGCCGTGCGCCACCAACGTGCCATTGACGAACACGTCCAGCGGCTCGCCCGCGGCACGATCGAGCTCCACCACCGAGCCCTGGTTCAGTTGCAGCAGATTGCGAATGCTGATGCGGGTGCGACCGACTTCCATGGCAAGCGTTACAGGAACGTCGAGGATCATGTCCAGGCTGACGTCGGGACCATCGGCAGGAGCCCCACTCAACGCGTCGAACTCGACGCGCCCTTCGCCGAGGGCGGAGGCTCCGTTGGTGTGAAGCACGCTTTCGGTGCTCTGGCTCATAGGACTTTCTCTTCGGAATAATCGAGTAATGACGGCCGCTCGCGACGCCCGACCTGGGATTTGAAACGCACGGCATAGCGCCCGTTGGATTGACCGTAACGGCCACGAAATATCGGTATATCTTCAGCAAACACGGTGGTCAGTTCCGGCAGCGTGAGCGGAATGACGTCACCGACCCGCAGCCACAGAAATTCGCCGATACTCATCTGGGACTCCAGTAGCAGCGCGCTCAGATCCACTTCCGCGTCCATGACTTCTTCGTGCAAATTGTTGATCCAGCGATCGTCGCGTTCCACGCGATCGCTTTGCACGCCCGCGTCGAGCACGGTGCGGATCGGCTCCACCATGGAATACGGCACGGTGAGATGGATTTCACCGCCACCGCCATCGAGCTCGACGTGGAAGCGCGACACCACCACCGTCTCGGTGGGGCTGACGATATTCGCGAACTGCGGATTGATTTCCGAATTGAGAAATTCGAACTGCACGGGCATCACGGGCGCCCATGCCTCCACCATCGAGGCAAACAGCTCGGCCAACAGAATCTGGATGACACGATTCTCGGTTGGCGTGAAATCGCGACCTTCGATGCGCGCATGGTAACGACCGTCGCCACCAAAGAAATTGTCGATCACGGTGAAGACCAGTCGCGGCTCCATCACCGCGAGCGCCGTACCGCGCAGCGGCTTGACCTTGATCAGGTTGAGATTGCTCGGTACCGCGAGACCATGCACGTACTCGTTGAACTTGAGCATGCGCACGCCGAGCACCGACACTTCACAGGTCTTGCGCAACACACCGAACAGTGCGGTGCGGAAGAAGCGCGCGAAACGCTCGTTGATCATCTCCAGCGTCGGCAACCGGCCGCGCACGATGCGATCCTGCTGGGTGAAATCGAAATCAATGACCGTGCCCGGCTCGGGTGGAACATCGCTTTCGGTTTCCACCTGGCCATCGTCGACGCCGTTGAGCAGCGCATCGATCTCTTCCTGTGAAAGTAGGTCGCTCATCGCTATCGATCTCTTACTGCATCACGAAGCTGGTGAAGTACAGCGCGTCCACGCCGGGTTTGCCGATCTTGTCGGCGACAATCTTGCGCACTGCCGTCAGTGCCTGTGCCTGCAGTTTCTGCTTACCGGCGGTATTGCTGAGCTCAGCAAAGGTCTGGCTACTGAAAAGGATCACCAGTGCGTTGCGAATGACCGGATCGTTGTCCTTCATCGCCTGGATCGCAGCAGGATCGTGCGACATCACCGTGACCCCAACCTGCAGATAGCGCGTGGCGTCGTCGTCCTGAAAATTCACCACAAATACCGGATCAAGCGGCAAGTACACAGCGGCAGCAGCGCCTGCCGCTGCGGCAGGCGCACCCGCCGCCGACTTGGCCTGCGCGGAGCGCTGGCCAACGAACATGAAACCGCCAATCCCCAACGCGACCAGCACCACCACCACTCCCGCAATCAACATCATGCGTTTGCCGCCACTTTTCTTGACGACTGCGACCGGCGCCTGGACCTCAACACTTTCAGCGTTAGCCATGAACAATCTCGTCCTCTCAACATGAATCTCTCGACGTCCGCTACCGCGGAACGCGCTTCCTGATGGTGTTTAGCAAGCGTCATGCCATCGGTGTAGATGGCGCTGCGATGCGCATTGGCCGGGGCTCGCGCCGAATCCGCAACGTTTTATTGACGCGCGACGACAAGCGGGCGCAAAGCTGGTGTGGTGATTCCGTCGGTGCTCGTGCGCGAGCCTCGTGGACAAATTTCGCCCACGCAAAAGACGGCCACGTGGGCCGTCGGGAATAACGTCGAACGACGAATCAGGCGAAGGCGTCGACCAGGCCGATGGCCCTCGGTTGTGCCGATGTGCTGGCCGACCCATCGGCCGGTTCTTCATCGGCGACGGTCGAACCGGATGACGATGACTGGCTTTGCGAACCAGTGAACTGATGCTGGCTGGCCTGCTGGCCAACTGTGGCCTGGCCCAGCGACAAGCCATGCCCGCCAAGCATCTGGTTGAGCTGACTGAGGCTCTGCTGCACGGCCGCTACGGTTGCAGGATGTTGGGCCATGAACGCTACATCAACCTTGCCGTGTTCAATGCTTACCTTTACGTCGAGCGGACCGAGCTCCTGCGGATTCAGGCGAATCTGCGCCTGCTTGATGTCCTGGTTGCCCAGCCATGCAACCTGCTGGCCCAACTGCTGCGAAAACGTCGGCGAATTGACTGGCGCATTGATGCTCAACGAATGCGGGGAAAGAATGCCAATCGGCGCCGTGGCGAACATTGGTGCACTGAGCGAGCCGTTCATTGCCGCAAGATCGCCGCCGCTTTGTGACTGGCTATCCGTTTCGGTGCTGGCGGCAACGACGGACAACGTGGCATGGCCTGCGCCAGGGAGCGCTCCGCTGGAAGCCTGCGCCGCATCGCCCGCAATCTGTCCCAGCAAGCTGCCAGCACCGGTGCCGCCATCGACGCCCGCACTGGCGGGATCGGTGTCGGCGGCGTCTGAGGCATCGGTGTCGTTCGTTGCGGAAATCGCACCGCCCGACTTGCCCGCGATCTGCGCTAGCGGCGTATTGCTCGCGGCCATGGTTGCTGGAACCACGCCTGACGTTGCGGCACCGCCGTCACTCTGCTCGGCAGCCCGACCCACGAGCGCGGGCACGGGAATGACGGTGCCGGCATTCGGCATCACACTTGGTTGCGGCTGCACGGGCGCATTTCCGTTGTCGCCCTGAAGTGGCGTCTTGCCCTTGGTGACTATTCCGTTGGGGGCTCCCGCTGCCGCTTCGTCGGCATTGCCCGAGGACTGGTCGATTAGACCCAGCACCGTCGTAGCCAGCGATGCCGTTGCCGTGTCGTCGGCGCTGGACGGGGCAGAGTTGTCGGTCGCGCTCGGCGTATTGACGTCTGAAACCGTCGATGTGTTGGCAGTGCTCGCGACCGCGTTTGCAGCGGAGGTCGCGGCAACAGCTGTGGTGGACGATGGACCCGAGTTTTTGCTGCTGGTTGTGTCGGAGCTGTCGTTGGCGCCGCTTTTTGCCGACGTGCGGGGCGCGGCTGGCGATGCACCTGACTGCCGCCGCCGCTCATCCTGCAGACGCGTATTGAACGCGCTGTCCGGGTTGCGCAGTCTCGCCTGATCAGTCGACGGAGACGGCGCGGCATGGCTATGAATGGCGGTCGTCGGACTGCCGGTAGTCAGGGCGGGTAGCGGACTGGCGCTCATGCTGTGGCACTCGTGCGAAACGGATTCTCACTGGCTGCAGCAAAAACCGGGCCAGCCTTTGAACGCGAATCAGAAGAAGCCGGCTGCGCGACGCCGGTTCTGCGTGTGCTCATCCATTTCGGCCTGCTCCTGCCGCTGCTCGCTCTGCTGCTCCTGCGTGCGAAAGCGCTCAACCACGCTGTCTAGCGCACGTTCACGGGCATGCGTCTGCAACCATTGCACGCGTGCCGTCTCCGTCACGCGCCGCTGGCGCTCCACTTCGCGTTTCTGCTGGGTGATGGCCTGATCGATGCGATCGACGAATTGTTGACGGTTGAGTAGCGCACTCACCGTCAGACCACCGGCGCTCAGGCTGTATTCCCTACGATAACGTTCCAGATCGTCGAGCTGCTGTTGCACGTAGGCCGTGCGCCGCTGCTGTCCGGCCAGCCGCTGCAGTGCGTCCTGCTCGCGGCGCTGCGCCTGTTCGACTGCCGGCTGCAATCTCGTCGAGCGCGCCGTCATGCGTTCACCTCGGCCGCGAGTGCACCCAGTCGATCCTGCGCCTCGCGCAACGTCACCGGTTCGTCGACTTCCTGCTGCAGAAATTTCAGTATCCGCGGCCACATCGCGATGGCCTGGTCCACCTGTGGATCGGCACCCTTCTGATAAGCGCCCACGGCAATCAGGTCGCGCTGCTGACGATAAGCCGAATACACTTTGCGGAAGCGCTGTGCGGCCTGCATCTGCTCTTTGCTGACCACCGCCGGCATCACGCGGCTGATCGAGGCTTCGATATCGATCGAAGGGTAGTGCCCTGCCTCGGCCAAGTCGCGCGATAGCACAATGTGCCCGTCGAGAATGGCGCGCGCGGCATCGGCAATGGGATCGTGCCGGTGGTCGTCGCCCTCGGTGAGTACGGTGTAAAACGCGGTGATCGAGCCGCGGCCATCGGCACCGTTGCCGGCGCGCTCGACCAGGGCCGGCATCAAGGCGAACACCGACGGCGGATAGCCCTTGGTCGCTGGCGGTTCGCCGATCGCCAGGGCAATCTCACGTTGCGCCTGGGCATAACGCGTCAACGAGTCCATCAACAAAAGTACGCGCAAACCGCGATCGCGGAACCACTCGGCAATCGCCGTGGCGTACTGCGCACCGCGCAGTCGCTTAAGCGGCGGAGCATCGGCTGGAGCAGCGACGATGACGGCACGCGCGCGACCCTCCACACCCAGCGTCTGCTCGACGAATTCCTTGACTTCGCGGCCGCGCTCGCCGATCAGGCCGACCACGACCACATCGGCATCGGTATAGCGCGTCATCATGCCGAGCAGGGTCGACTTGCCGACGCCCGAACCGGCGAACAGCCCCAGGCGCTGACCACGCCCAACCGTCAGCAACGCATTGATTGCACGCACCCCGGTATCCAGCGGCGTATCGATCGGCTTGCGCGCCATCGGGTTGATCGGGTCGCGCTTGAGCGCGGCATGTTCATCGAGATCGAGCGGACCCAAGTCATCCAGCGGCACGCCATCGGCGCCAATCACCCGGCCCAGCAACCCTTCACCGACCGGCAGACCACCAAGACGCGCACACGGACGCACCCGCGCATTTGGAAGTACACCGTGCATTTCAGAGACTGGCATCAGCAGCAGGCGGTCATCGGCGAAACCGACGACCTCGGTTTCCAGCGCGACACCATCGGCGGTGTCGACCAGGCAGCGTGAGCCCATGGCCGCTTCACAGCCTTCGGCCTCCAGCGTCAGCCCAACCACCCGGCGTAACCGACCTTCCACGGTGAGCATCGGCACCGTGGTCGCGCGCTTCGCACGTTTCGCCAATTGCTGCTGCCAACGCAGCCTGCGCGCTTCCGGCGACGGATCGCTAGGCGCGGGTTCGACGCTCACGCGACAACCTCGTCGTCGCCATCGTCTATATCGTTGCCGAGCACGGCGTCAATCACTGCCGCCAGACGCGTGTCGACCCGCGCGTCGAGCCGGGAACGCTCGCTTTCCAGTACACAGTCGCCGCGGCTGAGTTCAGGCTTCGCGCCGAGACGCCATAGCGGCTCGCTCGCACCGAGTTCACGCAACAAATTCAGGTCATCCGGATGCACCCACACGCGTAGATCGCGCGTCGCCGAGGGCAGTGCTGCCGCGGCGGCGCGCACGGCCTGCTCGATCAGCGATGGATCGAGCTGCAATTCGCGCGCAACCACTCGGCGTGCCATCACGCTGGCCAGTCGCGCCAGCTCTCGTTCGGTGATGTCATCGAGCGCTCCCAATGGACGGGCAGCGGCTGCACATAGCGCTTCGAAACGTGCCAGTTGCTGGTCCAGCTGATGTTTTGCGACCGCGCGCCCTTCGGCCAGGCCAGCAGCAAAGCCCTCGTCACGCGCGTGTCGCTCGATTTCTTCGAGCTCAAATATCGTCGGCCCGGGCGGCGGTGCCGGCTCGGCCACGACTTGCACGGCGGTATGGCCGACTTGCGGCGGATCCCAACGCTCGAAAGCAAAGGTTTTGTCGCGACTGAGCACGCTGGACATCAGACGAACTCATCGCCGTCGGCGGACAGACTTATCTGCCCGGCGTCGGCCAGTTTGCGTGCAATGGTGAGCACTTCCTTTTGCGCCGCGTCGACTTCGCTCAGCTTGACCGGGCCCTTTACCTCAAGGTCGTCACGCAGCATGTCGGCAGCGCGTTGGGACATGTTCGCGAAAATCTTGTCGCGCACCGCCGGCTCAGCGCCCTTCAGTGCCGTGATCAGGCGTGCCGACGGTACTTCGCGCAGCAAGGTCTGCATGCTGCGGTCGTCCAGATCGGCCAGGTCTTCGAACACGAACATCAATTCTTCTATGCGGCCACCGAGGCCCGCGTCCTGGCCGCGGATGGCCGACATCAGCTCCGCTTCGCGATTCGATTCCATCGCGTTGAGAATGTCGGCTGCGGCCTTGAGTCCACCGACGCTGGCGGACTTCAACTTGGTGGAGGTGCCGGAAAACTGGCGCTCCATGATTTCATCCAGCTCGTTGAGTGCGTGCGGTTGCACGCCATCGAGATTGGCGATGCGCATCACCGCGTCACTGCGCACGCGTGCAGGCAGATAACCGATCACTTCGGCAGCCTGGTCCGGCTCCAGATGCGCGAGCACCAGGGCGATGATCTGCGGATGCTCCATGCCGACCATCTCCGCGATGGCGCGGCTCTCCATCCACTTGAGCGATTCCAGCCCCTTGGTCGAGCGGCCCAGCAGGATGCGATCGATCAGACTGCCGGCCTTGGTTTCACCCAGCGCGCTGACCAGCATCTTGCGGATGTATTCCTCGGTACCTACGCCCAGCGAAGTTTGTCGACCCATGTCGTCGTTGAGATGGTTGAGGACTTGCTCCACCTGCTCACGCGACACGTTGGTCAGCGTTGCCATGGCCGTACCGACGGCTTGCACATCGCGCGCGCTGAGATGCTTGAGCACCTCGGCGGCGTCCTGTTCGCCCAACGTCAGCAGTAGGATCGCAGCGCGTCGTGCACCACTTATATCCTTTGCATCAACCGCCATCGTCGCCCACCCAATTCATGACTACCTGTGCCACCTGTTTCGGATTTTCCTGGACCAATTTGCGCGCCAGCCCGATCTTCTGCTCGTAAGCGATGGTCTGCTGCAATTGCGGCGTGTTGCCGCTGAGACGAACCGGTTCGTTGCGCTCATCCTGGTAGTCGTCATCGGCGATCCGCACCGACATGGTTGGCATCGGACCCGCCAACGCTGTCAGCGGCTCGGGTGCACGCATCAGGCCTTTGAGCATCGGACGCAGCAGGCCGAACGCGATCAGCAGCGCAATCAGAATGCCCACACCCTGCTTGATCAGATCCATCATGCCCGGGCGCTCCCACAGCGGCTGAACGAATGGCGCTTCCTCGTGCGGCGTTTCGGTAAACGCCTGATTGATCACGCTGACGCTGTCGCCGCGCTGCGCGTCGAAACCCACCGCATTCTTGGTGAGGTCGGTCAGATGCTGCAGATCCTGGCTGCTGAAAGGTACGCTCTTGCCCTTGCCGTCGATGGCAGCTTTGTTGTCCACCACCACGGCGACGGTCAGGCGGGTCAGGCGTCCGGCAGGGTCGCTGACATGGCTGATGGTGCGGCCAAGTTCGTAGTTCCGCGTGGAGTTCGACGTTGTTTCAGTGGGCGTGGCCGACTGTGCCGTCGCCGCATGCGCGCCGGCAGCAGCAGACGCGGGCGTTGCACCGGGTTTGGCGGCGGTGGGTTGCGCCACGGTGTTGGGCGGCTGATTGCTCAATGCACCAGCGATCGCGCCGCCAACGTCGTCCCTTTTCTGCACGCTGCTGGTCTGCTCGCTGCGCACCGCCGGGTTGGTGTTGTCGTAGCTCTCGGTAGCTTTCTCGGTCTGGCTGAAATCCAGATCCGCATAGACCTGTGCGCGCACGCGTCCCTGGCCAACCAATGGCGTAAGCAACTGTTCGATCCGCTGCGCATAGCTGTTCTCCATACGTGTAGCCAGCCGCAAGCGCATGTCGCCCACGGCGCCGGGACTATCGGGATCGCTGACCGTCAACAGCGCGCCCTGCTGATCAACCACCGATACCTGGGAGGGATCCAGATCAGGCACGCTGGAAGAGACCAGATGTACGATCGCAGCCACCTGGCTGCTGTCCAGTTGACGACCCGGGTACAGCGTCACCAACACGGATGCGCCAGCCGGATGGTTGTCACGAATGAAGGCGGACGCCTTGGGCAAGGCGAGATGGACACGTGCAGCGCGGACGAATTGCAGGCCGGCAATGGTGTTGCCCAAGTCCGTTTCCAGCATCTGCTGATAGTGCGTACTCTCGGCCAGGTCGCTCATGCCGAAAGGCGAGTCGCTCTGCGGCAGCGTGGCTCCAGCAGTACTGCCCTGCGGCAGTCCCTGACTGGCCAGACGAAGACGGGTATTGGCCAGGTCGGCGGCTGGCACGGAAATGGATGCACCATCGGCGCCGAGCTGGTAGGGCGTATTGGTCGCCTGCAATGCCTGGGTGACGCTCGCCGCGTCTTTGGGATCGAGACCCGCGTAGAGCAGCCCGTAGTTGGGACCGCGCGACCATAGAACGATAGCTACGCCGAAAGCCACCGCGCCGGCGACGCCGAACAGCAACAGCAAGAGTCGGGTCGCCGGATTGCGCAGGATGCTTTTCAGCGGATCCATGCGCGAACCGTTACCAGAAGGCGTGATGGCGTTTTCGGCCATGAATACTGCTCAGTATCGAGGACGCTTTGAAGCGTCAGGCGGCAATTCGATCGTCAGACCGGCATGTTCATGATGGTGCTGTACGCATCGGTGAGCTTGTTGCGCACCTGCACCAGCGAGCGAAACGCAAGATCGGCTTTCTGCCCGGCGATGACGGTGCTGCCGATGTCGGAACCGGCATCGCCCCGCTCAAACGCGTCGACCTTTGTCTGCGCGTCGTTCTGCGCACCAGCCACGGCAGACAACGACTGCGTGATCAGCGAGCTGATGCCGCCCGTCGCGGTATCCGCCACGGCAGCTAGCGACTGCTTCAGTAGCGAACCGAAATCGCTGCCCTGCGCCGCGCCAATCGACGGAGCGGCAGCTGATGTGGGAAACGAAGCTTGCGCGCCGAGCTGGCGCATTTGCGAAAGCACGTTGTTGACGTCAATTTGGCCCATGTCGGTTTTCCAACGCTGATGCGGTAATGAAGGGGTTAAAGCACAAGCCGTGCCACGGCGGCAACGTCATTCAATGCGCGGCAGCACCTGATTGCAGACCGTATTTGCGCAGCTTTTCGACCAGGGTCGTGCGCTGCATCCGTAGCAGTTTCGCGGCATGGGCAACCACGCCATCGGTATTGTCGAGCGCCTGGCGGATCAGCCCCACTTCGATGTCGGCCAGGTGATCTTTCAGATCCACGCCACCTTCAGGCAACAGCATGTCGGTCTCCAGCATGGCGCCGGCCAAGGTCGGCGGATGCTCATCCAGCATGGCCAGCAGCGAGCCACCTGCGACTTCTTCGCCAGCATGCGCACCGCGATACTTTTCTGGCAGGTCGCTGGCGCGCACTTCACTCTGGGGATAGAGAATCGCCATCCGCTCCACCAGATTCGAGAGCTCGCGCACATTGCCCGGCCACCCGTATTGACGCAGGGCCTGCATCGCGCCGCCGCTGAAACGCGCACCACCGAGGCCACGTCGCAGCAAGCGCTGGTTGAACTCGGTGATCAGCTCGGGCAGGTCTTCGAGATGCTGACGCAGCGACGGCATCTCCAGCGGAAACACGCTCAGGCGGTAGTAAAGGTCCTCGCGGAAACGCCCTTCGACAATCGCCCGCTCCAGATTACGGTGTGTCGCGGCAATGATTCGAACGTTGCTGCGCAGTGTGCGATTTCCGCCGACACGTTCATACATGCGCTCCTGCAGGACACGCAGCAGCTTGACCTGCATCGGCAGACTCATGTCACCGATTTCGTCAAGAAACAGGGTGCCGCCCTCAGCCATTTCAAAGCGGCCCTTGCGTGCACTGATCGCCCCCGTGAAGGAGCCTTTTTCGTGACCGAACAATTCGCTTTCGAGCAACTCGGCCGGGATCGCGCCGCAATTGATGGCGACGAACGGCTTGTCGCGACGCGGCGAGCAGTCGTGGATGCCGCGCGCCACCATTTCCTTGCCGGTGCCGGATTCGCCCAGCACGAGCACGCTGGAATCGAAGGGGGCGACCTGTTGGATCAAGGCGTTGACACGCGCCATCGCCTGGGAACTGCCAACCAGTCGCTGGGGGCCAGGGATGCCACCTGACAGACGCGCATGCAGACCGCGCATGGCATCGGCCAGCCGCTCGTAGCGCAACGGAAATTCCAGCAGTTCAAGCCGCTCCGAATAAGCGGACCCGTCAGCGGTCAGCCATGTTGCCTGCGGCGAATCCGCGGCGACCAGCAAGAGCAGCTGCTTGCTGTGCTGTTCCAGCGATTCCAGTATTCCTCGGCAGGCATCCCTGTCGTCGAGACTGCCCACATAGACGGCGCGCCAATCTTGCGTGGCAGAGTCGGCCACTAGCGAGGGATTCCACAATTGCGGGTAGTAGCCGAGAAAGATCAATGCCCAGACGATGTTGTCTGCCCGGGCTTCATCGGGCTCGATCACAAGAATATTGCTCTTCTGCATGGTGCAAGTTCACTTCCGAAACCATCGACCAAACACGGAGCAATCCCTGACCGTGTTTCCCCCGTATGCATTTGCGATCCATCGCAGCACCTGGAAGGTCTAAGGCAAGAAGGGCGCCAAAAAAACCACGGGGAGATTGCCCATACGCATACGAATGATTGGCGGGGCGGGCCAAAATTCTGCGAGGGCCTTGGTAGGAAAAAGTCCTAGATCCGTGATTTAGATCGATATTATTGGAACAAAAGCAGCCGCTGCGGACGCCTCTTCAGGCGGTGGAACGAGCGCAATCACGCCAAAATTTCACCGCACCAACCTCTCAAAGAGTGATGCAAGTCACGCTCGTTGCGAGACGTGCGTCCGGTGCTCCTCAGGTCGAGGTGAGGCGTGCCTCTGCCACTTTTCGTCGGTGATGACGAAAAACGAATCTATCCAACCCATCTGAGACCAACTCACTTGGTTGGAAAAAAGAAACAAAAGCATTCCCATCGTCGAATCGCTGCACAAACTGAGATGGAAGCTCCAGCGGAAGCGCGCGACAAGCGTCGAAATGGAGACTTACCAACAGCGGCCCTGTTGCCGGCAACATCGCTTGCGGGACAACCACGCCGAGCGCATTGAAACGGATCGGTTGTCTGGAGGGTAATAGTGCAACCGGGATCAGCAGACGATTGACGATCTCCATCAACACATTGATCTTGCTGTCCATGTGCAGCAGTTCCTGCATCACCGGACTGTCTTCGTCGCTGCCATTCTCGGCCCGACGCTCATCCAGCGAGGCAAGCGCACGCAATACATGCAGATTTCGCTCGTTGTAGCCGGCCAGCGCCAACGCATCGGGCAAGCTGTCCATGGAAACCACGGCGATATGCAGGATGCCCTCGTAGGCCATCCGCTGGAAAAATTCTTGCCACCTTTCGTCTTGCATTTGTATTGACCGCTCCCACGGCTGCCGTTGAATGGATCCTATCGCCCGGGCGGCGCGTTCATCCACAACGCATGCCCATGCGTAGGACCCGAGCGACTCTCATCTCAGCTCAGCTCAGCCGGATGAGGCTATGTAGGTACTCAAGGCGCGATGGTTGTATTTATGCTGGCCCAGTTGTCGCTCTACCCCCGCGCGTGCGAGCTCTGCGCGTTCCAGCAAGCGGCGATTGTGTTCATGCAAGGTCGTCAGCGCTTCAATGTTGTACCGGTCGGCAGCATGCGGCTGCCGAATGCACGCTTGCCGATCGACGTCGAGCTCGGCGACATGCGACCAATGGCCCAGGTCAGCCGCATCGAGCATCTGCGCGGAAATATCCAGCGCCTGCCGTAGGGCCGCGTGCGCGGCGCCACTCATCCCAGCTTCGCCTTCGGCTGAGCCTGGGCTTCCTGCGCCAGAAAAGTCGCGCGAATACCGTGCCAGGCCTCGCGGATGGGGGCCAACAAGCGTTGACTCTCGTCCAGCGCCGCAAGATCGTCGTTGAGCTGGGCATGCAGCAAGCGACGGGTGATGTAGTCGTAAAGGCTGTCCAGCCGTCCAGTCAACGTCGGCTCCACGCTATGGTCAAGACTCTGGCGCAACTCGCCGAGGATGCCGATGGCCTTGGCAAAGGTCTGCCCCTTGGCCACAACGTCCTTATGCAGGATATGGCCACGGGCCTGATTGATCCGATCGGCCAAGCCATCGAGCAACATGGCAATCAGCTGATGGCGATCTGCCCCTTCGACACTGCCTTGCACACTGGTCTGGCGGTACAGAGAACTGGCGTTTCGCATCATGGCGTAGCTCATGGCGCTTCCCTAAGTATCAGTTTTTGTTGTTGCTGGTGCCGTTGAGCGATGCCAACGACTGGGTGAGAAAGGAACTGGTGTTGTTGAGCGACGTCATCATGGTGCTCAGATTCGTGTATTGCTGGACCAGCTGCTGCTGGTAAACCGCCATGCGCGCGTTCAACGCCGTCGTCTGGGTACCCAGATTTTTGACGGAGCTGTTGAGGCTGTTGATCCGGCTTTGCAGAATCCCGTCGCTGCTGTTGTAGTTGCCGACCAACGTGCTGAGCTGAGTGGCCAAACCCTTACTGCTTGCGAACAGGTTCTGCACCGCTGACGAATTATTGGACAGCGCCGTGCTCAACGTCTGCGTGTTGAGCGACATGCTGCCATCGGCATTGCGGGTGATGCCGAGACTGGCCAAGGTGCCAATGCTGTTGCCGTGGAGCGATGCGCCCAACACGTTGGAAAGCTGGCTCTGGATGGAGTTCATCGTCGAATCACCCAGCAGCACACCCGCCGCACCGGTGGTGGGGTCGAAACTATTCAACGTACTGACTATGCTGGCGTACTGGTTGTACGCGGTGACGAAGTCGTTCACCGCTGTGGTGATCGGCCCCGTGTTCTGCGCCACCGTAAGTTGCGTGGTACCGGTGGCGGTCAGGTTCATCGTCACGCCGGTCAAGACACCGCTGACGTTGTTGGAGGCACTCGTCGCCGGAATGCCGTCGATCGTCAGCTTGGCGTCAGTCGCCTCGTTGCTGCCGGGCGTACCAAGCGACGTCGCCAGCGCGCTCAGGCCACTGCTGCTACCGCTGGTGGCGCTGATGGTGAACGCATTCGCTACACCGGTGCTGGTCGATGTCAGCACCAGCTGGGAGCCGTTCGTGCCCGCGACGACAGTGGCCGAAACGCCCGGATTGCTGGTCGAATTGTTGATCGACGTGGCGATGCTCGACAGCGTGTCGCTGGCAGAGACCGAGATATTCATGGTTTTGCTGCCCACGCCGATGCTAAGCGTGCCGCTACCCACCGCCGCCGTGTTGGCAACGGCGCTGCTCGTTCGCATCTGCGCTGTCGCCAACGAGGTGACATCGATGCTGTACGTACCCGCTGCCGCGTTGGGCAATGTCGTCGCCGAACCCAGCGCGGTATTCGCAAACGTGGCGCCAAAAGTCGAATAGGTCGTACTGGAAGTGAGCTCCGACAACGCCGACTGCAAGCCACTCAACGCTGTGCTGAGGCCAGTCAACCCGGCGATCTGGTTCTGGTCCTCCTGCGTCTGCGCCGTGATCTGTGCCTGCGGACCTGCTTGCTCCGCGTTGACCAGCGCGCTGATGATCGAGTTTACGTCCAGGCCGGTGCCCAGCCCCAGCGAGCTCAGCAGGCCGGTGCCGCTGATGCTGGCAAGGCCTGTGCCGCTCGCGGAAGGCGAGCTACTCGACGGTGGTGTACTAGCCGTGCTGGCTGTACTCGATGAGGTGCCTGAAATGCTGGTCATGCAAAGCCTCGCAAAATGGTTGGTCGCAACATCACGGTTTCGCCGCGATCCGCCAAGCTGCCGGCAAAGCCCACGCCAGATGCGAAAGCTTTACCCGCCACTCGAGCGTGTTTTCTGGCGGCAAACCGCACCGCCAGAACGCACAAGCAAAAAGCTGGCCATGGCGATGCCGTCATGGCCAGTCGAAGCGATTACTGCAGCAGCTTGAGGATGCTCTGCGACTGCGAGTTGGCCGTGGCCAATACCGAGATACCGGCCTGCTGCAACACCTGCGACTGACTCAACTTGGCAGTTTCCGCAGCGAAATCCGTATCCTGGATCGAGCTTTGCGACGCCGTGAGGTTGGTCTGCTGCGCGCCCAGGGTGGCGATGGTCGACTGAAAGCGGTTCTGCACCGCACCCAGGTTGCTGGAGAAGGTACTGACCGCGGTCAGCGCCGCATCGACACGCGAGATCAGCTGGTTGGCATCATCCACCGTCAACACATCGCTACCCTGCAGCGAACCGCCCGCATTGATGGTGTTGCCCGCGGTATACGAGCCGGTGGAGGTTGCAGATCCCGCCGAACCAGTGACACCGTTAAAGGTTGCCGAGGAAGTCAGACCGCCGCCGCTACCGGCCACGGAAGTGGCGGACGACGCACCACCCGAGACCGCCAGGCTGCCGGCAGAGAAGATGTTGACGCCACCGCTGGCGTTGACCGCCGCGCTGACGCCAGACAGGCCGGTCGCATTGATGGCGTCTGCCACGTCCTGCGCGGATGTAGCGGTGCCGGACAGCGTCACGCTGGCGCCGTTGGCACCGCTGATGCTGATGGTGGACAGGTCGAGCGTCGTGGCGTTGCCGGAGGCGTCGACGAAGTCGCCACTCAGGTTGGCGGTGGAAACTTCCGAGATCTGCCCCATCTGGCCTGTGGTCACACCTTGACCCAGACTCAAGTTGATGGTCTGACCCACGTTGGCGCCAATCTGGAACGAAAGGCTGCTGGTCGAGCCGTTCAGGACGTTAGTGCCGTTGAAGCTGGTCTGGTTGGCAATACGGGTAATTTCCGACAGGAACTGCTGTACGGAAGTATTGATGGCGGCACGGTCGGAAGACTGGAACGTGCCGTTGGCAGCCTGCACCGCCAAGTCGCGAATGGACTGCAGGTTGGAGGTGACCTGGGTCAGCGCCGATCCTGCGGTCTGCGCCAGGTTGATGGCGTCGCTGGCGTTCTGGCTGGCCTGCGACAAGCCGCCGATCTGGGTCTGGAAGCGGGTTGCGATGGCGAAGCCGGCAGCATTGTCGGCGGCGCTGTTGATCTTCAGACCCGAGGACAGATCCTCGGTGGCCGTGTTCAGTTCGCTCGACGACTTGTTCAGATTGTTCTGTGCTTGCAACGAAGAAATATTGGTATTGAGGACGAGTGACATGGAAGTCTCCTTGGAACCGATTATCGGTTAGTGCAGTTGAGTTCATTCCGGCGGGGCTTTGAACGACTGAAGTTCCAACCGCCTCGGGAAGTTTTTCGGCACCGCCAGGAAATACTTGAGAGCTCGCTGCGTCGATCCGGCATGCGCATGGGTATCAGCGCAGGAACGCAGCCCCGCCGCGACTCAGCGAAGATCGGGAGCAGCCCCGGATTTATCGGCAATCACGATCCGCTGACATGCGGAGTCGAGGCATTCACGCGGCCATACGCGAACTGACGGTTGGCATCAAGCTTGCTGACTACCCCATGGCAATGCCGGCGCGACGGAAAACCGTCGCCACGACATTGGCTTTGACACTGTCGAACAACCATAGGGAAACGCCACGATGTCATCGATCGCAACTCGGCAACGAGCGTACCGCGGTGATCCATGCGAGAGCTCTTTCGTGCTGTATCTGGAGCACATCCGTTGAGCACGCCCAGCAGGATCCCCCTGTTGGTAGCGCAGCTGCCCGATACCGATGCATTGATTCCTTATTTACGACAGATCGATGCCAATCGCTGGTATACCAACTTTGGCCCGTTGGCCATGCAGCTCGAGCAACGCTTCGCTGCGAGCTTTGCGCCGACACTGACCGCGCCGACCGCTATTACCGCAGCCAGCGGCACCGCCGGCCTCGAACTGGTGCTGGGTGCACTGGAGCTCCCGCCCGGATCCAGCGTACTGCTGCCGGCACTGACTTTCGTTGCCACCGCTACCGCGGTGATCCGTGCCGGCTATCAGCCACTGATCGGCGACGTCGACGCATCGACCTGGCTGCTTACGCCAGAGACCGCACGCGAATATGCCGCAAACCATCGCGTCGCTGCCGTGATGCCAGTGGCTACTTTCGGTAATCCACAGGATGTCGAAGCCTGGGATGCGTTCGTCGTCGACACCGGCATACCTGTCGTGATCGATGCCGCCGGCGCGTATGGTAATCAACGCATCGGCCGCTATTGCCATGTCGTTTTCAGCTTGCACGCGACCAAGGCGCTGGCCGCCGGCGAAGGCGGGCTGGTTGTGAGCTACGACACCGAGCTGGCCGCACGGGTACGTCGACTCAGCAATTTCGGCATTGACCTGGAGCGCGGCAGTCAGGTTTTTGTCGCCGGCGAAAACGGCAAGCTCAGCGAATACCATGCCGCCGTCGCGCATGCCGCACTGGATCAGTGGCCGGTCATGGTCGAACGGCGACGCGCCGTGCAGGCGCGCTATCACTACGTATTGCAGCGCCATTGCCCGGACCTGGGCATGCAGCGCCGGCCGGAGCATGGCATCTACCCCATCCTGGTCGGCCTGTTGCCACCCGGATTGCGCGCGGGCGACCTACAACCGCACCTGCTGTCTCGCGGCATAGAAACACGCCAGTGGTACTGCCCCACGCTGGACCGTCACCCGGCGTTCGCCGCATACGCCGCCGGCCCGCTGCCGGTAGCGCACGACCTGGCTGAACGGCTATTGGGACTGCCGTTCTTCATCGATATCGACGAGACGCAAATGCAACGCGTCGGCGCCGCGATGGCCGAGCTGGTTCCTGCTGAATCGACTGCCTGCGATTCAATCCGCGCTGAATTCAAGCATGAGGTACACGCATGAGCCTGATCAATCCAGCCTCGTTCGGCTTTCGCCAACTCGGCCGCAACGTGCGTATTTATTCTGGCGCCAAGATCATCGGCGCAGAATTCATCACGCTGGGCGACAACGTGATCATTGATGATTTCGTGCTGATCTATGCGCGGGCGCCGACGATCATCGGCAGCCACGTGCATATCGCTTCGTTCTGCTCGCTCGTCGGTGGTGGCGAGCTGCGCATAGGTGATTTCTGCTCATTGTCTTCGGGCGTGCGCGTGCTCACTGGCTCGGATGATTTCCTCGGCGGCGGCCTGACCAATTCGACTATCCCGACGGAATTTCGACACGTGACGCGCTCGCACGTACACATCGGTCGCCACGCGATGATCGGCGTCAATACCGTGCTGTTGCCAGGCGTCAGCATCGGCGAGGGCGCCGCGGTTGGCGCCGGCAGCTTGGTGAACCGCGAGCTGGCGCCATGGGGAGTCTATGTTGGCAGTCCCGCACGACAGCTTCGCGAGCGACCGAGCGAGCAGGTCCTCGCACAGGAAGTCGCGCTGCAAGCAGCCCACCCCTTTCAATGCATTGCATGAGCGCCTTCTTCGGCGCAATGCGTCGCCACGTCACTACTTGAAGAGTCATCCATGAGCGGACCGGAACCATCGATCCAGCAGATCCAGCAGATCCAGCTGTCGCAGGCACAACAACGCATCGAGCTGATGCAGCAATTCTTCAACGAGCACGGCCTGCGCGAGAAGGCACGCCTGCGCAGCGACGACCCGACTCGGCTGCAACGCATTCGCGCAAGCGCCGACTATGCCGCGGCTTATGCCGAGCAACCGCTGATCTCAATCATCGTGCCGACCTATAACCGGGCGAAGATCATTATCGAGCGCACCTTGCCCAGCGTATTGCGCCAGGAGTATTCCCACTGGGAGCTGTTGATCGTCGGTGACTGCATGGACGAAGCGCAGGCAGCATTGCTGCGCGATGCCGCCGCTACCGATCCACGCGTGCATTTCCACAATCTCAAGCGTCGCGGCAACTATCCGACGATGAAGGGACCCCTGTGGTATGTCGCGGGCACGAAGCCGATGAACTTCGGCCTGCGCTGCGCACGTGGTGCCTGGATCGCCCATCTAGACGACGATGACGAGTTCATGCCGGAGCATCTGTCGACACTGCTTCGCGCCGCACAAAACCAGCGCAGCGAATGGGCGCACAGCCAGGTGCGATTTATCGATGATCACGGCAACGAGCAGGGCCTGGTGGGTAGCGACATGCCCGCTCACGGCGTCATCTCGCGCATCGGTAGCCTCTATCACGCCGGGTTGAAGACGTTTCGCTACAACGCCGGCTGCTGGAAATACTTCTACCCAGGCGACTGGGACCTATGGGAACGCCTGTTGCAGATGGGTGTGAGTCACACCCATCTGCAACAGGCTACGGCGATCCACCACGGTGACTATTTTCGCAGCGACGTAGCCAGTGACACGAGCGGCCTGGCGATCAGTTTTGTGCCACGCGTACTCAGCCCGGCCGAACTCTATCGTCAGTGGCTGGAACCGATGCGACTGGGGAACACGCAGCTGAAGGTGCAGGAGACGCGCCAGGATCTGTGCCGGGTACATGTGGTGGTGATCGATGCCGTCGGCGATACGATCGGCCTGCAACGCAGCCTGTCCAGCTTGAGCGCACAGCAACATCGGCGACTCAGCATAAGCGTGCTGTCGGTCGACGACCCTACCCTCGCCCAGGGCATCGCGTTGCATCCGCTGCGTAACGACTGGACCGCGCAACTCAATGAGCTGGTGCGCGACAACCACGCCGAGTGGCTGCTTCCGCTGTACGCCGGCGACGAACTGGCTGAACACGCGCTGCTGCTGTTGGCCGAACGCGTTGCCGCACAGCCTGAACTGGCCTGTTGCTATGTGGATGAAGATCTCTGCGACAGCAATGGCTACGAGCAGCCTCTATTCAAACCCGACTTCAATCTCGACCTTCTGCGCAGCTATCCCTACATCGGGCGCACGCTGGCGATGAGCCGGGAGGCCCTGCTCGCACTGGATGGGCTGAACGCGGACTTCGATCAGCTTGCCCACTGCGACTTCATGTTCCGGGTGACCGAGCGCTACGGGTCGCCTGCCATCGGCCATATTGCAGAAGTGCTTTATCACGCCAGCCTGCCGTATCCGCAATGGCTGGCGTCGACCGCAGTGCAGAACCATTCGGCGGCGGTTGTCAGCGCGCATCTGCAGCGGCTCGAGATCGCGCATGACATGCTGCCGGGCCCGGTACCCGGCATGAATCGCGTGCGCTATCTGCATGCGCAGCAACCGCTGGTTTCGATCATTATCCCGACCCGCGATCAGATGCCCATACTCAATGGCCTGATCGACAGCCTGCTGGCCAAGACGAGCTACTTGAACTACGAGCTGCTGATCGTCGACAACGACAGCCAGGAGCCTGCCGCCTGCGCTTATCTGGACGGCATCGAGCGATTGCAGAGCGAGCAGCTGCGCGTACTGCGCTACCCACATCCGTTCAATTATTCGGCGATCAACAATTTCGCCGCCGCGCAGGCGCGCGGCGAGTACCTGATCCTGCTCAACAACGATACGGCGGTACTGCACGAGGACTGGATCGACGCGCTGCTCAATCACGCCCAGCGACCGGAGGTCGGCATTGTCGGCGCCAAGCTGCACTATCCGGATGGCCGCATCCAGCACGGAGGTGTGGTGCTTGGGCTGCGCGGCCCCGCTGATCATCCTTTCAACGGTGAAGCGATGGATGCCACCGGATACATGCACAGGCTGCAGGTGGATCAGAACTACACTGCCGTCACCGCCGCCTGCCTGATGATCCGCAAGTCGGTCTACGACGATTTGGGTGGCCTGGACGAGCAGGACTTCAAGGTCTCCTACAACGACGTGGACCTGTGCCTCAAGGCGCATCGGGCTGGCTACCTGACGGTGTGGACACCGTATGCGCGACTCCTGCATCTGGGCAGCGTCAGTCAGGCCAACGTCGACAAGACGGCGCAAGAAGCCAAGCAAAAGCGCTTCCAGAGCGAGCAGCAAGCGATGTACCGCAAGTGGCTGCCGCTGCTGGCGCGCGACCCGGCATATAACCACAACCTCAGCCTGGATGGCCACGGCTTCGACCTCGACCAGCGTCGAAGTGTGGCCTGGCAGCCCTTCAGCAAGCCCTCGGCGCCGCGCATCTACGGCGTGGCCGCCGATGCCAATGGCTGTGGACATTACCGGGTGCGCCAGCCACTGCTGTCGATGCAACGCGAGGATATTGCCGAGGGTGTCATCGCCGATGCGCATCTCACGCCAATCTACATGGAGCGCTTCGCACCCGACACTATCGTCCTGCAGCGCCAGCTGACCGATGAACAGCTCAACATCATGCGCGGCTACAAGGACTTCGTCGGCGCATTCAAAGTTTACGAGCTGGACGACTACCTTCCTCAAGTGCCGATCAAAAGCGCGTTCCACAAGACCATGCCCAAGGATGTGCTCAAGGTGATTCGCAAAGCCGTCGCGATGACCGATCGCTTCGTCGTCTCCACTGAGGCGCTGGCCGAGCAATTCGCCGGCCTGCACGAAGATATCCGGGTGGTCCCCAACCGATTGCCCGTCAATTGGTGGGGGGATGTCAGTAGCCAGCGTCGAACCAGCAAGAAGCCGCGCGTTGGCTGGGGCGGCGGAGCGAGTCATCGTGGTGATCTGGAACTCATCGCCGAAGTGGTCCGCGACTTGGCCGACGAAGTCGAATGGGTATTCTTCGGCATGTGCCCGGACAAGCTGCGTCCCTATGTGCACGAGTTTCATCCGGGCGTCCCCATCGAGGAATACCCGGCCAAGCTGGCGTCGCTCAACCTCGACCTTGCGCTGGCTCCGCTGGAAGCAAATATCTTCAATGCCTGCAAAAGCAACCTGCGCCTGCTTGAGTACGGGGCCTGCGGATTTCCCGTCATCTGCAGCGACATCGTCTGCTATCAGAACGAGCTGCCAGTGACCCGGGTGAAGAACCGCTACAAGGATTGGATGACTTCGATCCGCATGCACCTGGACGACATGGACGCCACGGCCAAATCCGGCAACGCATTGCGCGACGCAGTACGTCGGGACTGGATGCTGACGCAAGACAAGCTGCTCGACTGGCGCAGCGCCTGGCTTCCGAGCTAAGCGAGGGGCTCGCATCGAGAGCAAAAATTAGCCCCGGCGTATCGCTACGCCGGGGCTTTTTCTCTAGGAGCGACACGCGAACTGAGCCGCCATTTGCATGACTATCAATGTATGTAGTTGAACAGGGTCAGTCCCTGGACCTTGGCAAACACCTGCTGCGATGCCTGAAGTGCGGTCGATTGCAGCGAAAGGTTGCTGATCGCCGTGGCCATGTCCACGTTTTGCACATCCGACAGCGCGCTTTGGTACGTCACGCTGAGTCCGGAGTCGCTGGTCTGCTGATCTTGCAACGTGTCCATCCGGCTACCCACCGAAACCTGCGTGCTGTTGACGCTGCTCATCGCCTGATTGAGCGACTCGAGCTGACGGTTCATGGTGTTGACGAACGCGGTGGAACTGCCGCCACTCTGCAGCGCGCTGATCATATTGTTGAGCGTGGTGAATACGTCCTGGTTATTCGAGCCGGTATCGGCCTGCACGTTCATCGTGTCGCCCGCCGCCGGGGTACCGCTCATGGTGACCGAGACGCCGTTGAAACTGATGCTGCCGCCGTCCTGATAGGTACCGGTGATCGGGTTGCCGCTGGCGTCAGTGACCGGATTGCCGGCACTGTCTGTCACTGCGTACGTGCCGCCGGCTCCAAACGTGATCGTGTCGTTGACTGGTCCGGCGGCGTTCGCCGCACTCCAGGCACTGGTATCGGTCACGCTGTTGGCACCCACGACCAACGTGCCGGTGTTGCTGGCGGGGGCAGTCGCCACGAACGAGCCGTTGCCCGCGGCAAGATTCATGAACACCGAGCTGCCGGGATCGGCATTGGCCACCTGCAGGCCCTCCCCGATCGACGTATACGCTTGCTGGTCATTGCCGGCGTAACTGACGGACCCATTGGCGCTCTGCACGAACGGCGTGGTCGTCGTACTGGTGCCCGCAAACAGCGCCATGCCATTGGCATCGCTGGTGTTGGCCAATTGCACCAGCGAGTTACGCATCTGCGTCAACTGGGTCGCCATATCGCTCATATCGCCGGACGACATCGAGCCATTGATGGACCCCAAAGCAAGGTCGTTCACGCCGTTGAGCAAGTTGCTGACGGAGCTCAGAGTGTTGGTCTCGGTCGACAACCGAGTATTGGCGCTGCCGATGTTGTTCGCGAACCCGGTGTTTTCCGCCAGGATATGGTTGAGCCCGACAATCTGCGATGCGCCGACCGGATTGTCGGACGCGACGTTGATGGCCTTGCTGGAGCTGACCTGGTTCTGGGTGTTGGCGAGCTCCGCCTCCTGGTTCAACATGGTGTTCAGCGATTGCTGGTACATCCAGCTCGTCGAGATACGCATCATGATTAGCCGTCCTGTAACGCAGTGATCAGACTGGTGAAAAGCTGCTGCGCGGTGGAGATCACCTGCGCCGAGGCCTGATAGGCCTGTTGAAACTGCACCAGGTTCGCGGCTTCCTGATTGATGTTGACGCCTGCGACGCTCTGCTGACTGCTTTGCGCCTGGTTGAATAGATTGGTCTGTGTGGTCAGGTCGGAGGCAGCCTGACTACCAGCGGTTCCGATCTGCGTCGTGAGGTTCGCGTAGCTGTTCACGATCGACGTCTTTCCGCCATTGAGCACACCGACATCGGACAGTCCCGCCAGCGACAGCGCGTTCGAGTTGCCATTGAGTCCGTTGGTGTTGGCCGCCACGCTGAAACTGTCGCCACTGGCGGGGGTACCGCTCAGGGTCAGGCTCCAACCATCGGCGGTAATCGGCTGACCGGCGGTAAACGTACCGGTCGTTGTATTGCCGTTGCCATCGGTAACGGTATAGGCACCGCCCGCACCAAACTTCACGCTGGCACCGGCAAGCAGGTTGGCGTTCGTCGCATTGCTGACGCTGATCGAACCGACCTTGCCCGTTCCGGTATTCGCGCTGGCGGCCGTCGCCGTCAACGCGGATGCGGCTGCAATGCCGTTGGGATCGGTCATGCTTACCGTCAGCGAGTTGGCAGCGTTGCGGGTGGGTTGGATCTCGTAGCTGTCACCCTTTTGCGCCGTGCCGGAGACACCGAAAGTCAAACCATCGGCCGATAGCGAGCCGTCGGGATTGGCCGTCAACGGTACGCTTTGCCCACCCGTCGTGCTCAGACTCCAACCGTTGGTGCCGGTGCCGGTTCCGGTGTAGCTCAAAATGTAATCGGAGCTGGTCAGCTGGGAAACGTCGCTGACCGATGCTGTTACCGTTGCCCCGCCTGTCGAGTTGTTGCTCGACGGCAGCACGGCTGGCAAGCCCACGCTGAAAATCGGTTGACCCTGCTTGCCATTCAGATCCAGCCCCTGTGCCTGCTGCCCGTTGACGCTGGAGGCGAGTGCGATCGCCGACTGGCCCAGCGCATTCTGCGCCGGTTCGAGAACGTTGCTGCGATAGTTGATCAGCGCACCCAGCGTGCCACCGGTGAGCTGCGATGTGATGTCGTTGCCGGCGCTGTCGAAAACGTCGGTACTGGTCGGATCGTACTGATTGCTTCCCGCCGACAGTGCGTAGGATTGCGTGCCGCTGACCAAGGCCTGGCCGGCGGTCGTATAGACGCTGACCGAGCCATTGCTCTCGGTCACCGCGGACATGCCGGTGAGTCCAGCGAGCTGTTGCACCAGGTTGTCGCGCTGATCGAGCAGACTGTTCGGCGTGCCGCTGGGGTTGGCTTGGCCAATCTGACCGTTGAGTGTCGCGATTTGTGAGGCCAGGTTGTTGATGCTGGTAACGGTACCGCCGATCTGACTGTTGACCGACGCCGACTGCTGGGTAAGCTGCTGGCCGAGCGTGTTGTATACGCTTGCCACGGAAGTAGCGCCGCCAAGAGTCGCCGAGCGCGTGGATGCCGCACTCGGCGAACTGGCGACGCTGCTGAAGCCACCGTAGAAATTGTCCAGCGCGGTCTGCAGATTGCCACTGTTGCTCAACAAGCTGTTGAGCGTGCCGGTCAGACTGCCCATGGTGGTCGCACCCTGCAGGCTGGACGTGCTGCTCCACACGGCGGTGGTCAGGAATTGGCTGTAGGCACGCTGCACGCCAAGCACGTCCACGCCGCTGCCGATGGTGAACTGGCCACCGCGTTGCGAGATGGCCTCGCTCTGATTCACGCTCTCGTCGCTATAGCCAGGAGTACTGGCATTGGCGATGTTGTTGCTGACCGTGCTCAGCGCGACCTGCGCCGCGTTGATCCCGGAGATGCCGATACTGAGCATGCTGGACATGGAGCATTCCTTTTAAACTTAAGCTTCGGGCGTACCGATGGCATGGGCCATCTCAGGGTTTCGGCACGGAAGTCGCGTTCTTGAGCGCATCCAGCGCCTGGCGCATCATCGGGCTGTTCGCGATCGCGGCCAGCTTGGTCGCATAGTCCGGATCGGTGGCGTAACCGCCGTCCACCAATGCCCATGCATAGCCGAGCACGTCGTCACCGCGGCCAATCGCGTGTGCATAGCGGGGATCCTTGCCGATCAGATCGGCATAGTCGGCCAGCGAATCACCCGGTGAGCTATAGGATCGGAACTGCGCCTGCTTGCGCACGGCAATCCCATCCTGATACTCCACCGTGGGCACACTGACCTTGGACCCACCCCAGCTGCCGCTGGCCTTGATGCCGAACAAGTTGAAGCTGCTGCTGCCATCCGGATGCGTGGGCATGTGTTTGCCCCACTGCGTCTCCAGCGCGGCCTGGGCCAGCACGGCGCGCAACGACAAGCCCAGGTGTTTGGCCACAACGCTGGCCTGTGGTGCCAGCTCGCGCACAAATTGCTCCGCGTCGTCCGGCAACCACGCCAACAAGGCGCGACCTGCCGAGCGCGTCGCATCAGCGACCTCATGCAACCGTTGCCGCCAGCCGTCCACCAGACCGACCGCACTCGGATCGACCATTCCCTGTTTGGTAGCGCCGATCTGTCCACCGTGGCTGCCAAGCTGACGCACCAGCAGATCGGCGATACCCAGACCCTTGCCGTGCTGGGAAAGATTGAGCGACAGCTGCTGGTCGAACATGTCGCGCCATTCATTGCCGGCCTGGCTATCGAACATGGAATCGCCAAAGCTGGCGTTGGCGTCTCGCATCGACTTCAACATCATCTGGGTGAAGATCGATTCGAATTGTTTGGCCACCGCGGGCAACGTGGCGTTGCTGTCGGATTCGGCCTGATGACGCAGGGCACCGAACCCGGACAGGTCAGTCCAGGTGCTTAAGCTTTGCGCACCCGCCTGGACCACGTCGGCCATCAGATCACCACCAGCTCGGCATGCAGCGCGCCGGCTTGTTTGAGCGCCTGCAGAATCGAAATCAGATCATTCGGCGTGGCACCGACCTGATTCACCGCGCGCACGATCGAATCGAGGCTGACCCCGGGGCCGAACTTGAACATGTGCCCACCGTCCTGGCTGATCGTCACATTACTCTCGGGCACGACCGTGGTCTGGCCTTTGCTGAAAGCCGCCGGCTGGCTCACCTGCGGCTGCTCGCTGATGGTGACCTGGATCGAGCCATGCGCCACCGCGGCAGCGGTAACCCGCACATCCGAACCGATGACTACCGTGCCCGTGCGTGAATTGACCACCACCCGTGCGGGCACGTCACCGGGCTGAACATCCAGCGATTCGATCGCGCCAAGCCACTCGACGCGCTGAGCGGGATCGGTCGGTCCGCGCACGGACACCGAACCTCCGTCCACCGCATGCGCCGTACCCGAACCATAGAGATGATTGATCGCGTCGGCGATGCGTCCGACGGTGATGTAGTCAGCGGTATTCAGATCCAGAACCATATCGCCGGCCGTGCCGAACGAGGAAACCACTGCGCGCTCGACCGTCGCGCCGTTGGGCACGCGGCCACTCGCGGTGATATTGATTTGCACGCTGGAACCGCTCTTGCCTTGTGCGCTGACACCACCGACGACCACGCTACCCTGCGCCATCGCGTAAACGTTGCCATCGGCACCGCGCAGCGGCGCCATCAGCAATTCGCCACCACGGATGCTCTTGGCATTGCCGATCGATGCCACGGTGACATCGATGGCCTGACCCGGCTTGGCAAACGGTGGCAGTTCGGCCGTGATCGTCACCGCCGCGACGTTTTTAAGCTGCGGCTGAATGGTGGTCGGTACCGAGACACCGAACTGCTTGAGCATGTTTTCCAGGCTCTGCGTGGTAAACGGTGCCTGGGTGGTCTGATCGCCCGTGCCGTCGAGGCCGACAACCAGCCCATAGCCGATCAGCTGGTTGCTGCGCACGCCGGCGACTTGCACCAGATCGCGAACCTTGTCCGCATGCGCCTGCGGGATCAGCGCCAGCGTTGATACCAGCACGGCGAATAGCGCGCTGACCGACGATCGCTTCCAGCACCGGGCGATCATCAGTAAGGCATCCACTTGGAATTGAAAAAGCGCGACAGCCAGCCTTGCGTATTGGCGTCAGCCAGAGTGCCGCGGCCGGTGTACGCGATCCGCGCATCGGCGACGCGCGTGGAGTCCACGGAGTTGTCCTGCTCGATGTCCTGCGCTCGCACGATGCCGGAAATGCGCACCAGCTCCTGGCCTTGATTGATCGTCAGCCACTTCTCGCCGCGCACCAGCAGGTTGCCATTGGAAAGACGCTGCGCCACCGTCACTGTGAGTTGACCGCTCAACTGATTGCTTTGCGTACTGCTGCCGGCGCCGTCGAAACTGTTTGCTGCGTTCGCGGTGGTGTCGGCTGCCTTGCCACCGTGAATGCTCAGCGAATGGCCCAGGATCTGCGGTGCGCCAATCTGGTTCTTGTCGGTCTTGCTGGTACTGGTTTCGGACTTCTTGCTGGCCTGGGTGCTTTCGACCAGGTTGATCGTGAGAATGTCGCCGATGCGATGCGCGCGCGCGTCCGCAAACAATTCCATGTTCTGCATGTCGTGGTAGATCGCACCATCGGTCTGCGTTGCCACAGGCGGCTCCGCCGGTGGTGTGGCCGCCCAATCGGCGTCGTCGTGTTTTGGCTGCATCGCGCATCCGGCCAGCGCGGCAAAAGCCAGCGCCAGGGCGACACGCGTGCATAGGGACAGATATTGCATGATGGAGCTCAGGTCTTGTTGATGACGAACTGCAACATGTCGTCGACGGCACTGATCGACTTGGAGTTCATCTCATAGGTGCGCTGTGCTTCGATCATGTTGACCATCTCCTCCACCACGTTGGTATTGGAGGATTCCAGCGACCCCTGCGACAAGGTTCCCATGCCGTTGACGCCGGGTTGCCCGGTTTGCGCCGTGCCGCTGGACTCGGTTTCCAGATAAAGGTTCTGGCCCATTGACTGCAGCCCTGCCGGATTGATGAAGTTGGCCAGCTGCAATACACCGATCTGGGTCGACGTGGTCGAACCATTGCTGGTCGCAGTAACCGTGCCATCGGTGCCAATGGTGATCTTGCCGACATTCGTCGGCAGCGTGATCGCCGGGACCAGCGCATAGCCGTCAGCCGTGACCAGCTGCCCGGTCGAATCCTGATGCAGCGAACCGTCGCGGGAAAATGCCACGGTTCCATCCGGCAGACTCACCTGCAAAAATCCGTTGCCCTGCACTGCGACATCCAGCGCGTTGCCTGTCTGCGTGATCGCGCCCTGGGTAAAGAGTTTCTCGCTGCCGACCACTTTCACGCCGGTGCCCAGCAACAGACCCGTAGGCGACTGGGTCTGCTCGGTGGTCTGACTGCCTGGCTGGCCTTCGTTCTGATAAATCAGATCCTGAAACGACGCGCGCGACGACTTGAAGCCGGTCGTACTGGCATTGGCCAGGTTGTTCGAAATGACGTCCATCTGAGTCTGCTGTGCATCCAGGCCCGTCTTGGCAATCCATAGAGAGGAAAACATTGCTTACTCCTAAATCTTGGGTGCAGAGCGACCGGGATCAGCTGGTCTGCAAAAGTTTCATGCTGTCATCGGAATCGTCTTCAGCCGTCTTGATCGAACGCACCTGCATTTCGTACTGACGCGATAACGAAATCATCTTCACCAGCTCCGAAGATGGATTGACGTTGCTTGCCTCCAGCGCACCCGGCGCCAACGACACGCTGGGATCTGTATCGGCCTGACCGCCGTCCGCCAGATGCATCAGCCCATCCGCGCCTTCGGTCAGCTGCGTGGGATCGGGGTTCACCAGCTTGATTTGACCGACTGCCGCGATCGTATTGGGACCCTCGCCCATCGGCACGGTGGAGATCGTGCCGTCGCTGCCGATGCTGATCTGTGCACTGTCGGGCACGGTGATCGGCCCTCCACCGCCCTGAACCGGATTGCCGCGACCGTCGGTCAGACTTCCGTCGGAGCCGAGCTGCAAATTGCCTGCTCGCGTGTAAGCCTCACTGCCGTCGGCTGCCTGCACTGCAATCCAGCCGGGCCCGTTGACCGCAACGTCCAGTGAGCGACCGGTCTGCTGGATCGCGCCCGGCGAATAGTCCTTGCCAACGCCCTGGGCTACCGCGTTGATGCGGGTCGCCGCGCCGGCCCCGAGGACCGGCATGCTCTGGAAGGCGCTGAGCGCGCTTTTGAAACCCACGGTCGATGCATTGGCCAGATCGTGGCTCACTGCATCCTGCGCACGCATGGTCTGCGTGGCGCCGGTCATCGCGATGTATACGGAGCGATCCATGGCTATCGATTAGTGGTTCACGGCCTGAATCAGCGTTTGGGCCAGCGAGTCGCTGGTACTCAACATCTGCGAATTCGCCTCATAGTCCTGTTGCGCCTGGATCATGTCGACCAGCTGCGCCGTGGTATCGGATGTATTGGAGGTTTCCAGCGCACCGGACTGAATGTTGGTGCTCCCGAATGTACCGGTACCGGCGGTGCCCATGATCGCGTTACCCGATGCACCGGTGGCGGCCCAGGTTGTGTTGCCGAGCTGGCTCAGGCCCTGCGGATCGGCAAAGTTGGCCATCGCCACCTGACCGATCTGACTGCTCTGGAAATTGGAGTAGTACGCCGTCACTACGCCGTCGGGTCCGATGTCCACATTCGACAGCGTGCCCGCCTGGAAACCATTTTGAGTGGTTGGACCTGCCGAGAATGCGGTACCGAACTGGGTGGTGTTGGCCAGGTTGACCGTCATCGTGGCGGGGAAGGTGGCGCCATTGGTCGGCTGCACCGGTGTGAACACAAGATTGCCGCCGGCTGGAGTGGCCATGACGCCGGACGAATTGAACGTGACCGCCTGCGAGCCAGCACTCTGGCCATCGACATAGAGATTCGCGTTCCACGTGTTGTTGCCGGTTTTGACGTAGTACACCGTCGCCTGGTGTGAACCGCCCTGCGAGTCGTAGATCGTCAGGGGCGTGGCGTTGGTATAGCTTTGCGAATCACTCGGATTGAACGGTGCGTCGGCCGGCAATGCTGCACTGGCCGGCAGGTTGGCGCTCATGGTGATGGTGCTGGTTGCGGTGGCGCTGCTCTGCGCGGTGTTGAGCTGAAGATTGGTCAGCGTGCTCGTATCGAAACCGCCCGCCCCGTTCGGCGGATAGACCTGCAAATTCGAACCATCAGCAGTCACCACGGTGCCGTTGGGATCCTGATGGAATGCACCGTCACGCGTGTATTGCGGACCACTGCCATTGTTGATCGTGAAGAAGCCATCGCCGCTGATGGCCAGATCAAGACTGTTGCTGGTTGTTTCGATGTCACCTTGAGTGAACTGCTGCGCGACTTTGGTCAGTTCGGCGCCGCTACCGATCGCGGTTGCGCTCAGGTTGAGGCCGGTGACCGCAAAGATATCCGCGAACTGCGCAGTCGAGCCTTTAAAACCCACCGTGCCGGCGTTCGCGATATTGTTGGCGATCACGTTGAGATCGGACTGAGCCGCATTGATACCGCTGAGCGCCTGATTGAGAGCCATGCTGGATTCCTCGAAAAGTAAGTGCGGACAGAGCCGACGTCAGTTGATCTGCGCGACCTGGCTTAGCGGCACGCCGCCAATCCCGGCCACCTGTAAATAAGTGCCTGTGCTGCTGCCGCCGTAGCCGACGCCAGTGACCGAACCGGCGACATAGGTCGAGAGCGCAGCACTGTTGCCACCGTTATTCGCCGTGACGCTATAGGTGCCGGCCGGCAGCTGCTTGCCGCTGCTGTCGGTGCCGTTCCAGCTGAAGGGGGACAGGCCGGCCTGTTGCGTGCCCAGATCCATGGTCTGAACCACATTGCCATTGGCGTCCTCGATCGATACCTGCACATCGCCGGGGCTGGTGACATTCACCGCGCCATTCACGGCGCTGCCGCTGTAGCTGAGACTGCTCGACGGCACGAGGACCTGGCGCCCCACAAGGTTGGCCGAATTCAATACCTGCGATGTCTGCATCCCGCTGCTCACGTTGCCGCTCAACGTCTGCAGATCGGTGTCGATATTCTGCGTTGCGGACAACTGACTGAACTGCGCCAACTCCGAGGCAAACTGCGAGTTGTCCATCGGCTTGGTCGGATCCTGCGCCTGCAGCTGCGTGGTCATCAGCTGCAAAAAGTCCGCCTGGGTCATCTGCGCGCCCGATGAGGGAGCACTGGTGACGTTCGTGCTTCCCGAGAGGGTGGGAGCGTTGGCGCTGGTAGCGTTGATGGTGGTCATGTGCGATTCCTTGAATTAGCTACCGAGTTCGATGGTCTTGAGCGCCAGCTGCTTGGCGCTGTTCATCACTTCGACGTTGTTCTGATACGAACGCGACGCGGAAATCATGTTGACCAGCTCGTCGATCGGATTGACGTTGCTGCCGTATACGGTGCCGCTGGCATCGGCCATCGGATTGCCGGGCTCGTAATGGGTTTCCACCGGCTGCTGGCTTTCGGTCACGCCAAGCATGCGCACGCCGTTGGTGCCCTCGTCGGCGTCCTGCGTCATCGAGCCTTCCTGCACGCCCTGCGTCGGTGCAAACAACAGCTCCTTCGCGCGATACGCAGAGTCGGGGCTGTTGCTGACGCTGTCGGCGTTGGCAAGATTGCTGGCCACTGTGTTGAGGCGCAGCGATTGCGCGGCCATGCCGGAACCCGCAGTATCGAAAATCTTCATCAACGACATCAGTTGTTTCCTCCGGTGATGGCCAGACGCAAGGTCTGAATCGTGCTGTTGATGAAGCTCAGACTGGCCTGGTAGTGCACGGTATTGGCGGCGAAGGCGGCCTGCTCGACCTGGGTGTCGACCGTGTTGCCGTCCATACTTGGTTGCATCGGCACGCGATACTTGAGCTGATCGGCGTCACTGCCGGCAGCTCCGATCTGACCGGCACTCGGAGTGCTCAGCGCGAGCTGACTCGACTCACCGCTGGCCTGTTGCAGTGCGCTGCGGAAGTCCACGTCGCGCGCCTGATAGCCGGGTGTGTCTGCGTTGGCCAGATTCGAGGCAATAACTTCCGAACGGCGCTGCCATAAGGCGAGTGCCTGAGCGTTCAGTCCGAACACGCTGTCGGTGGTATTGGTCACTACAAGCTCCCTGCGGCAATAGCTGCCTGAGGGGTCGGGAGCAAGTTACATGCCATCGCCAAACACACGGGCGAATCAGCGCCGCAGTGGCGCCAGAGCGCGCTCGGCCGCGCGCCGCACCCGCATCTGATGACGTTATGTCGACGCCTCGGGACGAAATCCCGACGTGTCTAAGACCGGAAATCCGACGTCAATTTGTTGACAGCTCCAGCAATTCCAAAACGGTTTGCGCCAGCAGATCGGGTTGGAATTTCGCGATGAAACGATCCGCGCCGACCTCCCGCACGATCGCCTCGTTGAAGACACCACTCAATGAGCTATGCAGCACCACTTTCAGACGACGCAGCGCGGGCTCCTCGCGGATCGCACGCGTCAACGCGTAACCGTCCATCCGTGGCATTTCGATATCCGACACCACCAGCTTGATGCCGCCATCGGCCGGGCCGCTCGCCAGCTCCATCAGGCGATCGAATGCTTCATGCCCGTCTTGCGCGATGACGCAGTCGAGCTGCATCTGCTTGAACAAGCTCACCAGCCGCTGACGCGCCACCAGCGAATCGTCCACGACCATGATTCGGCGCGGCGTGATCGTGCGTTGCTCCGCGGCCTGTTGCAGCTGCGTCGAGATCTCCACGACCGAGCCATCAATACTGGCCAGCACCTGCTCCACATCGATCACCGCCATCAGCTGGCCATCAATGCGCGTGACCGCGCTGACTCGATGGCCGTAACCCAGCGCACCGGCCGGCGACTCCAGCGACTCACCCGTGCAGTGCACGATGCGCTGGAAATCGGCGACCAGAAAACCCTGTACCGAACGACTGAACTCGGTCACCACCAGGTGTGCCGAGTCCACCGACGTCAGGGGCGGGTAACCCATGGCCACGCCCAGGTCGATCACCGGTATTGTCTTGCCACGATAGTCGCAGCTGCCCGCCAGCAACTTGTGTGCGCCAGGCATGCGCTCCAGCGGCGGCTTGCGCAGTACCTCGCGCACTTTGAATACGTTGATGCCAAACAGCTGGGCATCGCCCAGACGAAACAGCAGCATCGCCACCCGATTGTGCCCGGCAAGCCGGGTATGGCTTTCCACGCTTTGCAGCAACTGTGCGGCGGCCATGTTTTTTCCTCGATGCGATCCGTCGCGACTAATGCGACTCATCGCACGCTATCGGCCGCGCCATGCGCCGACTTGAGGCTGCCGGCTTTGATCCCTCCCCTATGCGCCTCGCGATTTGCGCCTGCCACTGCAGGATCGGCCATGGCATGTGCCTTGCTTACTCAAGTTTATGCGCTTCCAGACGATCTCTATGGGAGCCGACCTTCAAGGAATTGTCTTGCTTATGAGCCTGATTCGCAGCCAGCATCTGGCCGCCCTGATACAAGCTGCCCTCGCTGGAAACGATGCCCAGCTGGCGGCGTTGAGTCGCAAGCATCCCAGCGCCGCAAGCGCGCTGGCGCCCCTGTTGGCGCGATTGGCGCCCCGCCCACCGGCATCCGTGGCGCTGCAATCGCTGGAGCAGCAGAGTCTGGTGCTGACCAATGCACAGGCACTTAATCGCGAGCAGGCCGCGCTGGAGCAATCCGCTGGCGAGAGCCGCGAGGGCGTCGGTCGCTTGACGGACGGCAGTGCCGGGATCTCGACGGCCCTGCAACAGGTACAGGTTGGCATCGAAGCGGCCAGCAAGGCCGGCGAACACAGCCAGGCCACCGTGAGCGAGTTGAATGGCCAACTGCGACTGCTGCGCAGCGCGCTGTCGGCAATGAACCACAACCAGAGTCATCTCGCCGAGCAAGTCGCACAGATTCGCGACCTGACCACGAGTGTGCAGGAAATCGCCCATCAGACCAATCTTGTCGCGCTCAATGCGGCGATCGAAGCGGCACGTGCTGGCGAGGCCGGTCGCGGCTTCGCCGTCGTCGCCGACGAGGTCAAGCAGCTCGCCGAGAAAACTTCGCAGGCTACCGCCGAAATCGAGAAAGTGACCGGCTCCATCGGCGAGTTCTCGCTACATATGGATGGTGACGTGCAGCTTGGCCTGCAACGATTGGAACGCGCCCAGACGGGCATCGTTACCGCGGAAGCATCCTTGAATCAGGGGCGCGAGGCACTGCAGGGTGCCGGTGGACGCCTGCGCTCGCTGTGCGAGAACCAGGACGGCCTGCAGGTTCGCGCCACCACGATTCAAGCATCGCTTGGCGCGCTGCAACGTCGCGCCAACGAAGCGCTTCGCCATGGCGAAGCACTCAATCGTGCAGCGGTGCTGGCACACCGGCTCTGTCTGAGCTGGCTGGAAAGCGAAAGTGGCGACGACATCGCCAGCCTCAGCCTGACCGTGCGCGAGTCCGTGCAGGGCTTGCGCCACGGCATGGAGCTGGCACTGCGAGAACCCACCGCGCTGGACCGCCGATGGTTCGACACGGATGCACTGCAGCGTAGCCTCGGTCGACTTGCCGCACGCCATAGCAATCATCCGGCCAATCTGAGCTTGCGCGAATCCGCTGCCCGCCTGCATGAGCAGGGCACCGCCTTCCTCGAGCTGCTCGGCAACGGCCAGCTCGATCAGGCTGCACAGATGTCCAGCAAGTTCGAGAGCGAGCGTGAGGCGATCAACACGCACCTCGCCAGCATGCTGGCCGACAACCGCCCATGAAACGGCGTGTATTCACCGCCTTGCTGCTGGCATCCACCGCGGCAACGGCCGCTTCGATGGCCGCGTCTGATACGGCCACGGACTTGCGTGCCGTCGCCGAGCAGGCGGTGCGCGCGCAATATGGCCAGGCCGGCAGCCGGGTGGTGATCGTGCCGGAGAAACTTAACCCGCACCTGCGCCTGGCACCCTGCCCGCAAGCCTTGCAGGCACGCCTGCCGTCGCGTCAGGGCGCGACCACACGGGTCGCCGTGTCGGTCATCTGCCCCGGTAACGGCGGCTGGGTGATCCAGGTCCCCGTGCAAATGCAGGTCTACCGGCAGGTATTGGTAACTGTTCGACCGCTGGCTCGAGGCGACAGTATCGGGCTGGGCGACGTCCATACCGAGGAGCGTGACATCACCCACCTGGCCTATGGCTATGTCGACAGTCTGGACCAGCTCGCCGGCCGGTCGCTGGCGCGGCCGTTAAGCTCGGGCTCGGTGCTGGAGCCTGGTCAACTCAACGGCCGCGAGGTGGTGCGTGCCGGAGATCAGGTGCAATTGATCGCCCAGCTCGATGGCATCGAAGTACGTACTGCCGGCTTGGCGCTGGACGGTGGCGACACCGGGGCGCGCCTGCGTGTGCGCAACACTCATTCGGGCCTTGTGGTGGCCGGAGTGGTGCTGGGAGCCGATGAAGTAAAGGCGTTACCTTAACTTTTGATAAAAAAGCATACTAAGTGGCCTCAACGACCTTAAAGTTTTAGGTAGACACGCCGATATCCCATTACAGGGCTCATCGCACAAGAGAATCCCACGCCTATGAACACGACTATTTCACCCAACGGATTGCCCGCGCTACCGCAGGCGAAGACCAACCAGGGTAGCAACGGCAGTCAGGCCGGCTCGACCGTCGCCGGCGGCTCGTCTGCGGCGCAGGCCGACGACAGCGTCAAACTGACCGACTCGGCGCGCGCGCTGCAGCAAGCCAGCAGCACGAATGCGCAAAGCCCGGTCGATACCGCCCGTGTCGAGCAGATTCGCAAATCGCTTACTGACGGTACCTACAGTGTCGACGCCGGCAAGATTGCCGACCGTCTCACCTCGCTCGAAAGCCAGATCAACGGCACGCCATGAACGCGCCGCTGCAGGCCGAACTCGACACCACCCTGCGCACCGTCGTGGACGAGATGAGCGCGGCCACCGCACAGCTGGTCATCGTGCTGGACGAGGAACGCGAAGCGCTCAACAGCGCCGATGCCAGCGCACTGAATCGCGCGGGGGAGGCCAAGCAAATGCTGATGCGCCGACTCGAACAACTCGATGCCGAGCGCCTGCATATCGTTGCCACGTCGGCGCATGCTGCGCAGGAAGTTCAGCCCGCCTGGGGCGATCTTCTCAAGACATTGACGACCTGCAGGGACAAAAATCAACGCAACGGCGCGCTGGTCGGCCGGCGACTGTCCCAGGTGCGTCGGGCGCTTTCCGTGTTGACGGGGAGCGGCAACGACACTGGCATCTACAGCCACAGCGGAGAACTTCGCGCCGGACATCGTTCGCTGCCGCTGGCCGAAGCCTGATACGACGCTACCCAAGATCGTGCGACGGTGGCGGCCGAGCCTTTGCCACCCCCTGAAAACGCAATGCAGCCGCCCGCGCCCGACGAAGAACAATGAACACAATCTCAGCTACAACGACGTCCAGCGACGCCACCACCATCCTGCTCGGCGATACGCACCTGCCGGTGGTGCGCAGCCCGATGCTGGACAAGAGCGGCCAGCTGTTCGCTTATGAATTGATGTTTCACCGCGACGAGCTGGAGCCGGACGCAGAAGCAGCCCTCATGCGGCGCCTGCTTTCCACCATCACCGATGGCGTGATGGCCCGGCTGGTTCGCGGTAACCGCGCATTCCTTCGACTGCCGCGCGATCTGTTGATCGAGCAGATCGATGTGCTGGCGCACCATCCGCGCCTGGGCATCATCATTGATCCGACCAGCATTCACGACACCGAACTGCTGGAGCAACTGGCGCTACGCAATTGCTCGCTGTTGCTCGACCTCAGCGAGCTCGATGCGAACACCGATGAACCCTACGGCAATCTTGAACCACTGCTGGCCATGGCCAAATACGTGCGTCTGGATGCCGGTGCGCTCGATGCCGCTACGCTCGCTCTGCGCAGCGCACAATTGCATGCGCGTGGTCTGGGCGTCATCGCCGGATTCGTGGACGATCACGAGATCTACCACCGCTGCAAACCACTCGCCTTGCAGGCCGTGCAGGGACGTTATCTGCTGTTGCCCGAACAGATCGTAGCGCCGGTCCTCACGCCCAACCGCATGAACCTGCTGCGGCTGATGAACGCGCTGCAGGAGAACAATCCGGGTCCGGTCGAACTGGGCGAGATCGTCCGCGACGACGCGGTACTGAGCTACAAGCTGCTCGGCTGCGTCAACTCCGCCTATTTCGCACTGCCGCGACAGCTCAAATCCATTCAGCAGGCGGCGATCTTTTTCGGCGTGGCGCGCATGCGCAACTGGATCTACGCGATGGCGCTGAGCGGCATGAACGACCGGCCGCCCGAGCTGCTGCGCGCCGCGCTTATTCGCGCCCACATGTGCGAAAAGCTGGCACAGGGCATGTCCGCCAACTATCAGGAAATGGCGTTCATGACGGGCCTGTTGTCTCTGCTGGATACGTTGATGTGCGCTCCGATGGAGCTCGTGCTGAGCCATCTGCCACTCGCGCCCGAGATCACTGAGGCCCTGGTGGGAGGCCGCGGCCCGTTCGCACCTCTGCTTGAACAGATCTATATCTGGGAAGCGGGTGAACTGGGTGCAACCAATGTGCAGCCGCAGAACATCCTGAGGATGGCCACGGTCTACCTTGAAGCGACGCAGTGGGCCGACCAGGTCTACAACTTCGCCGATCAGCGCGCGTACTGATCTACCTACCATCGCCCAGGGTTATTGAAGCCGGGAGCTGACACATCACGCGCGCTCCCCGGAGTCCTGCGTGGGTTCATCCGGACGCTGCCCACGAAACACCCGCAACGTCACCCGCATAGCGCGCGCGATTGCGGCCTGCCTGCGTCGCTGAGAAAACCTGCTGCAAAGATCGACACGCGCCATGGACGCATGCCCTCGGGCATTCAGTCGACGTAGTCGTTCTGCACGCGAAAGCTTCGCTGCAAGTCCTGCTGCGCACGATCTATCTGCGCTTGCGGCAGCCCATCGATGCGATCGTGGGCCGCCGGTGTGGTGTGCGGCACCAGGTGGTTTTCAGCCAGCAACTGGATCATCGCCAGCTGATCGCCAGCCACCAGAGCCTTGCCCAATGCGGTGACCGGCGGTCTGTCGTCCACATCCATCCGCTCGCGCAGCGCTTGGATAACGTTGGACGGCAATTCCCAGTGCTGCGCCGCACGCAGGGTCAGATGACTCGCGATCTTTGCGCAGCTGGCAAGAAAATCCCGGCTAAAGACGCCCAGTGTCGGAGGAGCCTCCCGATCCAGCACACGAATCATCGCGCCGACGCCTGCATTGCAGACGACTCCAGCCAGGTACGCTTCAAACGGATCGCCCTGACCTCGGGCTAGAAACATGCTGGCGTGCGCGCTGCGCTCCGCGTGATCCCACAGGCGCTGCCCTGCGGCATAGCCGAACATGCCAGCACCGGCTTGCAGGATCGGCTTCATCACATGTTGCGTGACCATCTGGCGCAGACCTTCCTGACCGAGCAACACCACGGCGTGCTGAAGACTGACGATCGGCTTGAGGGTGCGGTAATGCGCGCTCTTGGTCACGCGCATGACCTCACCGACCAGCACCGGGTCGCGGCCGATCAACTGGGCCAGCTTGGTACCGTCAGCCGAATCGCTCTTGAGCAGGCGCAGCAGCTGGGGCAATACGGCAGGCAGACGCGGCAGGCTCCCGATATCGAAGCGGTCGGCGCCGCAGAGCTCGTGGAGTCGCTTGAGCATCGCCAGTTCTGACGGAAGCGGTTCGACAACTGCGGATTCGGGCATACCCAGAACCAGGCGGTAAAATCGGTCCTCGATCTCTGCGCTGTCCGGCGCAGGGTTGTCCGGGGTCAACGCGACGGCCACCGCCAGCGGAACATGACCGACGGAAAATCCCGGCCTCACCGTCGGCACGTTGCGTGTAAACAATCGCTTCCAGAATTCGCCCATAACCCCCTCGCGCCCCTCCGCCGGATCCATTGCCAGCGTATACCCCAGCGAGTCTCCGCTAGTGTAAGCGCACTACGATGCCGCCGTCAGCGGCAATTTGCGCAATCCGTCGAAAACCCGACAAGCCGCGGTATCAGGCTCAAGCCTGAACCATCCAGTAGGGAGTGATCGGTATTGAGGGATCGGTCACGTTTCAGTGCCGGCCGTAGGCCCAAAGCAAAAACGGTGGCAGCATCTTTTTCCACGATGCCTGGTTGTGCTCGCCATCCTTCAACAGCAGCAACGCGACATCGATGTGGGCTGATGGATGTTGCGCGTAATCAGGATCGATCGAATAGCCTAGCTGCTTCAGGCCGCGCGTCTGGAATCCATCGGCAGCACGATAACCTTCGATCAGATCCTGCACGTCTTCAATCGCATCGATGACGCCGTCGCCGTTGCGGTCGCTGGTTTCTTCCGCGGTGCCTACCGAGAACCACAACTTGAGGCCGACACGCTTGCTGCTGCGGTCGACAACGTCCTGCGCCAGCCGCGTTTTCTGGATCGTATCGGCATTGGTGCGATCGGACGCCAGCCAGAACGAGGGCGAGAACGCGCCCACCCTGCCGAACAGATCCGGATACTGCCAGGCAAGATTGAATGCGTTCAGCGCGCCGAGCGACCAGCCGAGTATCGTGCGCGCTTTGGCGGATCTCTGCGTTCGGTAGTGCATGTCGACGTAGGGCAAGAGTTGGGTAGCGACCCAGGCAGAATAGTCCTGCGCCCGCGTCCCGATCGGACCGATGCGCGAACCGCCGACAATGCTTCGCGACGTGGCGCGATCGGACAGTCCGTACGCACTCGCGCGATCGGACAGCATGTCGATCGCAACGACAATGACGGGCTCGATGGCCTTGTCGCGATACAGCTGCACCAGCGTCGATTGCAAACCCACAGCCGGCATGTCCTGTCCGTCGTTCGCGTACAGCACCGGGAAACGCCGACCGGTCGCCGCGGCCTGCTCATAGCCTGGCGGAAGATAGATTGCGACCTTGATCTGCTCTGGCGCGAATGCCTTCGCAGCGAGTTGTAGCCGCACCACAGAAGTTGTGGCCGATGCCGCGTCGCTGCCGGTGGCATCCATCAGTGCTGGCGTCGCGTGCAATGCCTCGACCGATCGACCATCACTGGGGTACCCCACCAGGACGCAAGCCGACAGGAGCGGAATCAGTATCGCTCTCGCCATGGACTGGAGCGCCGATTTTCCTATGTCGATCACGGCTGATTCAATCGAGCTTCGCAAACCAGGCGCTATACCCGGGCAGGTGCAGTCGGTTGCCATCGAGGTCGCCTTGCGCCAGACCATGACCATGCAGCCGATGCGAGTTATTGAGTGCTGGCAGGGTGGCGTCGACGGCTTGATCGGCGAGATTGAAGACGACCAGCACGGTGTCGCCGGAAAAGCTGCGGGTAAACGCAAGCACGGGTTCGGCTGTTTCCAGGAAACGGATATCGCCCCAGCGCAGCGCAGGCTGCGATTTGCGCCAATGCATGAAAGCGCGGAAGCCGTTCAGCACTGAACCGGGAATGGATTCCTGCTGGGCCACGGCCAGTGCGCGGTGTTCATCAGGCACCGGTAGCCACGGCGTACCACGGCTGAATCCGGCATGCGCATCGTCGTTCCACGGCATCGGCGTACGGCACCCATCGCGCCCCTTGAACTGCGGCCAGAACGCGATGCCATAGGGATCCTGCAATGATTCGTAGGGAAGCTCCGCCTCGGTCAGACCGAGCTCCTCGCCCTGGTAAACGCATACCGAACCGCGCAGCGAACAGACCATCGCGGTGAGCAGGTTGGCCAGCTGTGCGGAGGATTTCCCCCTGCCCCAGCGTGTCAGCACGCGCTCGACGTCGTGGTTGGAAATCGCCCAGCACGGCCAGCCCTGGGTCATCTTCGATTCCAGCTGCTGCACCGTGCCGCGGATGTGCGCGGCACTGAAATCATCCGTCAGCAACTCGAAGCTATAGCCCATGTGCAGGCGATGGCCGCTGGTGTATTCGGCCATCGTTGCCAATGAATCCTCGGAGGAGATTTCGCCCAGCGCAGCGACGTCCGGGTAGCGATCCATCAAGCGGCGCAGCTCGCCGAGAAACGCCAGGTTCTCCGGTTGGGTATTGTTGTAGTAGTGGTACTGGAAGGCGTACGGGTTGTCCGGGCTGAAACCCCGACCGACGCGCTGTGCTTTCGGTTTGGGCGGGTTGTCGCGCAGCTGGCTATCATGGAAGCAGAAATTGATGGCATCCAGGCGCACACCATCCACCCCCTTGTCCAGCCAAAAACGCACACTGTCGAGCGCGGCCGCGCGCACCTGTGGCTGATGAAAATTCAGGTCCGGCTGCGAGGACAGGAAATTGTGCAGGTAGTACTGCCCGCGCCGCGGCTCCCACTGCCAGGCCGAGCCGCCGAACAGCGACAGCCAGTTGTTCGGCGCGCTGCCGTCCGCGCGGGCGTCGGCCCACACGTACCAGTCAGCCTTGGGGTTGTCGTGACTCTCGCGACTCTCCTTGAACCAGCTGTGCTCGATCGAGGTATGGCTGAGCACCTGATCGATCATGATCTTCAAGCCGAGCCCATGCGCCTTGGCCAGCAGACGATCGAAATCGTCGAGCGTGCCGAAGAGTGGGTCGACGTCGCGGTAGTCGGCAATGTCGTAGCCGAAGTCGGCCATCGGCGAACGGAAGAACGGCGCGATCCAGATCGCGTCCACACCGAGGCTCGCCACATAGTCGAGTCGCTCGACAATGCCGGGCAAGTCACCCACGCCATCGCCATCCGTGTCCAGAAAGCTGCGCGGATAAATCTGGTATATGACGGCACCGCGCCACCAGGAAGCATCGATCATGGAACAGAACCCCAAGACTGGGCCACAAGTACCCCTCAAGGCGCTCGTCGGCGAACGGCGCTCAGCTTAGCTGCAGGTCCTTTACACCACGCAGTGGCCTGCATACGTATTCATTCGTGCTGCGGTTGCGTCATGCGACGTGCTTGCGTTGGTTGCGCCTGATGCATTGCGGCGCTTCCGATGCATGGCCGCGATGAGCACACATGTGGTTTCGCGTGACTCGGCCCGCGCGCGATGGCGAGTTGTCCCCGATCGATGTTGCGCTGCGATGACATGCCGGGCGAGGCCGGCATGAATACGTATGCAGAAAGTGGTGAGTCGCGGAAACCCGGCCCTACCATGCCCACACGCCGCTGGAGACACTCGACCAGCGCAACCTGCCAACGATCTCACCGACACGGAAGCTCGAGGCAGCCAGGGTTCCAGAACAACAACAACATTTTTCGTGGGGAGACGAGAACATGCTTTTGAAACGCAACGTTATGGCTCTGGCGCTGATTTCCGCCGGCCTGTGCTGCACTGCCGGGGTCAGGGCAGCGCAATCCGATAGCAGCGGTACAGCTGCCTCGGGCGCTACGCAGTCGACCACTACGCAGACGACTACTACGTCAACATCCGGTACCCAGAGCGCTGCCGACAAGAAGGCCGCCGACGATAAAAAGAAAAAAGAAGAACAGAATTCAAAAGCTCCGACGCAGGAACAGAAACTCGCCACCAGCCTGTCTGCGATCACCGTGACCGGCTTCAGCAACAGCATCGAGAAATCGATCGACCTGCAACGCTACTCCGACACCATCGTGAATGTGGTGACCGCCGCGGACATCAGCGGCCTGCCTGATCAATCGATCGCGGACGCGTTGACCCGCCTGCCCGGTGTCGCCGCCGAGCGCATCGGCGGCCAGGCTTCGCAGATCAACTGTCGCGGCCTGGACGGCAACTTCGTGCTGACCACGCTGAACGGCCGCGAGCAGCCGCCGACCAGCGGCACCAACTACGTGCAGTTCGACGAATATCCGTCCGAACTGATCAACCAGGCGACGGTGTACAAGTCTTCGCAGGCTTCGCTGATCGAAGGTGGTGTCGGCTGCACAGTCGACATGCAGACCGCCAACCCGTTGAACAATACCAAGGACCAGTCGCTCAATATCGACGCGCGCGGCAGTTACGACGGCCAGGCCCATGACGTCACCGGTGCCCGCGCGCTGGGTTACCGCTTCAGTGCCGCCTATCAGGGCAAGTTTCTCGACGATACGGTGGGCGTCGGCCTTGGCGTCGCCGAAATGTATCAGCCGCATGTGTCCGAACAGTTCGTGGGCGAGGCGTTCAACTCCTCGACCCAGCCCATCAACAGCTACGCCGGTGCACCGCAGGCCTACGTCCCTGAAGGCATTCAGGTGCAGCAGAACGGTGGCGAGGAAAAACGCGATGGCTACCTGTCGACTATCGTATGGAAGCCCAACGACGAACTTCAGGTCAGCGCCGATGGCTTCTTCTCGAGATACGACGACCAGTCATACGGCTATGGTTTCCGCTCGCAAAATTTCTATAACAACAATGCGCAGATCACCAACCCGATCATCTCGTCGAATGGCGCACTGCTTGGCGGCACCGTAAGCTCGAATCCAGCCTCCTATCCCGCCGGCACGCCCAATCCATTCACCGGCAACCAGTACTCCAACGAGACGACGGCGGACAACTACACCACCATCTCGCACATTTTCTCAGGCGGCCTCAACCTGAAGTGGAACCACGGGCCGTGGCACGTGGAAGCCGATGCGTCGATGTCTCGCGCCTACAGCAACGAGGTCAACGTCGATACCACCGCCGATCCCTACAACGGTCTGGGTACGGCGACACCCACGCTGATGAGCCAGTCGACCACCTACGCACTGGCGGGCACCAATATCGGCAGCGTCTCGTTCGCCAATCCGGGTGTCTATACCAATCCGAACGACATGGCGCTGTCCCGCTACGGTGTCTATCCGTATGTATACACGGATACCAACAAGGCATTCCGCACCAGCGTGAAATACGACTTCCTCAACAACTCGCTGCTGTCCGGGCTGGAAGCGGGCATCTACATCAACAACCACAACTACCAAGCCGATCGCAGCACGTGGGTATACGGTTCGGAATGGAATACTTCGCCGGTAGCCGGCCAACCGCCCTTGCGGCTCAACAGCAGCGATGCCACAACAACCTGCTGGCAAGGTTCATTCGCCGGATTTCCGTGCTTCCTGAAACTCAATGCGCCGGCCATCCTGGCCGCCAACGGTGTTGCCCAGGGAACGCCCGTGAAGGACTGGAACAACAACTGGACGGAAATCCAGAGCGGCACGGTCAGCGAGAAGGAGCGTGATGCATTCTTCATGGCTGACATCGACACCACCGTGTTCGACCACTCGCTCACCGGCAACATCGGCATTCGCGTGGCGCACACGGACCAGTACAGCTCGGGCCTGCAGGAAGTGGACAACGGCGAAGGTGTGCCCATCGCTGACGGTTACGGTGTCATCAACAACAATTACGCACCGCTCAATACCGGCAAGACCTATACCGACTATCTGCCATCGCTGAACCTGATCTACCACTGGACCGACAACGACCAGACCCGCTTCTCGGTAGCGAAGGTGATGGCCCGGCCGCCGATCAATCAGTTGCTGGCCGGCTCCGGTGCCTGGGAGTCGAATGGCCAGTACAACATCTGGGGTGGCACCAGTCCGTTGCTCGATCCGCTGGTAGCCCGTCAGTACGACCTCACCTATGAACACTACTTCGACGATTCCAGTGGTGTGATCTCCGCTGATGCGTTCTTCAAGCACATCGACTCGTTCGTGCAGAACGTCACCTACAACAACTTCGACTTCGCCTCCGTCGGTATTACGGTACCGACCAATCCAGCCACTGGCTTGCCCTATGAGAACGGTGAATACCAGACCGCGTTCAACAACACCAAGGGCGGCTACGTGCGTGGCATGGAGCTGGCGTTCCAGAAGACCCACTTCCTGCCCGGCATCTGGTCTGGCCTGGGTGTGTCGGCCAACTACGCCTATACGCAGAGTGCGGTGAGCAACATCTCGGTGCTGGGCGGCGCCCCGCAAAACCAGACCTTGCCGGGCCTGTCTCGCATCGTGATCAGCGGCGCCGTGTTCTACGACTACGGCCCGTTCTCTGCCAATGTCACGCTCACCCACCGCTCGCCATGGGTATCGGACTCGCAGATCGCGGTGACCAACCAGCTCGTCTACTTCAATGACGAGACGGAGATTGATTTCCAGTCTGCGTACAAGATCAACAAGGACATGAGCCTGTTGTTCCAGGTCTTGAACGTGACCAATCAGCCGACCCGCACCTACTTCGGCAATCCCTCGGAAACCGGCACGATCCAGTACTTCGGCCGCACGATCTATGCAGGTTTCAATCTGTCGTTATAAGCCCGCGCCGGGCCTCGACGCACGAGGCTCGGCTTGTGCTGCCCCACCCGACCCCACGCCCTTGTGGGGTCGGGCTTTTCCCGACGATTCGCCGATCCAAGCTAATGCTATGGTTCGTGCCACTCCTGCACTCCATGGTGACGCGCGCCAAGGTTGACGAACGACTTCGGCCGTCCGGAACTATCCACCTATGCGGCGGGCGAGCCTTCGTGGCAACCGCGCCAGGCTTCTGGGAAACGCCATGCCACGGTTACATCCTGCTCTTCGTGACTTTGCCCACACCTGCGCAGCACTCGCGCTCTGTCTCGCATGCAGCACTGCGGGCGCGCAGCAGTCTTCGATGCCTGCACCGGCGCTTGCCGATGCCACACATCAACAACCCTCGTCAGGGGTGTACTACGAGATCTTTGTGCGCAGCTGGTACGACACCAACGGCGATGGCATCGGCGATCTCAACGGCGTCACCGCCAAGCTCGACTACCTGCAGTCGCTCGGCGTCAGTGGCATCTGGCTGATGCCGATCAATCCATCGCCCAGCTATCACGGCTACGACATTACCGACTATTACGGCATCAACCCGCAGTACGGCAACATGCACGATTTCGAACACCTGCTGGCCGAAGCGCACAAGCGTGGCATCAAGGTCATCATGGACCTGGTGATCAATCACAGCAGCAACGAACATCCCTGGTTCAAGGCGGCACTCGATCCGAACAGCCCCTACCACGGCTGGTACGCATGGGCCGACAAGTACACCGACCTGGATACGCTCAGCGCCACCGGCGTCAGTGCCTGGCACGCGCAACCCGCTGGTATGAAACACGCTGGCATGCGTGACTACCTCGGCATCTTCGCGCCCACGATGCCCGACCTGAACTACGACAACCCTGCGGTGCGGGCGGAGATGGTCAAGATAGGTCGTTACTGGCTTGGCAAGGGCGTCGACGGCTTTCGACTGGATGCTGCACAGCATATCTACGACGACCTGCAATCGGACGTCGACGATCCCACCGTGCTGGCGAAGAATATCGCGTGGTGGACCGAGTTCCGCCACGGCATCGATGCAGTGAATCCCCATGCTTACGTGGTCGGCGAAGTGACGCGGCCATCGGCTACCGAGCTGGCGCCGTATTTCAAACCGCTGGATGCGGTCTTCAACTTTCCGCTGGCGACACAACTGATCGACTGCGCACGCCGCGAGCGCAATCTCAGTCTCGCCGTGATCCTCGAACACACCTACGCCGCATATCGTGCGGCCAGCGGCCGTCTCGACGACGCGCCCTTCCTCTCCAACCACGACCAGGAGCGGGTGATGAGCCAGCTCGACGACAATCCGCAGCACATGCGAATGGCCGCGGCGTTGCTGCTGACCCTACCCGGCCAACCCTACATCTATTACGGCGAGGAACTCGGCACACGCGGCCACAAGCCTGATTCAGCCATGCGCGAGCCGATGCGCTGGCAGCGCACGTCGGGCGGTCGCGGCGAAACCACATGGGAGGCACCTACCTCCGGCAATGGCGCCGAAGTCTCGGTCGAAGCCGAACAGGTCGACCCGAACTCGCTGCTGCATTACTACAGCATGCTCATCCACTGGCGTAGCGAGATCAGCGCATTGCGCGACGGCAGTTTCCGCGTCTATCCGGAAGCGAACGATCACCTGGTGGTGTGGGAACGCGCCGATGCACAGGGAGCCGTTTTGGTCGTGCATAACCTTTCCGGCGCGCCACAGTCGATGCCGCTGGACGTCCCTGGCGAACCCCATTTCAATCACCTGCTGCGGCAGAGCACGACCGGCGCGACGATCGACGCCGAAGGCCTGCAACTGCCTCCCTATAGCAGCGTGGTTCTGCAGTGACCTGCCGGCGCAAGCTGGTCGCCTTTCGCGTTGCACTCGCGCTCGCCGGCATGCTTGTGCTGTCCGCAGTGGAAGCCGCCACCATGCTGGAGTGCCAGCCGCCGACCCTACATCTCGAAAACGACGGCATGTCGGTCAATGGTTGTTTCGGGACGCCCATCGCGATCCATCTGGACGGCCGCGGCATCCTGCACGTGCAGGCAGGCACTTCGGCAACGCCGCCCGCGCTGGTGCTCGACCCCCATCCTGACCGCACCCACTCAGCCGCGCAGGTACGCGAAGACACGAATACCGTGACGATGGCATCTGCCCGCCTCACAGCGACCTGGAACAAGCGCAACGGTACACTCAGCGTGGAAGACGTCAGTGGCCGGCACTTGCTGACACTGTATTCCGCGGCGTTGGAGCAGGGCCAGGTTTCGCTGATGCATGCTGCGGGCGATGCGCTCTACGGCATCCACGGTTACAACGCGACAGAGCCAGCCACTGCTGGCCTGTTACGGCAAGGCGCGCTGGTAGCCAAGGCCGGCGAACAAGGTAATGCCGGCGCACCCTTCGTATGGAGCACGGCCGGCTATGGCGTGCTGCTGGCCAGCGACGACAATGTTGCGTTCAACTTGGGCTCCACGCGCATCGATATCGACACGGTGTCGAAGGGCGCGTCGACGAAGCCGTCGGTGGATCTCTACATTTTCGTCGGCCAACCGCGCGAGCTGTTCGGCGATCTGGCGCAATTGAGTGGCCACGCGCCGCTGTTTCCCAAATGGGCGATGGGCTTCACCAACAGCCAGTGGGGCATCGACGAAAAAGAGCTTCTGGATATCGTCGACACCTATCGCGCCAAGCACATCCCGATCGACAACTTCACTCTCGACTTCGACTGGAAGGCCTGGGGCCAGGACAACGATGGCGAGTTCCGCTGGAACACCGACAAGTTTCCCAACGGCCCCAGCGGCAAGCTGAAGAAGGAGCTGGACGGTCGAGGCATGCACCTCAGCGGCATCATGAAACCGCGCATCCACATCGACACCGTGGAAGGTCGCTATGCCACGGCGCACGACTTCTGGTTTCCCGGCAAGCCGACCAGCGTGGATTATTTCTCGCTCAAGCCGGTGGGCGATATCGATTTCGATCTACCGGCGGCGCGCACGTGGTTCTTCAACGATGCGCTGAAGCATTCGTTCGACACCGGCATCGTGGGCTGGTGGAACGATGAGGCAGACAACACCGACGATAACAACCAATTCATGAACATGCAGCGCGCGTTGTATGACGGCCAGCGCGCGTATTCGACGCTTCGCGTGTGGTCGGTCAATCGCAACTTCTGGCTCGGTTCGCAGCGCTACGCTTACGGTCTATGGTCGGGCGATATTCCCACCGGCTTCGCCAGCATGGCGGCGCAACGCCAGCGCATGTTGAGCGCGATCGATGTCGGCGCGATGCTGTGGGGTATGGACGGCGGCGGTTTCATTGGTCATCCCAGCGACGAGAACTACGCGCGCTGGCTCGAGTTCGGCGCGTTCACACCGATCTTCCGCGTGCACGGTACGTTCAACGAGAAGCGCCAGCCATGGCGCTATGGTCCGATCGCCGAAGCCGCCGCCACCAAGGCGATCCGCTTGCGCTATGCGCTGATCCCGTACATCTACGCCAGTGAACATGCGAGCCACACTCATGGCTCGGGGCTGGTGAGCCCGCTGATCTTCGACTATCCGGATGATCCGAAGCTGCGCAACGATGTGGATGCGTGGATGTTCGGCGACCACCTGCTGGTGTCGCCGGTGGTCGAGCGGGGCCAGACCGTCAAAAACATCTACCTGCCCGCGGGTCGCTGGGTCGACTGGTTCAAGGGCACGGTCTACCAGGGTGGCCGCAGCATCGACTATCCGATCGACAGTACTCACTGGGATGACATACCGCTGTTCATCCGCGACGGCGCGATCATTCCCACCCAGCCGGTAATGGATTACGTCGGACAGCATCCGGTCACCACGCTGACTGTTGATGTGTTCCCCGGCGCCACGCCTACCCACTTCGACTATTACGACGACGACGGCGTCAGCTACGCCTACGAACACGGCGACTACTTCAGCCAGACGCTGTCTTCTCGGCGTACCCATGACGACGTCGAATTCAGCACCGCTGCGCCGATGGGCTCATATCGCCCGGCGCTTCAGTACTACCTGATTCAATGGCACACCGACGCCGGCGGCCCGATCAGTCAGCAGGGTGCGGCGCTGGCGGCCTACGAGAACCTCGCTGCGCTGCAGAATGCTGCAGGCGAAGGCTGGGCCCGGGGACACGACCGTTTCGGCGCTGTGGTCTATGTGAAACTGCGCGCTGGTACGGCACAGTCAATCAAGCTTGGCCGCGGGCATGCAGGCAATGGCAGCCGGGGCAGCGAATGATTCAATCTCTTGACGTCGCGAGGCTAGTCGAAGCATGCCCATGCTGAGCTCATTGCTGATGGCGACATTGGCCGCGTCGCAGCCGGCGGCTGTCGCGAACTGGCAACATCAATTGAGCTGGCAAAAGCAGACGGCGGCCATGACGATGGCGGCGGATGGCAGCTTCGTGCTGCACGCGCCCGCCGGCGATCGCCACATTTCCTCACAACCGGCATCCGTGCATACCGCCAGCGCACTGTTCGATGGCTTGTTCGCGATGGCACAGGACGATCTGCGCCAGGACTCGGTGGCGGCGATCAGCGACGACGCGTTCGACCACGGCCAGTCGATGCCCTGCGCCTGTTTCGAGACGGGCGTGAAGTGGCATTACGTATGGACGCGCGATCTGTCTTATTCGGTGGACTTGGGGCTGTGGCGCTTTGATCCGGCGCGCGCGAAGGCATCGCTGCTGTTCAAGCTTTCCGACGTGCGCAGCACCTCCGTGCCGACAGCCCCTGATTTAAAGGACATGCGGTATCCGATGCAGGACACCGGCTCTGGCGGCAGCTGGCCCGTGAGCACGGATCGTATCGTGTGGTTTCTCGGTGCACGCCATCTGCTGGATGACCGTGGTTTTTCCGATCAGGTTTATCGTGCGCTCGCCGACACGCTGGTGCAGGACCGGCAGTACGTGTTCGACGATGCGTTGGGTTTGTACCGCGGCGAGACCTCGTTCCTCGACTGGCGCGAACAAACCTATCCCGGCTGGACTGCGAACAACGTCGTCTTCATCGCGCAGTCGTTCGCGCTGTCCACCAACGTGTTGCACTATCAGGCACTGCAGCTGGCCGTCCAGATGGCCGAACAACGCAACGATCCGAAAGCCGCCAACTACCGCGCCCAGGCTGACGCGCTGAAGACCGCCATCAACACCCATTTCTGGCGCGCCGATCACGGCATGTACATGAGCTATATCGGCGGCGACGGCGCGCCGGTGGAGGCCTACGATCTGCTCGGCCTGTCGTTGGCCATCACCAGCGGCGTGGCGGACGCCGACCGCGCACGGCAGTCGCTGGCGAACTATCCCACCTATGCCGCCGGTAGCCCGGTGATCTGGCCCGAGCGCGCCGATCAGCCGATTTACCACAATCGCGCGATCTGGCCTTTCGTCAGTGCCTATGCGCTGCGCGCCGCGCGCACCGTCAACGATCCCGAACGCATCGCACACGAGCTCCACTCGCTGATGCGTGGGGCGGCGCTGAGCGGCTCGAACATGGAGAACTTCGAGCTGGCCACGCAGTCGATACACGTCGACGATGGCAAGCTGAGTGGACCCGTGGTCGACTCGCCGCGCCAGCTGTGGTCGGTGGCCGGCTATCTGAACATGGTCACTGAAGGCGTCTTCGGCCTGACGGACGATGGCCAGATAGAACCGAAGCTGCCGGTGTCGCTGGTGCCCATGCTGTTCGGCAGCAGCGATCGCATCAGCCTGCAGCTACCTGGCCGACGCATCACGCTGGTACGTCCGGCGATGCTCAATGGCAATCTGCTGGTCACTGGCACGGTCCAGCGCCATGGCACGGACAGCGTGGTCGAACTGACATCGGCGCAGGTACCTGTCGCGCCACTGCGCCTGGATGCGCCAATGTTTGCGCCGCCCACGCCGGATGCGCCAACGGTGATGCGTGACGGCAAGCACTGGCAGGTCAGCATCAAGGGTAGCGGCCTGCTCTATCTCAACGGACAGCCGCAGGGCCCGATCAACGGCAGCAGACAGTTCGACGCACAGCCAGCACAACAATGTTTCAGCGTCACCCAACGCAGCCACGATGGCCTCGAGTCACTGCCCAGCCCTGCCGTATGCGTCGGGGACAGCACGCGCGTGAGCGGCGCATGGCCGCGTGCCTGGATCGCACCGGCCAGTGGCAGGTTCCAGGTCACCCTGACTTATAGCAACGATCACGGACCGATCAACACCGGCATCACCGCTGCGGTAAAACTGCTGGTCGTGCGCTGCGGCGACCACACGCTGCAACCCATGCCGCTGGTGATGCCGCATAGCGATGGCATGCAGCTCTCCACCACCATCAGCTTCACGGCGCAGGCGCGAGCACGCTGCAGCTTTTCAGTCGAGCAGGGATTCAACATGAGCTACCTGCGTCACTTCGTGCATTACACCGGTGGCAGCGGTGGCATCGATGGACCACTGAACACGGCGAGCATCGGCGATCTGCTGATTGCGCCGCTGGCTACGGGAACACCGACACCATGAACCGGAAACCCGAGCTGTCGTTCTGGCAGATCTGGAACATGTGCTTCGGTTTCCTCGGCATCCAGTTTGGCTTCGCACTGCAGAACGCGAACGTAAGCCGCATCTTCCAGACGCTCGGCGCGGACGTATCGGATATTCCGTCGCTGTGGATCGCCGCGCCACTGACCGGGTTGCTGGTGCAGCCGCTGATCGGGCACCTGTCCGATCGCACCTGGGGCCGGCTGGGTCGGCGGCGTCCGTATTTCCTGGTGGGCGCCGTGCTGGCGACGCTGGCTTTGCTATGGATGCCAAACGCGCCGGCGTTGTGGGTAGCTGCAGGGTTGCTGTGGATTATGGATGCCTCGTTCAACGTGTCGATGGAGCCGTTTCGCGCCTTCGTCGGCGATCAACTACCCACGCAGCAACGCGCGCAAGGCTACGCGATGCAGAGCTTCTTCATCGGCACCGGCGCAGTGGTGGCGTCGTTGCTGCCGTGGCTGTTGGCGAAGCTGGGGGTGGACAATGTGGGAGCGGCCGGCGGTATGCCGGACACGGTGAAATACGCGTTCTACTTCGGCGGCGTGGTGCTGCTGGGCTCGGTGTTATGGACGGTGTGCACCACGCGCGAGTACCCACCGGATACCTTGCTGGCGTTCGACGCCGATACGGCATCGGCGCCCGAGCTGTCCGCTGAAACGGTCGACCGGCGCGCCGCGTGGCGCAAGGGGCTCGCCTGGGTAGCGGTCGGTGTCATCGCGATCGCGCTGATCGTCAGGATGAAGCTGGACCACAACTTGTACCTGTTGGCCGGCGGATTTGTTGCGTACGGCTTGTCCTTGCTTTGGCTGAGTCGTGCGCACGGTGGCGAGGGGATGTTCACCCAGGTGCTGGGCGATCTGAATGCGATGCCCGAGGCCATGCGCAAGCTGGCGTGGGTGCAGTTCTTCTCCTGGTTCGCGATGTTCGCGATGTGGATCTACACCACGCCAGCGGTGACCCAGGTGCACTTCGGCAGCGCCGATCCGCACTCCATCGCCTACAACAACGGCGCGAACTGGGTCGATGTGCTATTCGCCGTCTACAACGGTTTCGCTGCGCTGGCGGCGGTCGTGATTCCCTGGATGGTGCGCCGCTGGGGGCTGCGCATAAGCCACCTGATCAACGTATGCCTGGGTGGCGCGGGGCTGCTGTCGTTCCTGCTGATCCGCGACCCGGACTGGTTGCTGCTGTCGATGGTCGGCGTGGGCTTCGCCTGGGCGTCGATCCTCTCGCTGCCTTATGCGCTGCTGTCGGACAACCTGCCGGCCGCGAAGATGGGCGTCTATATGGGCATCTTCAATTTCTTCATCGTGATCCCGCAGCTGCTGGCAGCGAGCGTGCTCGGCGTGTTGCTGAAGCTGTTCTTTCACGGCCAGCCGATCTGGGCGCTGGTCCTGGGTGGTGCGAGTCTGATTGTGGCCGGTTTGTGCACGCTGCGCGTGCGCGAACCCACTCAGCAAGCGCTGCCGACATCGGCATGAGCCGCAAAACTGTCTGCGTTCGACCGCTCTAACCGCGCAGACTCGAACGCCGCACGATCAACTTCGCCGGCAGGATCGCGCTCTCGACGGGCTCAGCGCGGATCAGCTTGAGCAGGCTGTCGACCAGCACTTCGCCCGCCTGTCGGGTGTCCTGCAGCACGGTGGTCAGCGGTGGATTGACGAAGCTGGCCATGGCGATGTCGTCGAAGCCGGCCAGTGCGACATCCTGCGGCACCCGCAACCCATGTACGGAAAGCGCGCGCAGTGCGCCGATCGCGATCAGGTCGCTGGCGGCGAATACCGCATCGAAGCCGACACCACGCGTGATCAGCGTGTACATCGCCTCGTAGCCGGAGCGCTCGGTGCTTTCAGCATTTTCTTGCAAGTCGGGATCGACCATGATGCCGGCCTGTTGCAATGCGTCGACATAGCCGCGATAGCGCTCGAAGAATTCCGGGTAATGGCTTGAAGCATCGCCGAGAAAGGCGATGCGGCGGCAGCCACGTTCCAACAGGTGCTCGGCAATCGCGTAGCCACCGTGGAAATTGTCGCAACCAATGGAGACGCCCGGCTGATCGGGGAGCACCGCTCCCCAACGCACAAAGCAGGTGCCTTGGGCGACCAGCTTTTCCAGCTTGTCGCGATAGGCCAGATAATCGCCATAGCCGAGCAGAATGATGCCGTCAGCTTTCTTGCTATCGGCAAAGTCGGCATGCCAGTCGCGCGAAAACTGCTGGAACGAGATCAACAGATCGTAACCCTGCTGCGCGCAGGCCCGGGTGATCGAGCCCAGCATGGACAGGAAGAACGGATTGATGTGCGACTCGTCGGCCGTGGGATCCTCGAACAACAGCAACGCCAGCGTGCCGGAATACATCCGGCGCAGATTGGATGCGTTCTTGTCGACCTTGTAGTTGAGCTGCTCGACGGCGGCCTGGATCCGCCGCCGCGTTTCTTCATTGACCAGCGGACTGCCGCGCAGCGCACGCGAAACCGTGGCCTGGGATACCCCGGCCAGATGGGCGATATCGATCGATGTGGCCTTTCCCTTCATCCGCACATGGATCCGAAAACCTTCTGCAAGACAGCATGACGCCGGCCATGACTTGGCCGCCGGTCGTTCCGAATCCTAGCTGTTTTGCCCATCGCCTGTCGTAGGCCGCCGCACGCTCCCCGTTCGTCATGCCTGCATGTCCTCCAACTCAATGCCCTTGGTCTCGCGCACGGCATACAGCACGAACAGCAACGACAGCAGCGCAAAACCGGCATACAACCCATAGGCAAACGTCAGGCCGATCTCGGCCAGCGCCGGGAAGCTGCTGGTGATCGCGAAGTTCGCCAACCACTGCGCCGCCGCGGCCACCGCCAGCGCGGTGGCGCGGATGCGGTTCGGGAACATCTCGCCCAGCAGCACCCACACAACCGGACCCCAGCTGACCCCGAAAAACACCACGTAGGCATTCGCCGCGATCAACGCCACGATGCCGGTCGCACCGGGCAGACTGAGCGTGGCGCCGTTGCCGGTAGCCTGCGAGAAACACCAGGCCATTGTCGCCAGGGTCACCGCCATGCCGGCCGATCCGATGGTCAGCAAGGGCTTGCGGCCGATCCTGTCGACCAGCGCGATCGCCACCAGGGTGACCAGCACGTTCACCACCGAAGTCGCCACGGTGATCGTGAACGAGTCCGCCTCGCTGAAGCCCACCGAATGCCACAGGGTGGACGAGTAATAGAAGATGACGTTGATGCCCACGAACTGCTGGAACACCGACAGCAGGATACCGATCCACACTACCGGCAGCAGCCCGGCAGCCTTGCCGCGCAAGTCGCTCAGGCGCGGCGGATGTTCGGAGCGCAGGCTTTCCTCGATGTCGTGCAGCTTGCTGTCCAGTGCGGTGTCGCTGTGCATGTCCAGCACCTCACGCAGCACGTCCCTGGCCTGCGCCAGACGACCCTTGGCCACCAGGTAGCGCGGCGACTCCGGCACGCCCAGCACCAGGGTGCCGTAGATCAGCGCCGGCAATACCGCCGCCAGGAACATCCAGCGCCACGCCGCCATCCCGAACCACAGCGCGTGCGACGCGCCGCCGGCCGAACCGGCCAGCCATGCATCACTGAGCAACGCGGTGAAGATGCCAAGCACGATCGCCAGTTGCTGCATCGATCCCAGCCGGCCACGGATGTAGGCAGGCGACACTTCGGCGATGTACGTCGGCGCGATCACCGAAGCCACGCCGACGCCGATACCGCCGACCAGTCGCCACAGGATCAGATCCCACACACCGCTCGCCAGTCCCGAGCCCACCGCGCTAGCCACCAGCAGCACGGCGGCCACCTGCATGGTGCGTACCCGCCCCCAGCGGTTCGCGAGCATGCCTGCATACCAGGCACCCAGCGCCGAACCGAGCAGTGCACACGACACCGCAAATCCGGTCTGTGCCGCATCCAGTGTGAAGCTGCCGCGGATCGCTTCGACCGCACCGTTGATCACCGCGGTATCGAAACCGAACAGGAAGCCGCCCAGCGCCGCCGCCGCCGATATGAGTACCACCCGCGCGGTGGCGTGCTGCCCCGACCCGTCTGTTGCGCCTGCTGTGCTCATTGCGTCCCCACGTCATGGCATCACTGAATTGTTCACCGAGTCTGCCCTGTACCCCTTGGCCTGTCCGGCTGAATACGTATGCAGCGAACGGTACCGGCCAACGTAACAGAGTCTCAGTGGATCCTGGGCACTGACCCCGACTCGCGCGCCAGCAGATGTTCGAGCATGCCACGCGCCAGTTCGGGCTCGGCCAGCACGACCAGATCGGCGCCCTTCTGCAGCAGATGAGCCATGCCTGCATCGGAATCGGCGCGGGCAATGATCTGCAGTTTCGGATTGGCCAGTCGCGCCAGCCGCACCACCTCACCGCTCTCGAATGCATCGGGCACCGTGACCACCAGTGCGCGCGCATGAGCGAGATTGGCAGCCTCCAGCACGTCGTCCTGCGCCGCGTTGCCGACGATCGCTTCGATGCCGTGCTCGCGCAGCATCTCGATCTTTTCCTTTTCCTCTTCCAGCACCAGCACCGCATCGCCCCGCTCGTGCAGCGACTCACCGACCAGTCGCCCCACCCGGCCGTAGCCAGCCACCACCACATGCCCTGTCAGCGTGCTGGTAGCCATGTCGGCGGCTGGCTCGACCAGCGCCGGCGCCAACGCCTGCTCTTGTTGCAGCGCTTCACGCGCATCCAGCCACGGTCGGGCGCGATCGAGCAGTTTGAACAACAGCGGGTTGAGCAGGATCGACAGGATCGCGGCGGCCAGCAACACGTCCTGCGCGCCCTTTGACACAAGGTTCTGCGCCACGCCTACGCCGATCAGGATGAAGGAAAACTCACCGATCTGCGCCAGGCTGGTGGCAATCGTCAGCGCGGTGCGCAATGGACGTCCAAACGCCAGCACGATGGCGAACGCCGCCAGCGACTTGCCGATCACGATGATCGACAGTGCAGCCAGCACCACCAGCGGCTCGGTCAGCACCACGTGGTAATTGAACAGCATGCCAATCGAGACGAAGAACAGCACCGCGAACGCATCGCGCAGAGGCAATGTTTCCTCGGTGGCGCGCTGGGCCAGCTTCGACTCGCCCATCATCATGCCGGCGAAGAACGCACCAAGCTCGAACGACACGCCGAACAATCCAGCCACACCAAACGCCACACCCAGCGCGATCGCCAGTACCGCCAGACGGAACAGTTCGCGCGAGCCGGTATGCGCGACGACCTTGAGAATCCACGGGATCAACCGCTTGCCGACGATCAGCATCAACGCGACGAACAACGCCACCTTGCCGATCGTGATGCCGACCGTGCCGGCGATCGCTGCAAACGAGAGAGAGGAGCCATTCTGCCCGCCGCTGCTCAGCGCCAGTCCGATCGCTGGCAACAGCACCAGGGCCAGCACCATCGCCAGATCCTCGACGATCAGCCAGCCCACCGCGATGCGGCCGCGTTCGGTTTCCATCAGCCGGCGCTCTTCCATCGCCCGCAGCAACACCACGGTACTTGCCACCGACAGCGCCAGGCCGAACACAAAGCTTTGTGCCATCGGCCAGCCCAGGCCCCAGCCAAGCAGCATGCCCAGAACAGTGGCCACCGCCATCTGGCCCAGCGCACCGGGGATCGCGATGCCTTTGACCGACAGCAAGTCTTTCAGCGAAAAATGCAGGCCCACGCCGAACATCAGCAGCACCACGCCGACCTCGGCCAGCTCGTGCGCCAGGTGGCCGTCGGCGACATAGCCCGGCGTGAACGGCCCCACCACCACGCCGGCCATCAGGTACCCAGCCAATGGCGGCAAGCGCAGCTTGTATGCGATGGAAGCAAACACAAACGCCAGCACGATGCCGCTGACGAGTGTCGCAATGAGTGGGGCGTCGTGCATGCACCATCCTCTCAGGGTGAAGTACGCCGATGCGCCGCCGTCATCCTCAACGGCATGCACTCGCGATGTCGGTCAGTTGTAAGGCCAGTCGCTGCCCAGCACAAGCGCCGACACAACAGCGACGGCTTATTCCTGCGCGTTGATCACGGCGAGGAAGTCGCGGCCATAGCGCTTCAGCTTTGCTTCGCCGACGCCGCTGATCGTGGCCAGCTCGTCCTCGTTCGCCGGCAGCGCGCGCAACATCGCCAGCAAGGTCGCGTCGTGGAACACAACGTACGGCGGCACGCCATGCTGTTTGGCCAGTTGCGTGCGCAAGGCGCGCAGCGCGTCCCACATCGACTGCTCATAGGCTTCGATGCCGAGACTTCCGCCCGCAACGATCAGCTTGCTGTCGCGGCGGCGGCCACGCGCGGGACGAGCATCCTCGCGCAGCTTCACCGTCTTCTCGCCGCTGAGCACGGCACGGCTCGCGGCGGTCAGGCGCAAGGTGCCATAGCCTTCCGCGTCGGCCTCCAGCAGGCCGGCAGCAAGCAGCTGACGAAACACCGAGCGCCACTGCTTCTCGTCCATCTCGGCACCGATCCCGAACGTGCTCAACCGATGATGATCGAGGCTGAGCACGCGCTGGGTTTCCTCGCCGCGCAGGATGTCGATCACATGACCAGAGCCAAAGCGCTGACCGCTGCGATAGACGGCCGACAATGCCTTCTGTGCCGGCACCGTGGCGTCCCACGTCTTCGGCGGCGCGACGCAGTTGTCGCAATGGCCGCAGGGGCCGGGATAAGTCTCGCCAAACGCGCCAAGCAACAACTGACGACGGCAATCGGTGGCTTCGGCATAGGCCAGCAACGACTCCAGCTTCTGCCGCTCCACCCGCTTGCGATCGTCGGCCGATTCGGACTGCGCGATCATCTGGCTCATCGTCACCACGTCGGACAGACCGTAGATCATCCACGCCTCGGCCGGCAGCCCGTCGCGACCGCCGCGGCCGGTCTCCTGGTAGTAGCCCTCGATGCTGCGCGGCAAGTCCAGGTGCGCGACAAAGCGCACGTCGGGCTTGTCGATGCCCATGCCGAACGCGACGGTAGCGACCATCACCACACCGTCTTCGCGCAGGAAGCGCTTCTGGTTGGCGGCGCGCTTGGTCGCATCGAGGCCGGCGTGATACGGCAATGCCTCGACGCCGATCTCGGCCAGCCATTCGGCAATGTCGTCTACCTTCTTGCGGCTGAGACAATAGACGATGCCGGATTCACCACGATGGCCCTGCAGAAACTCGGTAAGTTGACGCTTCGCGTTGTCACGCAGGCCGACCCGATAGCCGATGTTCGGCCGGTCGAAACTTGCGACGAATTGCCGCGCCTGCTGCAACGAGAGTCGCTCGACGATTTCATCGCGGGTGCGCGGGTCGGCAGTGGCGGTGAGTGCGATCCGCGGCACCTGCGGGAAACGCTGGTGCAGAATCGCCAGCTCGCGATACTCGGGCCGAAAATCATGGCCCCATTGCGAAACGCAGTGCGCCTCGTCGATCGCGAACAGTGCCACTTCGGTGCGTTCCAGCAGACCGAGGAAACGTCCGGTCAGCAGCCGCTCGGGCGCCACATAGAGCAGGTTCAATTCGCCGGCCAGCAATTGCCGCTCGACCTCGCGCTGATCCTCGGCACCTAGGCTGGAGTTGAGATAGGCCGCGGCGACGCCGGCCTCGCGCAGCGCGTCGACCTGATCCTGCATCAACGCGATCAGCGGCGACACCACGATCGCGGTGCCCTGCCGCAGCAACGCCGGAATTTGATAGCACAGCGACTTGCCGCCGCCCGTCGGCATCAGCACCAGCGCATCACCGCCTGCGCACAATTGCTCGACGATGGCTTGTTGCTGACCGCGGAAACTGGGGTAACCGAAAACGCTTTGAAGAAGGTCGAGAGCTGAGGAATCCATCGGTTACATGCTAGCAAACCCGACCGCAACACTTCGCGGAAACTTCGCGAAAAACACGCCGCAGACCGTCGGAGCACCTTCCCTTCAGTCGTCCGGCATGCCCCACAATGCGTGATCGAGGTCGCCATCGAGCCCGAATCGCGACAACGGCACCCGACCGTTTTTCACCTCGATCCATTCCGCCCGCAGCAGCCGTGATTGCTCACGAAAACCGCGACTGCCCGGCGCCATCGCGATCTGTCCGCTGGCACGCAGCACGCGGTACCACGGCAGTCGCATGCCATCGGGCGTTTCACCCAGCAGCCGGCCGACCAGCCGAGCCCGCCCCGGCAAGCCGGCACGGGCGGCGATGGCGCCGTAGCTGGCGACCCGGCCTGCAGGAATCGCGGCAATGGCGGCGTAGATGCGTGCGTGACCGTCGTTCATGCGCAAGTTCAGAAATATTCTGCCATCAGGCCAGGGAAAGAAGCCGCATTCGACCCGGGAATGATTCTGACACCCGATCGACGCGACGCGGACTCGCAGACGTGGCAGAGTAGCAGCGCCTTTTACCAGCCGCGGAAGTCGCACCATGCGTCACTTTGAAGCCGTGCGTTCCCACATCAGCAGCCAGCACGAGCTGCGCCACAACGATCCCTACCTGATCAGTTTCGATCTGGAGTTGTCGCGCGATCGGCATCAGGGCATCTATCTGGCCGAACTGGAAGACGAATCAGGCCGACGCTACCTGCGCATTTCGACCCCGATCGGCCCGCTCGCCGGCACCGATCCAAGCCGATGCCTGCGCTTCAACTGGCAGCAGCGCACGGGCTTTCTGGCAGTAGCCGACCTCGATGGCTCACCCTACCTGCATCTGTGCGAAAACCGCCCGTACGAATTGCTCGACAGCAACGAGCTGCAACGCGTGGTCACGGAGCTGGGCACGCTCGGCGACCAGCTGGAACAGATCGTCGTCAGTGGTGGCGACGCGCTCTAGGCGCCGCCTACCAGGCTTTTCCAGCCAATTGCACCAGCCCGTAGGCGAGCAATGCGGTCACCGGCAGGGTGAGTATCCACGCCCACACCATGCGCTCCACCACCGACCAGCGAATCGCGCTGAAACGCTTGGCCGCGCCCACGCCCATGATCGAGGCGGACACGTTGTGGGTGGTCGATACCGGAATACCGAACATCGAGGCGGTCAAAATGACCGCGGCGGAACTGGTTTCGGCAGCGAAGCCATTGATCGGGTGCAGCTTGACCATCTTGTGGCCCAGCGTCTTGATGATGCGCCAGCCACCACCGGCCGTGCCGGCCGCCATGGTCAGGGCGCATACCACTTTCACCCAGACCGGAATGACAAACCCGCCGGCGGTGTTCTCGGCGATCCTAAGGAAACCCAGCATGTGGGGTAGCTGATCGAACTGATGCGCCGCGGTGCCGCCGGCCAGCGCCAGGGCGATGATGCCCATGCTCTTTTGCGCATCGTTCATGCCGTGCGCCACGCCCATGGCGGTGGCGGAAAGAATCTGCGCCTTGCCGAAAAAGCTGTTGACGAACGGTGTGCGGCCGAACCGACGCAACCAGCCACGCCGATTGGCAAACCATGCCAGCAGCGCATACAGCCCCCCCATCAACGCAAAGCTGATGATGAAGCCGGCCAGCGGTGACAGCACCATCGGGATGATCACCTTCGGGATCACCCCGTGGCCGGTGATCCAGTTGCCCTGCACCCAGATCACCGAATTGAATTTGTTACCCGATGCAGCGACGGCCGCACCCACCAGCGAGCCGACCAGCGCGTGGCTGGAGCTGGACGGCAGGCCCAGCCACCAGGTGATCAGGTTCCACACAATGGCTGCCAGCAACGCGCAGATCACCAACTGCGGGCCCACGTCGATCACCCCGGCATCAATCAACCCGGATGCAATCGTGGCCGCCACGGCGGTGCCCAGCAACGCGCCAAACAGATTGGTGACAGCCGCCAGCAGCACCGCCTGACCAGGCGTCAGCACCTTGGTGGCAACGACAGTGGCAATCGAATTGGCGGTGTCGTGGAAGCCGTTGATGTAGGTAAAACCGAGTGCGATCAGCACTTCCGCCAGGACCAGACTGAGGCTCATACGCGGTCTCCGGCGACGATCGCCTCAGCACGGCGGACTGGGTATGCCTCAATCGGGCAACGCGTGATGCAAAGGCTCACGGCAACGCCCTCAGGAATTCTTCAGCACGATCGAATACACGATGTTGCCGACATCGCGGCACTTGTCGATCGCCTTCTCGATCAGCTCGAAAAGATCCTTCGCCAGCACCGCCCGCATCACATCGCCGCCCTCGACGTACAGCGTGCGATACGGCGACAGCAGCATGCGGTCGCCTTCGGATTCCAGCGCCTGCAGGCGATCCTGCAATTTCTTTACCGGGTCGATGCGCAGGCCGCGGCGCAGCTCGCCGATCATCTCGGCGACAACCTCGCTGGAACGCTCCAGCACCAGCGCGCGCTGGGCGAATTCCACTCCAACCAGGCGCTCGGCCACGATTTCGTAGCGTTCGGCGAATTTTTCGATGGTCTTGGGAATCTTGTACAGCGCCGAGTTCAGCGCCTCGATGTCTTCACGATCGAGCGCGGTGACAAAGGTGTTGACCAGGCCCTCGCTGATCTGCGCCGCCAGCTCCTTCTCGCGGGCGCGGGTGGCGGTAAACGCTGCCATCACCGAGCCCTGCCCGGGCTTGCTCAACAGCTCATGCAGGGCCTTGGCACTCTCGCAAACGGTGGCTGCGCTTTGCTCGAGCAGGCCATAGAACTTGTCGCCTTTGCCAAAAATCGTCTGCAGTGAAAACATGCCGCCAAGCCTTGAGGGAACCAGATGACGGTAATGTTACAGGACAGGCCCACCCTCAAGGACGCCCTGAGACCGCCACCGAGGTGAAGTAGAGGCCCGCCAGCCCTTACACTTCACCCCATGGACCCCTACCCGCCCTTGTCGCGATGCTGACCGAAATCGCGTTTGTATTCGTACTGGCCCTGTGCAACGGCTTTTTTGCGCTGTCGGAGATGGCTCTGGTCGTTTCGCGCAAGAGCCGGCTCAAGCAAATGGCGAAAACCAGCCGCCGTGCCGCCATGGCGCTGCGTCATGCCGAGGCGCCGGAGCACTTCCTTTCCACCGTGCAGGTGGGCATCACGCTGGTGATGCTGACCACCGGCGCGATCGCCGGCGACGCCCTTGGCGGCCATATTGCCGACGCCCTGCATGACGGTCGCGCCGCCTGGCTGGGGCCGTATGCGCGGGTGATCGGCATCGTGCTCGGCTTTGTGCTGATCTCGTTCATCCAGATCGTGATCGGCGAACTGGTGCCCAAGCGGCTGGCGCTCTCGGCACCGGAACAGGTGTCGGTATACATGGCGTTTCCGATGCTGGTGCTGTCGCGGCTGACCGCACCGTTCGTGTGGCTGCTGAACGTGTCCAGCAACCTGTTGCTGCGGCTGATGCGGGTTCATCAGCGACGCCGCGGCGTGGTCACCGAGGATGAGATCCGCATGCTGGTGGCCGAAAGCGCCGAACAGGGCGTGCTCGATCCGGACGAACACAACATGGTCAACCGCGTGCTGCGCCTGGGCGACCGCACGGTGGACAGCGTGATGACCCCCCGCATGCGCATCGCCTGGCTGGACATCGCCGCCTCGCGCCAGGAGAACGTCGAGGTGCTGCGGCAGACCCCGTATTCGCGTTATCCAGTGTTTCGCGGCAACGAGAGCGATGTGGTCGGCGTAGTCGAGGTCAAGCGCCTGCTGCACAGCTTTGCGGAAGGCAAGCCGGAGCTGTTCGATCATCTGTCCAAACCACTGTTCGTGCCGGCAACGGCGCGCGCGCTGGACCTGCTGGAAGAATTCCGCGACGCCGAAACAAAGTTGGCGCTGGTCGTGGACGAGTACGGCGACATCGAAGGCGTGGTGACCGTCAACGACCTGCTGGCCGCAGTGGTCGGCGTCAGCCAGATCGCGCATGGCGCCGACGATCAGGACGCGCCCATCGTGCAGCGTGCAGACGGCAGCTGGCTGATCGACGGCAGTCTGTCGACCGATGACCTGCGTGAACTGCTGCATCTGGATCACCTGCCCGGTGAGCAGGAACACGACTTCCGCACCGTCGCCGGCATGGTGATGGCCGCGCTCGGCCGCATCCCGCAGACCGGCGAAGTATTCACGTGGCGCGGCATCCGCTTCGAGGTGGTCGACCTCGACGGCGCCCGCATCGACAAACTCCTGGTCACCCGCGCTCCGTCGGACGAGGACTCGGACGACTTGTAGGAGCGCACCTTGTGCGCGAAAGCTCGCGCACTTGCCCTTGTGGGAGCGACTTCAATCGCGATGCTCTGGCTTGGCTTTATTGTTGGCTTGCTTGCTTTAGAGCCCAAGGGCAAAGCAGTAGCATCGCGACTGAAGTCGCTCCCACAAGAGCATCGCGCCGAAGGTGAGTTTCTACCGCTTCGCCGCAAGCTGCGCCATGCGCTGCGCGTCGGCAAGAATCCCATGCAGCACGCGCAGCTCGCGCTCATCCGGCTGCGCGCGCTGAAACAGCTTGCGCAGACGCAGCATGATCGTGGTGGGCTCACGCCCCTTGTGGAACTCGATGTCGTCCAGCATTTGCGCCAGATGCACGTAGAACTGTTCCATCTGCGTCGCATCGGCGGGCGGCTCATCGCGCACCGGCGCTGACGCCTGCACATCGTCTCCCAGCATCGCCACGCGCAGCTCATAGGCCATCACCTGCACCGCCTGTGACAGGTTCAGCGAGCTGAAATCATCCACGCTGGGAATCCGCACCATCGCGTGGCAGCGCGCGAGTTCTTCGTTCTCCAGACCGGTGCGTTCATTGCCGAACACCAGCGCCACCTGCTCGCCGCGGGCGGCGGCAGCCAGCACCTGCGCGGCCGCTTCGCGCGGCGAGATCTCGGGCAGGTTTACACCGCGTCGCCGCGCCGACAAACCCAGCGCCAGGCTGCTCCCGGCCAGGCTGTCGATCAATTCATCATGGATGCCGGCGCTCGCCAGCACGTCGTCTGCGCCAGCCGCCAGCGCATTCGCTTCCGTGTCGGGAAAGCGGGCCGGCGCCACCAGTTCCAGTCGCTCGAAGCCCATCGTACGAATCGCCCGCGCCGCACTGCCAATATTGCCCGGATGCGAGGTACGCACCAGCACAAAGCGGATAAGGGCGGCGAGATCAGGGGCAGTAGTCATGCGAAACAACTGGCAGAGAGTGGCCGCCTAGAATAGTGGATGCGGCGGGCCTGAGAACTGCCATCCCGCCTTCAGAGCCTGCTCGTCCTCTCCCCGTGGCTCGCGCCGGGGAGAGGATAAGCAGGCTCTTAGGCCCCGCCTCTGCTAGAATCGCCGGCCGCAACCCCGCTCTTTTGCAAAGTCGAAGCCATGCCCAGACCCCACGTTACGATCGCGGCGCGCGCCGCGCGTTCTGCAGGCAACGTGATCCTGCGCTACATGAACCGCATCGACGGCCTCAATGTCGTCGAGAAGCAGCAGATGGATTTCGTTTCCGAAGTCGACAAGCTGGCCGAAGCGGAAATCATCAAGGAACTGCGCCGCGCCTATCCGGATCACGCGATCCTCGCCGAGGAAAGCGGTGCCATGGGCAAGGGTCCGATGACCTGGGTGATCGACCCGCTCGACGGCACCCACAACTATCTGCGCGGCATTCCGCACTTCAGCGTTTCCATCGCGCTGCTGGAAAAAGGCGTGCCGATTCACGCCGTGGTCTTCGACCCGCTGCGCGACGAGCTGTACACCGCCAGCAAGGGTGACGGCGCGTATATCAACGATCGCCGCATGCGCGTGTCCAAGCGCGAGAACCTCGGCGGCGCGATGATCGCCACCGGTTTCCCGTTCCGCCAGCGCGAGCACCTCCCCGCGCAGCTGGACATGACCCGCGCGATCCTCGGCCAGGCCGAGGACATCCGTCGCTCCGGCTCCGCCGCACTGGATCTGGCTTATGTTGCGGCCGGCCGCTACGACGGCTACTTCGAGATCGGCCTGAAACCGTGGGACATGGCTGCTGGCGTATTGCTGGTGCACGAAGCCGGCGGCCGCTACTGCGACTTCGCCGGTCGCGACGGCATCCCCGCCAGCGGCAACATCATCGCCGGCAACCTCAACGTGGCGAAGGCCATGGTCGATGCGATCGGGCAACAGGCGACACCCGCACTTCTGAAGGCCTGAACCTTATCGACTCGGTAAACAAACAAAGGCGCCTGCGGGCGCCTTTGTTGTATGTGGAAACCTCGAAGCACGCACCGCGTGGGTTGGGGTGAACGCAGTGATGCCCAACATGGGGTTACCACGATCGTTGGGCTTCGCGTTGCTCACCCCAACCTACGCGAGGCGCGGCCTCCCGGCCTTCCGATCAATGCATCTCATCCGCGTCGCGCAGGAAGCTGCGCAGGAACGGAATCGTGATCCGCCGCTGTGCAGCCAACGATGCCTGGTCCAGCTTGTCGAGCAAATCGAGCAGCGCGCCGAGATCCCGCGCATAGCGGGCGAACAGCCAGTCGAGCACGCTCTCGTCCAGTTCGATGCCGCGCGAAGCGGCCTGAGCTTTCAGCACAGCACGGCGTTCGGCGTCATCGAGTGGCTTCAGCGCAAACTGGGTGCAGGCACCGAGGCGCGAACGCAGGTCGGGCAGCTGGAGGCCAAGCTGGGCCGGCGTGGCATCGGCGGCGAACAGCAGCGCGCTCCCCTCTGCACGCGCGCGGTTGTAGAGATCGAACAGCGCATGTTCCGCTTCGCGATCGCCAGCGATGGCACCCAGATCGTCCAGCGCCAGCAACTCGCTGCCGACCACGCCACGCAACGCCGCCGCGCGATCCCCCAGCGCCGCCAGCGGCAGATACTGCACGCGGCGACCCAAAATACTGGCGGCCTGACACGCAGCCATCAGCAGATGACTGCGCCCACTGCCGAGCGCGCCATGCAGATAGACCCACGCTGCACCGGCTTCCGAAGCCAGCGCGTGCACCGCGGCGAGTGCGGCGGCATTGGCACCGGCGTGGAAGTGTTCGAAACGCTGACGGCGCGGCCAGCGCAGCGCGAGTGGCAACTGCGGGATCATGGTGCTTTCGGGTCGACTTTGCCGGGTTTCAGTGCTGATTCGGTCGCAGTGTCGCCGACGTTGCGTACCGTGACATCCACCTCGACCTCGGTTTGCCCAGAAAGCGCCGGATCCTCCGGCCCCTCCTCGGTATACAGCTCGCTCAACCGGTAACGTTCGAGCAGGTAACGCAGCAGCACCACGATCACCGAGGCCGCGGGCAGCGCCAGCAGCACGCCGAGAAAGCCGAACAGATAGCCGCCGGCCAGCACCGCAAAGATCACCGCCACCGGATGCAGCCCGATCTTGCCGCCGACCAGCCGAGGTACCAGCACATAGCCTTCCAGCAACTGGCCGACCGCGAACACGCCACAGATCAGCAGCACGTGCGACCAGTCGCCGTACTGCACCAGCACCGCAATAATCGCGGCACCGAAGCCGACGATAAACCCGAGATACGGCACGAAACTGAGCAGACCCGCGACGATGCCGATCAGCAGACCGACCGATAACCCGACCAAGGTCAGACCGGCGCCGTAGAAAATACCCAGCGCCAGCATCACCAGCAGCTGACCGCGCACAAACGCACCCAGCACCTTGTCCGATTCGTGGGCCAGATGGGCGATGGTCGGCTCGATCCAGCGTGGCAGCATGCGATCAATCGTGCCGACCAGCCGGTGCCAGTCGCGCAGCAGGTAGAACGCCACCACCGGGATCAACACCAGGTTGGTCATCCACAGCACAATATCCATGCCCGAACGCGACACCTTGCCCACCACGGTCGTGGCGAAGTCGCCGATCGAACCCATGTGCGCCTTGAACGCCACCAGCAGCTGGTCGCTGTCGAACATGCGTGGATCGAGGTGCAGCTTTTGCTGTACCCAGGGCCACGCGGTCTGTTGCGCCCACTGTGAATAGCGGGGCAGGTTTTCGATCAGGTTTTCGATCTGCCGCGAGATCAATGGAATCAGCAGCAGCAACACGCCGACGAGTACCAGCAACAGCACGAGGAAAACGACACTCGCCGCCCATGCCCGGCTCATGCCCAGTCGCTGCAACCGATTGGCCAGCGGATCGCCCAGGTAGGCCAGCATGGCGGCGACCGCGAACGGCATCAGCACCGGCGACAGCAGCCAGATCAGGTAACCGATGACCAGCGCGATGACGAGCATCTGCCAGCGGCGCGAGGTGTCGTGTGTCATGGGCGCGCTCATCGGACTCTCACAGGGCGGAATTTCACAGGAATGCCGTGGGCCGGCCAGCGCCCCTGAAAGCGCTGACGTACCGCTCGCTGCGGTTCGCCGACATCATCACGCAACGGCTCAATGCAGCCAACGCAGGTTGGCATCGGCGCCCTGGTGAGGTTCGCCCTGCAACAGCAAGCGGCCACCGGCGGCGAGATTCGCGGCCAGCCCGCTCAGTGGCATGGACGCCTTGACGGACAACAATACGCTGTCGTTCTGCGCCTCCAGCGTCTGCACCTGGCGCACCGACGGATCAGCGCGCAGGACGGCCAACAGGTTCGCGTAATCGATCGCCGAGTTCAGGCCGCTGACCCACAGCTTGCCGTCGCTGATGCTGGAGCCAATCACGTTCAGCTGCTTGCCGATGCGATCGACCATGCCGTTGCCTGCGTCTGCCAGCAAGGTATCTTCGGTCGCGCCGGTGCCGGTCCAATGCTGTGACTGCCCACCAGATATCAAGGTCCAGCTGGCCTTGCCGTTTTGCAGGCTACCGAGCAGCACCAAGCCGGTGTGGTACTGCTGGTCGACCGCCGCCAGCGCGGCCGGATCGGCGGCGGCCACTTTGGCGGCATCCAGCGGCCTGGTCGCATCGGGATAGACCACGTTGGTGCCACGTGCACCCGCCGACGCGACCAGACTGGTCAACGCGGCCTGGTCGAGCAACTTGCCGTCCGCGCCCTGCACCAGCAGCAGCACTGGCGGTTTCACACCCGCGCTGGCCACGCCCAGCTTGGCGACCAACCGTCGCACCGTGCCCGGCTCGAAGTTCACTTCCAGGCTCAGGCCGGTCGTAGCGCGTTGATATTGGAACTTCTGAACCATCGAGCCCGCGCCTTTCAGCGCATCGTCATAGCCCGCATTGCTGCGCAGATCCTGACCGCCAGCCACCCGCGTCAGTACCTGCCCGAGTGCAGTCGCAAAGGCCTGGTCACGCTGGGCGTCGCTGGTGTCGGCCACCGGCACGATGACCGAATAAGGCGAACCTGGCGCTGCCGGCGACGCCACCGGAGCCTGGCCTTGCGCAGCCAGCGGCGGCAGCACGGCAAAGCCCAGCAGCAGGATAACGATCAGCAGGCGGGACAGGCGCATGGGGTGGACGTCTTTTGAAGGGAAAGCTCCGCGAAGTCTGCCCAATCGCGCCCCCAGCGTCTATCGAAGCATTACCGGATCCGCCGATACACCGGGGCAGACCAGCATCGATTCCACATACTGCTAAACTTGCGCGTTTCTTCCACGCCGGTCTTCACCATGTCTGACGCACTTACCTACCGCGCCGCCGGCGTCGATATCGATGCCGGCAATGCCCTGGTCGAACGCATCAAGCCGCTGGTCAAACGGACATTCCGCCCCGAAGTGATGGGTGGACTGGGCGGCTTCGGCGGCCTGTTCGACTTGTCCGGTCGCTACAAGGAGCCAGTGCTCGTGTCCGGCACCGATGGCGTCGGCACCAAATTGAAGCTGGCGCAAGTCTTGAACCGGCATGACACGATCGGCATCGATCTGGTCGGCATGTGCGTCAACGATGTGCTTGTGCAGGGCGCCGAACCACTGTTCTTCCTCGATTACTTCGCGACCGGCAAGCTCGATGTCGATACCGCCGTGGCGGTGGTGGGCGGCATCGCCAAGGGTTGCGAACTGGCCGGGTGTGCACTGATTGGCGGCGAGACTGCCGAGATGCCGGACATGTATCCACCCGGCGAATACGATCTGGCCGGCTTCACGGTGGGCGCGGTCGAGAAGTCGCAGATGCTCAGCGGCGAGGCGATCGTTGCCGGCGACGTGATCCTCGGCGTGGCCTCCTCGGGTCCGCATTCCAATGGCTACTCGCTGGTCCGGCGGATCCTCGAGCGTGCCGGCAACCCGCTCGATCTCGACCTCGCCGGGGTGAAACTGGCCGATGCGCTGATGGCGCCGACCACGATCTACGTGAAATCGATGCTGGAGTTGCTGAAATCAGCCCCGGTGCACGGCATGGCGCACATCACTGGTGGTGGCCTGAAGGAAAACATCATCCGCGTGGTGCCGGACGGACTGGGTATCGCGCTGGACGCTTCGACGATCGTGCTGCCGCCGGTGTTCGACTGGCTGATGCGCGAAGGCAACGTGGCGCGCGAGGAAATGTGGCGCACGTTCAACTGCGGCGTCGGCTTTACCGTGATCCTGCCGAGCGATGCGGTCGCTGCGGCATCCGCGCTGCTGGCCAAGCACGGCTTGCCCAGCTCGGTGATCGGCGAAGTGGTGCCCGCGCAGGGCAACGAGCGCGTGCGGATCGGCTGAGCCACCCGAGTCGACCACTGCCCGTTCGCCCTGAGCGTAGCGCAGCGAAGTCGAAGGGCAGCCCTTCGACTTCAGCCCCTCGGGCCTACGCTCAGGGCGAGCGGCCATTGATCTCGGAACTCTTATGTCCTCACTACCGCGCATCGCCGTCCTTGCTTCCGGGCGTGGCAGCAATCTCGCTGCGCTGCTCGCCGCGCGTGAGCGTGGCGAGCTCCCGGTCGACTTCGTGCTGGTCGGCAGCGACAAGGCGGCGGCCGGCGCCTTGCGCATGGCCGAAGCGGCCAACATTCCCACGCTGGCACTCGACCCACGCAGCTATCCGGATCGGCGCGCGTTTGACCTCGATCTATTCGCCCGCATCGCCGCCAGTGGTGCCGAGCTGCTGGTGCTCGCCGGTTTCATGCGGATACTCGATGGCGAGGCACTGGCGCCCTGGATCGGCCGGATGATCAACATCCATCCCTCGCTGCTGCCGAAGTACCGCGGTCTGCACACCCATCGCCGCGCTCTGGAAGCGGGCGACACCGAGCATGGCGCCAGCGTGCACTTCGTCACCGCCGAACTGGATGGCGGCCCGGTCATCGCACAGGCACGCGTCGCGATCGAGCCGGGTGACGACGAAGAGCAACTGGCGGAACGATTGCTGCCACTGGAACACCGGCTGTTGCCCGCCGTCCTCGGTCTGTTGGCCACTCGGCGATTGCGCTGGGACGGCCAGGCGCCAAGGCTCGACGACCAGCCGCTGCTGACCCCACTCGTACTGAACGAGCAGGGCCTGCAGACACGGGAGTGATCCACGGTTCAGCCCGGTGCCGGCAGACTCGTCGCATGACTACCCGAACCCTGCTTACTCCCCTGCTCGGCCTCGGCCTGCTGTTCGGCGCCCAGGCTGCCCTCGCCACAACTCCCACCAGCTTTACCGCCCACTACAACGTGCTGCAGGGTGGCGAGCCGATGGGCGAAGCCACGGTGACCCTGCGTGCCGGCAGCCACGGCGAATGGATCTACAGCCGCGACGTCAAGAGCACCGGTGGGATGGCCGCCATGATGAGTGCCAGCATCAAGGAGACCTCGCGCTTCCGCTGGAAGGGCGATGTGCCCGAAGCGATCAGCTACGACTATCAGCTGGATGCGGCAATCAAGAACAAGCAGCGCCACCTGCTGGTCGACTGGACCAAACAGCAGGTGACCGTCGACGAGGGCAAGGGCCCGAACAGCTATCCCGCGACCGCCGGTATGGTCGAGCGCAACACCACGCCGCTGGCGCTGGGGCTGGCCTTGCGCGACGGCAAGCAGCAGATAGCGCTGCCGGTTGCCGCGCGCCAGGAAGTACAGACGCAGAATTTCAAGGTGACCGGCAAGGAAACCGTCAAGGTGCCGGCCGGCAGCTTCAATGCCGAGCGGGTCGATCGCACCGACGCCGAGCGCGGTTTCAGCGCGTGGTACGCGCCGGGCAAGTACCTGTTGCCCGTAAAGCTGTCGCAGCATGACGGCGGCGACCTGGTGATGGAGCTGGTCAGCTACAAGGCCGATTGATAGCCACGCAGGCGCGATAAAAAAAGCCCGGCATGACCGGGCTTTTTGTTGCCTGCAGACGACGATGACTCAGTTCGGCAAGCGGCGAATCTTCGCACCGAGCACACCGAGCTTCTCCTCGATATTCTCGTAACCACGATCGATGTGATACACGCGATCGACCACCGTATCGCCCTTGGCGACCAGGCCGGCCAGCACCAGACAGGCCGATGCGCGCAGATCGGTGGCCATGATCGGCGCCCCGCTCATCTGTTGCACACCCTGGATCACCGCTGTATTGCCTTCGACGTGGATATCTGCGCCGAGCCGCTGCAATTCCTGTGCATGCATGAAGCGGTTTTCGAACACGGTTTCGGTCACTACGCCGGTGCCCTCGGCGACGCAGTTGAGCGCGGTGAACTGCGCCTGCATGTCGGTTGGAAATGCCGGATACGGCGCTGTGCTGATGTTCACTGCCTTCGGCCGACGCCCGCCCATGTCCAACTCGATCCAGTCGTCGCCGACGCAGATGTGCGCACCGGCTTCCTCAAGCTTGGCCAGTACCGCATCGAGCGTGTCGGCACGGGCACGCCGCGTACGCACCTTGCCACCCGTCATCGCCGCGCCGACCAGAAAGGTACCGGTTTCGATACGGTCAGGCAGCACTTCGTACTCGGCGCCGTGCAGGCGCTCGACGCCATGGATCACCATGGTCGAGGTGCCAGCGCCCTCGATCTGCGCGCCCATCGCGATCAGGCAGTTCGCCAGGTCCACCACCTCGGGCTCCTGCGCGGCGTTCTCGATCACCGTGGTGCCCTGCGCCAGCGTGGCCGCCATCATGATGTTCTCGGTACCGGTGACGGTGACCATGTCCATCAGGATGCGGGCGCCCTTCAGCCGCTTTGCGCGTGCCTTGATGTAGCCGTTCTCGACGGTGATCTGCGCACCCAGCGCCTGCAGGCCACGGATATGCTGATCGACCGGGCGCGAACCGATCGCGCAACCGCCTGGCAGCGAGACTTCGGCCTGGCCAAAACGTGCCACCAGCGGGCCCAGCACCAGGATCGAGGCGCGCATCGTGCGCACCAGGTCATATGGCGCGATGCAGGTGCTGGTCGTGCGCGGGTCGACATGCATCTTCATGCGATCGTCCAGCACCAGCTGAACGCCCATCTGGCCGAGTAATTCAATAAAGGTGGTGACATCGTGCAGATGCGGCACGTTGCCGATGCTGACCGGTTCGTCAGCCAGCAGGCAGGCAGCGAGAATCGGCAACACGGCATTCTTGGCGCCGGAAATACCGACCTCGCCATGGAGTGGCGTGCCGCCACTGATCAGGATCTTGGCCATCATGTTCCTTGAATGAAGCGGTGGAGTGCGTCTGCGGCCATCAGCGGCGCGGCGCAGCTTCCTCGGGTGTCAGCGTCTTCAGCGCCAACGCGTGGATCGCGCCCCCCATCAGCTCGCCCAGCGTGGCGTAAACCAGCCGATGCCGCGCCAGCGGCAGCTTGCCGGCGAACTGGCTGGCCACCACGGTGGCCTCGAAATGCACGCCATCGGCGCCGCTGACCTCCGCTTGCGCACCGGGCAGGCCGTTTTCGATCATTGCCTGGATGCTGGCTGAGTCCATCGGGAGGGGGTGGTCCATAGGTGAGCTTGAGTCGGCAAAACGCGGATTCTGTCGCTTGTTGAATCCAACGCGCGGACTTATGACGTTAAAATACGAATATGCCATGGTAATGGAAATTCGCTGTCGCAGAAACGACAACGATGCCAAACCAGCCACAATCGACGGCAATAGCCGATGATGCCCCCAGCCATTGCGGCCACGGACATCAGATTCTCAGCCTCCATCGAGCCCACATGAACGCACGCATCGCCCCGCCCGCCGTCATCGACCTGAACCCGGACACCATCTTGCGTAGCGCACGCACGGTGATCGCCACCGAAGCGGCGGCCATCCATGCGCTGGAGCCGCGGATCGGGCAGAATTTTGTCGAGGCCTGCCGGCTGATCCTGGGCTGCAAGGGGCGCGTGATCGTCAGCGGCATGGGCAAATCGGGCCATGTGGCGCGCAAGATCGCCGCCACCCTGGCGTCCACTGGAACACCGGCGTTCTTCGTGCATCCGGGCGAAGCCAGTCACGGCGACCTCGGCATGATCCTGCCGCAGGATGTGGTCCTGGCATTGTCCTATTCGGGTGAAACGGACGAGCTGCTGTTCATCCTGCCGGTGATCAAGCGCCAGGGCATCCCGCTGATCGCGATCACCGGCAAGCCCGGCTCCTCACTGGCCACCCAGGCCGACGTGCACCTGGACGGCAGCATCTCCAGCGAGGCCTGCCCGCTGGGCCTGGCACCGACCACCAGCACCACCGTCGCGCTGGTACTGGGCGACGCGCTGGCGATTGCGCTGCTGGAAGCGCGCGGTTTCACCTCGGATGACTTCGCCCGCTCGCATCCGGCAGGCAGCCTCGGCCGCCGCCTGCTGCTGCATATCAGCGACGTGATGCATACCGGCGACGACGTACCCAGGGTGTCGCCGGATGCCGGCGTGACCGCCGCGCTGGTCGAAATGACCCGCAAGCACCTGGGCATGACTGCGGTGGTCGACGCCGATCAGCGCCTGCTCGGCGTGTTCACCGATGGCGATCTGCGCCGCGCGCTGGACGATGAAGGCGTGGATCTCCGCGGCGCCACGGTGGCCGAGCTGATGACCCGTGGACCCAAGACGATCAGCGCCGACAAGCTGGCGGCGGAAGCCGCGCAGTTGATGGAAAAACACCAGATTCACGCGCTGCTGGTGGTCGACGATGAACAGCACGTGGTTGGCGCGTTGAACATTCATGATTTGCTCCGCGCCCGTGTGGTCTGATGCACAGCAGCTCAGGGACGAGGGGCCAGTAGCGAGGGCGATGAACTGAACCTCACGAGCCCATGAAGCCCGATTTTAGCGCCCTCGCTACTCGTCCCTCGCCCCTTCCTCACCTCACCAGCCAGCAAACCCCGTGAACCCCCCCAGCTATCTGACCAACCTCCCCGCCGACATCCTCGCCCGTGCTGCCAAGATCCGCGTGGCGGTATTCGACGTGGACGGCACCATGACCGACGGCCGCCTCTGGTACGCCGAGGACGGCCGTGAAACCAAGGTGTTCCATGTGCACGATGGGCTCGGCCTGAAGCAGCTGATGGCGAGCGGCGTGCTCGTCGCGATCATCAGTGCTCGGATCAGTCACCCGGTCGCCTTGCGCGCCGAAGAGCTGGACATCGCGCACGTCTATCAGGGCCAGAACGACAAACGGGCCTGCCTGCTGGAATTGTTGGACGCGCTCAATCTCAGCCCTGAGCAGGCCGCCTTCATCGGCGATGACCTGCCAGACCTGCCGGCGATGCGCATCTCCGGGTTGGCGGTTGCCGTGGCCAACGCCCACCCGTGGGTCGCCGAACAGGCACATTGGCAAACCCGTCTCGGCGGCGGCCAGGGTGCTGCGCGCGAGGTGTGCGACCTGATCCTGCACGCCCAGGGCAAAGGCGCCGCCGAACGGGAACGCTGGCAATGAGCCTGATGTCCTACCTGCGGGAGCGTCGCCTGACCGTCGCCATCGTCGTGGTCGGGCTCGCTGCGGCCATCAGCCAGGGGCTGATGTGGTGGCTGAGCCCTCAGGCGCCGGAGCACGATTTTGTCGGCCCACCACGTTCCGGCTACACGCTGCATCATTTCACGATGTGGTCGTACGGCGTCGATGGCCTGCCCAGCTTCAGCATGACCTCGCCGCAGCTGGATCGCCACGATGAAGACGACACCCTGTACATCATCAAACCGAACTTCGTGATCCCGTCCAAGCAGCCTGGCGTCGTTCCCGACTGGGATGGCAATTCGCTGTACGGCTGGGTCGACAAGAGCGGCACCCTGATCAAGCTGCAAGGCCCGGTCTACATGCACCGGCCGGCCTATACCACGGCGACCGGAGTCCCGACGCCGGTAACCACCCTGAACACCTCCGAAGCCACCCTCTGGCCGAAGGAAAACCGGATGGAGACGGCAGAGCCGGCCCATGTCGTGCAGGGCGAACGTACAATGAGCGGGATCGGCATGCGTGCCAACCTCAACGAAAACCATCTGGAGCTGCTTGATGCGTCGCACATCACTTTCCCGCCACGCGCACCCAAACCGTCTCCGGCTCGGCCTGCTCCTGCTCGGCCTGCTCCTGCTGCAGCCGGCGCTGGCCAAGCAAGATGACCGCAACCAGCCGATGGACCTGCACGCCGCGTCCACCGACGGCTTCAACCTGCCCAACACCATCACCACGCTCACCGGCAACGTGATCGCTACCCAGGGCACGCTCAAGGCCACCGGGGATAAGGCGCTGGTCTATATCGACGCCGACACGCAGATCAGCCGCATCGTGATCACGGTAAACAAGGGCAAACTGGCACACATCGAGCAGGTCGACGATTCCGGAAACCTGATGACCGGCGATGCGGACCAGCTTGACTATGACAACATCAACGGCATTGCGGTGCTGACCGGTCATGCCGTGGTGCACCAGCAGGGCCGCGGTGAGGCGCATGGTGACAAGCTCACCTACAACACCCAGACCAGCTACATGACCGGCAACAGCGGTGGCGATGGACTGGTGCACATGATCTTCCTGCCGAAGCCGAAGCCGGCCGCCGGCGCGCCAGCCCCGGCCAAGCCCGCCGCTCCTGCCAGCGCACCCCATGCGACGCCGCCAACCGCCCCGCCAGCAAACGCCAGCAGCGCCTCGACCCCGACCAAGGAACAACCGTAACCCATGCTCTCGGCCGAAGGTCTGCAAAAGAGTTTCAAGGCGCGCAAGGTTGTGCGGGATTTTGGGTTCTCGATCCGCGAGGGCGAAGTCGTCGGCCTCCTGGGGCCCAACGGCGCCGGCAAGACCACCTGCTTCTACATGGTGGTCGGGCTGATCGAAGCCGATGCCGGCAGTATCAAACTGGACAAGCAGGACATCACCAGTCTGCCGATGCACTCGCGCGCCAAGCTGGGTATTGGCTACCTGCCGCAGGAAGCGTCGGTGTTCCGCCGGCTCAGCGTGTCCGACAACATCATGGCCGTGCTCGAGCTGCGCGAGGGTCTCACCCTCAAGCAGCGCAACGCCGAGCTGGAAAGCCTGCTGGATGAGTTGAAGGTCTCGCACATCGCCGATCAAAAAGGCATCAGCCTGTCCGGCGGTGAACGTCGTCGCGTCGAGATCGCCCGCGCACTCGCCGCGCAGCCACGCTACATGCTTCTGGACGAACCGTTCGCCGGCGTCGACCCGATCTCGGTCGGCGAGATCCAGCGCATTGTCAGACATCTGAAAGAACGCGGCATCGGCGTGCTGATCACCGACCACAACGTGCGCGAAACACTGGGCATCTGCGACCGCGCCTACATCATGAGCGACGGCGAAGTCCTTTCGCGCGGCACCCCCGCACACATCCTCGCCGACGAGAAAGTGCGCGAAGTGTACCTGGGCCGCGAATTCCGCCTCTGACCCAAGGACTACAGCTCCTGTAGGTTGGGCTTCGCTACGCTCACCCCAACCTAGGTATGGCTCGGCGCAAACCGTCGCCGACCCTGGCCCGGCGTTATTGCCCCGCGATCCGCCGGCGGCTTTGCGGACTGGGGCAACCAGGATGCGACACAGTCCTATGGCCGCATCAGCGGGCAAGCGTTAGGATGGCTGCGAGTTCCTTCGATCTGGCTGGCATGAAACCCGCACTGCAGTTCCGCCTCCATCAGCAGCTCACCCTGACGCCGCAACTGCAGCAGGCGATTCGCTTGTTGCAGTTGTCACAGCTGGAGCTGGAAGCCGAACTGCGACAGATCACCGAGAGTAACCCGCTGCTGGAGTTCGCCGAAGAGAGCGACGACGCCGAGCCGGTGGATGCCGACGACGCCGAAAGCGAATACCCAAGTGCCGAAAGCTCCAGCGCAGCCGCTGGCAGCAGCGACAGCGACGGCGACGACTCCACCGAGTGGGCTGACGGCGGCGGTGTCGCTGAATCCCCGATCGATTTTTCCAGCAGTAGCGTCGGCAGCAACGGCAGCAGCACAGGCTCGCGCGGCGATGAGGATTTCGAGCCGCAGAACGCGGCGCCGGAAACCCTGCAGCAACACCTGCTGTGGCAGCTCAACATGGCGTCGTTCAATCCCCGCCAGTATGCGATCGCCACGGTGCTGATCGACGCGTTGAATGCCGACGGCTATCTCACCGAGGGGCTGGAGGCGGTACTCGCCGTGCTTCCGGCCGATCTCAAGGCCAGCATCGGTGAAGTCGATGCCGTACGCCGCCAGTTGCAGGGCTTCGACCCTGCGGGCGTCGCCAGCCTGGATTTGCGCGACTGTCTGCGGGTACAACTGCAACAATTCGATCCGGATACGCCGCAGCGCGAGTTGGCGCTGCGCATGGTCGACACCGAGCTGGAATTGCTCGCGCGCAACGATGTCGCCCGACTGGCGCGCCGGCTGCGCGCCAGTGAAGACGAGGTCACCGCCGCCGCCGTGCTGATCCGCAGCCTTGATCCGCGCCCCGGCGCGGCGCTGGACGCCACTCCGGTGGAATATGTGGCGCCGGATGTCTACGCGTTGAAGGACGCCAGCCGCTGGCGGGTCAGCCTGAATCCGGATTGCCAGCCGCGACTCGGGCTGAACCAGCATTACTGCGGCATGATCGCGCGAGCCCGCGGTGAGGACGCCAGCTGGATGCGCGGCCAACTGCAGGAAGCACGCTGGCTGATCAAGAGCCTGGAATCGCGCGCCGAGACATTGCTGAAGGTCGCCGAAGCGATCGTGCGCCGGCAGAGTGCGTTCCTCGACTACGGTCCGGAAGCGATGCATCCGCTGGTGTTGCGCGAAGTGGCTGAAGAAGTGGGCATGCACGAATCGACCATCTCGCGCGTCACCACCCGCAAATACATCCACACCCCGCGCGGCACGTTTGAACTGAAATACTTTTTTTCCAGCGGCGTTTCCACCGAGGACGGCGGCAGCGCGTCGGCCACCGCGATCCAGGCCATGCTGCGCAAGCTGATCGACGCCGAAGACGCCCGCAAACCCCTGTCCGACCAGGCGATTGCGGAGGAACTGAAACGCAAGGGTATCCAGGTAGCCCGCCGCACCGTCGCCAAATACCGGGAGGGCCTGCGCATTCCCAGTTCCAGCGAACGCCAGCGTGCCAGTTGATTCACATCCGAAAAACGTGCGCGAAATCATTCTGCGAAACATGCGCGGGAACTTGCCAAGACTAAAAGCGTTCCCATACCTGTAGAGAGTGTTTGACGATGTGCCACTGTCATCACAGCAGTGGCACGTTTATCCGCCGCCGAAAGGCGGCACTGCACCACCAGAGGAGGCGCCCCATGCAATTCCAACTCAGCGGCCAGCAGATCGAAGTCACCCCGGCACTCCGGGAGCACGCCACCACCAAGCTTGACCGCCTGACACGCCTCGATGAAAAACTGATCAGCCTTGCCATTGTGCTGTCGGTCGACAAGCTCCAGCAGCGTGCTGAGGGCACGCTGGGAGTCACCGGCGCCACATTACATGCCGAAGCCGCCGAGGCCGACATGTATGTATCCATCGATGTCCTGTTCGACAAACTCGTCAACCAGTTACGCAAGCACCGCGAGAAAGTCAGCGACAAACACCAACGAGAAACCCGCGAAGAACGCCAATACGGCTGATAAAACCTTCGCCGCCCTCCAGATCCCTTCTCCCCGCCGGTAGAAGTTGGCCGACCAGGCCGGAATGGGGGCAACCCATTGAAACTTCGCGGTCGCAGGCCGCTCCCAACTCCCTTCTCCCCCATCGGGGAGAAGGTGGCCCGCAGAGCCGGATGAGGGGCCAGATTCCCTCCTGACCCGCTCCCCCATCCACGCATCCATCCCCCAAACTGGCACAATGGTCCCATCGCCGCAGACGCCCACCGGGCTCCCCATGCGGCGCAAGGACTCTTCGCTTGGACCGGATCAGCGCGCGACAACTATTCGAGGGCGTCCACGAACGCATGGGCCTGCGCTGGATATCCGGCATGCGGGGGGAAACGCGTGCGCTCGATCCCGGTGCCGCACAGGCGCGTCGACCGTCGTTGATCGGCTATCTCAACGTCATCTATCCAAACAAGATCCAGATCATCGGCACCGAAGAGCTGAGCTTCCTCGACGCGCTGGATTCGCGCCAGCGCTGGGAGGTGATCCACAAGGTCGCCGCCTATCAGCCGGTGGCTCTGATCGTGACAAAAGATCAGACGCTGCCCGCCGACCTGCGCGAGGTGGCCGAGGAAACCAATACGCCGCTTTGGGTGAGTCCCAAGCGCAGCCACGAACTGCTGACCTATCTGCAATACCATCTGGCGCGCCTGCTGGCAGCGAAGACGACCCTGCACGGGGTGTTCCTGGAAGTCTTCTCGATCGGCGTGCTGATCACTGGCGAAGCCGGCTCCGGCAAGAGCGAGCTTGCGCTGGAGCTGATCAGCCGCGGCCATCGACTGGTCGCTGACGACGCCACCGAATTCACCCTCATCGCACCGGATGTGATTGACGGCAACTGCCCCGAGCTGCTGCAGGATCTGCTGGAAGTGCGTGGACTGGGTGTGCTGAACGTGCGCGAGATGTTCGGCCACATGTCGGTCAAGCCCTCCAAGTACCTGCGGCTGGTGATCCACCTCAAGCCGATGCGCGACGGCGAGGAAACCGACGCCTTGACGCGCCTCACCGGTGACATCGGGCATCGCGAAATCTTCGATGTGCCGGTGCCTATGATCACCATACCGGTGGCACCGGGACGCAACCTTGCGGTACTCGTCGAGGCGGCTGTACGCAGCCACGCCCTGAAGAGCAAGGGCATCGACCCCGCACAGACCTTTATCGACCGGCAGGCGCATCAATTGCGCCGGCTGCCTCCGTGGTAATTGCATGAACGAGAACAACGAGCCCCTGCTTGATCCGCTGGTCGATCCGCACGAAGTCCACCTGATCGTGCTCACCGGCATGTCCGGCGGCGGCAAGACCGTCGCATTGCGCGCGCTGGAGGATCTTGAGTTCTACTGCGTCGACAACCTGCCCTCGGCCTTGCTGCCGCAGCTGGTGAATGCGGTGATCAATGACGACCGTGGCAAGCGTCAGCGCATTGCGGTGGGCGTGGACGTACGCAACCGCGGCACCGATTTCGCGCACATGCCCACCGTGCTGTCCGGGCTGGCAGCCGCCGGCGTGCAGGTACATCTGATCTTCCTGGACTGCCGCGACGAAGTGCTGATCAAGCGCTATTCGGAATCCCGTCGCCGCCATCCGCTGGCCACGCGAGGTTTGTCGCTGGCGGACGCCATCGCCGAGGAACGCAGGCTACTGCGCCCGCTGATGGCCATCGCCGAAAAGGTGATCGATTCCAGCGAACTCAACGTGCACCAGTTGCGCCGACTGGTTGCCACCGGTTATGCGCAAGCTACCGAAGGGCTCACGTTGATGTTCCAGTCGTTTGCGTTCCGTCGTGGGCTGCCTCTGGATGCGGACTTCGTGTTCGATGCACGCTGTTTGCCTAATCCGCACTGGCATCCGCACCTGCGCCCGCTGTCTGGCAAGGATGCGGCGGTGCGCGAATTCCTCGATCATGAGCCCATGGTCGGCGAATACTATGCCGATACGGTGCGCTGGCTGGATGCATGGCTGCCGCGCTTCGAACAGGATGACCGCAGCTACATGACGATCTCGATCGGTTGCACCGGCGGCCGACACCGGTCGGTCTACCTGGTCGAGAAACTCGCCGCCTATTATCGCGATCGTCGCGAAGGCGTGCTCACCTTCCACCGTGAACTCGAGTGATGATCATGTCGTCAATCTACGCAACCACCACAGGTATCCGGTCGTGAGCGTCGGCCTGCTGCTGATGACTCACGAGGGGGTCGGCAACGCGTTGATCTCCGCCGCCCACCACGTAATGCCGAAACTACCGCTGCAAGTAGCGGCAGTGGAAATACCGCCTCAGTCCGATCCGGACGTGATGCGTACCCTCACCATGCGCCATGCGCGGGAACTCGACCAAGGCGATGGTGTCTTGGTGCTGGCTGATCTCTACGGTGCCACACCATGCAACATCGGTCTGTCACTTGGCGCGCTTGGCGTGCGCTTGCGCTGCGTCTCCGGCCTCAATCTGCCGATGCTGTTGCGTGTACTCAACTATGCGGAAAAACCATTGGACGAACTCGCCGAGATAGCGGCCAGCGGTGGCCGCGGGGGAATCTTCATCGATCATGCTTGAACAAGAAATCGTCGTATCCAACAAGCTCGGCCTGCACGCCCGCGCCTCGGCCAAGCTGGTACAACTCGTACATGGTTTCAAATCCACGGTGTGGTTGATCAGCAAAGGACGCGAAGTCAACGCACAAAGCATCATGGGCGTCATGATGCTGGCTGCCGGCCTCGGCACTCCGCTCATCATCCGCGCCGATGGCCCGGACGAGCAATCCGCGCTGACCGCGGTAGCGGAGTTGTTCGAGCGCAAATTCGATGAAGGAGCTTGAATGGGTAGTCCGCCTGCCAACCTGCTGAACCTCAACCTGTTACCCACCCTGGCCGTATCAGTCCAGCCTGCGGGGTGGCATGCATGAGACATGTGCTCAACGGCACGATCGCTGCGCGTGGCATGGCCCTGGGTCGGGCCCGCCTGGTGCAGCCCAGCCGCTATACGGTCGACACGCGACCGCTGGCTGAGGACGAGATCGAGGGAGAGTTGCTGTTGTTGCACCGCGCGCTGGATACCGCGCGACAGGAACTGCGCGAGCTGCGCGGCAAACTGCATGGCGCGCTCGCACGCGAGGTGAATGAGTTCATCGATGCGCACAGCCTGCTGCTGGACGACGCGGAGCTGCTGCGTGGGCTGGACGATCTGGTGCGGATCGGCCATTACCGCCCCGGCGCGGCGTTGAAAAAACAGCGCGATCGACTTTCGGCGGTGTTCGAGGCGATGGACGATCCTTACCTGCGCAGCCGCAAGGAGGATGTCGAACAGGTGATCAACCGGGTGATCTCCGCGTTGCAGCGGCAGACCAGCCCGGAGGAACGCAAGCTGGCAGCGCGCGTCGGCGAGATCCTGATCGCCGACAGCATCGCGCCAGCGGACATGGCACAACTGGCCGGCAACGGCCTGCTCGGCGTGGTGGGCAGTTCCGGCAGCGCGTATTCGCATAGCGCCATTCTTGCGCGGAGCCTCGGCCTGCCGATGCTGGTGGGTACGCGTGACGCGCTGTCGAATATCCACGACGACGACCTGATCCTGCTCGATGCCGAACGCGGCGAGGCCGTGGTGCACCCCACCGCACAGGACCTGTCTCGGTATCGAGCCTGGCAACGCGAGGCGGTGCTCGAAGGTCGACGCCTGGCACTGCTGGCGAATGCACCCACACGTACGCGCGATGGAGTCGGCATCAGCCTGCTCGCGAATGCCGAGACGCCTGCCGACGTGGCCATGGCGCGTGCGCGCGGCGCCGATGGCGTGGGTCTGTATCGCACCGAATTCCTGTTCCTGCGACACAAGGGACTGCCGTCGGAAGACGAGCAGTTCATCGCTTATCGCGACCTGGTGATGGGCATGGGCGGTCTGCCGGTCACGATCCGCACACTGGATCTGGGCGCCGACAAGGCGGATGCTGCCGGCCTGACCATGCGCGGTGAGGACAACCCCGCGCTCGGCGTGCGTGGCGTACGGCTGTCGCTACGTTATCCGGCGGTGTTCTCCACCCAGATCCGCGCGATCCTGCGTGCCGCCTGCTACGGCCCTGTGCGCGTGCTGGTGCCGATGGTGACCCAGCCGGATGAACTGATTGCGGTGCGCACGCTGTTCAAGCTGGCGCGGCAGGATCTGAAACGCGACAACATCGACTTGCCGGAGAAACTCCCGCTGGGCGCGATGATCGAAGTGCCGGCAGCGGCGATCAATGTACGCGCGTTGCTGGAGCACGCCGACTTCCTCGCGATCGGCACCAATGATCTGGCCCAGTACGTGCTCGCCGCCGATCGTGGCAACGATGCGCTGGAAAATATCTATAACCCATTGCAGCCAGCATTGCTGCGGTTGCTCTCGCACGTGATCAGTGCCGGGCGCCGCGCGAAAAAGCCCGTGAGCCTGTGCGGCGAAATCGCTGGCGATGTGAACTTCACCGCGCTGCTGCTGGTGCTGGGCCTGCACGAATTCAGCATGCACCCCGGCCAGATCCTGCAGGTGCGCGACCGCCTCGCCACCTTCGATCACGCCCACCTGCGCCGACACGCCGCCCGGCTGCTGCGCGCCCCCACCCATGAGAAGGCCGAAGCGCTGTTGAACGAGATCATCGGTTCATTGGCCCCGGCTTGATCGGTTACGCGTATGTTCTGGCCGCTTGGCAGCGGCCATGACTTCCCTGTGAGCGTTGCCTCCCGACCTTTTCCATCCGGGCGAGGGTCGTCGCCGTTCTTCTTATTTGCAATAGCAAATTTGTCACGATTTGTTTCGCTTTTCTTCACACGGGTGGGCACACCTTCAGAAGTTAAGGGGGCGAAACGGCTGGGCGTTCGAATGGCACCGGGGTTCCATCCAGGCTCTCCGGGAGCTTCGTGAGTTCACTCAACAGCTAGGGGAGTCAGTCATGAAGAAATTTCTTCTCGCAGGTTTGTTGGGGGCATTGTTGATGCCCTCGGTAGTCATGGCGCAAAGCAGCTTCGACGGCACTTGGAAAATCGATTTGAGCAAGGCCCAGATGCCGAAAAAGCCGGACGTTTTGCTACTGCAGAACGGTATGTACGAGTGCAAGACATGCGCCCCGGCCATCAGCATAAAGGCGGATGGTGATGATCACCCGGTCACCGGGCACCCGTACTTCGACACGATGGCCCTCAAGGTAGTGGACGATCATACGGTCGAGGAAACCCAGAAGAAGGCCGGCAAGGTCGTGGCGACTTCGAAGACAGTGGTTGCGGCGGACGGAAAGACCGCAGCGTTCGAATTCAGCGACAGCAGCGATACCAATGCCGCAGCCGTGACAGGCAACGGCACCATGACGCGCGTGGCGATGGGACCGAAGGGTTCACACGCCATCTCGGGCTCCTGGCGGACCTCGAGTTATGGGAATGTCTCGGACAACGGACTGACCTTCACGTACAAGGTTGACGGCAACATGCTGAGCATGACCAGCCCAACCGGCCAGTCCTACAACGCGAAGCTGGATGGTTCGGACGCACCGTATGCGGGTGACCCCGGAACCACCAGCGTGTCGGTCAAGAAGCTCGGCAAGAACGGCATCCAGGAAACCGACAAGCGCAATGGAAAAGTCATCAGCGTCGCGAAAATGACCGTGGCCGCCGATGGCAAGACGATGACGATCGCAGTCAATGACATGCTGCACGGATCGACCAGCTCGTACGTGGCAACCAAGCAATAAATGCGAACGAGTGTCGCTGTTTTACCCTGCTTTAGTGGATCACCAGGACAAGTTTGAGGATTTGCGGGCCAGGGACGGCCTGCCACCGGTACTGACACGAGTCACCCGCCGCGCGAGGTGCTCCCACCCCTGCTTGCAGGGGTGGGTTGGGGCGGGGTGCTCTTGATCTGGCTCGTTCAGACACCGCTTTGAGTGCCTGGAAAATCCGGCCGCTGCGCGCGAAAACCTGGCAGGTTCAGCGACGAAATCCAGTGTCGTCCACACCGGTACTCTCCAAGAAAGCGTCGAGCAACGCGCCACGGTATTTCTGTCGGTGCAGCAGCAATGAAAGTTTGCGCCGCAGATCGAGGAACGGCGTTTTCAATGCCTTCAGCCGCCCCGCCGCCAGCGCGTCGGTGACAGCGACAGCAGGCAGGCACGCGATCCCCAGCCCGGCCACGACGACCTGTTTGATCGCCTCGATCTGATCCAGCTCCAGCACGGTTTCACCGGGAGGCAGCTGCGCCAGCACGTGCTCGCTGGTCGCGCGCGTGGCCGAACCGGGCTCGCGCAGCACCCAGCGGGCGCCCGCGAAGTCGGCCGGCTTCAGGCCACGCTTGCGCGCCAGTGGATGATCCGGCGGGGCGCATACCACTAGCAAATCGTCGCGCCACGGCCGCACTTCCAGCAGCGGATGGGCCACCGGCCCTTCGACGCAACCGACGTCCAGGCTGTGATCGAGCAGACCCGCCGCAATCGTTTCTGTATTGGCCACCCGCAAGCGAATCGCTACCTGTGGATGGCCGCGTACGAACGCGCCCAGCAGCTCGCCGACACGATAATTACCCACCGTATTGCTGGCGCCGATGCGCAGCTCACCAGCCAGCGCCGCGCTACCCTCGCTGCCGCGTCGGCTGAACTCGGCATGCCGCTCCAGCAATTCCTGCGCCAGCGGCAGCAGCTCGCGACCGCGCGCGTTCAGCCGCAATCGACCGCGCTCTCGCGCAAACACGGGCGCATCCAGCTGCCGCTCCATTTCAGCCAGCGCCATGCTGGCGGCGGGCTGGGTCAGGTATAGCCGCTCGGCAGCGGCGCGCACGCTGCCGTGCAGCGCTACCTGCACGAAGACCTCGAGCTGGCGGGGGCTGATATTGATCATCAGTTCATCTTATACCTTCAATCAGATATTCCAAGTTTTACTGATGGATGTGGGCGCGGACAATGACGTCATTCTCGGAGCCCCCAATGAACGTACCCTCGGTCGCCATTTCGTCCCCCAACCTGCGGCAACAAGTGCCCGGCCTGTTGCTGGCGGTGGTGATCGGCCTGCTCGCGCTGGTGCTTGGACGCTACGCGCCATTGATTGGCGGTCCAGTGATCGGCATCGTGCTGGGCATCATCGTGCGCAACCTGCTGGCTCCAGGCGAGCGTTACCAACCGGGTATCGCGTTCGCCGGCAAGTACGTGCTGCAATGGTCGATCATCGCACTCGGTTTCGGACTCAGCCTTAGCCAGGTGGTCAGGACCGGGCTCGAATCGCTGTCCGTGACGCTGGTGACCATGACGGTGGCGTTTCTTGCCGCATGGCTGCTCGGGCGCTGGCTGGGCGTGCACGACAAACTGAAGATCCTGATCGGCGTGGGTACCGCGATCTGCGGCGGTTCGGCCATCGCCGCAATCACCCCGATCATCCAGCCGGACGATCACGACACCGCGTTCGCGATCTCCACCATCTTTCTGTTCAACCTGATAGCCGTCCTGCTGTTTCCGCTGCTTGGCCACCTGATGCACATGTCGGACATGGGCTTCGGCCTGTGGGCTGGTACCGCTATCAACGACACCTCGTCTGTCGTCGCGGCGGGCTACAGCTATAGCAAGAGTGCCGGCGACTACGCCACCATCGTCAAGCTGACCCGCGCCACACTGATCATTCCCATCTGCCTTGTATTGGCGTTTGTGGTCGCTGCACGCGAAAAGCGCAAACTCAAGCAGGACGGTGGCGTCGGCCATTTCAGCCTCGCAAAAATCTTTCCGTGGTTCATCCTGTGGTTTCTGGTCGCCTCCGCCGTGCGCACTGCCGGCGTGATCCCCACGGTGATCCAGCCAGCGATTCACACGGCGGCGGAATTCCTGATCATCGTCGCGCTCACCGCGATCGGGCTGTCGGCTGACCTGCGCAAAATGGCCGCCACCGGCGTGCGTCCCATCCTGCTCGGCCTCGGCGTATGGATCGCCGTCGCCGTCAGCAGCCTGCTGGTACAGCTGACTATCGGGCAGCTCTGAGGTCACGCTGGTCAACCTGACTCATGAGCTGTCTACACAAACCGTGCCGGAGAAAGTCCAGCCCGAGGGATCAGGCAGCACGGCGCGGAGCAGCTTGCCGCCAGGGGTCACCCGGGGCCCTGAAATAATGTCTGAATACGTAGCCCCACGGTATGGCGATGGGAACCAGGACAATGCCCATCATGCATGCAAATAGTGTCTCGGACGCGTAGTCATCGAGACCTCCGGCAAGCCACATGCGCAGCGCGAAAGCGACGACCCAGATGACCTTCCAGAGGAGCTCGAAGAGTAGCAGCGGAAGCATCTTCAGCGGGTATCGCAGCCCCAGAGCAGAGAGCAGGGCCAGCGCGCCTAAAAGCGAACGAATCACGGTCTTCGCGTTGGCAACCGAATCAGGCGGGGCAATGATCAAGGGCCACACCATGTTTGCGAGCCCGACTGCGATGAGCAAGTACATCCCGCGAAGGAGATAGAGCCGCAATGTGCTGACTTCGGACATGAGTACTGAGCTCCTCAATCTGCTGGGGACGTAACCGACAGGCCATCTGCTACGTCCACCATGGGAGTGCGGACATCTCCATCTTGTCCGGCGCAAGGCGCTGGCTACAACTTGCCGATATCAGTCATGGGCGCTCGTAAGTGAACATAGCGCAGATCGCGAACCGCCGCGTGCGCCTTGCGCGGCAGCTCTCGACTTGTCTCCGGCGGGGGCTGGGGGAAAGAACAGGCAACTCAGGCTTTGCCCTGCTCCACCAGCGTCAGCGCCACTTTGTCGCGAAGATAGACGGGCAGCGCCAGTTCCGGCGCTTGTGCGCGACCGGCCCTGAATTCGCGCATGGCCAGTTCGGCGACGTGTGCGGCCTGCGGATAACGCATCCCGTCCGCCGAACGCAGCGTGCCGGTGAGGCGTTCGCACAACACCGTGGCATACGTCGCCCAACCACTACCGACCACCTGCCACGCAGCGGCCTGCGGCAATTGCAACGAGTCGGCGGTACAGACGCGCTCGTCGTCCAGCGCGATCAGTCCGCCGTTGTCATCACGCCGATAACAGGCCGCGTAGATCTCGCCCATCCGCGCATCGATCACCGCGAGAATCGCCGTACCTTCATCCTCAGGCGCTTCCAGCGCCAGCGCTGCCAGCGAGGAAATGGTGATCACCGGCAGACCCAGCGCCAGCGCCATACCCTGCGCCAGCGACACGCCAAGTCGCACGCCGGTGAATGCACCGGGACCGCGACCGACGGCGATCGCATCCAGTGCATGCCGGCCGATGCCGGCTTCGGCCAGCAACGCGTCAGCCATGGGCAACACCAGCTCGGTGTGCCGCCGCGGGGCGATCTCGCTGCGCGCGATCAATTCATCGCCGTGGATCAAGGCAACGGAGCAGGCTTCGGTGGCGGTTTCAATCGCGAGCAGATTCATGATGGCTCCATGATACCGGCTGGCGGCACGGTCGGCGGCATGCCCGGTGGCGTGCCCTGTCCGGAGGTCGTTGTCGGTACATAGGCGTACCAGTCGATGCGTCGGGTGAGATACATCATCAGCGCCACCATCACCAGCAGCACCAGCGCGCCAATCAGCAAGGCGTACTGCTCAGCGGCGATCAGGCCGTACAACATGGCGTAGATCACTGCCAGCACGCCTCCCAGCAACAGGCCGGCGCGGCGCGCGCGCAGCACCGCCATTGCGTAGCCACCCACGATGAACGCCACCGACGCGGCGGCCACTGCATAGGCCGCGCCAAAACCAATCTGTTCGGACAACGCCAGCAGCACCACGTAGAACGTGGCCAGTGCCGCGCCGACCAGCAAATACTGCACCGGATGCACGCGCAACCGTTTGAGCACCTCGAACAGGAAGAACGCAACGAACGTCATCGCGATGAATAGCAGCCCGTACTTACCGGCGCGTTCGTTGCGCTGATACACATCGACCGGCTGATACAACTGCACGCCGAACGCCGATGCCTGCAACGCCTGATCCAGGCCGTCGGCGCCATCAGTCCAGTGTTGGCCGTAGCTGCGATTGAGATCGAGCAGATGCCAGTGCGCGCTGAAGCCCTGTGCATCGATCTGGTGCTCGAGCGGCAGCGCAGCGCCTGTAAAACTCGGATCGCGCCACGGTGCGTGCATCGTCACGTCGGTGCTGCGTGCCAGCGGCAGCAACTGCAGTGACTCGGTGCCGGCCAGCTTGAGGCTGATTTCGACATCGATCGGCTGGCTGCCCAACGCCTCAATGTCAATCGGCACCACCACATTCGGCCATTTTCCAAGGCGATCCGCCGACGAATCGAAGCGTGCCGGCTTGCCGTTGATGCGCAGGTCGCTGACTTCCTGCAAACCGCGCAAATCACCGATCGGCAGGCGCAGTTCGGCCTTGCCGCCCTGCCATTGTGCCGTGCTGGCCTGGTGAAACTGCGCCAGATCTTCCGCCCGCCAGGTAGCCTTGAGCCTTACCGTCGATACAAATACCGGCGCGGCATAGATGCCATAGCGGCGGGTTTCCACGGCCATCGCAGCGTCTACTTTCAGCGTGTCAGCCAACATGCTTTCAGTGCCGGCGCGCCACTGTGGCGTCCCACTCTGTAAAGGCCCGCTGTCCGCGATGGCAAGTGGGCGCAGCGTCGGCACCGTCAGCACCGGACCACCCAGCACCTGCGAGCCGCCCCAGCCCTGGGCGATTTGCGCAATGGCTGTCTCGCGTAGCTGCTGGCGTTCACTCACCAGCCCGCTCACCTCCATCAACGGTATCGTCATCAACAATGCAAGCAAGCCGATGCCCAGCACCTTGGCCGTTACCGTTTGTGTCCAGTGGTTCATCGCCCGCACTCCCTTGATTGGAGTACCGATGAAAGCAGCCACATCGGCGGCATCGAGGGCGACGAGTGGCCCATGGCTGGCCGCGAGATGGCCTTGCGCTGCCCGTACCGACGGGCGCCGGCTTCCTCCGTGCAACTTCGCAGGGTCGGCGCGGTCAACCTGTTTCAGGTATCCGCTCGTTCCGCTGTCGGACCGATGTGATCCTCCAGGAGGGGTTTCCATGCGCACCGTGATCAGGTTTCTGGCACGCAACAAGGGCTTTATTACGTTCATGCTGTGCATGATCGTGTTCCGCAGCGCGGTAGCCGACTGGAACGTGGTGCCGACCGGCTCGATGCAGCCGACGATCCAGATTGGCGACCGCATTTTTGTCGACAAGGCGGCCTACGATGTGCGGCTGCCCTTCACGCATGTGTCGTTGATGCATCTGGCCGACCCTAAACGGGGGGACATCGTAGTGCTTGATTCACAAGCCGCCAACGAGCGCCTGGTGAAGCGTGTGATCGGCCTGCCCGGTGACGAAGTGGCGATGCGCGACAACGTGCTTTACATCAACGGCCACGCATCGAGCTATGCGCCAGCCGCCTATAGCGGCATCCATGACGACCTGCAGGATCCCGCTCGTTATGCCATTGAGCAGCTCGGCGATGTGCGCCATGCCGTGCGGCTTTCCGCGAACTGGCCAAGTCCAGCCAGCAATTACGGGCCGGTCATGGTGCCGGCCGACCACTACCTGCTGCTTGGCGACAATCGCGACAACAGCAAGGACTCGCGCTATCTGGGTTTCTTTGCACGCAATGAAATCGTGGGACGTTCGCGCTACGTCGCCGTTTCGCTGGACCCGGATCATTACTATCTGCCGCGGAAACATCGCTTCGGCACCGCGCTGGACTGACCAGTCAGTCCGTTGCACGGGACTCTTGGCGGACGTTCAGGCGTCCGCCACTTCCGTGCCCTGATGGAACACGATTTTCCAGTCGCCTGACGCACGGCTCCAGATAGTCGCGCGCCGGGTGCGGCGCTGACCCTGCAGCAGCGTGTAGGTGAGCAGAAAGATATTCGCCGCCAACTCGCGGCAATGAAAATCACTGGTTTCCCACGCGTCTTCATCGGACGAGTGGCGACGTGTGTCGAGCACGTCGAGGACGTACTGCCTGCTGTAACGACGACCGGACGCCCCCACCTCCCAAAAATCTGCTTCCATCATGCGTTCGAACTCCGCACGCGTGGTGCCGAACTCGGGACGATGGAAGATCGGTTCGCGCTCGCGCAACTGCTCGAGTACGCCGAGCAGTTCGGGCGCAGTGGACAGATCAGGTTCCATGTCGCGCCCCTGCAGGAATCACGAGGCGACAGGCCAGATAGAGGCGCGCATGTTTACGCGGGTGGCTGCCACAGCTCGATACGTGTGCCTTCCGGATCCATGAGCCAGCCGAAACGGCCGTATTCACTTTCATCGACACGGTCATCTACCTGGATGCCGTCAGCACGCAATTGCGCCAGCAGGGCATCGAGATCGTCGACGCGAAAGTTGATCATGTATGGCTGGGTGCTCGGCGCGAAATAGCCGGTATCGGCGGCAAACGGTGACCATAGCGTGTAGCCAGCACTACCCGCATTGTCTTCGAAACGGGCGCCGCCCCATTTCTCGACATTCAGGCCTAGATGCTTCGCGTACCACGCGCCGAGTGCAGCAGGGTCGCGTGCCTTGAAGAAGATACCGCCCAGTCCCGTGACCTTGGCCATCTGCTGTCTCCTCAACCCGTAGTGATTGTCGTTGTATTCGTCTCGTCAAAGAATGCCTGCACGTCAGCCAGTTCGCGCGTACGCGGCATCGGCGGCAGACTGGCCATAAACAGCCGCCCATAGCCTTTACTTGAAATCCGCGGATCGCACAATACCAACACTCCACGATCGTGCACGTCGCGGATCAAGCGGCCGGCTCCCTGCTTCAACGCAATCACGGCGTTGGGCACCTGCCAGCCCATGAACGGATTGATCCCGGATTGCTCCAGCGCATCAAGTCGCGCCATCAGTACCGGATCGTCAGGCGCGGCGAACGGAAGTTTGTCGATCACCACGACGCTGAGCGACTCGCCGACCACGTCAACGCCTTCCCAGAAACTTGCCGCGCCGAGCAACACCCCGTGACCACTCGCGCGAAACTCTTCCAGCAGGCGCGGTCGTGGCGCGGTGCCTTGCACGAACAGCGGCCATGGCACCTTGTCCTGCAGCAACTCGGCGGCACGCCGCAGCGCACGATGCGAAGTGAACAATAGAAACGCGCGACCACGCGATGCATGCAGCACTGGCAACACGGCCTCGATCACTTTTTCGGTGTAGTCACGGGCGTTCGGATCAGGCAGCGGCGGCGGCAGATAGCACAGGCCCTGGCGTGCATAGTCGAAAGGACTTTCCAGGCTCAACGTCTGCGGATCTTCCAGCCCGAGCTGGCGTGCGAAGTGGCCAAAGTCACCTGCTACCGACAATGTTGCCGAGGTATGAATCCAGGCGGCCTGCGTATGCTCGCGCAATGTGCGCATCGGCGCGGCCAGATCCAGCGGCGTGGCATACAACGCGAAGCCGCGTGGATAGTGTTCGTACCAGCGCACGTCGCGATCGCCGCGCCCTTCGACGATGCGATCCAGTCGATCGGCAAACAGGCCAGCGCGCTCGTGCAGGTTCGCGAAGCCGCGCGAGCGCTCTGCCTGTGAGGCAAGCAGTTCGGTCAGCGTGACCAGCAACTCGCGCAGATCACGCAGCGCTTCGCTCACGCCGGCGCGTTCCTCCAGTTGCTGAAATGCGCCACGTTGCGGCAACGTATCCATCGCCAGTCGCAGCCGGCGCGCCGCATCCTGTAGCGCCTCCACTGGCTCCAGCAACAAGCCGATCGCGCCGGTGATGCCGGTGCATTCAGTCAGCGCATCCTGCGCCAGCTCGGTCAACTGACGCGCGCTGACGCTCTGCGAAAAAAACTGCCCCGCCAGCTCGGGAATCTGGTGCGCCTCGTCAAGGATGAACGCTGAAGCACCCGGCAGGATTTCGCCGAAGCCTTCCTGCTTGAGAGCGAGGTCCGCAAACAGCAAATGGTGGTTCACCACCACGATGTCGGCCTCCTGCGCCTCGCGGCGAGCCTTCACCACATGGCAGTCGTCGAAGAACGGACACTCCACGCCCAGGCAATTTTCGGGCGTGGAGGTGACGCGTGGCCATAATGGCGACTCCTCGGGCACTTCGGCCAGTTCCATCCGGTCGCCGCGCCGCGTGCGTGCCGACCACGCGCGGATCGTCGCCAGCTGCGCCGCCTGGATTCGATCGAAGGTGGCGCCTTCGCGCACCGTCTGGTCGAGCCGATAGAGACACAGGTAATTCGCGCGGCCCTTCAACAGTGCTGCCTTCACACGCGTACCTAGCACCGAGCTCACTTTCGGCAGATCGCGGAAATACAGCTGATCCTGCAGCGTCTTGGTGCCGGTGGAGATGATCACCCGTTCACCCGACAACAGCGCCGGTACCAGGTACGCAAAGGTCTTGCCGGTACCGGTGCCGGCTTCCGCAATCAGCGTCTCGCGCCCGGCGATGGCCTGCTGCACTGCCCGCGCCATCAGCTGCTGCGCCTCGCGCGGTGCAAAGTTCGGCAGTTCGCGGGCAAACGGGCCATCGGCGCCGAGCAGCGTACCGATGTCATCCGGCTGGGTGTCATCGGGCCAGGTGGTGTGCGGACGCGTGTTATTGGAGCTGGTCATCCACGCAGTATCGCCCAGTGCCGACGCGTGGCAAACCGTTACGCTGGCATGGGCGATTTGGATAGTTCACCATGCCACCACCACATCGAGGGGGCGGATCATGACTACCGAATTGAACATGCTGGTCTGGAGCGTTGTACTGGGGCTGGTGCAGATTCTGATTGCCGCGACTTTTTCCACGGGCCAACGAGGCCTTGGCTGGGCTGTCAGCGCACGGGATACGACGCCACCTCTCACTGGTGTAGTCGCCCGGCTGGATCGCGCACGTGCCAATTTTCTCGAGACCTTTCCGATCTTCGTCGCCGTTGTGTTGGCCGCCCAGCTGCTGCAGCGCCACGACGCCATGACCATCCTGGGAGCGCAGCTCTACTTCTGGGCGCGAATTGTATATGTCCCGGTCTATGCCGCAGGTATTCCCTACCTGCGCACTTTGATCTGGGCGACGAGCATTGTCGGCATCGTGTTGCTGCTGGCAGCGCTGTTTTGAAGCAGCGTTAAACCAGAGGCCGTAGGTTGGGGTGAGCGCAGCGATGCCCAACGAAACTTCTCGGCAACGGGGAAGTTGGGCATCGCAGTGCTCACCCCAACCTACACAAGGCGCTCAATAGCGCTCAATACCGGCCTTGTGGCACTGCTGCACCCACTTGCGGGCGGTGTCGGCGCCCGGCGCATCGCCAGCTTGCAGACGCATCTCCACGATGGTCTGCCAGTTGCGCGCGCATAGCGGCCCAAGCTTGGGACCGATCGACCACGATTGATGAGCGAGCTTTTCGGCCGTCGTATAGTCCTTCAGTCGTACTGCGATTTCTGCGCGATCCTGCAGCAGGTCGGGCGAATCCGGACTGAGCTTGATGGCCTGATCGAGCTTGGCGGCAGCATCGGCGTAATGACCGGCTTGCTCGTCATTTTGCGCGTTGTCCTGCAACAGGGTGACGCCGGGGTCACGCAGCGGATTGACGCTGATGACGGACTTCTCGCGATCACCTGCCGTGCGGATCGCCGCGATCATGTCGTGATCCGGCACGACCGCGGGCTTGACCGGGGCCGGCGGCTCCGGAGCAAACAGACTGCACGCACCAAGCAGGGCGAAGACAACCAGCACAGGCAGGACGGAAAAACGCTTGAGAAAATGCAACATGATCAATTCCGGATCGGGGTATCGGGGTTGGGGGGCGACGGCGTACTGGCAGCAGAGGACGGCGCGCTGCCGCCGAACAGACTCTGCAGAAAACAACCTTCGGTATCCGCCGAAAGCGTGCCGGCGACGACCGGAAACTGCCGCGCGCCTTCGCATTGCGATTCGGTGCGCTTGCCATCGGTCGGATTGATCCACGCCATTTCCAGCCCGTCTGCCACGGTGGTGGGCAGCGCCTGCGTAGGCAGCTTGGCGAACAACTCGCGCCATGCGCGCAACCCACCATCGGCACCGAACAGGGTGGTCGGCTTGTTGTCGTCGCGGCCGATCCAGAACACCGCCAGATGTTCGCCGGTAAAGCCGGCAAACCAGCTGTCCCGCAAATCGTTGCTGGTACCGGTCTTGCCGGCGGCATGCAACCACTTCAGGTTCGAATCGCCAATCGCATGGGCGGTGCCGGTCAGTGCCACCTGCTGCATGGCCCACGTCACCAGCCGCACCGCGCTCTGGTATTCACCGTTGCCACTCTGTACCTGATAACGCTTGATGGTGCGGCCGTTGCCGTCGACAACGCCGCGCACTGCCACCAGCGGCAACGCGTGACCGTCCGCAGCCAGGTATTGGTAAAGCTGCGCTACCTGTAGCGGGGCCAGATCGAGTGCGCCAATCAGCAGCGATGGGCTGGGGCTCACATTGTCCAGGCCAAACGATTTCAGGAACGCCTGGATCCGCGGCAAACCCACTTCAAGACCCAGATGAATCGTGGCCAGGTTCCACGAATGCGCCAACGCATCGACCATCGGCAACTGGCCATGGCTCTGGTTGTCATCGTTGTGCGGCGTCCACATGCTGCCGTCTGGCTGGCGCATGCTGACCGGGCTGTCGTCGAGCAGGCTGGAAAGATTCCAGCGCTCCGGTTGCGTCAGTGCCACCAGATAGACGAAGGGCTTTACCAGCGAACCGATCGGCCGGCGTGCATCCAGCGCGCGATTGAAGCCCTGGTCGCCGGGAATCTTGCTGCCGACCACCGCCAGCACACTGCCGGTTTGCGCATCGGTCACCACACCTGCTGCCTGCACCGCATCGCCGCGCTTGCCGAGGCTTTGCAGCGCCGTGGTGATCGCCTGTTCGGTATACAGCTGGGCGGCCGGATCGAGCGTGGTGAAGACGGACAGGTTGCCATCCCGCAGCGACTGTTCGTCGAAATCGGCGGTGATCTGCGTGCGCACCAGTTGCAGAAACGCGGGGAAGCGATCATGCGGCAACTGACCGTTGTTGATGACGTCCAGCGGGGCAGCCTGAGCGCTGCTGGCCTGCGCGGCGTCGAGCAGGCCGGTATCGGCAAACTCTTGCAGCACGAGGTTGCGCCGGGTCAGTGCGCGATCCGGCGCGCGGCGCGGATCGTAGTAGCTGGGCCCTTTCACCATGCCGACCAGCAGTGCGATTTCCTGCGGCCGCAGATCCTCCATGCGACGGCCGAAGTAGAACTCGGACGCCGCTGCAAAACCACGTATGGCCTGGTCACCCTGCTGTCCGAGGAAGACATCGTTGACGTAGGCCTCGAGGATACGTCCCTTGCTGTAGTGCGCCTCGAGGAGCATCGACATCAGTGCTTCATTGATCTTGCGCGTGAAGTTCTGGTCGCGGCTCAGGAACAGGTTGCGCACGAGCTGCTGGGTCAGCGTGGAACCACCCTGCACGGTATGCCCGGCGCGCAGGTTCGCGAATGCGGCGCGAATGATCGCGCTGAAATCGATACCGATGTGATGTTTGAAATCACGATCCTCGACCGCCTGCAGACCGCTCAACAGCAGCGGCGGCACATCGGCCAGATGCACGAAGCGGCGTTCTTCCTGACTGGCGCCGTACAGCGTGGCGATGCGCGCCGGATCCAGATGCGTCAGCGCGATGGCTTTGTCGCCGACCATGTCCTGCACCGACTGCACCGTGCCGTTACCCAGGGTGACGCGAATATGTTTGGGCAGCTCGCCGCCATCGGGGCCGGCGTATCCGCGTGAGGTAATCAGGTAGCGCGTACCCTGCTTTACCCAACTGCCGGCCACCTGTCCGTGGCCGTCATCGCTGTAGCCTGCAAAGGTGAGCTCAAGCTCCAGTGCGGCCGGCGTCATCGGCGTGCCGGCCGCCAGCGGCAGCGGTCGCGCATAGACACGGGTGGGCACGGCAAACACCAGATCGTTGAAGCGATCCTGCACGCGCTTGTTCAACACCAGCGAGTACGGCAGCACGAAACCGAACAACAGGCCCATGCCGATCCAGAACGGGATGCGCAACCACGGCCAACAGGCGCGTGCGATCGAACGGGTACGGGTCAATAAGTCCAACGTGGGGAAATCCGGTAATAGGTGGGCCGATCATAGGGCCTGCCACCCGGCGGGCATCTGAACGCAAGGGCCGGTTCCGTGGCAAAACGCAGGCATTATGCCGGGTTGCGCCCTTACACCGGCAGTTTCCACACGGTCGGCTCGGGCCGGAACGGTCGTGGGCTGATGCCGAGCAAGCGCTGCAGTTCGCCGTTGTCGGCAACCAGATCGACATCCAGCCGGTTCAACGGGCCGCGCAGCCGCGGCAGCGCGTAACGGCCGAGCCGCAACAGCCAGGCCGGCAGGGGCAGCGGCAACGTAGCCTGTGGCAGGCTGCGGCGCACGCGCGCAAACATCTCGCCGGCCGGCAGGCGCTCGCCGCCGCCGATCGGCAGAATCCGTCCGGCAGCCGCCGAACATTCCAGCGCGGCCAGGACGGCCTGCGCAATATCGTCTGCATGCACGGGCTGGCGCAGGCCGTTGCCGGTCGGCAACGGAAATAGTCGCGTGCGCATCGCACGCCTGGCAATCGGCGTCAGGCTCTTGTCCAGCCCGGCACCGTAGATCAAGGTCGGCCGCAGCACCGTCCACGCGCAACCATGACGGGCGCAGGCTGCTGCCAGCGCCGCCTCGCCATCGCGCAACTGGCGGGAGATTGCACGCTCGGCGGGCATGCTGGAATCGCGTTTGGTTTCAGCGCTCATCGAGCTGGTGGCAATGACCCGCGGCGCGTCGATCAACGCACTGCGCGCGAGCCAATCGGCAAACGCCAGCAATGGACCAAAGCTGATGATGGCCGACAATGCAGGCAGCTCGGGCATGGCATCGGGCAGTTCACCCAGCAGCCACTGCACGCCGGATTGTGCGGGCTGCGGGTGTCGACTCAACGCGATCACCGGCTCACCGCAGGCCGAAAGCCGCGGCAACAGGAAGTGACCGATCTGACTGCTTCCCCCAAGGACCAGAACCGTCATATCACGCTCACGGTCCGCCCTGTAGTCGCGCACTCAGATCCAGTACGCGCGGTTGATTTGGCGCCAACTTGCGTGCCTGCTCCAGCGACTGGCTGGCGCCGACGCGATCACCGCTGGCCAGCTGCTTTTCAGCCTGATCAAGCCAGGCCGTGACCAATCGCCCGCTCAACGCGACTTGTGCTGCATCGCCGGGCGCCAGATCGGACAGGTCGGCGCGCATCTCGCCGGCCTGCGCCAGGTCGCCGTGGGCCAGCGCCTGATTGAACTGTTGCTCGACCTGTGCGGGCAACGCCTGCAGCCCCTGCAGGGCGGACGCGTTGTTGCCGTCGATGGACAACGCATTGCGATATAGGTCATAGGCACTGTCGCCGGGCGGCAACATGATGTTGCCGTGCGCAGCCGCGGCCTGCGCACGCTGCACCAGGTGGGCTACGGCGGCGCTTTGCTGCGGCGACAGCGCGGCAGGTGCTGCCGACGCCACTTCGTCGTCCTGCTGCGCCGGCGCTGCGGCGGGTATTTGCCGTGCGCTGCTGTGCAGACGTGCCTGCGCAGCAGCGAGATCTGCCGATTTCGGCGCCAGCGCAGCAGCCTGATCCAGCAGCTTGGTCGCTTGCGTCGCATCGTCGGCATCGATCGCCGCGTTCGCCTGCACGATCAATGCCTGCGCCACCTGGCCGAGGCCAGCCCGGGCCTGCGAATTGTCTGGATCGAGTGCGAGCGCGGCTTTGAAATGAGCCAGCGCGGTGTCGTCGCCATCACCGCTGATGCGGCCAGCGCGCAGGGCGTCCAGCCCCTGCCTCAGCGCACCGTCAAGTGCGTCGCTATCCAGTTTGCGGTCCTGTGCCTGCAAGGCGCGCAGCGCCGGCAGCGCACCGTTGTTGGGCTGCAGTGTGGCGAGCTGCTCGATACTGGCGTTCGCCGTCGCCCGGTCGTTCGCATCGAATGCCTTGTGCGCCTGCACGGCCAACGCGTCGCCCACCTGATCCAGTCCGTGAGCCGCCACGGCGTTACCCGGGTCGGCCTGCAGCATCCGTTTGTACAGCGCGCCTGCGCCACGCGGGCCGTCCAGCTTGCCGGCGGCCAGCGCCTGCTGCGCCTGATCAACCAGATCCGTGGGCTGTACCTGCGCCGCACGCTTGCTGCTGATGGCGCTATCCAGCCGGTCGATGTCGCTGCCGCCGCCGAGTAGCTCGCGGGCCACCGCTGCCTGTTGCGTCGCCTGATCGAGATGCCCCGCCTGCAGCGCCGCATCGGCTTGCGCCAACTCGGCCTGGCCTACTTGGCGCAAGCCGTCGTGGGCACGGTCGTTGTCAGGCTCCAATGCCACCGCCGCCTGAAACAGCTCACGCGCGCTGGTGCCGTCCTGGCCGTCCAGATGGCCGGCTTGCAATGCCTGCTGCGCGCGCCCCAGCACATCGTTCAACTCGGTACGCGGCAACATCCCGCGCAAGCGGTTCTGATTGAACCAGACCCCGGCAAGCAACCCGATCAACACCAATAGCAGTAGCGGAATCAGCCAGCCACGCCGACTGTCGCGTGACCTTGGCACCGCCGTCGCTGGACGGGAATGGCGCGCTTCGACGGTCACCTGCGGCAAGCCGTCATCGGATGGAACGCGCGGCGCATCCAGGTGATCGAGATCACCCAGGGTGGGTTCGGTGCGACCGTGTGAATCCGCTTCGTGCTGGTCTCGGCGTCCGCTCATAATCCATGTCGTTGAAAGCAACTGATGCAGCTTAGCATTGGGCTGGGGCCGCGCTTTGCGCCGCAATCACGGGCGTTCAGCTTGGGCGTAGCCGGTGCGGAGGGCCGGCCCAGCAACGCAGCCCGCAGAACAGCCCGGCAGTCAGCCGACGCCCAGCCGCCGCGCCTCGACCACGTTCGGCAGGGCGTGCAATTTACCGAGCAGGGTCGACAATTGCTCGAAATCACGTACACGCAGGGTGAAACGCATTTCCACCTCGCCGCTGCGCGCGAACATGCGGCTGGACGAGGCAATGATGTGGGTGGCGGCGTTGCTGATGACGCTGGTGACATCCTTCTGCAAGCCCTTGCGGTCGTAGCCGCGGATTTCGATGTCGACCTCGTACGCCTGGCTGGCCGCGCTGCCCCAGGTCACTTCGATCACCCGATCCGGATCGCGTCGTGCCAACCGCGCCAGGCTGGTGCAATCGGCGCGGTGTACCGACACGCCGCGCCCCCTGGTGATGAAGCCGCGGACAGGGTCCCCGGGCAACGGCTGGCAACAGCGCGCCAGCGTGGTCAGCAGGTTGCCGATACCCTCGATGCTGAGCGCAGCATGGTCGAGAGTGGCCGGCCGCGCAGCCAGCGGCGGCGCTGACTGAGTCATCTCCGGCGGCTGCGCGGCTTCCTGCAATACGCGGGCGATCTGGCCGGGAGTGATTTCACCCAACGCCAGTGACACCAGCAGTTCGTCGTGATTCTTCAGATGGAAGTGCGCCGGCAGCTTCGCCACGTCCGCCGTCGACAGCGCCAATCGCTTCAGTTCACGCTCGAACATGCTGCGACCGACCGCCAGATTGGTGTCATGGGCGATCCGCCGAAACCACGCACGCACTTTGTCGCGCGCCCGCGCGGTGTGCAGATAGCCATGATGAGGCGACAGCCAGTCGCGGCTGGGATCGGCCACCTTGGTGGTGAGGATTTCCACCCGATCGCCACTTTGCGGCTGAAACGTCAGCGGCACGATGCGACCGTTGACCTTGGCGCCACGGCAGCGATGACCGACTTCGGTATGTATCAGGTAGGCAAAATCCAGCACGGTCGCGCCGCGTGCCAGATCGAAGACTTCGCCCTTGGGGGTGAGCAGGTAGACGCGATCTTCCAGCAGCTCGGTGTGCAGGTCGGCAGCCAGCGCATTGTCGTCTTCGCCACGTGGCTCCAGCAGTTTGCGCATCCAGGCGATCTTCGCCTCGAACTCGGCATCGCCGCTGCCGCCTTCCTTGTAACGCCAGTGCGCGGCCACACCCAGCTCGTTCGCGCGATGCATCTCGTGCGTGCGGATCTGCACTTCCAGCGTCCTGCCGGCTGGCCCCAGTACGGCCGTATGAAGCGAGCGGTAACCGTTGGCCTTGGGTCGGGCGATGTAGTCGTCGAACTCGCCCGGCAGATGCGGCCAGCGCGCATGCACGACGCCGAGCGCGGCATAGCAATCGGTCACATTGTCGACCAGCACGCGCACCGCGCGGATGTCGTACAGATCGGAAAAATCCAGCGACTTGCGCTGCATCTTCTTCCAGATCGAATAGATGTGCTTGGGCCGCCCGGCGAGCTCGGCATGGATGCTGGCCGCGGCGAGTGCCTGCTGCAACTCGTCCAGCGCATCGCGGATGAAACCTTCGCGATCGGCACGCCGTTCGTCCAACAGCCTGGCGATGCGCTTGTAGACATCCGGCTGCAGGTAGCGGAACGCCAGATCCTCGAGTTCCCATTTCAACTGCCAGATGCCCAGCCGGTTCGCCAGCGGCGCATGGATGTCGCGGGTCAGTCGCGCCAGCGCGGCGCTCTGCTCCGCTGGCAGCGCCGCTGCCGAGCGCATTCGCGCCAGCTGTCGCGCGAGCAACACAAACACCACGCGCAGATCTCGCACGATGGCCAGCAGCAATCGGCGCAGACCTTCGGCCGCACCCTCGGGCGCTCGCTGCGCATGCAACGCCCACACCTGCTCGGCCGCCTGCTGGCCACCGACCAGGCGTTGCAGCTCCGCGGGAAGCCTGGTGCCCTGCGCCGTCCACAATGGGGGATCGACGCGCGCCAATTCAAACCATAGCGCCGCAGCCTGGGTCTGCGCATCGCAGCCAAGCATGTCCAGCAGGTCCAGTACATCGCAGCACTCGGCCTCGGGCACCGGATGCAACGTGCATGCCTGCACGGCCTCGGCCAGCAGTGGCGACAGCACACCGGCACGATCGCGCCATTGCAGCAGGCTGGAGGGTTTGGCGGCTTGGGCCATGGTGCGTGGATCCTTTACAGACGGCCATAGTAAAGCCTGTCCAAAATCTTGGCGCAGCTCCGCTCAACCCAACCTGCGCACTGCGCACATCTATGCACTGCCCCCTCCCCTGCTTGCAGGGGAGGGTTGGGGAGGGGTGCTCTTGGCCGCAGTGAGAGCTTTACCCCCTCCCAACCTCCCCCTGCTAGCAGGGGGAGGCGCAGAGCCGGCGACCGGGCTTGCGGATATGCTTCCGCGAGAAACAAGGCGAGCTTGGCTTGGAGGCCGGTTACCGCGCAGAATCGTGCACTACGCCATCACTCCCGTCCTCACCCAACACTATCGTTGCCCATTACAGCCTGCGGTCCGCCGCGCCCAGAGGATTCACCCCCATGATGATTCGCCCACGTCACCTGCTCCTGTCGACCTTGCTCGCGCTACCGCTGTGCTGCCTGTCCGTGCACGCACAAGAAGCGCCGGCGCCCGGGTTGCAGCAGCGCATGACCAGCGACGAGTTCAAGGCCGCCGGCCTGGACAAGCTGTCACCACAGGAATTGCAGAGCCTCGATCAGTGGCTGAGCGCGCATCCCAAAGTCACCACCAAGGTCGTCACCGCGACGGGCAAGCCGGTGTTCTATCCGGAAAAGGCGTCGCGTAGCAGGATCGATGCCCATATCGTCGGGCATTTCGATGGCTGGGGCGGCAGTACCGAGTTCAAGCTTGACAATGGCCAGGTGTGGAGACAGGCCGATTCGGGCAGCACGTCCTGCCCTTCCAGGGAAAATCCCTGGGTCAAGATCAAGCCGATGATGCTGGGTAACTGGCTGATGTACGTGCAAGATTGCAACGACAGCATTCACGTCCTGCGCGAGCAGTGAGCCGCTGATTCACGACAGCGCCGCCAGCGCCTTCGCCAGCCGCTTGGCCGACACCGGCTCGGCGGTTTTCAGCTCCTGAGCGAATAGCGACACGCGCCATTCCTCGATCAACCAGCGCAGTTCGGCTAGATCCGCTGCGCTGGTTCCAGCGGCACGGTGTTTCAGATACTCGCGCCAGTACGGGATGACCTGCAGCAGCCGCTGCTGGTCTTTCGCAGGATCCTGCCGCAGACGCTCCGCCCGCAAGCGCATCGCTTTCAGATAACGCGGGTAATGCGCCAGCCGCGCCGGCGACAGTTCACGCAGGAAACCCGGCGTGAGCAGCGCATCACATTGCTCACGCAGATCGTCATAGCTGGCGCGCGCAAACCCCAGCAACGGTGGCTGCAGCCACGGCTTCAATTCCGCCTGCGCTTCAATGATCGGCTCGGCCAGCTTCAGGCGCTCGACGCCGGCGCCGAACAACTCGCGCGAACACTGCGCGCGAAGCGTCTCGAACGCACCAGCGGTACGTACGTCCAGTTCGTGTTGCTCGAGCAGATCGGTGAAGCCACCTTCGAGCAGATCCTCACGCAGGCCATCCACGCCGCCCAGCGGTGCGTACTTCAGGGCCAGCGGGTTGCTGATCGGCAACCGCCGCCGCGCTTGCTTGGCGTCGCTCGCCAGCGCATTGCGCAGCAGCCGCACCACGCCTTGCGAGTGAGCGTCGTGCGCCTCATCGGCGCGCTCGAACACACGCAGCGCCACCGTCTCACCCAGATCGACCAGCGCCGGGAACGCCAGCAAACCGCTGTCGGAACGCACCTGCGCCGGAATCTCCGCCAAGTCCCAACTCGTCACGTCCTCGCGGGTCAGCTCGATATCCGTCTTGCGCGAGAACGCCTCGCGCGCCTGGCCTTCCCACTGGCGGCGCAATGCGATCAGGTCGCGTCCGCTGGCTAGTGTCTTGCCCTGCTCGTCATGCAGCCGGTAGCGCATGTGGAAATGCGCCGGCAAGTCGACCGCGGCGAATTCGGCCGCTGCCACTTCGACGCCGGTGGCACGTTTCAGGAACGCGGCCAAGGTCTTCGCCAGCGGTTCGTCACGCGGGGACTCGGCCTCGACAAACGCACGCGCGAAGTCCGGTGCCGGCACAAAATTTCGCCTCAGCGATTTCGGCAAGCCGCGGATCAGCTCGGCCACTTTCTCGCCCAGCAAGCCGGGCACCAACCATTCGCAGCGAGCTGTCGGCAAGGCATTCAGCATGGCCAACGGCAGGTGCAGGGTCACGCCGTCGGCCTCGTCGCCGGGCATGAAGCGGTATTCGAGTCGGTAGCGGTGATTGGCAAACTCCAACGTTGCCGGAAATGCGTTCGCATCCAGCCCGGCGCCGCCGGCCATCACGTCGTCCAGCGACCAGCGCAATGCGGCCTGTTCGGCAGGACGCGTCTTGCGATACCACGCTTCCAGCGCGCGAACGCTGGCGATTTCCTCGGGCAGCTTGCCTTCGAAGAACGCGACCAGTTCGTCTTCGTGACGGATCAGGCCTTCGCGGCGCTGCTTCGCCTCGATGCCGCGCGCCTCCTCCAGCACGCGCTGGTTTGCGCGCACGAAGTCGACGCGGGTATCGATGTCGCCACGAGTTAGTGCCTCGCGCAGGAAGATCGCATGTGCCAACGGAGAATCCTGTTGCTGGAACGTCACCGGCCGCTTCTCGACCAGGACCAGCCCGAACAGGCTGACCTGCTCGTAGGCCACGACCGCGCCGCGCTTCTTCGACCAATGCGCATCACGGCAGTTGGCACGCAGCAAGTGCGCTGCCTGCTGTTCGATCCACAACGGCTCGATCCGCGCATTCATCATGCCCCACACGCGCCCGCCCACATCGAGGATCTGCGCGGAAAACACCCAGGCCGGCAGTGCCTTGGACAGCGCCGAGCCGGGAAATACGTGGAACTTGCGCTCACGGGTGCTGAGGTAGACGCCCTTCTCGTCCTTGCGTCCGACCTGGGTCGGCAGGCCCGCGAGCAGGCTGCGGTGGACGCCTTCGTACAGGCGATCAGCCTCACTACCCGAGGCCGAGTCGCCACCTCTCCCCGGTGGGGAGAGGGCTGGGGCGAGGGTCCGGTGCTCGCCGGAAGTCGCTTTGCTCCCTCCCCTGCTTGCAGGGGAGGGTTGGGGTGGGGTGCTCTTCGCCGCGCCAAGAGCATCATCCCCTTCCAACCTCCCCTTGCGAGCAGGGGGAGGAGCAGTGCGTGCGGTGCTGCGCGAGCCTGCCCGCTCACCCCAAGCCTCTCCCCGCTGGGGTGAGGGGGCAACAGCTGGGGGCGTCGCGACAACGTCATGCCGCCAGCCCAGCTCTTGCACCACAAGCAGCAACTGCCGATGCAGCTCGCGCCATTCGCGCATGCGCATGAAGCTGAGAAAATGCCTTGAACACCAATCGCGCAACTTCGATTGGGTCAGCTCCTCGTGCGCGGTGTGGTACTCGCGCCACAGATTCAGCACACCGACGAAGTCGGATTTCGGGTCAGCAAAAGCGGCATGTGCCGCATCCGCCTGCTGACGCGCGTCGGAGGGGCGTTCGCGTGGATCCTGCACGCTGAGGAAGCTGACGATGGTCAGCAGCTCGCGCAAACTGTGCAGCTTTTCGCCCTCGACCAGCATCCGCGCCAGCTGCACGTCGATCGGCAGTCGTGCGAGCACGCGGCCGATCGCGGTGAGTTTGCGCGTCTCGTCGATTGCCGAAATTTCCGCCAAACGCCGGTAGCCATCCGCCACCACCCGCGGATCGGGCGCTTCCAGAAACGGAAAATCCTCCACCTCGCCAAGCTGCAGCGCCAGCATGCGCAGGATCACGTTGGCCAGTGACGAGCGCAGTAATTCCGGATCGGTATAGGCGGCGCGGCTGGTGTAGTCGGCCTCGTCATACAACCGATAGCAGATGCCCGCCGCCACTCGGCCACAGCGTCCCTTGCGCTGGTCGGCCGCGGCCTGCGAAATCGGCTCAACGTGCAATCGTTCGAGCTGGCTGCGCTGGCTGTAACGCTTCACCCGCGCCGTGCCGGTGTCGATCACATAGCGAATGCGCGGTACCGTCAGTGAGGTCTCCGCCACATTGGTCGCCAGCACGACGCGGCGCTTGATACCGGGCTTGAACACGCGATCCTGATCGCCAGCGGACAGCCGCGCGTACAGCGGCATGATTTCCGTTTCGCGATACTGCCGCCGCGACAGCAGCAGATGGGCGTCGCGGATCTCGCGTTCGCCAGGCAGGAAAATCAGTACGTCGCCGCGGGGATCGTCGTGGCTGATTTCATCCAGCACGGCAGCGATATGTTCGGCACTGCCTTCCTGAAACGCATCGCGCGCCCTCTGTTGGAGCGCACCCTGTGCGCGATGCTCTTTCTGCGGCACCGACGAAGATCCATCGCGCACAGGGCGCGCTCCTGCAGGTGCGACAGCATCCAGTGAGCGCCAACGCACTTCCACCGGAAACGCACGTCCTTCCACCGCAACCACCGGAGCACCGTCGAAGTGCTCGGCAAAACGCGCCGTGTCGATCGTCGCCGAGGTGACGATGATCTTCAGCTCCGGTCGCTTCACTGCCAACCGCTTGAGATAGCCGAGCAGGAAATCGATATTGAGGCTGCGTTCGTGCGCCTCGTCGATGATGATGGTGTCGTAGCTCGACAGCCAGGGATCGCCCTGCGTCTCGGCGAGCAGGATGCCGTCGGTCATGAACTTGATCAGGCTGCGCTCGGACACCTGGTCGTTGAAGCGCACCTGGAAACCCACCACGTCGCCGACCTGGCTGCCAAGCTCCTCGGCGACGCGGCGCGCCACCGAACGCGCAGCCAACCGGCGCGGCTGGGTGCAGCCGATCATGCCGGCCTCGCCGCGACCGGCGGCGAGGCACAGCTTCGGCAGCTGGGTGGTCTTGCCCGAGCCGGTCTCACCGGCGATCACTACTATTTGATGCTTGCGGATCAAGTCGATGATGTCGTCGGCGCGCGCGCTGATCGGCAGCGATTCGTCCAGTCGGATGGCCGGTTTCGCAGCAACCCGGGCCTGCCGCGCGGCGGCGGAGCGCTCGATATCGGCAACCAGCTTCGCCAGCTTGGCTTCGTCAGGTCGACGTGACAGCACGCGCCAGCGCCCCAGCAGGCGACCGAAATCGCGACTGGATACCGAATCCAGCGCGTTGCGCAACGAGCGAATGCGAGTGTCAGCGGTGGCTTCGGGAGCGGGCATGGAGACATCGGTTGATCGGGCCGCACATGATAGCCGCTGACTCATTGACTCATCCGGCAACCGTTCGCCAGCGGGCCGAACCGATAGCCGCCGGCTATCACCAGCATCGGCAGGATTCATTTCCAAAGCGGTACGCCCAGCCACTACTGTTTACCCCAAGGCACCCCTCAACCACAGGTAAGGATCAACACATGGCCATTTCCATCGGTATCGCCAAGAAGGATCGCGAACAGGTCGCCAAGCACCTGTCCAAGTTGCTGGCCGATACCTATTCGCTGTACCTGAAGACGCACAGCTTTCACTGGAACATCACCGGGCCGCAGTTCAACAGCCTGCACACCATGTTCGAAACCCAATACAACGAGCTGTGGCTGGCCGCTGACGAAGTCGCCGAGCGCATCCGCACGCTCGATGTGTTCGCCCCGGGCTCCTACAGCCAGTTCGGCAAGCTCACCTCGATCAAGGAAGAGGCCGGCGTGCCGGAGTGGAAGGAAATGGTGAACCAGCTGGTCGAAGGCCACGAAATCGCCGCGCACACCGCCCGCGGAACCATCAAGGCCGCCGACGCTGCCGGCGACGAAGGCACCGCCGACATGGTCACCGGCCGCCTGAAGGAACATGAGAAAACCGCCTGGATGCTCCGCTCGCTGCTCAGGTAAGCACGCCAAGGCATGTTCCCCACCCGGATGAAACAGACGGTGCCAGCGCAAGCTGGCGCCGTTTTGCCGCCAGCCACCGGGACCGGTCCCAGCGCGCAGATCGTCCTCGAATCTCGGCCATTCCCGCCCGCGCCTGACCTCGCACTGAAAGCTACTGACGCTTTTGGTTGAGCCCACGGCCTTGCATTGGTTAAGCTCCTCAGGCTCCACCGCCTGTTGCGCAGGCTTCCCCCGGGGATTTTTTTGAGCACCACCGCAGTAAACCAAGACAGCCGATATCCCCTGCTCACTGCCCTGGTGCTTGCGCTGGTCGTGGCCGCCATGAACATCGGTCTGTGGTGGTGGGGCAACCTGCCGCATGGCCCTGACGACTGGCACGGCAACATCAGCGGCTTCTCGCTGTCGGTATTCCAGCGCTACCAGAGCCCATTCAAGCAGGATTTCCCGAATGACCAGCAGATCGACGACGATCTGAAGTTGCTGCGCAAGTACACCGGTAATGTGCGCACCTACACGATGCAGCAGAACCCGCAACTGTATCGGCTGGCAGAAAAAGACGGCCTGAAGGTAATGGCTGGTGCCGAGATCGACAAACGGCTGGACAACAATGAGAAAGAGATCTCCACGCTGATCGCGATGGCGCGGCAGTACCCGGGCACGATCAACCGGGTGATCGTGGGCAACGAGACCTTGTTCCGCAACGACCTCACGCCCGAGCAGATGATGGTCTATCTCGATCGCGTGCGCGCAGCGCTGCACCAGCCGGTGTCGATCGCCGAGCCCGATTACATCTGGCTCAAGTATCCCGAACTTGCCGAGCATGTGGACTTCATCACCATCCACTTGTTCCCCTTCTGGAATGGCATACCGGTCGTCGTCAATGCCCGCGATCCCGCGCAACGCAACGCAGCATTGAATGCAGCGCTGGGCTCCTATCACGCGATCCGGCAACGCTTCCCGAACAAGCCGGTCGTAGTCGGCGAAATCGGTTGGCCGTCGAATGGCGATCGTCACGAATATGCCGATCCCTCGGTCTCCAACGAAGCGATCTTCATCCGCGAATGGCTCAACGCGGCCAAAGCTGAAAACATCGACTACTACCTGCTCGAAGCGTTCGACCAGCCGTGGAAGGAAGACCTCGGCGAAGGTCGCACTGGCGCTTACTGGGGCATGTTCAACGCCGACCGTCAGCCGAAGTTCCCGTTCGTCGGCCCGGTGACAGAAGACACCGCATGGCCGTGGAAGGCCATTGCAGCGAGCCTGCTGGCGCTGTTCCCGATGATCTGGTTCGCACGCAGCTTCAGCCGCTTCAAGCTGATGGGCCGCTTTTTCTTCTGCGCGCTGATCCAGCTCGCCTGCGGCTTGATCACCTGGTCGGCCACACTGCCGTTCAACTTCTATCTGAGTTGGGTCGACTGGACCATGCTGGTGCTGTTGTTCCCGGCGCAGATCGCGATCCTGTCGATCCTGCTGATCAACGGCTTCGAATTCACCGAAGTGCTGTGGCGACGCGAATGGGTGCGCCATGCCAGCATGCTGACGCCCGATCCGCCGGAAAAGCAGCCGTTCGTGTCGATCCATCTGGCCTGCTACAACGAACCGCCGGAAATGGTGATCATCACGCTCGATTCGCTGGCCGCGCTCGATTACGCGAACTACGAAGTGCTGGTGATCGACAACAACACCAAGGATCCGGCGGTGTGGAAGCCGGTGCAGGAATACTGCGAAAAACTCGGCAAGCACTTCCGCTTCTTCCATCTGGAACCGTGGCCGGGTTACAAGGCCGGCGCACTGAACTTCGGCCTGAAGGAAACCGACCCGCGCGCCGATGTGGTCGCGGTGATCGACGCCGATTACGAAGTGCGTGCCGACTGGCTGGCTACCCTCACCGGCCACTTCCATGATCCGAAGGTCGCCGTGGTGCAGTGCCCGCAGGCGCATCGCGAGTTCGAGCACAACACGTTCCGCCGGATGACGGCGTGGGAGTACGACGGCTTCTTCCGCATCGGCATGCACCATCGCAACGAGCGCAACGCGATCATTCAGCACGGCACCATGACGATGGTGCGCCGCTCGGCCCTGGAAGGCACCGGTGGCTGGTCGGAGTGGACGATCTGCGAAGACGCCGAACTCGGCCTGCGCCTGATGCATGCCGGTTACGACCTGGTCTATGTCGATGAACTGATGGGCAAGGGTCTCACCCCCGCGGACTTCAAAGCGTACAAGAGCCAGCGCTATCGCTGGGCGTTCGGCGCGATGCAGATCCTGAAAGGCCGCTGGAGCTGGATGACCAAGCCGGGCCCGCTGTCGGGTGGCCAGCGCTTCCACTTCCTCACCGGCTGGTTCAGCTGGTTCGCCGATGCGCTGCACCTGATCTTTACGCTGATGGCGATCTTCTGGACCGCCGGCATGGTCGCGTACCCGCAGCTGTTCAGCCTGCCGATGCAGCTGTTCCTGATCCCGGTGATCGGATTCTTCTTCGCGAAGGCGATCTTCGGCATCGTGCTGTACCGTGCCCGCGTGCCGTGCAGCTGGTACGACACCTTGATGGCGTCGCTGGCCAGCATGGGACTCAGTCACGCGATCGCGCGCGGCATCCTGCATGGGCTGACCCGCGAGAAGACCTCGTTCGTGGTGACCGCCAAGAGTCGGCGTCTGGGCGGCAGCAATTTCGCCGCGTTTGCGCCGGTGCGCGAGGAAGGACTGATGGCGATCGCACTGGCGCTGTGCATCGTCGGCATGGCGCTGGGTTACGGCACCCGCTATATCGAAGGCACATTGTGGATCTTCATCCTCGCCGCGCAGTCGATCCCGTACGTCTCAGCGGTGATCGGCGCGTGGATTGCGCACAAAGCGGGCGACAAGGCCGGCTGATCGGCACTCCCCCTGGCTCTGACTTGCTCCCTCCCCTGCTTGCAGGGGAGGGTTGGGGTGGGGTCGCCCTTCGCTCAAAGATCAAAAGCTGAATCCCCTCCCAACCTCCCCCTGCGACCGAAGGGAGTCCCTCCTTCGGGGCAAGCAGGGGGAGGAGCAAATCGAAATGCATCAGCCACCTCGAATTCGTAAAGCTACGCTTGCGATAACCTGCACGGCGGTGCACGTTATCGGGCGATACCCTGATGAGGATGGAACCCCAGCGCATGCGCCGATCGCGACGCCGCCTATGCCTGTTGCCGCTGCTGCTGATCCCGGCATGGGCCCATGCCGGCGTGCAGCTGGTCGTGGATGGCGTGGAGGATCCACTCAAGGCAGCCGTTGTCGCCGGCGTCGATCTCTCGCAATACGCCAATCGCGATGCCAGCGAGGCGCAAGTGCGTCGGCTCTACGCAAATGCCGAGGCACAGGTGAGGACCTCGCTGGAACCCTACGGTTACTACGACGCCAGTGTCACCGGCAAACTTGAACAAGTCGGCAAGGACTGGCACGTCTCCCTGCATGTGGTGACCGGACAACCCGTAATGGTGACTTCGGTCGATATCGAGCTGGATAAATCGGCCTCGGACCTGAAGCCTGTCCGTCAGGCACGCCGCGCCGTCGAACAACTCAACGGCCAACAGCTCGACGACGGCGCCTACGATCGTGCACGCGATACGCTGAGTGGCGCGCTGACTGCCAATGGCTTTCTCGATGCGAGGCTGCTCGTGCACCGCGTCGAAGTGCACAGCGCCCAGCACACGGCGACGATTCATCTGGCATGGGAGCTTGGCCGGCGCTACCACTTCGGTCAGGTGCATTTCGAGGGTTCCCAGTTCCGCGAAGGCTTTCTGAAGCGCTATATACCGTTCAAGCCCGGCGACTATTTCGACCAGGCGAAATTGTTGCTCTTGCAGCAGGCGTTGAATGGCGCCGATTACTTTTCGATCGTGAACGTCATGCCTGACGTCGACAACGCCAGCAACGGCACGGTCGATGTCAACGTACAGCTGGCACCGGCCAAACGCACCATCTACACCGGCGGCCTCTTTCTCGGCACCGATACCGGTTATGGCGTACGCGGCGGCATTGAAATGCGCTGGATCAACCGGCGTGGGCACAAATGGAAAAATGAAATCGTCGTCGCGCAAAGGTTGAAGACGGTATCTACGGTCTACTCCATCCCTCTACCCGGCGACAACCAGCGCAGTTTCAACTACGGCGCCAGCTATCGCGATTCGGATACCGACACATCCCAATCGCGTACCTTCGAACTGACCGCCAACGAAACGGCGCTGTGGCATAACTGGGTGCGCACCGTGGGTCTGCATGCCATATCCGGCACGTTCGATGTGGGTAAACGCCCGGATGAGCCGGAAAGTACGCCCGGTGTCGCACATGGCGCCAGCACGCTGGTGTATGCCGAGGGCTCGCTCACGCGCAAACAGGCGGACAATTTCAATTTCGTGCAACGCGGCTGGTCGCTCAGCTTCAACGCGCGCACAACGCTGGACGACCTGATCTCCAGCGCCAGCTTCAGCCAGCTGACCGCAGACGCAAAGTGGATCCGCGGATTCGCCGGAAATAACCGGCTAATCCTGCGCGCCAGCATCGGCCACATCTGGACCGATGATTTTTCCGCGCTGCCACCACAACTGCGCTTCTTCGCGGGTGGCGACAACTCCGTCCGTGGCTACAGTTACCAGTCGATCGGACCGGAAAATGCCTATGGCCGCGTCATCGGCGGCAACAACCTGATCGTCGCCAGCAGCGAGGTCGAGCACTACTTCACCCAACAATGGGGCATGGCCGTCTTCGTGGATGCCGGCAACGCGTTCGACGGGACCACCTTTACCCCGCGCATCGGCACCGGTCTGGGCGTACGCTGGCGTTCGCCGGTTGGCCTGGTACGCGTCGACGTCGGTACGCCGGTCAACGACTCGCAACGCCATGGTCTGGAGCTGCACCTGGTGATCGGGCCCGATCTGTGAGGGAGCTGACATGACTACCACTCCCGAGACTGTCTCTCGCCCACGTTATCGGTGGTTGCGCTGGTTGGGTGCCGCCATCGTAGTCGTCCTGGTCTTGCTCGCAGCCAGCATCTACTGGCTGCTTTGCAGTGCTTCCGGGCTCCGCTTTGCACTGGCGCGCGCCGAAGGTCTGACTCATGGAGCACTGCAAATACGGCAAGCACAAGGTCGGTTGATCGGTCCGCTCGAAGTTGCCGGCCTGCACTACGACGATGGTCAGGGCACCGTGGTGAACATCAGCAGAGCACAGCTGGATCTGAGCCCGTGGGCCTTGCTGCACAAACAGCTGCACGTACTGAGACTGGATGTGGAACGGGCCGATGTGGCCCTGCCCAAGCCTTCGCCTGAAGAAACATCGAACTCCGGCTTCTCGTTGAAGCCACCCATAGCGCTGGTACTGGATCAGGTGCATGTCGGCCCAACGACAATCACTCAAGACGGTCAAATGCTCTTCGCCTCTACCCGTCTCGATCTGGCTGGCCATTGGACCGATGTCGGAGTCGCCGTGAACCGACTCGCCCTCGATGCAGCCGAAGGTCACGTCAGCCTCGACGGGCAGATCGGCATCGGTAAAGACTATCGCGGCAAGGGCCATGCCGCAGCCACATGGAAAATCGGCGACAACGTCTATGCCGGCACGCTCGCGGTGCAAAGCGATGGACGGCTGGCCAACATCGAGCTCACCCTGGCGCAACCTGTCGTCGCCCATCTGTACCTCGACATGGATCAGCGCAACGACTTTGCCTGGACCGGGAAACTCGATGTCTCGCCCTTCAACCCTGCACCACTCATCGGTGCCAGTGCACTTGAAAATGTGGCGCTGGATGTACACGGCAGCGGCGACCGTCGAAGTGGCGCTTTGAACGGTTCGATTGATCTCAACGCCTACCACCTCTTGCTGCAACCGTTGCAGGCGCGCTTCGACGATGATTTAAAAACGCTGACGCTGCAACAACTGTCCGTGGCTTCGCCACAAATCAAGGGGAGCGTGAATGCATCAGGCACGATCCAGCTGGATGCAAGGCCGATCAGCGCTGATCTGGGCATTGCATGGAAGGATCTCGAACTGCCCGCCGACCTGGTGGGCCAGGAGCTGGACAGTCACGGCAACCTGACTGTCAAAGGCAGCGCGAAGCAGTATCACGCCGAAGGCGATGTCGACATCGGCCCCCCGCGGAAACTGGCGAAACTCGCGTTGAACCTGGATGGAACGCCGCAACAGATCCTTCTGCACACGCTGAAGCTGCAGCAACCCCAGGGTGATCTCGATGCCAGCGGCACACTCATTCTGCAACCGCAGCTGGCATGGCAGTTCCAGGCAGTCACCCATCAATTCGATCCCGGCCAGTTGCTGTTTGGATGGCAGGGCTCCTTGAACACTGACTTTTCGACCAAGGGCATCCTGGCCAGTAGCGGACCGGATGTCACACTCGAACTGCGCAAACTCGAAGGCCAGTGGCTGCGTCGCGCAGTGCACGGCAACGGTCAGCTTCATCTTTCGCCGAATCGCGTTGTCGACGGTACCCTCAATCTGGCCTCCGGCGGCAGCAGCGTGCAGCTCAAGGCAAAACCCGGTGACAGCAACAATGCGGATGTCACGCTGGCAATTGCCACGTTGAATGATTTCCTGCCCGAGACCCAAGGGGCTCTGAGTGGCAAATTCAATATTCGCGGCAAGCTGCCGAGACTTGCCGTGGATGGAACCCTGCAAGGTCAATCGATCGTCTGGCAATCGCAGAAGATCGGCGAGTTGCATCTGCAGGCCAGCATCCCGGATATCAGTGCACCCGGTGGAAAACTCGATCTCGTCGCAACCGGCGTCGACGTGGATGGCCTTGTTTTTCGGGACGTGCACCTGAACGGGTCTGGCAATGCGGCACAACATCATTTGTCATTGACGCTGCAAGGACAACCGTTGTCAGCGGATCTCGCGCTCAACGGATCTCTCAAGGGCTCTGCCTGGAACGGCACGCTCTCGACTCTCACGCTGGACGTGCAAGGCTTACCGCGCTGGCACCTGCAGCAACCCTCGCGGCTTAGCTGGAACAACGGCGTCGCGAACCTCAGCGAACTTTGCCTCACCGCCGGCGAACCCCTGCTTTGCGTGAGCGGGTTGCGCGACAAAGCCGGCAGCCTCAACGCAAACTATCGTCTGCATGCGGTTCCGCTGGCGCTGGTCATGAGCGCCGTCGCAACATCGGACCTGCCCTTGCGTGCCGACGGCATCCTGGAGGGCAACGGCAAATTGCAGCGCAGTGCAACGGGCAGCCTCAACGGCAACGCCTCGATCACCTCATCGAGCGGCAGCGTCACCTACCTGGATCAGCCGGACCAGCCGATGCTGACCTATGGCAACCTCGCCCTGACAGCAGACCTGAGTCCCCTGAGCCAACGAATGGCCGTCCACGCCAATCTAAACGGCAGCGGTCGTCTCGATGGGCAACTCGGCATCAACGGTGCGCAACAGTTATTGGATGGCCAGATCAACCTGCATCTTGATAGCCTCGCCTTTGTCGAGTTGCTGACACCCCGCGTGGCGAAAGTAAAAGGTCAGCTCGATGGAAACTTCCGCCTGGGCGGCACGCTCGTTCAACCGGCAGTGACCGGACAGGCCGGAGTGGAGAACTTTGCCGCTGAAGTGCCGGACCTCGGACTCAAGCTTGCGCAAGGTCGTCTCATCATCGGCGCGAGCGGCGCCCAGCAACTGCGAATCACTGGCAACGTGCAATCCGGAAAAGGTTCACTCGCCATCAACGGCATAGCCGATTTGAACAAGGGCGCACAAAGCACCCTCACCCTCAAGGGTCAGAACTTCACTGTGGTGGATATCCCCGCGGCCAAGGTCGTGGCGTCACCGGACATTCTCATTCGCCGTGACGCACAAGCCATCAATGCCACGGGCTCCGTGCTACTCGACAGCGCCGACGTCAATGTGGACAAGATGACAGGCGGCGACGTTGGAAAAGCCTCGCCCGATGTGGTGGTAGTCGATCGTCCGCAGCCGGTCGCGGGTAGATCCATTCTCCCGATAACCGCATCGGTGAAGGTCGATCTCGGCTCACATACCCATCTCGTCGGCAAGGGTTTGGATGGCTATCTCACGGGCGTACTCACGGTCGACGAAAGACCGGGCCGTTACACGACCGGTCAGGGGCAGGTCAGCGTGGCCGGCACTTACAAAGCCTATGGCAACGATTTGAACATCGAACAGGGTCAACTCCTGTTCGCCAGCACCCCTATCGAAAACCCGGGCCTGAGCATTCGCGCCGAACGTAAACTCAATCCCAACGCCACCGTCGACGATGGCCAGCGTGTCGGCCTGCAGATTACGGGTACCGCCGAGCGCCCTGTGCTGAATGTCTTCTCCAATCCCCCGATGGAACAATCCGACGCATTGGCTTACCTGGTCACCGGCAAGCCACTTTCACAGGCAAAAGGTGGCGAGGGCAATATGGTCGGTGCCGCCGCGCAGGCATTGGGCTCGGCAGCTGGCAACCGGCTGGCGAAAAGTATCGGCACGAAAATCGGCATGGACGATGTAGGCGTTGCCAGCAGCGATGCGCTGGGCGGCAACTCCGCATTCACAGTCGGTAAATATCTCTCGCCACGGCTTTACCTGAGCTATGGCGTCGGCTTGTTCCAGTCCGGTCAGGTAGTCACCCTGCGCTATCGATTTACCAAGCGCTGGAACTTTGAGGCAGAGAATGCCACCGACTTCAGCCGCGCCAGCCTGAATTACCGATACGAGAAATAAGCTCTCCTGTCCCGTTGAATCACGACGCGGAGCTCAAGCCGGTACTGACGTCACAGGCATGTGAATACTCGTCGGCATCGACAGCCGCCATTCAACTTGCGTCGCCATACTGCGTGAAAACTGAATTCGATCGGAGGGATTGGATCGGTTATCTCATCGTCACTCGAGTCGAACTGCAGTGTGATCCCAAAATCATCGCAGGCCATGGCTCGAATGCTCAACAGCAGGGAGATTGTTCCGATGTACAGCAAGTCATGGATACGAAAGGCGACCGGCGCGCTGTTCTGCGCCAGTGCGGTAGCTTTGGTCGGCTGCAACAATAGCCAGCCACCGGCATCCGGAACACCAGCCACTTCGGCAACGGCCCCCATGCCGGCATCCAGCGCGCCCGCACCCGCCGGCTCCGCTGCGCAGGCAGCTGCACCCTACACGCCGCCCACAGCAGATCAGCTCTATCAACTGGTAGCACCGATCGCCCTGTTCCCGGACAACCTGGTGGCGCAGGTGCTGGCCGGCGCGACCTATCCCGACCAGATCACCGCCGCAGACAGCCTTCTCGCGCAGAGTCCCAATCTGAAAGGCGTGCCGTTGCAGACCGCGATTGCGCCGCAGCCATGGGATCCCAGCGTGAAGGGACTCACCGCGTTTCCCTCGGTACTGAGTCAGATGGCACAAAATATCCAATGGACGACCTCGCTCGGCGAGGCGTACGTCAACGACCCCACCGATGTGATGAATGCCATCCAGGTGATGCGCCAGCGCGCGGCCAAGCACGGCAATCTGCGCGACTCGGCGCAGCAACGTGTCGTGACCCAGCCGGTGACCGCCGTGGACACCACGGCCTACACCGACAATGGTGACAATGGTGAGCCTCCCGTCTACAACGGCCCCAGTGTCGTGCAGGAACCGGATCAGGCGATCCAGATCATGCCCGCAGATCCGGATACCGTTTACGTGCCCAGCTACAACCCGCAAACCGTCTACGGCGAGGAGGTTCCGGTCTATCCCGGTTACGCCTATGTGCAGCCGGCCGGCTATTCCACCGGCGACCTGATTGCGGTGGGCGCCGTCACTTTCGGAGCAGCCATTCTGGTGGGCAGCCTGTTCAATCACCATGACCACTACAACAACGGCCCGGCCTATGGCTGGAACAACTGGGGCATGCACTGGGGCCCTGGACACGGTAACGGCGGCGGATGGCAGCGACCGGCCGTGGTGTACAACAACTCGACCTACGTGTCGCGTTCAACCACCGTGGTCAATCGTTACACCACCAACAACTACAACAACCGCACGGTCAACAACAACATCGTGCGCAACCCGGCTGTCGCGAACCGCAACAACTTCAACAACCCCGGCAATCCAGGTAACCCTGGCAACCGCAACTTCAACAATCCCGGCAACGCCGCCGCCAACCGTGCTGTGGTCAATACACCCCAGGCCATGCGGAGCCGGCCGGGTGAGGCGCCTGCGTCGCGGCCGATGAGCGTGCCGACTTTCGGCACACCGGTACGCGGCGCTGAGCCAGTGCGCAATGGGCAGGCCGGTGCCAGGCCAGGGCGTCCAGCTCCGACGCAAGGAGCGGCGCAGCCGACCGTGCCGACCCGAGGTGCAGAGCTGCCGCGCAGCGGTTCAGCAGCGGGGACTACCCGCGACCAGGTACGGACGCCGGGGCAGGCGAATCCATCCACTGGCCGCCGCCCAACAGCTCAGTCGCCAGTGACTCCGCAGCCCACGAACCGGGCCGCACAACAAGGTATGACGCGACCGTCCGCACCCAACAACTTCAACAGGCCACAACCGGAGCGGACGCCACCAGCGTCAAGGCCCGCTGCCCAGACGCAGGAGACGCCACGGCCGGCGGCCACGCGTCCGCAACCTGCGCAACGCCCACAAGCGACACAAGAGCGTCCACAACCGGCTCAGCAGCGGCCGCAGCCTGTGCAGCAGCGGCCACAGCCCGAGCAGCAGCGACCCCAGCCTGTGCAGCAACGTCCACAGCCTGAGCAGCAACGGCCGCAGCCTGCGCAGCAGCGACCCCAGCCCGCGCAACCTCGTCCGCAAGCTGAGCAACGCCCGCAGCCTGCAGCACAACAGCGCCCGGAGCCGGCACGCGCACCGGCAAGACCGGAGAAGAAAAACGACAAGGACAACGGGCACTGAGGCAATGATCTTCACCGCGGGCTCTGCGGCTTCATGCAGGCCCAGAACGCCATCGGCGAACTGATCCTATGTAGAGAAAGGGCCGCACCCTCCCGGGTGCGGCCCTTTCTTTGGCACGTATCGCCTGATGCAGGTTTGAGACGTTGGGCTTGGGACATTCGAACGACGCCACAGCATGGCGACGATTCGAAAGCACTTACCTCAACGTCTCCACGAGCCTGGGTAATGCCGAGGCTGGCGATTGGCTCAGGCGATTCCCAACCCCTCGATCCCGGTGATCGCCTGCCCGTCAAAGCCAGCCAGCTCGGCAAAGTGCCGGCCGCGCTCGGCGTAGTCGCGGAACTGGTCGAAGCTGGGCGCGCCCGGTGACAGCAGTACGCAGCCGCCCTGCGGGGTAAGTCTGCGGGCGAGTGCGACGGCGGCATCGAGCCCGTCGACCAGGGCGATCTCGCTAGCCACTTCCACCTCCTGCAACGCAGCGGCGATGCGTGGACCGTTGGCACCGCTGCAGACGATCGCCCACGGTGGATGTTCCGCCACGGCCTCGACGAAATCGGACCAGTCCAGCCCGCGATCGTGACCGCCGACCAGCACCGTCACCTGGCGCCCCGGCAGACTTTCCAGCGCAGCCAGCGTGGCCTGCGGCATGGTGCTGATCGAATCGTTGATCCACTGGCGTCCGTCATGTTCACCAAGAGACTGCAACCGATGCGGCAGCGGGCGGAAACTTGCCAGCGCAGGCGCAGCCGCCAGCGCGTCCATCCCTACAGCGGCCAGTGCAGCCAGTGCGGCGCAGGCGTTGAGTGCGTTGTGCAGACCCGGCGCAGCGAGTTGCTCGATCGGAAACACCTCGCGCGTACCGCGCTTGATGAACCCGTCGGCCACATGCCAGCCTGCCGGCTGGCCAAATGGCAGGCGGTGCGGATGATCCTCGGTGTGCTCAAGCAAGGCCGGCTGTAGTGCATTGACCAGCAGCTGTTGTGCGACCTGGGCCAGTTTCAATTTGTCGCTGACATAGCGCTCGCGCGAGCCGTGCCAGTCCAGGTGCTCCTCATACAGGCTGGTGATCACGCCGAGTTCCAGCGAGCCAGCCTCGCTGGTCTGAAAGCTGGACAGCTCGATCACCCAAAGTTCGGCCGACTGATCCAGCAGTTCCAACAGCGGCAGGCCGATATTGCCGGCAAGCGCGGTACGCACACCCAACGCGCGCGCCAAATGAGCGATCAACGCGCTGGTGGTGCTCTTGCCCTTGGTGCCGGTGACGGCGATTACCTGGGCCTGCGTGCCGCTGCCGAGCCCGTGCTCACCGAACCACAGCGCGGTACCCGAAGTGAAGCGCGTGCCCTGCTTCGCCGCCGCCATCAGCGCCGGCTTGTACGCCGAGATGCCAGGCGACTTGATGACGACATCGAATGCAGTCAGTGCGGCTACATCGGGCTCTTCACCACGCACGTCGAGCGTGGCATCGAACGCATGCGCGGCTGCCGTCTCGGCGGCGCTGCAGAACAGCGTCAACGACTGTTGCGGCAATCGCTGGCGCAACGCCGTGATGGCGGCCCGGCCTTCGCGGCCGAATCCCCAGATCGCAACACGCTGGCCAGCCAGCGTGGCAATATGCGGCGATGAGGCCGAGGCATGCATCAGCCGATCGCTGCCAATGCGGGCTGCAAGCGTGTCGGAATGCGATGCTCGCTGGATGGTGTCAGCCACGGTTCGAGTGCCAGTTGCGCAGCATCGAGCTGCGGCAGGATCTCGCTGCGGAAACGCGAGACCAGCGCATCTTCCTGCCACTCCGACCGCTGGCTCAGCGTGTACATGGCAGCGCGTGCTTCGGCGCCCTCGCCCACGCATTCGAACGGCTTGTGGTCCTGGTATTCCAGCAACGCATCGAAACCGCCCGCCTGCGTCTCGTCGTCCAGCAAGTTGCGACCGAAAATTGCCAGCAACCGGGGCTTGGGCAAGAACGGCGCCAGCGCGAGAAACACGAAATGGCATTTTGGACACTGCCCGCACCAGCGATCGGCCGGTTTCGGACCAAGCAACTTGAAGTTGCGGTTGCAGCTGGAGAAGGTATCGAAGTACGGAGTGAGCTTCGCGAAAGCGCGGGTGATCGCCAGCTCCGAGTACGGGCGCAACAGCGAGCAATAATCGAGATCGGCTGCCACGTGACCGTGCAACCAGTCACCGAGCATCGCTTCGAACGCGTAGCCCTTGCTCCACTGATGGTTCACTTGCTGGCCTTCGTACTCCAGCGTGGCAGCCGACGCAGAACGCTCGTTGGCGAACGCGATGGAATCGTAGCCATACAGGATTGCCGCCACGGCGAGGATTGCCGAATTGACGGCGGTTACCGGGATATGGCCGTTCCACGCACCCAGCCGGTTCAATTCGAACAGGCCGGGCGCCAGTTCGCGCTGGATATTCAGCGTGGGCAACCCAGTGCGTCCGGCACACGCAGCGATCAGCGGCGAGTTGCCGACCCATACTGCCGTCGCCTCACCGCCAATCGACTTGATTGCCTCGACCGCGACCAGCGAATCCTTGCCACCGCCGATCGGCACCAGCGTACGTTGGGGCAAACCAAGTACCGGTGCCACCGGCTGTGTTGCAGCACCACGGGGGAACGCGATATGTCCTCGCAGGTCCAGCCCGTTGCGATAGGCGAACTCGGCCAGTCCATGCAGGTACAGCGCATCGAGCAGATCGGCAGTGCTGTCGTCCAGCGGCCCATCGGCCACGTCGATCTTCGGTGGCACGCCAGCCTTGTAGTAGCTGACGCCGGCGATCAGGTGCAGCAGGCGCAAAGCTGCATCGAACGCCGCTACGCGCGTGGCCGGAACAGCCGGCGCATGTGGGAAGCGAATTCGCTCGATCAGTTCCTCACCGCCATCAAACGCATACACCAGCTCGGCCACACCGTCGGCGTAGCTTGTGCGCAAAAATCGGAATACTTGGGTCAGGCGTGGTTGGATCACTTCATTCACTCTCATCAGTCACCGCGCATTTACCCCCTCTCCCCCGCGGGGAGAGGGCTGGGGTGAGGGGTGCTTGCCAAGGCCTCCATCACCACCTCAAGCACACTTTCGCTATTTACCAGTACGTCATTGTCCCAGAAACGCAGGACACGGTAGCCCATGGCTTGCCACTGATGCGTGGGTCGCTCGTCGTACTCGACCTGCTCCGCATGCTGACCACCATCCAGCTCCACGATCAGCAGCGCCTCCGTGCAGACGAAATCAACGATGTATCGATCGATCTCATGCTGGCGGCGGAATTTAAACCCTGACAATTGACGATTGCGCAAATGGCGCCACAGCGCTTGCTCCGCATCCGTCATGGTTTGGCGCAGTCCACGCGCCCGATCTACGTTGAGACGTTTCATCCGTGAACGTCCTTGATTATGGGTTACCGCAAGAGTGGCCCCTCACCTCAATCCTCTCCCCGATGGGGAGAGGAAGAAGAGCTAGTCGATGACGACCTCGTCGGCTTCGTCGCGCAGGTTGTAATGAGAGGACATGACCTTGCCGTAGGCGCCGGCCTGCGCGATCAGCATCACATCACCTTCGGTTGCTTCGGGCAGGCGGCGGTCGGTGCCGAGCACGTCGCCACTCTCGCAGATCGGACCGACGATCTGGAACAGCGCCGTAGCCGGTTCATCCAGTCGGGTCAGGTTGACGATTTCATGCCAGGCATCGTACAGCGCCGGGCGGATCAGGCTGTTCATGCCGGTGTCGATGCCCAGATAGCGCAGCTGCGCCTTGCCTTTCTGCTGGGTTACTCGTGCCAGCAATACACCGGCGTCGGCGACCAGATAGCGGCCCGGCTCCATCCACAGCTGGTACTGCGGATAAGCGGATTTGACCTCGCTCAGCAAGCGATCGAGCGCTTCGATGTCCAGCCGCGCTTCGCCTGGATGGGCCGGGACGCCGAGGCCACCACCGATATTGAGGAAGGCCACGCTGCCGATGCGCTCGGCAAGACTCGCCAGTTGCGCGTACACCTCGCCCCAGTGAGCCACATCAAGCACGCCTGACCCCAGGTGTGCGTGCAGGCCGCGCACCGTCACGTCGTGCCTTTCGGCCAGCTGCAGGAACACAGCAAGCTGGTCCAGCGGCAAACCGAACTTGCTACCGCTGCCGCCGGTGCGAACTTTTTCGTGATGGCCCAGGCCGCGGCCCAGATCAACCCGCAGCACGATCTCCCTGCCGCGGAACAATTCGCCCCAATGCTCGAGCGGATACAGCGCATCCAGCGTAATGGTGGCGCGGGTATCCAAGGCGAAAACGTAGTCGGCACGCGCGGCGAAGTTCGGTGTGAACAGCAGCGGCGTGGACTCCGGCACGATCGCGCTGACCGCTTTCAACTCACCGGGCGAAACGCACTCGAACGCGAAGCCTTCGGCCGCGAGTGCGCGCAGGATTGCCGGATGAGTGTTCGCCTTCACTGCGTAGTGCAGGCGATCGACCGCCGCCAGCGCCTTCAACTCGCGCGCCTGATGGCGCACCGTCGGCAGGTGATAAACGTAGCGCGGCGTGGCTTCGGCGGCCAGTTCAAGCAAGCGTTGCCGCTGCGATTCGCGCCACCACGCGGCGGCAATGTCGGGCGCTTCGCCGCTGCCATACAGTGTCTGCCAACTGGGGCCGAACAACGCACTGTCGTCGGTACGAAGTGCGCCGGCGGCAATCAGCAGATCGTGCAGATGCGGCAGCAGGTCGTCTACCACGCTCTCGTCGACGACAAAGGTGAGGTTGAGGTTGTTCGACGACTGCGAAATCAGATGTACGCGCAGCTGGCCAAACTCGGCCAGCACACCGGACAACGTATGCAGCAGCGAACGCATGCCGCGACCCACCAGGGTGATCGCCGCACACGGTGCAATGACTTTGACGCGGCACACCTTGGCCAGGTCGGTGGCCAGTGCGGCGATCGCATCGGAGTCGAGCAGGTTTTCGGTGGGGTCGAGCGACACCGTGACATTGGTCTCGGCCGAGCCGATCAGATCCACCGACAGACCGTGCTGCTTGAATTGTGCAAACACATCGGCGAGGAAGCCGACCTGCTGCCACATGCCCACCGATTCCATCGATACCAGGGTGATGCCCTTGCGCGCACTGATCGCCTTGACGCTGGGTGCGTGCTCGCGCACCTCCGGACCGATCACCGTGCCCTCGAGTTCCGGCCGGTTGGTGTCCTTGATCAGCAACGGCACGCGCGGCTCGCGCAGCGGCGACAGGCAACGCGGATGCAGAACCTTGGCGCCGGTGGAGGCGATTTCCTGCGCCTCCTCATAGTCCAGCCGTTGCAGCAGGCGTGCGCCCGGCACCTGGCGTGGATTGGCAGTGAACATGCCGGCCACGTCGGTCCAGATCTCCACCCGCTGTGCCTTCAGCAGCGCGCCGAAATACGAGGCCGAAGTGTCCGAGCCACCGCGCCCAAGCAGCACCGTGCGACCTTGCGATTCGCGAGCGATAAAGCCCTGCGTGATGAATACCTCACCCTGCGCTGCCAGCCGCGCGGCGAGCACCGGGTCCGGTCGCGAATCCACCATTGAAGACAGTAGCCGCGTGCGCTCGTTCTGGTTCGGCAAGGCGATCGCCGCGAGACAGTCCCGCGCATCAAGCCATTGCGTGGGCAGGCCGCTATGACTGAGAAAAGCCGCACCGAGCGCGCTGGACATCAGCTCGCCGTGCGCCTGCACCTGCGCCTGCCAAGCCAGTTCGCCCAGGGCAGCCGCGCCTTCGTCAGCCAGCGCGGCCAGATCGTGCAGCCGCGCACCCAGCGTATCCGGCAGCGCCAGCTGCATGTGCTCGAGCAACTCATAGTGCCGCTGCGCGATCGCCTGAGCCGCTTCGTTGCGTTTGCCCCGGTCGCCCTGCGTACACAATTGTTTGAGCGCATCGGTGACGCCGGTGAGCGCGGAAACGACTACCAGCACGCGCGCACCTTCGGCGCGGCGACTGGCAACCAGCTCACGGATATTCTGCCAGCGGGGAAGCGTGGCGACACTGGTGCCGCCGAACTTCATCACGATCCAGGGGGCGTCTGCGGCTAACGGCGGGGCGTTCGAGGTCACAAGCGTCTTATCAGCAGTTGGGAAAATATTTCGCCAGTGTTGCGCCGCAGCAGTCTGATTGCAATGGCGCGCGAATGAATGGCGTTTGGACGTCTGTTTGATGGCTGGATCGTGGCAAGCACCGGATCCGTGCGAGCAAGCGTGCAGGGCCACGAGAGGAGGACGCCGCCTTTGCCCCCTCTCCCCGGCGGGGAGAGGGCTGGAGTGAGGGGGACACTCTTGCGGGAACTCGCGTGCAGTGCGTTGCTTCGATCAGCACACCCGCGAGCACCCGCCCCTCACCTCAGTCCTCTCCCCAAAGGGGAGAGGAGACGAACGTGTGCTCTGTGCGCACAGAGTTATTGGATAACTACGGGGATCTTGCCTATCCGTGCCTGCCATTCTTTCGGGCCCGTCTGGTGCACCGACGTACCGAGTGAATCGACCGCCACGGTCACCGGCATGTCCTGCACGGTGAACTCGTAGATCGCTTCCATGCCCAGATCAGCAAAGCCGACCACGCGCGAGGCCTTGATCGCCTTGGAGACCAAATACGCGGCGCCACCGACGGCCATCAGGTACACCGACTGATGTTTCTTTATCGCTTCAATCGCCGCAGGCCCGCGTTCCGCCTTGCCGACCATGCCGAGCAAACCGGTCTGCGCCAGCACCTGCTCGGTGAACTTGTCCATGCGGGTCGCCGTGGTGGGGCCAGCCGGTCCGACTACTTCATCGCGCACAGGATCGACTGGACCGACGTAATAGATAAAGCGACCGTTGAAGTCGACCGGCAGCGGCTCGCCCTTGTTGAGCATCTCGACCATGCGCTTGTGTGCCGCATCGCGACCGGTGAGCAGTTTGCCATTGAGCAGAAGTACCTCACCTGGCTTCCAGCTGGCGACGTCTTCGCGCGTCAGGGCATCAAGATTCACGCGACGGCCTTTGGAGCTGTCGTAGGTAAGCTGCGGCCAGTCCTTCAGCGATGGAGGATCGAGCATCACCGGGCCGGAGCCGTCCAGCGTGAAGTGCGCGTGGCGCGTGGCCGCGCAATTCGGGATCAACGCCACCGGCAAGTTCGCTGCGTGAGTCGGGTAATCCTTCACCTTGATGTCAAGCACGGTGGTGAGGCCTCCCAGTCCTTGCGCGCCGATGCCCAGCGCGTTGACCTTCTCGTACAGCTCGATGCGCAATTCCTCCGCGCGATTGCTCGGGCCGCGGGCGATCAGATCCTGGATGTCGATCGGTTCCATCAGCGCCTCTTTCGCCAGCAGCATCGCCTTCTCGGCAGTGCCGCCGATGCCGATGCCGAGCATGCCCGGCGGACACCAGCCGGCGCCCATCGTCGGCACGGTCTTGAGCACCCAGTCGACGATGGAGTCCGACGGGTTGAGCATCACGAATTTCGATTTCGCTTCCGAGCCGCCGCCCTTCGCCGCAACGATCACATCCACGGCGTCGCCCGGCACGATCGAGACGTTGATCACCGCTGGCGTGTTGTCTTTCGTATTAGTGCGTTTGCCGGCCGGATCGGCCAACACACTGGCGCGCAACTTGTTGTCCGGATCGTTGTAAGCACGACGCACGCCTTCGTTGACCATGTCCTCCAGCGACAGCGTGGCGTCCCAGCGCACGTTCATACCCACCTTGAGAAACACGGTAACGATGCCGGTGTCCTGGCACAGCGGGCGATGACCTTCGGCGGCCATCCGCGAATTGATCAGGATCTGCGCGATAGCGTCCTTCGCAGCGGGCGATTCCTCGCGCTCATAGGCAGCAGCGAGATTCGTGATGTAGTCGACCGGGTGGTAGTAGCTGATGTACTGCAGCGCGTCGGCGACGGACTGGATCAGGTCGTCTTGCTTGATGGTGGTCATGGATAGGCTTCGGGGATGGGGAGGTGCTGGAACAGCTATTCACAATGCGCAAGCCCTCTATTGTGCCGCAACTGGGCCTGGCCTCAAAAAACGGCCGCGCAGGGTGGTCGTTGCTTTGAGGCAGAAATGATCATTCAAGGGAATGATCATCCGATAGCCATATTCGGCAAAAACCGGGACGGGCCCACCTGCCGGAGCCATACACATCGACAACCCTGAATTCGATGGCGGCAGTTTTCGCAAGTCGGCCAGGCTGAAGCATTTCGTGAAATCGTAACCCCCAACCACATCTACGCAAAAACATGCGCACCAGATAATAGTCGCAAGAACTTGCCCCTTACGACGCGTTCGGCCCGGAATCATCCGGGCGGGCTGACCGTCACATGGCCTGACGCGAAGATGAAGATAAGGCTCATGGGAAGCACACGGATCGCATACCGCAATCTGGTACCCGACCCCAAGCAAGTCAAACAAATGCGATCTGATCAGCTTTTCGCCTGGGTGGGGCGCCCGTCGGCCGTCGGGTCGAACGTGCCATTCCCTCTATGTCGACCTGCCTCAGGTACTGGACGACATACACAGATCGGGAGCACGATCCCTCTCTGCCTCGCAGCTCAGCCAGGCAGTAGTGGGGTTCAATAGCTTCATCACACGCTGGAACCAAGCAGCCAGCTGGCGGCACGTTGGTGTCGACGGCATGGAACCAGCGGGCACGTCGTGGAGTTTGCGGCGGTCCGAAGCTGTTGATCCGTCTTTATCGAATCCCTACCGGCTATCACGGCAGTCCATGGAGGTGACCACGACACGTAACCGCGACAACCGTCGAAAGACGTAACAGGGGGCCTCGCTTTTTCATCTCGAATCATTGGGAGCCAGGTCATGACAAACAAGCATCCGTTGATCTATGTATCGATTGCCGCAGCACTCGCAACGCTGCCCGCAGCGTTACTGGCTCAAGCGGCAACGTCGCAACAATCTGCCACGGCAGATCTCAACACTGCGGAAACGCCACGCGTCACGCAAACCGTCGACAACAAAGTCGTGTCGACCATTGCCAGCAGCCACCTGAAGTTCGTCAGTTCGGCGAAGCCCACGGGCAGCGTTGCCGACTCGATGCCGATGAATCACATGCAGCTCATCCTCCAGCGCAGCGCATTGCGTACATCCGCACTGGAATCGCTGATCGCTGCGCAGCACGACCCTGCCTCGCCCAAGTTCCACCAATGGCTCACACCTGCTGAATTTGGCGCAACCTTTGGAGTTGCCGATGCCGATATCGCCGCCGCGAAGTCGTGGCTGATTTCGCAGGGCTTTACCGTCCATGGTGTGTACCCGAACAAGACTCAGATCGACTTCAGCGGTACGGCAGGCCAGGTTCGCCAGGCCTTCCACACGCAGGAAAATCATTACACCTTCAACAAAGCCAACCACATCGCCAATGCGAGCGACATCAGCGTCCCCTCGGCGTTGCGCAGCGTCGTGGTAGGCGTGGCGGGCCTCAACGATTTCCGGCCACAGCCGTTGCACGTGCCCCCGCAGGTGGGACAGTTCGACGCGTCCAAGCACAACTTCAAGCTGAAGCAAACGGCGGCAGCGTCCAAGACCAGTTCCACGTCCAATGCCAATGCCAGTTCCAACTCCGCCGCCAACCCGATGGCGCTGGCCTTTACCAACGGTGCGCGCGGCTTCGTGCCGTACGACATGAATGTGATCTACAACACTACCGCGCTGTACACCAGCGGCCTGACCGGTACGGGCATCAACATTGCGGTGGTTGAAGACCAGGACATGGATACCGATGACTGGCCCAACTTCGTTAGTCAGTTCAACCTGGGCGGTTACGGTGGCACGTTCACCCAATTTCAGCCTCAGTTGACGCCGAGCACGGGCAACTGCTCGGATCCGGGTGGTAACGATCCGTTCGGGGAAAGTATCGAGACGGTGCTGGATGCAGAGTGGTCCACGGCCATGGCACCAGGCGCCAATATCTGGGTCGCCACCTGCAGTGATTCCGACACCACGAACTTCTTCGGTGGCGTCTTCATGGCGGCAGACAACCTGATCAACGGCAACTCGAGGCCGAACGTCATCAGCGCAAGCTATGGCTTCGGCGAGGGCTTTACCGACACCGCCAGCAAGACCGCGATCGACCTGATGTGGGCACAGGCGGATGCGGAAGGCATCTCGGTTTTCATTTCAACCGGCGATTCCGGCTCCAACCCGAGCTTCAATGGCTCCGTCATCGAGAACTACGGCATTGACGCCAACTCGTTTGCCACGTCGCCCCATGACACAGCCGTCGGCGGATCCGACACTGCCGACATTCTTGACGGGACCACCAAGAAGTACTTCAGCAACACTCCCAACTCGGTGTATGGCACGGCACTGTCCTACGTGCCGGAACTCACCTGGAACACGTCCTGCGGAAACACGCTGGCGGCCAAGCAACTGGTCAACCAAACAGCACTCAAATTCTGCAAGAACGCGCTCATCTACGACCCGTTCGGCTTTTACGTAACCTCTGAAAGCGGCAGCGGCGGTCCGTCCGCGGTCGATGCGAAACCCGCCTGGCAACGACAGGTTCATGGTGCAGCGAAAGACCAGTCGCGTGACTTGCCGGATGTCTCGCTGTTCGGCGGCTCCTATGGCGGGTATTCATGGGTGATCCTGTGCACCGGCGCTTATCCATGTGCACCTGGTTTCACTACTCCGGTGGTACTGGAGGCCGGCACATCGCTGTCCTCGCCAATGTTCGCCGGCATCCAGGCGCTGATCGACCAGGGCTTGTCAGGTTCTGGCCTGTCGCCGAACCAGGGCAACGCCGCACCGACGCTGTATGCGCTTGCAGCCCAGGAATTCGGTGGAGCAGGCGGTGGCGCGCCCTCCACGCTGTCGACCTGCAACGCCGACAACGGCACCAAGGGAACTGCCAAGTGCGTCTTCCACAACATCACCAGCGGTGGCAACTCCACTCAATGCATACAGATCCAGGCATTCGGTGATGTCACTCCGGATTGTTACTTCTACGGAACGATCGCGAACTACGAGGAGTTCTTTGGCGCCACCCTGGTGGGACTGACTTCGACCAGTACGTCGAAGTACAACGACAACACCGCGGCGTTTGCTGCACAGCCAGGCTGGAGCTTTGCCAACGGCCTGGGTTCGGTCAATGCCAACAACCTGCTTGCAGCATGGAAGAAGTTTGTCCACGTCCACTGAAGGATTGATCCACGCAGCATGATGGATTGAATAGCCGGAACCATCCCCTTGGCGGGAGCCGCCTGCCAAGGGGATGCATGGGCGACACACTGTTCTTGGCACGCTAAGTGCAGAGTGGCAGGCGCCTGCCTGGCACCTGCCTGCCAACTGCGCCGACTGAGTCAGTCGAAAACTCGAACCGGCCACCTTTTGGAGTAGGAGAGTCGCCTGTCGGATGACTTCGGGAGGGGCGGATCGCCCGCTTTTCTTTCGTAACGACGCAGGTACTGGACGACACGGGTAAATCGGGAGCACGATGTCTCACTGCCCGAGCGCTCAGCCAGGCAGCAGCGGGAGTCAATCAAGGTCATCACAGTCGGAGCTCTGGCTTCGCTGGAACCATCCAGCCGGCATGGCGTGGGGTCTGATGGTTCGTGGTGCCCGGGGACAAGACACAGAGCGCGCGGGGGGCAATAGCCGTGATCAATCTTCTCGAATCCTTACCAGCGACTACGACATTCAAGGGAGGTAACTACGACCAGCAACGGTGACAACCAACCAACAAAGTAAACAGGGGGCCTCGCTTTACGTTTCAAGTATTGGGAGCAAGGTCATGACAAACAAGCATCCGTTGATCTACGTGTCGATTGCCGCAGCGCTCGCAACGCTGCCCGCAACCGTCCTGGCTCAAGCAGCGTCGGCCACCGCCGACCTCAACACCGCGGAGATGCCGCGCGTGACACAAGCCGTCAACAACAGCGCTGTGTCGATCGTTGGGAACAGCCATCTCAAGTTCATCAGCTCGGCGAAGCCGACGGCCAGCGTGCCCGACTCGATGCGCATGAATCACATGCAGCTCATTCTCCAGCGCAGCGCGCTGCGTACATCGGCACTGGAGTCATTGATTACCGCGCAACACGATCCTGCCTCGTCCAAGTTTCAGCAGTGGGTGACACCCGCTCAATTTGGCGAAAGCTTTGGTATCGCCGATGCCGACATTGCCGCTGTGAAATCGTGGCTGACGTCGCAGGGCTTCACCGTCAATGGCGTGTACCCGAACAAGATGCAGATCGACTTCAGTGGTACCGCAGGCCAGGTTCGCCAGGCGTTCCACACGCAGGAAAACCGCTACACCATCAATAAAGTCAGCCACATCGCCAATGCCAGCGACATCAGCGTGCCGTCGGCGCTGCGCAGCGTCGTGGTGGGTATCGCGGGCCTCAACGATTTCCGGCCGCAACCCATGCACGTGCCTCCGCAGGTGGCGCAGTACGACGCCGCGAAACATAACTTCAAGGCCAAACAAACGCCTGCGTCCAGCGCTGCTGTCGGAACCAAACCGGCGCTGCAGTTCAACAGCAGCCTGCGCGGCTTCGTGCCGAACGACATGAACGTGATCTACAACACTACGGCGTTGTACAGCAGCGGCCTGACCGGAACGGGAATCACCATTGCGGTAGTCGAAGACCAGGACATGGATGTTTCAGACTGGCCCAACTTCGTCAGCCAGTTCAGCCTGGGCGGATACGGCGGCACGTTCAACCAGTTCCAGCCTCAATTGACGCCGAGCACGAGCAATTGTACTGATCCGGGCGGCGCCAGCCCCGGTGGAGAAAGTATCGAGACCGTGCTGGATGCGGAGTGGTCCACGGCGATGGCGCCGGGCGCCCACATCTGGGTCGCGACCTGCTCTGATTCCGACACCAGCAACTTCTTTGGCGGTGTCTTCATGGCAGCAGACAACCTGATCAATGGCACTGCGCGGCCGAACGTCATCAGCGCAAGCTATGGTTTCGGTGAAGGCTTCACCGATACCGCCAGCAAGACCGCGATCGACCTGATGTGGGCACAGGCAGATGCGGAAGGTATCTCTGTCTTCGTTTCCACCGGTGATTCCGGCTCCAATCCGAGCTTCAACGGTTCCATCATCAACGGCTACGGTATTGACGCGAACTCGTTTGCCACCTCGCCCAATGACACCGGCGTCGGTGGAACAGACACCGCTGACATACTCGATGGCACCACCTCGAAGTACTTCAGCAGCACGCCCAATTCGCTGTATGGCACGGCACTGTCCTACGTGCCGGAACTCACCTGGAACACGGCCTGCGGAAACACGCTGGCCGCAAAATCCATGGGCTTCGCGACCGCGCTTCAGTTCTGCAAGAAGTCATTGAAGTCTGATCCGTTCGGCTTCAACGTAACTTCCGAAAGCGGCAGCGGCGGCCCATCGTCAGTGGACGCGAAACCAGCCTGGCAACGACAAGTCCTTGGTGCAGCGAAAGACCAGTCGCGTGATTTGCCTGATGTCTCGCTATTCGGCGGTTCATACGGCGGGGTTTCGTGGGTCATCCTGTGCACCGGCGCCTATCCGTGCACACCTAACTTCACTTCGCCAGTGGAGCTGGTGGCCGGCACATCGCTGTCCTCGCCGATGTTCGCCGGTGTTCAGGCACTGCTCGACCAGGGCTTGTCCAATGGGGGCCTCTCGGCGTATCAGGGCAATGCCGCACCAACGCTGTATGCACTGGCACAGAAGCAATTCCGTAGCTCGCTGGCTGCCTGCAATTCCGACAACGGCACCAAAGGAACTTCCGCTTGCGTGTTCCACACCATCACCAGCGGTGGCAACTCCACCAATTGCCTCCAGGTCGCGGCGTTCGATCAGGTCACTCCGGATTGTTACTTCTACGCAACGATCCCGAATCTCTTCGACTTCTATGGACCGGCCCTGGTCGGACTGACCTCGACCAGCACGTCGACATACAACAACACCACCGCGGCATTTGCTGCACAGCCAGGCTGGAACTTTGCCAATGGCCTGGGTACGGTCAATGCGAATAACCTGCTTGCAGCGTGGAAGAAATTTGTCCATCTGCCGTGATCGATTGATCCACGCTTCATGATGTACTGAAAAGCGAGAACCATCCCCTTGGCGGCCGTCGTCTGCCAAGGGGATGCATGCTGAAAAGCTTTTTTTGCAGATTGAGCCGAACGCTGCGATGTCCAACCTCGCTGTGACGGGTGTCGCTGGGCTCGACTTCACAAGCTCAAGGCGTTCTCCATCTGTGCGTCGGGGCGCTGGCACGTGTCGCGGCCCTTCCGCCAGACACCACGCAAGCTGCTGAAGTCGGGTTCCAACCCGGACACGCGACGCCATCATTGGATCGATCTGTCGCTGCCGTGGAAATTCTTGCGTAGCCGTGGCACTTCCGCTTGGGACATGCGGCGCGTAGCGTTTACGTGTCGGCGCGCAGCGAACTTCAGGGGGCGTCGCGCCGACCGAAAGTGGTTGGGAATCACTCGAGTTGATGAAACGCACTATGGCCTGGCCCGGGCAGACGGAGCGGCTCCGCACGAATGACAGACAGCTGCCAGCTGCGGGTGAAGCTTCCGCTTCGCGCCAGAGTTTTCGTCATTGGAGAAACTCACATGCATATGAATCTGCAACGCACGGCCCTGGCAACATCCCTGACACTGTTGCTTACAGGCCTCTCCACCGCTTCGCTGGCGGCCGCCCCACAGACATTCACTGATCTGGGCGCAACGGCAAAGAGCCAGCCGGTGAATGTCACGCTGGTACTGAAGCTGCACAATCAGGCTGCGCTGGAGGATTACATCCAGCGCTCCGTCACCCCTGGCGATCCGCTTTACCACCAATTTCTAACCACGGCCCAGTTCGCAGAGCGCTATGGCGCCACCGCCAGCGAGATTGCCCGCGTCCAGGCGTTCCTGAAACAACAGGGCATCAGCTCAACCACGGTCATGTCCAATCATCTGGCGATCGAGGCCACCGGTACGCTGAGCCAGTTCAGCGCGGCCTTCCAGACGTCCATTCACGACTACCAGTCAGCCGACGGGCGGCAATTTCACCGACCCAGCACGCAACCGGTCATCCCGTCCGTCATCGCTGATACGCTGTTATCCGCCGCCGGACTCAGCACGGATGTGAAACTGCATCCCAACATCGCTCGCGCGGATCGAATCGGTGCCTTCAAGTTGCCGAACAAGACCGCTGCCTTCGCGCAAGCCAAGGGCAATAGCACGGCCACCGGCATCCCTGAGGAGTACACGGTTGGCGACGTCGCCAACTTCTACAACATCAACCCGCTGTATCAGGCCGGCATCAATGGCAAGGGCTCGACCATCGGCATCGTCACACTCGCGGCCTTCCAACCCAGCGATGCGTATGCGTACTGGAGCATGATTGGCTTGCCAGTCAAAGCCAACCGCATCACCGTGATCCCGATTGACGGAGGCGACACGCCCGTTGCAGGTGTCGGCGATGACGAAACCTCGCTGGACGTGGAGCAGTCCGGCGGCCTGGCGCCCCAGGCGAACATCCGCGTTTACGAGGCGCCCAACATCACGAATGGTAACTTCGTCGACGCGTTCTACGCAGCCGTCTCCGACAATATCGCGGACAGCATCTCGACCAGCTGGGGACAGGCCGAGGAGGACCTGTTTCCACAAATGAATGGTGGTGTCGATGAGACCGGCATCCTGAAAGCCTTTCACCAGATTTTCCTCGAAGCCGCCGCACAGGGCATCTCGACGTTCGCCGCCTCGGGGGATTCGGGTGCCTACGACTTGGTGCGAGAAGGCTTTGACTCCCCCACATACAGCACACCGCTGACGGTGGATTCACCTTCCGACGATGCCTACATCACATCGTCCGGAGGCACCACACGGCCCTTCAGCTTCAACATCACCTATTTCTTCGGCTCAGGCGGAGGGCCGACAGAGTCGATCAAACACGAACAGGTGTGGGGCTGGGACTATATCGCCAACTACCTCAACGCCTACGACCCGATACCCGGTGGCTGGCGGCAACAGCTCTTCAGCTCGGGCGGTGGCGGCGGTGTCAGCATCTACTGGCAGGAGCCTTTTTATCAACTCCTCACCCGCGGGATCCGGCGCAGCGAACCGAACCAGTCGCTGATCTACTACGGCGGAAGCGCGCCACAGACGATCTTCACGCTGCCGGCAAATTTTGCCGGGCGCAATGTCCCGGATATTTCGTTGAATGCCGATCCGGAGAGCGGTTATACCCTCGTCGACTCGGTGGATTTCCCTTCCCCCGGTGTGGCTGATGGCTATGGCGGCACCAGTTTCGTCGCGCCGCAGCTCAACGGCATCACCGCATTGCTGCGGCAGGGCAACGGCCATCGCATCGGCCTGTGGGGCCCGCAGGTCTACCTGCTGCAGAACTTCTTCGGCTATGGAGTGTTCTCGCCCTTCAACGACATCACGGCCGGTGACAACTGGTTCTACTTCGGCATCCCGGGTTACGAGCCGGGTGCCGGCATCGGCACGCTCAACGTAGCGAATTTCAATACGTTCCTGCGCAGCGGCTTCTGATCGACGAGGCGAACCAGGCAGCAGCGCTGGCCGGCGACTTGTCGCCGGCCAGCGCAACCCTTAGAGCCTAAGACTGTCCCGGGGCTTGCCGCGAAACGATCCACCCGCCATCCTCGCCTGCGGTTTCCTGCGGCGGGTATTTCATGAGCGACAGCTTGACCTCCGGCGGCTATGCCCGCAGCCTGCGCCCGTGGGACGCCGCGTTGATCGTGGTCGGCGGAATAATTGGCGGCGGCATCTTTCTGAACCCCGGCATTGCCGCGCAGCGTACCGATTCGGGATTGACGCTGTTGCTGATGTGGGTCGGCGCCGGCGTGCTCACGCTGATCGGCGCGTTGTGTTACGCCGAGCTCGGTGCCCGACGACCGCAGGCCGGCGGCAGCTATGTCTACCTGCGCGAAGCGTTCGGGCCACTGGCCGGATTCCTGTTTGGCTGGACCATGCTGCTGGTGATCTACTCCGGATCCAGCGCGGCGGTCGCCACGATTTTCGCCAGCTACGCCTGCGCCTTGTTCGATCTGCCGCCAGGCTGGGCGTTGCCGCTGACGGTGGGCGCGCTGGTATTCGTGGCCGGGCTCAACTTGTTCGGCCTGCGTCTCGGTGCGCAGATCCAGAATCTGTTCGCCTTGCTCAAGTTGCTGGCGGTGGCTGCGCTGGTGGTCTGCGGTTTGTTCTTCGCCGGCTCCGGCCATACCTCGGTGCTGGTCACGGATCCTGCGCGCAGCGGTGTCGGTTTCATTGGCGCGGCGTTGCCGGTGCTGTTTGCCTATTCCGGTTTCACCTATCTCAACAATCTGGCCGGGGAAGTACGCGATCCGCAGCGCACGCTGCCGCGCGCCCTTCTGCTCGGCATGCTGCTGGTGATCGCTGCATACACGCTGGTCAACGTGGCTTACCTGGCGGTACTCGGTCATGCCGGGTTGGCAGCCAGCCACGCGCCAGCAGCGGATGTCATGCAGCAGGTATTCGGCCCGCTTGGTGCCAAGGTGATTGCGCTCGGCGTGGCGATCTCAGCACTCGGTTTCTGCAATATCACGCTGGTTGCCGGCGCGCGGGTCCTGCAGGTGATGGGCGAAGACGGGCTGTTTTTCCGCTCGGTGGCGCAGCTGCATCCGCGTTACCGCACCCCGAATACTGCGCTGCTGTTGCTGTCCGGCTGGGCCATCGTGCTGGCGCTTTCAGTCAACTACGGCCAGTTGCTGGACTACGCCACATTCGGCGACTGGCTGGCTTGTGCCGTCGGCGTCGCCACACTGTTCTGGTATCGCCGCCACGGTGCCAAACCCGCCAGCTTTCGCGTGCCTGGCTACCCGCTGCTGCCACTGTTGTTTGTGGTCACGATTGCACTGGTGCTGGTGGCGACCCTGCGCGACAGCCCACGCAGCACCGGCATCGTCCTGTTGATCATGGCTGCGGGCGTGCCGGTCTACTTTGTCTGGCAACGGCTGTTCAGCCGCCTGGGCTCCTAAGCCACCGCCGGCAATGCCACAATGCGTGGATACGTTTTGAAGGAGATCTTGAATGGCGCCCGTGCAAGTCCAGGCCGTGCCGGTTACTCCCGACAGCACCATCGTTCCCGAGAAGGTACGCGAAGGCATTGCTCTGGAGATCAACGGCGAAAACTACCGTCACACCGGCGATCCGCAGATGCCGCTGCTGTGGTACCTGCGGGACGTGCTGCGCCTGACGGGTACCAAGTACGGCGGCGCGCACGGTGAAAATGGTGCCGACCTGGTCCTGGTGAACGACAAGACGGTCTCGGCGATCAGCGTGCCGATGGCCAAGTTGGCCGATAAACAGGTGACCACGGTCGAAGGGCTGGCCGCCAACGATGGCACCCTGCATCCGGTGCAGCAGGCCTTCATCGACGAGGACGCGATCGGCTGCGGCTATTGCACGCCGGGCTGGCTGATTGCCGCGGTCGACTTGCTCAAGCGCAAGAAGCAGCCCAGCGATGATGACATCGACCAGCTGCCCAACCTGTGCCGGTGTGGCTGCCAGACCCGCGTGCGCCGCGCGATCAAGCGTGTCGCCGCTGGCAAGGCAGGCCAGCCATGAGCGAACGCACCACCAACGATGGGCTCCGCAACGACGGCATCCGACTTTCGCGCCGACGCTTCCTGCAGGTATTGGCGGCCGGCGCCGGCGTGCTGATGGTCGGCATAAGCGCGGCTGACGCGGCCGATGCGCCGGTACCACTGGGATTGCTCGGCAACACTTTCTACGACCTGGGCGCCTTTGTGCGCATCGACAGCGACGGCAATGTGTTGATCGGCGCACGCGATCCGGAAACCGGCACCGGCGTGGCCACGTCGTTGCCGCGGATCATCGCCGACGAGCTCGACGCCGACTGGAGCCGCGTCCGAGTGGTTCCGCTCGGTCTCGGCGTGGCCGACAACAACGGCCAGCCGCGCTGGACCTATGGGCGTCAGATCGGTGGTACCGGCAGCTCGATTCCTGCCGCGTGGGCCGACCTGCGTCAGGTAGGCGCGTTGGCCCGCTGGCTATTGCTACAGGCCGCGGCACAACGGCTCGGCGCGCCGGCCAACCGGCTGCGCTGCGAATCCGGCGCGGTGATTGCACCGGATGGCCGTCGTCTGGACTTCGGCAGCCTGGTCGAGGACGCCAGCAAGATCGCCTTGCCGAACAATGCACCTCCGCCGAAGAGCGCCGACCACTTTCAGCTGATTGGCAAGCCCGCTGGTGACGTGGATGCACGCGCCATCGTCACTGGCCAGATGCAGTTTGCGAGCGACCAGCAATCAGGCGACGCGCTGGTTGCCGTGCTGATGCACTGCCCATGGCCGGATGGCACGCTGGAACACCTCGACAGCAGTGACACCATGGCTGTCAAAGGCGTGGTGAAAGTAGTGCAGCTCAAACCGGAGCCTGGCCAGCCGTGGGGCAGTACGGTGATCGCGCCGGCTGTTGCCGTGCTGGCCGAAGACCCCTGGGCGGCCCTGCAGGGGCTGCACAGCCTCAAACTCACCTGGAAGCCGGGTGCCAGCAACAGCGAAAGCAGCGCTTCGCTTGAGCAGCAGGCCAGCGCCCTGCTCATCAGCACCACCGACCCCAGCGCCCGAGTGCGCAATGATGGCGACGTCGATGTGGCCAGCAAAAAAGCGGCGCGGCGGCTACAGGCGACCTATTTCCAGCCGTGGCTGGCGCATGCGACTGCCGAGCCGATGAACTGCGTGGTGCGACTGGACAAGGACAAAGCCAGCGTGGTCGTGCCAACCCAGTCGCCGCGCGACGCCTGGGCGGTGGTGCAACGCCTGACCGGCCTCGGCCCCGCGCAAATTGAGATCAGCGTGCCGCGCGTCGGCGGCGGCTACGGCCGACGGCTCGACCACGACTACGTCGCCGAAGCCGTGATGCTGGCCCAGGCCAGCGGAAAACCGGTGCGCCTGCTGTGGACCAACGAGCAGGATCTGGACCACGACTACTACCGCTCCGGCAGCGTGCACCAGCTTGGCGCGGTGCTCGACCGCAAGCGGCAGCTGCTTGGCTGGACCCAGCGCATGGCCAGTGCCTCGGCACTGACCCACCGGGGCGTGCCGGACAATCGTCTGTGGACGTCCGAAGTGGACGCCGATCAACTTCCCGCTGCGCTGGTGCCGAACTATCGCAGTGACTGGTACGCATTGAATTCGGCGATTCCGCGCGGGCCTGCCCGTGGCATGCCGCACCTCAGCAACGCGTTCGCGGTGGAGAGTTTCATCGACGAAATTGCCCACAGCATGAAAGAAGATCCGCTGGACACGCATTTGCGCCTGCTCGGTGACCCGCGCCAGGTAGCGTTGAGCGCAGGCAGCACGCTGGACACCGGCCGCCTGCTCAATGTGCTCAAGCTGGTGGCCGATCGCATCGAATGGAAAAACTGGTTGCACAGCGTGAACGGGCTCGGCATTGCGTGCTGGCACGTCAACGGCGCCTACGTGGCGCATGCGATCGAAGTGGCGATGCAGGGCCAGAAGCTGATCATCCAACGCGTCGTGTGCGCCGTTGATGTCGGCCGGGTGATCAACCCGATGGGACTGGAGGGCCAGGTCGCCGGTGCCACGCTGGATGCGCTGTCTACCGCACTCAACCTGGCGATCACGTTCAATGACGGCCAGATCCAGCAGCACAATTTGAAGGACTATCCACTCGCCAGCATGGCCCAGCTGCCCGACGCGGTGGAGGTGATCATTGTCCCCGCTGATGACGTGCCGCCCACCGGCGCCAGCTTCCTCGCCATGCCGACGGCTGCACCGGCACTGGCGAACGCGGTATTTCGTGCCACTGCCGTGCGCGTGCGGCGTCTGCCGCTGATGAAGGAGTTGCTGCGGTTGCTGTGATCGATGTCGATTCAGTGGCGCGACTGCAGCCCCATGCAAAACCCCTCGCACTGTAGCGAGGGCTTTTGGGATACGCATGGCCGAACTAGTCGTGGATCAGATCCAACGTGGGATCAGCCTTGACTGGTCCTTGCCGATTCCATCTTCAACATGACATCGGCCAGGTTGAAGCTGGCCGGCTTCTGGCGTGGCGGGAATTGCTGGAAGCTCGACAGCCACTGTGACGCCCACACCTGCGCCGGAACAATCAGGAACATCCGCTGCACAATCCAGGTGTTGTACTCGATGCTGTCGTCGCCGCGCTCGAACGGATCGGAGCGCATGTTGAATACCTTCGGCGCTCGCAGTGGGGTGAAGGAGCGCTGCCAAACCCCCATGCCACCGTGATTCTGTTCCAGGAACGTGATCTTCCAGTCACGCACGCGCACCGCCATGATGTCGCCATCGTCACTCCAGTACATGAAGCCTTCGCGCGGCGACTGCTGCACCTCACCCTTGAAGAACGGCAGGAGACTGTGGCCATCCAGGTGAACCTTGAACGTGGCATCACCCAGCTGGGTGCCCGCGAGCAGCTTGTCGACGATCGCCGCTTCACCCGCTGCCGCAGCAAACGTGGGCAGAAAATCTTCGTGCGCGCAGACATCGTTGATGATCGTGTGCGGCTTGATCGTTCCCGGCCAGCGCATGACGCACGGCGCGCGGAAGCCACCCTCCCAGTTCGTGGCCTTTTCGCCACGGAACGGCGTGGTGCCGCCGTCCGGCCACGAGCAGCACTCGGCGCCGTTGTCCGTGGTGTAAACGACAATCGTGTTGTCCGTGAGGCCGAGACTGTCGAGCTGCTGCAGCAACTCACCGACCATGCCATCGGTCTCGACCATGCCATCCGGATAGACGCCCAGACCGGTCTTGCCGATCGATGCATCCTTCAGGTGGGTGTTCAGATGCATGCGGGTGGTATTGAAGTAGCAGAACCACGGGCCGCCTTCGGCCGTCTTGCGGTTGATGAAGTCCTTCGCCGCACCGAGAAATTCTTCGTCGACCGTCTTCATGCGCTCGATCGGCAGCGGGCCGGTGTTTTCGATCTTTTGCTTGCCCACGCGACCCCAACGCGGATCGACGGTCGGATCGTCCTTGTCGGTAGCCCAGCAGCGCATGACACCACGCGGACCAAACTTTTCGCGGAATTTCGGATCCTTCGGGTAGTCGGGATTTTCCGGCTCTTCCTCGGCATTCAGGTGATAGAGGTTGCCGAAGAACTCGTCAAAGCCATGCACCGTCGGCAGGTACTTGTTCAAGTCGCCAAGATGGTTCTTGCCGAACTGACCCGTGGCGTAGCCCTGCGCTTTCAGCACCTGGGCCACGGTTGGATCTTCCGGCTGCAAGCCAATATCCGAACCCGGCAGGCCGACCTTGGTCATGCCGGTCCGGATCGGCGACTGGCCGGTGATAAATGCGGCGCGCCCGGCAGTACAGCTTTGTTGCGCATACCAGTCGGTGAACAGCGCCCCTTCGTTCGCGATGCGATCGATGTTCGGCGTCCTGTATCCCATCATGCCCATGTTATAGGCGCTGATATTGAACCAGCCAATATCGTCACCCATGATGAAGAGGATGTTTGGCTTGTCATTCTTGGTCTTGGTCATCGCGATTCTCCGTCGCTGCTCGCACGAACGCACGGCCGATGACGACCGTGCATACGACCCGATGTCGGTCCGTCGACGCTAGCGTGCAACACCTTGCCGGAGGTGGAGGCTGCTAACCAGCGTAGTTCTACGGGCCCAGGAGTCGGTAGGACTTCGACCAGGGCGGCGCGACGGAATGCTTGCATGGACATGCGAGCCGCGGGCAGCACAGACTGAGTGGGCCGCGCGATGCGCGTCGATCACGGCGCTGCCGTGCAGGAAGTCATGGGTAGGAAGCGGCGCATCTTGCCGATACAGTCGGCATGTTGCGCAACCGCGCACGCCATCCACCTAGCAGCGGGCTCGGCCATGGCGATGGCCACTCCGCATCGGAGCACTTATGCGCAAGTTGTCACTCACCGTTGCCGTTGCCTTGTCTGCGTTGTTGTCCGGCAGCGTTCTGCAGGCGCAGACCGCGCCGCTGACGCCGGATATTCCGGGAAGTTACGCCGCGCCCACGACGAGCTACGACTACGTCAAGCGCGTGGTGATGGTCCCGATGCGCGACGGCGTGAAGCTATACACGGTGATTGTGATACCGAAAGGTGCAACGCACGCGCCGATCCTGCTCACGCGCACACCTTACGATGCCAGCACTCGCGCCGCGAGACTCGAGTCGCCGCACATGCTGGCCGAACTGCCGCAGGGTGACGAGATGTTCATCAAGGCCGGTTATATCCGCGTGTTTCAGGACGTGCGCGGTAAATATGGCTCCGAGGGTGAGTACGTGATGACGCGCCCACTGCGCGGACCGCTGAACTCCAGCGAGGTCGATCATTCCACCGATGCTTACGACACCATCGACTGGCTGGTGAAGAACACCCCCGAGTCGAACGGCAAGCTCGGCATGCTCGGATCCTCTTACGAAGGCTTCACCGTAGTGATGGCGCTGATCAACCCGCATCCGGCGTTGAAGGTGGCCGCACCGGAGAGTCCGATGGTGGACGGCTGGATGGGCGACGACTGGTTTCACTATGGCGCGTTCCGCCAGACCAACTTCGATTACATCACCGGACAGACCGCCATCAAGGGCAAGGGCAGCGCGGTCCCGCGTGAGGGCTACGATGACTACACGAATTTCCTGAACGCCGGCTCCGCCGGCGACTTCGCGCGGGCGTCCGGACTGGAACAACTGCCGTTCTGGCGCAAGCTGCATGAGCACCCCGCTTACGACGCGTTCTGGCAGGGCCAGGCGCTGGACCGGGTCATGGCGCAGCAGCCACTGAAGGTGCCGACCATGTGGTTGCAGGGGCTGTGGGACCAGGAAGACATGTGGGGCGCCATCCACAGCTACGAGGCGATGGAACCGAAGGACAAGGGAAACGACAAGAACTACCTGGTCATGGGGCCATGGCGGCACAGCCAGGTGAACTACGACGGCTCCTCCCTTGGCGCCTTGCAGTGGAACGGTGACACCGCGCTGCAGTTCCGTCGCGATGTGCTGTTGCCGTTTTTCAATCAGTACCTGGTCGATGGCGCGCCGAAGGCGGATACGCCGCCGGTGCTGATATACAACACCGGTGAAAACCACTGGGATCGCTATAAGTCGTGGCCGCAGAGCTGCGACCATGGTTGCCCGAACACGTCCCGGCCGTTGTATCTGGGAGCCGATCACTCGCTGTCGTTCAATGCGCCGGACGCTGCACAGTCGAAGTACGACGAGTACGTTTCAGATCCGGCCAATCCGGTACCGTATCTGCCGCGACCGGTGAGCTTCGCCGACCACGACGCATGGACACGCTGGCTGGTGCACGACCAGCGCTTCGTCGATGGCCGTCCGGATGTGATCACCTATGTCAGCGCGCCGTTGACTGCGCCGCTGCATATCGGTGGTGCGCCGATCGCTCATATGTTCGCCTCGACCAGCGGTACTGACGGTGACTGGGTAGTCAAGCTGATCGACGTCTATCCGGATCAGGTGCCTTCCGATCCGACGATGGGCGGCTATGAGTTGCCGATCTCGCTGGACATCTTCCGCGGCCGTTACCGCGAAAGCTTCGAGCATGCGCAGGCGATCATGTCCGATCAACCACTGCTTTACACATTTGGCCTGCCGACCGCGAACCATGTATTTCAGCCCGGCCACCGCATCATGGTGCAGGTACAGTCGACACTGTTCCCGCTGTACGACCGCAACCCGCAGCACTTCGTACCGAACATCTTCGACGCCAAGCCCGCCGACTACCAGAAGGCCACCCAGCGCATATGGCACACGCCGGGTAACGCGAGTTTCATCAGCCTGCCGGTGGTGACCGGCAAAACGTCTGCCTGACCTTGGTGGAAGGGTACGCCTCAGGCGTGCCCTTCCACCCGCATCCTTTAGCTGAAGCCAGCTCATTCGTCACCAGCAGCGACCGTTGCGATTGGCTGGGACATCGCCCGCTGCCGGCAGCTTGTTACCGGTGTTGTCGATCGACAGGCTGCTGCATGCGTCATTGATCTGCACTTCGCTCGGCACGGCAATCGCCACGTAACTTTGCCAGTCATTCGTGCCACCCTGGTCCGCGACAACCTCGTAGTAACCCTTCTCCGACTTTACGGTGGCGGTGTTCGAATAGCCGATCGTCTTCAGATCGGCGTAAACGTTGTAGACCGCGTAATAGCGCTCCTGCGCATTGGCGATGCGCAGCAACAACTCCTGCCCATCCGGACGACGCGCGCGATACGCGTAGCGGCCATACGTGGAAATCGCGATCGCAGCAAGAATGGCAATGATCGCGACGACCACCATCAATTCGACCAGCGTGAATCCTCGCTTGCACTTCATGGTGGGGCCTCTGCTTACAGGTCGTTGTTCAATACGCGCCATGAGCGGCGGCGCCAGATCGGCGCGCCCGCACTGAACGGCTTGCCGTCCCGCTGACGGGTCATGCCGGGCAGATGGATCTGCCCACCGCCGACCGCTGCAGCCACAGGCAACGAACCTCCGGTCGGGGGGCTTTTCACCAGGCCACCGGCCTGCTTGTAGGCATCGGGCCAGTTGCCGACGCTGCCGAGATTCACGCCATCCGCCGCGCCACCGGTGGCCGCGTCCACCAGCATCACTGCGCCGCGCGACGCCGGCTCGCAGGGCTCGCTGCCCTGCGGGATCAGCGTCGTGATGATGGCGCGATTGGTGTCGAACAGCGCCGCGGCATCCACGACCACCCGCTCGCCCTTGTCGACCTGGCCACCGCCGCCGGTATCGCCGGCGTACAGCTTGAAGAACCAGCCGCGGATCGGAGTGCCGGCAAGGTTACCGACGGGTGCCGCCCTGAGCGGAACAGCATGGTTGGTCAGGCCGCGAACGGCATCCCGTTCGATCATTGTCTGTTCAACCAGAGGCGTAGCTGCGGCGCCCTCCACCACTACCGCCTGGCCAGCGCTGCCGGAATCCCGGATGCCGTAGACGGCCTGTTGCTGGGTGCTGCTGTCGATCACGTTGTCGCTGCCGGCCAGGTACTTGCCGGTGCCGAACACCACCATCAGGCCGCCGCCCACAGGATCGGGGAACAACCGCGGCATCACGGTGACCGGGCGATCGCCGGGACTGGATGAACGGAAGAACAATTCGGCCTTCCAGTGGCCGCTGTCGCCGGTGAGGTCGAAACGCCAGACGTTGCCTTGCAGGTCGCCTGCGAATGCCACGTCTTCGATCTGATCACCTTCGTAATCGCCCAGCACCGGCGTACCCATTCCGTAGCTTTCCACATCGCTGTTCAAGCCGTTGAAGCCAGTGGTCGGCGTCTTGATCTCTTTCAGCAGCGCCCCGCTCTGCGCATCCAGCACGAACAGCGAACTGAATGTGTTGCAGACCGGTTCGCTACTGGTGCCTGTCTTGCTGCAATTCACTGCCAGCTCAGTCGGAAAGTAGCCGCCGGGTACGATCACTACCCATTGACCGCTGGCCAGCCGGCCGATGTTTGGACGGCCAAACGTATATCCGAGATTCGCACCGCCAACGCTGGTGTTGTTGAACTCCCACAGCACCTTGTCCGATGGCTTGGTTTCGTCGGCTTCGCTGCTGGTGATGTCCAATGCATACACGCCACGACCGCCGTAACGCAGACCCGCGACCAGGATGGTGCGCCAGCCTCGAGGGCTGCCGCCGCTGAAATACACGTCGCGGCTCACTGGCGTGCCATCCACCGATGGCTTGAAATTGAAACTCTTCAACGAGGCCCATGGGGTCAGCCGCCCATACACCGAATACGGCACATAGGCCCAACGCTCCCTGCCCGGGCTCGACAACACGTCAACATTGTTTGCCGGCGTGTCGACCGTGGTCGCATCGAAGGCGTGCAGCATCCCGTCGTTCGCGCCCACGTAGATCGTCGGCGCACGCCTGGCGCGTTCCTGCTGGAACCTGGCGTAGCCGTCGCCGGCTTTCGCGGCCAGCGCTTCCGGTGAATTGGCAGGCCAGTTGTCGCGATAGCCGCTGGCGGGCTGCGCCACATACAGCGCCTGCGCATTCATCATGGCACCCAATACGTGATTGCGCTGACGGAAGCTGGCGCCCTCCCTGGTCTGACTGCCGCGCAGCCAGTCCAGTCGGTCGGCACCGGTGGGTGTGGTCGCCGTGGTACCGAAAGCCGGATCCACGGCATTGATCGCGGCGACCACGTCGGCGCCATTGAAGGCCGCTGCTTTGCCACTGCCGGTACCGGTGCTGGTCAAGATCACGCGTGGGTCGCCGCCACGGGTGCGGGCATCCAACAGATCACGACCGTTCCAAAGCACGGCGGCGGCCACCGTGCCATCCGCGCCCAACCGGTTCGCGGTCAACGTGCCGGTCCAGTCATTCGTGTCATAGCCTGGCTTGTAGATCATCGCTGCCGGACCCAGCACCGACGAACTCAAACTGCCGGCCTCGGCCGTGGCGCTGCGCGCCGAGATGCTGTTGATGATCCTGCTCAGCGCGGTGATCAGGTCGCTCGGGCCGCTGGCGGCGAAAAACTGGCCGCGGCTGTTCAGCGCGGCATGCCACATGTCGTCGATCTTCCGGCCGTCGTCCGTGGCGACCACGGGCGCGGGCCACTTCGTGTCGCCCTTGCGCAGGCTCGCATACGTCGTGCTGTTGTTGGCCAGCGTGCCAGAAGCACCGAAGCCGATCATGAACTGCACCAGATGTGGCCAGCTCGCCGGGTCGTTAGCCGGATTCCAGTAGATTTCGCGGTTGTCGCGCGGATCGCTGTTTGCCGCGAGCGGCATGTTGAACAGCGCCGTCGAGGTATCAGTGATATATGGCGCCACCTTGCGGCGATTGGCCTGCAGCGCGAACAGGCTCGAGCCGGTCACGCCGGCCTGCAGGTCGCTCGACCACTCATGGAATGCCAGGTCCGCCATCGTGACTATCGGGTTACCAAGCTCGTTCCAGACCACCGCGCTTTCCCGGTTGGATGTTGAAAACGAGCGACCGTCGGGCAACGCGGCCATGTTCGTCGTGTCGTTACCGCCCGGCGACGACGGATCATCGCCGTTCCACATGCCATCGGTCATCTGGATATGAAAGTTCTGCCGACATACCAGCTCCTTGTCTGTGTCGCGGTCCCAGTAAGGGTTTTCATCCACAGCGCCGGTGCGACGGGTGAAGTACGTGCCCACGCGCTTCGCAGCGGACCGGTTCGGAGTGCCGCCGCTGGCCGTCATGGCAAATAGCCAGTTGTAGAACCTGGTGCGCACGTCGTGGGTCGTTGCGCCGTCCACGAACTTGTAGATCGCTGTGCTGTTGCTCAGGTTGCTGGCATTGATGCTCTGCCATGCGATGCGCACATTCTTGTCGAACGGCGCATAGGCGCGCGCGATTGCTGTCAACGCCGCCATCGTGCGGGTGCGGTAGTACGAATACCAGTTTGCAAAATTCTGCTGGTCCGCAGCCGAATTCAGCGGTACCCAGGTCCAGTTGTCATTCGTGTAAAGAACAGCCGTGGCCGTCACACTGAACTGGCCTTTGGCATCCAGCGGCAAGCTCGCCCTGGTACCGGTGTACTTGTAGTACCCCGCTCCGGCATTTCCACAAAAAATGACGCTACCCAGATTACGCGTGTTCTGGTTGCTCCCCGCGGTCTGTATGGCTACCGGGCTGATCGGTCGATTGATCTGGATGCCGTTGTCCCAGGCTGCCGCGTAGGTCGAGTTAGGCATCGCGCTCAAACCATCCGCCGTCAACGGCGGGGCATAGGTGTTGTCCGGATTGAAGTACAGACCGTTCATGCTCCATGCGCGCGGATCGTCTGGCTCGGTCGTGCCCGGCGTGATCACGCCAGCACAAAGATAGGGGCCGGCCTGCGGGCGATAGGCGATATTTGCCGCGGCACTCTGATCACCATCATTCGCCGTATTCCAACCCACGCCGGTATACGGCCGCTGATCCGGTGAGTGATGCCAGTTCATCGAGCCGGAATCGTCGAACGTCAGCACCAGGTTCGGTGCTACGGCGGTACTGGCCTCCGGTGGCTTGGCACTCAGGTCCACCGTGCCGGCGATCGCAGCGGGCGGCACACCGGTGATGAGGCTGATCGCGAGACCACCGATACGGACGATCCATCGCCCATCTGTTGAAGCCGTTTTTTTCATGATCTGGACGTCCGTATCTCAATTGTTGCCCGGCGCGGCAAACGTGCTTTCCACGAGGCGAACGGTGTCGGCATTGCCGCCGGTCGAGCGCGCCGTTATGCGCCAGACCCACAACGAAGTGGACGGCGTGGAGCTGCTTCCATAAGCGGCGGTAACGCCACCTTCGATCTGGCTGCCCACACCGGGCGGTGTCTCAGGGCCCAGGCGCTCGATGATGTAGCGCGGGTTCTTCGCCAACCCGGCTATCTTCTGTGACTCGCCTGTCAACGTGCTGCCGCGTAACGTGGTGTAGTCGATAGCGGCACCATCGTCGCCTCTGTATTCGGTCGAGGCGTTCAAATCCGCGTTTGCGGGCCAGCCAGTACTCGTACGAAAGTGGATGACGGCGATGTTGGGCGCGACCGGGTCGAAGCTGTAACAGCTGCCGAGCAGACCACTCGGACAATCCAGGCGCAGTCCGCGCGCCGAAAGGCTCCACAGCTTCCACTCTGCGCCACGCGCGGCAGCCTCGGCGCCCATCTCGGCCAACTGTGCATTTCGCAGACCACCCACCATGCGCTCCTGCAGCAACGAGCGCCCAGCAGCACTGATCGCCAGCATGGTCAACAACAACAGTAAGATGAGCGCCATCAGCAGCACTACGCCACGCTGGCTCTTCATGGGTTGTAGTTGCGCAGCGATATGAGCGCGCTGAACTCACGCCGCAACATCGAATTGGCAAATCCCTGTTCACTCGGCCTGAAGGCGCGCCTGGCATCATCGGGCGCCGTGGGCACGGTGTTCCCGTCGGTGACGTAGACGTAATTCATTTCATGGCTCGAGAGCGCATACAAGGGCGTCTGGCCGTCCATCAGGATGTGCACTTCGATGCTCTTGATCGCGCGCCACAGGCAACCACAAGAATTCATCGACGCCTTCGTGCCGTCGGGATTTGGCACCGAGGTTGGGCAGTCGATGCTGCCGCCTGCGCGTGTATCCACTTCCGGCGCATGCAGGAAACGCGTGTTGCCGCTCCGGTCTTCCACGGCGTACATGAAATCCAGACGCTCCACGCCACGCACGACTTCTTCGCTGCGCACGCTATCCTCGCCCGGAGGCTGGGCGCGCCGTATCAGTGCACCGGTCTTCTGGCCATTGCCGTTGTCGATCATCTGCAGGTAGTAGGTGACATTGAGCAGATCGGTGTTCAGGTCAAACAACCGTGGCGATGACTGCGGTTTTGGACGGCTCAACGCGGTATCAGGGAAGTTTCCTGTTGCCGATACGGCAAAGAGACCTGAGGACGGCGTATCCACCGCAAATATCTGGGCATTGGAACAATCGGCGAGCATCGCCACATGGCCAGCCTTGAACTCTGATAGCAGCGGCTCGCTCGCGGCCGGCCTTACCGTGATGCTGTGCAGCTTGCCCCTGGCGTCGACACTGGCTGTGCTGTTGACGCCACCGATCGCCCAGCCACGGGATGAATCGAGATAGCGCACGGTCAGTACGCTTGCTCCGATGACCCGTGCGCCGAAACCGGTTCCTGCCGCAGGCAACCTCGTGGGCGCACCCGGCGCGCAGGTCGTCTTGCCGCATTCATACCCGCGCATGGACAAGAATGCCGGCAGGTAATAAGGCGATGCAGGAGCCCCTGGATAAGACGCGCTGCCCCATAGTGTGGTGACATCCGATAGCGCGTCGACCAGACCCTTGGCATACACCTTCGGCGCCCGCAGGCCATCCATGTAAATGCCCGTGCTGTCACTATTGTCGGCCACGCCACCGGAATTGCTGCAGTAGAAGCCATTGGCCATGCGCAGATCGGCGCTGATTCTGGCGATGGCGAAGCGCCCCTCTTCCTGCAGGTTCGCCAACTGCGTCTGCACCTGGTTGTGGTTGGAAGTGGAGACGAACACCGTGACGATACCGGCGGTGACCAGCAAGCCCAGCACCATCGCTACCATCAACTCGATCAGGGTGATGCCAGAGGACCGGTGCGCGACACGTCGATACGTCATGGCTGGAACTCCCAGGCGAAGGTCTGCCTGGCGGTATCACGGTGGCTCGCGTCGCCCGCGTCGCGCTCGCTCCAGCTGATTGTCATCGCGCAGTGGCCACCATAGGGTGGTCGCCGGGTGAGTTGGTCCGCGGTCGGGATATAACTGCTAGCTGTCGTGCAGCTGATGGCGGCAGCAGGGTCCGGTAGGAACGCGGTCAGCAGACTGCTCCAAACCTGTCTGTCGTGCATGGCGAGGCTTGCCGAAGTGCAGGCCGCCCGCTCACAGTTGGTGGTGCCGGGCACGGGGTAGTCTTTGCCGTTGTACCTGCCACGCCACACGCCCAAGGCGTTCGCCCGCATGCGATCGGCCATGCCGTCGGCAAGGAAAGTCACCTGGGTCCGCTGGTAAGCGGCCTGGTTGGCCCGCATGGCCATCACCATCAGACCGGCGAGGCCAATCAGACCCACGCTGAAGATCAGCAACGCGACGAGCACTTCGATCAGCGAAATACCTCGCTGACGCGACTTGAAAGGCATGATGACTCTCCCTGTCATCCCTACCGTATACACCAAAATCGCAAGTTATTGCGTTAATATCTTGCGCAATGAGCGATGGCGCGCGCCCCACCCCTTCGAGCTGCACGCAAGCCACCGATGCGTTCCCATCTGAGCGGTGCAGGCGAGGTTCCAGCCTTGAAAATCCGCATGAAAAAAGCCCGCACTGCGGCGGGCTCTCATCTGGATCGTACGATCGACTGCAGCTCGTTCGACATCAGGCAACTACATCGCTACTTATCCATGCAGCTCTTGACCTGGGTGAAATACCAGGTGTCGTCATAGGCGAATCGCGAATAGTACTTGGCGAGCGTATGTCCTCCAGACGGCGTGATATCCACAAGCGCGACGATCGGCCCATCCGCTTTTTCCTGGAGCTGGATGCTTGTTCCACCGAACACCGCCTCAGTGGACATGGGCAGTTGCTTCGCGGACCAAGCGTTGGAAACACAGGAAAGGACGTCTTCCGCCGTGGCGTCTCCCGCATAGACGGCGGTAGGTGCCGCATTGCGTAGCGATCCCGCGCTGGTGCAGCCTGACAGTAGCGCGATGATGATGACGCAGCCCATGGTTTGTTTCATGGTGATTTCTTTCCGTTGGTTTCGCATTCTTGACACACCTTACTCGGATAGTTTTTGCCTACCCCGCCGGACGATTGTACAGACACGTCCAGGGCGGCAACGTCCGGTTGAATCGCCCATGACGGCATAGTCCCTCGCTCGCCATCTACGCTAGTGGAACTGATCGCTCGCCGGCACCCAGGAACTGGATGAAGGAGCCGGCTTGTTCAGGGGGCTGCCCGGCGAAGCGCCACCGCAGCCCGGCGGGATCGGGCCACCGGCAACGCGGGCATCGGCGCACTGCACGCTGTTGTCCAGCTTGACCGCGGCCACGGCGGGCACCGCCGTGCTGGCCGCGGGCACAGGTGGCACCAGCGGGTTCGCGGGCGGCAGGTTCAGGCGGTTGTAAATCTTGCTGGCCAGCGGGGTGGCCGGCGGATCGGGATTGCCACAACCAAACAGTGCGATCGGCAACAGCGGCATCAATTTGCATTCGATGCGCACGCCGCGCGGCAAGTGGAATGTATGCGAGAGGGTGGTTTTTTCCACGGCGTGGCGCAGCGCGGTGTCGATCGAACTCTCACCCTCAGGCGTCCAGTCCTGTTCGAAGCGGGTGGGCTTGTAGCCGATGTTCGGCGTGCCGTGATTCATTATTTCGGTATCGCCATGCGGCTTCAGCTGGATGTAGCTACCGGGCACGCCCTGCTTTTCTCCTTGCGCGGCCCCCGCCTGATTGCCACCCGGCTGACCCGCGCCCTGCGTTTTTTCACCGACACCCTGATTGTTGCCCTGCCCCGCGGCCGGCTGCGGGCCATTGGCGTGGTTGCCGACGTTTTCCGGCGCGGCAGCCACGCCGTTTGGCTCACCGGGCGTGCCGCTTTCGCTGCCTTCGGGTGTGGCGTTGGGTGCCGTGCTGACGTCGTGCATGGCATTCGCCTCTCCCGGGTTGGTCGCCGTCGCTGGCGACTGGGCAGGAGTTGACTCGGATGATTCGGCCGGTTTGCTGGTGTTTGCAGGTTCCGTGGTCGGCGCGGTGGCTGTCGCGACGGTGGATGGCGCGTTTAGCTCTGGCCGCGCAACGGACGGCTGGATGGCCGGCGCCGGTAGCTTGTCGGCGTTGGCGATCTTCACCGCCGGCGCCTGCAGCTGTACTTTCGGTACCTCGGCAGGAGCCAGCGGCACCGGCTCGAGTGGTTTTTCGGCCGACTGTGCTTCGGCCGGCTGTGCGTCGGCAACCCGGATCGCCGGCGCCTGCACCTGTGGCAATTCGCGCGGCACGCTCGGCGTGGGCGGGTTCAGTTGAGTTTGCAGGTTCACCGCCGGCGACGGCAGCGCCGGCAACGGGATGGGTTGCAGCTCGGGCACTGGCGGTGCAGCGGGGATCTGCGGTCGAGCTGGTGCCACGCTGGCTGGTGCGCTGGATTTTGGAACGAGCTCATTCAGCACAATGCTCGATGCGGTGATAGTCGGCGGCGTCTGCGTGGGTACCTCAGGCATCGTCAGAGACGGCGTCGACGGAAGTGGCCGGGTGCCTTCGAGTTGCGGCTTGCGTACCAGCTCAGGCTGAAATTTCGGCGGTATCGGAGGCTGCAGCGATGGCGTAGTCACCGCCACCGTGGGTGGTTCACCAGCCAGCGGGATCGGTTGCAGCTGCTTCGTCGGCGCGGGCCGCGGCACGCTTGCGGGTGGCTTGGGGGCGGCGACTGGCTTGGTTTTCGGCGTCACTGGCTGGGTGGCCGCCAGCGTCACCGCCGGCAACGGCTGTGCTGAAGGCATCGGCAGTGCCATCGGCGAAGTCGGCATGCTGGCCGTGCTCGCGTTGATCGATGCCACTTGACCGGCATGACCCTGATGCCGTGGTCCCAGCTCTTTCGGCGGCGTGCCGCGCGGCGGCGGTGGCGGCTTGGGGGCCTCGATCATGCGCACCTGCAGAAACCGCGCCTTCGCCGCTGGCAGCAGTACCGGCTGGTAAGCCGGACCGAGCACGAACGCGAACAGGAAGAATAGATGCACAAACAACGAGCCGATCGCAGCGGCCACGCGCAGCCCGCGCTCGCGAGGTCGTTCACGAATGCGCTGGCGATAGACGATCGCCGGGGCGGTCCCAGCCGCTGGCAAGTTCATAACAAACCATGGCGGCTCGTTGGCTGAACGGTTGGCAGCGGAGCGGTCCGAGGGCGTATGGGGCATGCTGCCAGTGTAATGGGCCCCACGCGCGTTGCGAATGACACCTCAAGGGTGACTGACGGCACCCGCGGCACGCTCGCGCAGCTCGGCATCGACCGCGCGAATCGGCGTATCGACCGGGCAGCCACTGGCCAGCGGTTTGCCGGCGCGATACATCGCGATGCAGGCGTCCTCGCTGGGTGGTTTCGGCGCTTGTGGATCCGGCGCCAACGATTGCGCCGGCGCCATGTTCAAACGCTCGTCACCATCCTTCGCTGACGGCGGCGCTGGAGGATCACCGCCGCAGCCGCCAGCCAGCATCGCCAGGGAAACGCCGCAATGGATATGCACGCCCTTGGGCAGGGTAAACGTATGCGTCACCGTCGTCTTGTCCACCGCTTTCTGCAGCGCGCGGTCAACGACGTTGCCACTACCCCAATCGCCATTGAAACGGGTGGTCTGGTATTTGACGACATCCTTGTTCTGCATGATCTGCGTGTCACCCTTCGGCATGCCCTGCACGTAACCGGCCGCGGACGGGGCAGGCGCACTGCTCGCCGCTGTCGGCAGCAATGCCTGCCCATTGTTGTCGAACAACTTCGCAGGCGGCGCCGTGGACGACGAGGCTGCTGGCAACTGCACGGTCATGGCGTCCTTCGACACCGGCTCCACGTGCTTCAACACCACACGTGGCCGTGGGGGAAGTGCGGGCAGTTCCGGGGGCGGGGGCGGCTCGACGTCGGTCGGTACCGCACGCTCGATGAAGCGCACTTGCATCACTTCGGCGCGTTGCACATACGCGGCCGCCGGCGCCGGCGGCGGGCGCATCTCCTGCCAGGTCACCCATATGAACAGCACATGCAGCAGGGCGGCCACCACCAACGCCAGCCACAGTTGCCGACGATCGGGGGGCGATTTGCGCCAACGCAGCTGCCGCAGTACCGCCAGAGTTGGCCCGTCCAGCGGTGTCAGTCCGTAATTCGGATGATCGAAACCCTGCGGCGTCCAACGGTGATGTTCGACCTGCGGCGGATGAACGATGACGATGCCTCGATGGTTGCGGTAGCCGCGGGCAGGATGCCTTGACGTGCTTGAACCCAGGAAGACTGGCTGAAGAGCCGGTCCGGCTACCTCGTTGGGGATTCCCGCGCCCAGTGCAGACCACGGGGCAAGGCCGCGGTTCCCCGCACTGCAGCTTGACCGCACCCGCCGTTCGCTCAAGTCTAGGCGGGCGGCGCCTCGCGCCGCTCCGCCATGACCGCTTTCGCCCTGTTCCGGAGCCGCATTCACCCGGTACACACGAAGGACGACCATGACGGCCCGCCATCGTCAGTCGCCAACGTGCGGCCTCATGCGGCGCCGTTCATGCCACGAGGCTGCGCCCTGCATTGGGAGGGTCGCATCGTGTCGTACACCACGGAAAGCATCCGCAATATCGCGCTCGCCGGCCACGCCGGTGTGGGCAAGACCACGCTGTTCGAAGCTCTGCTGCTGGCCGGAGGCGTGATCCAGACGCCGGGCACGGTGGAGCGCGGAAGTACGGTCTCGGACACCGACAGCCAGGAAAAGGCGCGCGTCCATTCGATCGACAGCTGCGTCACGCATATCGACCATGCGGGCTGTCACATCAACCTCATCGACACTGCCGGCTATGCCGATTTCCGCGGCGCCACGCTGTCAGCACTGGCCGCAGTGGAAACCGTGGCGGTGGTCGTCAATGCCATCAACGGCATCGAGCACGGCACCCGCCGCTTGATGGCGCATGCGCAACAGCGCGGACTGGCACGCGTGCTGGTGATCAACAAGATCGATTTCGACGGCGCAGACCTGGCCGCGCTGGTCGACGCGCTGCGCGAGGAGTTCGGCAACGAGTGTCTGCCGGTGAACCTGCCCGCTGGTCACGGCAAACGCGTGCTCGACTGCTTCTTCCACAGCGAAGGCACCACCGATTTTTCCTCGCTGGCCGAAGCGCATCAGCGCATTGTCGATCAGGTCGTCGAGATCAACGAAACCATGATGGGCGACTACCTCGACGCCGGCGAAGGCGCGTTGACGCCACAGCAATTGCACGACGCCTTCGAGCAATGCCTGCGCGAGGGGCACCTGGTGCCTATCTGTTTTGTCAGCGCACGCACCGGAGCCGGCGTGCACGAGTTGCTGGATGTCGCCGCGCGACTGCTGCCGAATCCGGCCGAGGGCAACCCACCACCGTTCGTACGCGGTGATGGTGAACCACTGGTGGTCGGCGCCAATCCAGCGACACACGTGATCGCCGACGTGTTCAAGATCATCAACGATCCGTTCGTCGGCAAGCTCGGCGTGTTCCGCGTGTGGCAGGGCACGATTCGCCGTGACAGTCAGCTGCTGATCGACGACGGCCGCAAACCCTTCAAGGTCGGCCATCTGTTTCGTTTACAGGGCAAGACGCACGTGGAGATCGAGGCGGCAATTCCCGGCGACATCGCCGCTGTGGCGAAGATCGAGGATATGCACTTCGATGCGGTGCTGCATGACTCGCACGATGAAGATCGCATCACGCTTGCACCGCTTGCCTTTCCCTCACCGATGTTCGGCCTGGCGTTGGTGCCCATGCACAAGGGACAAGAGCAGAAACTCTCCAACGCCCTGTCGCGACTGGCCGAAGAAGATCCATGCTTCCGCGTCGAGCATCACAAGGAGCTCAACGAGACGGTGGTGCGCGGCCTATCCGACCTGCATCTGAAAGTCATGCTGGAACGCATGCGTGAGCGCTACGGCGTCGAAGTGGTCACCCATCCGCCGCGCATCGCGTATCGCGAAACCATCGCCGGCCACGCTGAAGGTCACCACCGGCACAAGAAACAGACCGGCGGTGCCGGCCAGTTCGGTGAGGTGTTCCTGCGGGTGGAACCGCTCGATCGCGGCGCCGGATTCGAGTTCATCGATGCGGTGAAGGGCGGCGTGATTCCCGGTCAGTTCCTGCCGGCGATCGAGAAAGGCGTACGCCAGGCGATGGAGCACGGCGCCATTGCCGGCTATCCGTTGCAAGACCTTCGGGTGACCGTCTACGACGGCAAATACCATCCGGTCGACTCAAAAGAAGTCGCGTTCATCAGCGCCGGCAAGAAGGCGTTTCTCGATGCCATCAGCAAGGCTCGCCCGGTGGTACTCGAGCCGATTGTCAACGTCGAAGTGGCGATTCCCGAGCACAACGTCGGCGACGTCACCGGCGGCCTCGCCGGCAAGCGCGCGCGCATCATGGGTACCGACAGCCAGCGCGGTGGCGAGCTGGTGATCAAGGCGCAGGCTCCGCTGGCTGAACTGATCGACTATCCGACTGAGCTGAAATCGATGACGGGTGGCCGCGGCCGCTACAGCCTTGATCTCAGCCATTACGAAACCGTCCCATCGACGGTGCAGAAGCAGCTCAGCGAAGCATGGAAACCGCATGCCGAGGAGGATTGACGCGCCGCATGCAAGCGTGCCCGCGATGATGGTGCCGCGGTCCGGGTGATCGGGCCGCAGAGCCGAACACGAAGCGGTGCTTGACGCGCGGCTTTCGCACCACTACCTCAGTCTTCAGAAATTGCGCTGATTCCAGCGAGCGCAGGAGAATCCCGATGAGCCGAGCCTTCGTCAAGGAATCGGATGACGCCGCACCAGCATTGCCAGACCTGCCGCTGAGCGACCACCCGAACTACGTCACCCCGCGCGGACTCGCGCAATTGCATGCACGCCTGACCGCTGCACAAGCGCGACGCGATGTGTTGATGAACTCTGCCGACACGATGGCGCAGCAAAACGAACTGGCTCCGCTGGAGCGTGACCTGCGCTGGCTCTCCGCACGCGTACACAGTGCAATCGAAGTCGACCTGCTGACTCAGCCGGAAGATCGCGTGGCGTTTGGTGCCAGCGTGACTGTGGACAGTGCCGAAGGCGAGCAGCGCTACTGCATCGTTGGCGAGGACGAGGCCGATGCCGAACAGCATCGGGTCAGCTACCTCTCCCCGCTGGCACAGGCGCTGCTTGGCGCCCACGTCGGCGACGAGGTGAGCTGGCGGCGCCCGGCCGGCGACCTGGTCATCGAAGTCGTTGCCATCGATTACACCTGTGACACCGAGGTGTGATCCTCATGTCGAATCAGCCAGGCCAAAGCGCGTCCTCCCCTGCCTGCGCAGGCGTGCACCGAAACGCTCCCTCCCCTGCTTGCCCCGAAGAAGGGACTCCCTTCGGTCGCAAGGGAGGGTTGGGGAAGGGTTGCTTATGATCTCAGGCAAGCTCGGACCACCCCCTCCCAACCTCCCCCTGCCAGCAGGGGGAGGGGCAAGGCGGAAGCTCAACGCTTGGGCTTGAGCATGGTCCCAATGCATTTCGGCGAGCCGCAGCGGCACGCCCACAATTTCTTCAGACGTGCGGTATGTGGAACCTCGAGCACGATGCCGTAGTCGTAGGTGAGTTCTTCGCCGGGCTTGATGTTGCGGATCGCCTCGATCACCACCTTGTCGCGGCGCGGATCGCCGCTGGCGCTCTCCTCGACCAGCGCACGGCAGTTCGGCGCGCAGCTGTGGTTGATCCAGCGCGTCGTGTTGCCCTGCTGGTTGGCGTCGATGATGTACTGCTCGTTGAGCGTGAACAGAAACGTATGGCCGGTTTCGCCGCCGTCGCCGTAAAGATCGTCAGCCTCGGCATGGGTCAACAACTTGCCCTTGTACTCGATGATTTCCTCGCCCTTGGCGATGGCAGAAGTGGCGAAAACGCCATTGCCATGGATCGGCGAACGGCGAGCGGTAATACGACGGGTCATGAAGGAGTCTGCAGAGTTGGGAAGACCCGCGATGATGCCCGCTGCACCTCGCAATGGGAACAGGCGCTGACTTTGGCATACCGGCTGGGCTAAGATTCAAACAATCGTTTGAGGCGTACCCATGAAACGACTGCTGAGAAGTTTTCTGCTGGTGTTGCTGGCCGTTGGCCTGATCGCCTGCGGGCCACCGAAAAAGAGCGTGTTCCCGCCGACTGTGACCGTCCAGCAGCTGCGGGTGCTGCCGAATGGCCACTGGCAACTGACCGTGCGCATCCAGAACAACAGCTACGGCGAGATGGATTTCAATTCACTCGAAGGCCAGCTGCAGATCGCCGCGCTGATGCCTATCCGCCTGCACGGAACGTTTGAGCTCGACGTTCCCCCGCTGGTCGGCGATGTGGTCCAGCTCGACATCCTGCCAACCACGGCGATGACGCAGGCGTTGCAGGTGATCGCGAGCAAGGGCAGCGCCGGTTCGCTCGCCTATCGCGTCAGCGGCAGCACCAACGCCAAGCCGGAGCAGGAAAAGCAGACACGCGACTTCACCTTCAGCGGCAGCGACTGGCTATCGCCGGTGCCGGGTATTGCGAACACCTACCGCTGACACCTGCAACGACATCCTCAAGAACCAACGCCCCCTCAAACATCGCCCCTACGAATCCCAGGAATCACCATGACTGCTTACAAGGCCCCCCTCGACGATCTGCGCTTTGCCCTGTTTGATGTGCTGGGCGCCGAAAAAACCCTGACTGCCCTGCCCGGTGGCGAAGCTCACACCCGTGATCTGCTCGATGCCGTGCTCGAAGAAGCCGGCCGCCTCAGCGAACAGCTGCTGGCGCCGACCAATGGGCCAGGCGATGAGGAAGGCTGCCACTACGACAAGGCCAGCCAGACGGTGACCACGCCGAAGGGTTTCAAGGATGTGTTCCGCCAGTTTGCCGAAGGCGGCTGGACCGGCCTGACGAACCCCGAGAAATACAGCGGCCAGGCACTACCCGGTGTACTGGGCACCGCCACCACCGAGATCTTCCAGTCCGGCAACCTGGCGTGGAGCCTGTATCCGCTGCTGTCAGAGGGCGCTACCCATGCGTTGGAAATCCACGGCGAGGAATGGCAGCGCGAGCGCTTCATGAAACCCATTATCGAGGGCCGCTGGACCGGCACCATGTGCCTGACCGAGCCGCAGGCCGGTTCCGATCTGGGCCTGCTGAAGACGCGCGCCGAACCCGGTGAAAACAACACCTACAAGATCACCGGCACCAAGATCTTCATCAGCGCCGGTGAACACGACCTCACCGAAAATATCGTGCACCTGGTGCTTGCGCGCCTGCCCGACGCACCTGCCGGCAGCCGCGGTATCTCGTTGTTCATCGTGCCGAAATTCAAGGTCAATGACGATGGCTCGCTGGGCGCGCGCAACACCGTTGCGGCCGGTGCGATCGAGCACAAGATGGGCATCCGCGGTTCGGCCACCTGCGTGATGAATTTCGACGGCGCTGAAGGCTTCCTGCTCGGCCAGCCGCACAAGGGCCTGGCCGCCATGTTCACCATGATGAATGCCGCGCGCCTGTCGGTCGGCGTGCAGGGCCTGGCGCTGGCCGAGCGCGCGCTGCAGAACAGCCTCAACTACGCGCGCGAACGGTTGCAGTCGCGTTCGCTGTCCGGTGCCAAGTTTCCGGACAAGTCCGCCGACAATCTGCTGGTACAGCCGGACGTTCGTCGCATGCTGCTGACCCAGCGTGCGTTCGTCGAAGGCTCGCGTGCCCTCGTGCTGTACACCGCACTGCAGACCGATATCGAATCACGCGCCAGCGACGAAGCGGCGCGCAAAAAGGCCGGCGAGCTGGTCGCGTTCCTGATTCCCATCGCCAAGGGCGTGGTTACCGAACTGGCGCAGGAGTGCACCAAGGAGGCCCTGCAGATCTACGGTGGCCACGGCTACATCGCCGAGAACGGCGTCGAGCAGTTTGTCCGCGACGCCCGCATCATCACGCTGTACGAAGGCACCACCGGCATCCAGGCCGCCGACCTGCTGGGCCGCAAGATCCTCCAGCTGCAGGGAGTTGGCTTCAAGCACTTCCTCGAGGAAATCAGCGCGTTCTGCCAGCAGCACAGCGCCGACGCCGCGCTGCGCACGCTGATCGGTCCGCTTGCCATCGCCACGAAACAATGGGGCGACCTCACCCTGCAACTCGCCCAACGCGTCCAGGCCAACCCGGAGGAACTCGGCGCCGCCGCCACCGACTACCTCTACTACTCCGGCTACGTCACCCTCGCTTACCTGTGGGCCCGCAGCGTCGCCGCCGCCGAAGCCAGCACGCAATCCGCCGCGTTCAAACAGGCCAAGCGCGACACCGCCCACTTCTACTTCGCGCGCATCCTGCCGCGTTGCCTGATGCACAAAGCTGCCATCGAAGCGGGTGTCGATACACTGCCTGCCATCGCCTGATGCGCCAGCGGGTCACCTGGTAGCAAAAAAGCCCGGGCAAGCCCGGGCTTCTTTTTTTTTGGACTTGACCCGTCCTGAAATGAATTGACACCTTTTCACCGAAGAAAAGGCGCGCTCATGAATCCAGGGATCAAACGAACGCAGCGGGACTACACGCCGGCTTTTTCAACTGCAGCACTGGCAAGTTTGCATCGGACAGTAACGCTCAACGCCAAGCCGGTGCCGTCGACAGGCATCAGGAAGATGTGCCGAACTTGGTCACCTATGGCTCAAGAGCGGCGGCGCCCCAGTCGCCGTCGGCACGTCACTGCCAATAAGGGTCGTCAACCGGGTCTCCGCTGATCCGCAGGTACTGCCGGATCATTTCTTCGTGGGCTTCAGCGGCCTTCAGGAGTTCCTGTGCCATGGCTTCCTGCGCAGAGACAACCACCGGTCGGGCCGGAAGGCCTGGAGGCGGCGGAGGCGTCCGAACGATCCGCAGCTCCGGCACGTCGACCTTGACCGGTTCGGACTCGAGCAGGTGGGAGATGTCGTAGGCTTCGTCATTCATGCCACGAGCCAAGCAACTTGCTTGCCAACGGCGACCGGGTGACGACAGCGGGGTCTGCCCTGGCAGAAGAGTCACCGCTTCGTCGCGTGGGTCTGTAGGTGCCCTCCTGCGCAATATCAAATCAAGGGCACGTCGCCGAAAACCCTCTACGCGATCAACCCGATCGCGATAGGCAAGCGATGCTCACGCAAAATGCATGCGCGCCAGCGGCGCATCCATGGCGACCTTGGTCAAAGCCACGCCCAGTACCGCTTCCCGTTCGGCGAGATGCGTCGCAAAACTTACAGCGTCGACAATGGAGCGACGGATACCTATCTGCATGTCCTGCCGAAAGATCTTCCAGCCGTTCGGCGGACCACCGCTAATGCGGTACTCGATGCGATCAGCTCTCATCGCTCTACCCTCTGCCGGCGAATACCGGATGCAGGTAAGAATGAGATTTTGATCAGGGTGAGACCATCAGAATTGTCTGAAAATCCCTATGGAACGACCGACCGCACCGTCACGGCTGTGGGCGCAACCTGAGCCGGGGGCAAACGACATCTTGTTCGCCATTTCCAATAAGAAAGGGGGCTACCCGGCCGACTCCGTCTTCGCGTTATCCAGCGAGTTCAAAACGCGTGACGCGCTTGACCGGATCTGCCTCGACCAGCCTGACTTTGACGTCAGCACCCAATGACAAGGGAAAGGGGGCGGAAATGCTTGCTTCGATGGCTGGATCACGCACGATGACGACGCCTTTTTTGGGATCGTTGGCGGCGACTTCGACGATTGCGCCGGAGAAGGTTTCGCCTACGCGTGGCGCCAGGACTTCGGCTTCGGCGAGATCCAGTACCGCGCGCTGATACTGACGCGCGCGATGGCCGGAGGCCTGCATTGTGGAAGGCAGGCCTGGCAGCGCGGCGAGCACCCAGGCTGGCACGGGCTGCTTCGCGCACAGCGCCACGCAGACTTCGCCGGCGTAGCGGTCGACCAGCCGGCGTAGTGGCGCCGTGACGTGGGTGTATGCCGCGGCCAGCGCCCACTGCATCGGCTGCGCAGGCAATGCGCCGTTGAACGCGGCATAGCCGGCGCCGCGCAGAACCGTGGTGCACGCGGTCAGCATCGCGACGTGGGTGTCTTTCGACGGATCGAGTGAGCGGATGAAGTCGGGATAGCCTTCCTCCGCTGCCCAGACGATGCCGAGCGCCTTGGCGGTGATTCGGAGCCGTTGGATCGATGGCTGCTCGGGTTCGGGCAAGGTGCGCAGCAGACCGACCTTCGCCTGCACCATCAGTTGCGCGGCGGCCATGCCAGTCAGAAGCGAGATTTGCTCGTTCCAGTCCTCGACCGGCAGGCGTGCTCTGAATGACAGCATCCAGCGGCTGCCGTCGACGCTGATTTCCTGCTCGGGCAACGGCAGGCTGATGCCGCCACGTGCCCGCTCGCATTGCTTGCGGCACTCGCCGATCTCGCGCAATACGGCCCACATCGGATCGGCGGTGCCGGCGTCGATGCGCTGTTGCACGCCGGCATAGTCGAGCTTGGCGCGGCTGGTCACTCTTGCGCGTCGAACGTCGATGCTTGAAATCCCTCCGCTCCCATCCAGCTCGATTGTCCATAGCAGTGCCGGCCGCAACTGCCCAGGCAGCAGTGAGGTGGCACCTTCGGACAGTACCTTGGGGTGCAGCGGGATTTTCGCGTCCGCGCCGTACAGCGTTTCACCGCGCCGGTTCGCTTCGAGATCGACCGGATCACCGGCGGTCACGAACGCTGCGACGTCGGCAATCGCGTAATGGACTCGGTAGCCGCCATCGCTACGCTCGACGTACATCGCCTGATCCAGATCCATTGATTCCGGCGGATCGATCGTGACCAGCGGGATATCGGTGCGATCCAGTGCCGGCAGCCGAGGATGGGCAGCGGCCTGCGCCGCCGCAGCCTCGACCTCCGGCGGGAACGCCAGTGGCAGCTTCTGCTCGCTCTGGATATCGCGGATGCCCTGCGCGAGGATGCCATCGACGGCGGGCTGGACGTGGATGCGGCGGGTGGTCGGCACAAACGATTCCTTGCATCACGGTCGGCGATTCAGGACCGGCGGAGCGCGCCAGCGGGTTGTCACGTCGCCCGAAATATACACGCGTCGGCCTGCCCGGCCAGAGGCGCAGTCACGCCCCGCTCCCGGAATCCAGGCGCATTGGAACCGGATACGCCGGCCGGGACTTTCGCCGCTACCGCACAAGGTGTAGAAACGGCAACGGATATCGCTACCACCTGTCGACTCCCCATGACTGACACGTCCCTGCTGATTCGTCTGGCCGAAGACGATGACGATTTCATCCTCGCGCTGGTGCCCCGTTTTGTGGATTTCACCCTGCCGCCGTGGCGACGCCGGCACGAATGCATCGAGGGTATCCGCAAGGATTTGCTACGGCATCTGGAGGATCAGCCGGCGAACAGCTACCTGTTCGTGGCCGAGGACGCGGATGGCGAACGGGTAGGCTTCATCCATCTGCAGCGCACGGCGGATTTCTTCACCGGACGCAGCAACTGTCACATCTCCGATCTGGCGGTGTCGCCGCAGCACGAGGGCAATGGCGTTGGCCAGGCCTTGCTGGTGCACGCCGAAGGTTGGGCGCGCGAACATCATTGCCAGTTGGTGACGCTGGCGGTATTCCCTGGTAATGAGCGCGCCCGCGCGCTATACGAGCGCAGCGGCTACGCGCCGGATCTGCTGCGGTTGGCGAAATCGGTTCGTTGAACACAGTGGGAGTCCGTGCCCACTTCTTCTGGGAGCGACTTCAGTCGCGATGTTGCCTGAGTCGCCCTTGAGAGTCCTATCGCGACTGAAGTCGCTCCCACAAAAGTAAGGATGGGCTGCTTCGGTTTTGCAGGTTGGGTGAGCACAGCCAACCCCAATATGGCGACGGGATTGCGTTGGGGTTCGCTACCCTCACCCCAACCTGCGGGTTGCGTCTCCGCGGCGCAACAGCGCGTACAAGACGGGCATCACCAGCAGGACCAGCGGCAGCTGCATCAGCATGCCGGAGATGATCGCCACGGCGAGCGGCTGCTGCATCTGCGAGCCCTTGCCCAGGGCCAAGGCCAGCGGCAGCAAGGTGAGGATAGCGGCAAGCGTGGACATCACGATCGGTCGCGTGCGGTGCTGGCCAGCCTCGTGCAAGGCCTCGTGCAGCGACGCGGTAGCGGCAGCCTCTTCAAGTTCGGAGAAATAGAAGATCGCAACCTCGGTGACGATGCCGACGATCATCGTCATGCCCATCATCGCCGAGATATTGAGTTCGATCCCGGTCAGCCACAGCCCGGCAAACACCGCCGGTATCGCCAGCAGCGGCATCGCCAGAATCGCTATCGCGATACGGAAACTCTCATACAGGAACAGCAGCAGCGTGAACACCAGCGCGAATGCCGCCAGCATCACGATGGTCAATCCGAGAAACGCCTGTTGCTGTTGCTGATAAAGCCCGCCGAGCTGGTAATACATGCCCTTCGGCAGCAAGCCCGGCTGGGCCAGCGTGCGTCTGACGTCGGCGATCGTGGCACCCAGGCTGCGGCCGCGGATGCGTGCGGTGACCGCGACCATGCGCTTGAGGTTATCGCGGGTGATTTCCGGCTGACCCTGCACTTCCTTCAGCGTGGCAACGCGGGATAGCGGCAACAGGTGACCGTCTGCCGCGCGAATGGGAAGCGCGGCGATTTGCTCCAGTCGCTGATGCGTGCCGGGTGGCAGACGTACGCGCACGCCGATGACTTTGCTGCCTTCCGGCAATTGCGCAGCCACCGTACCGTCGATCGCCGCCGTCACTTGGTCGGTGACGCTGACCGGATCCAGCCCTTCCAGAGCCGCCTTGATCGGATCTACCTGCACGGTCAGCGCATCGCCGGCCGGATTGATGCCGTTGCGTACGCCGTCCACTCCTGCAATCTTGCCGATCGCTTCGGCGACCCGGCGAGGAGTGCTTTCGAGCTGTTTGGCATCGTCGCTGTAAAGCTGTATCTCGATCGGCTCAGGCACCGCCACCAAATCGCCAATCAGATCTTCCATCAGCTGCGACAGCTCGATGTCCAGTCCGGGTACTTGCTGCTCGACCTGCGTGCGCACCTGCTCCATCACCTGCTCGGTGTCGGGGCGCGAGCCGCTTTTCAGGCGCACGAAGAAGTCGCCCTGATTCGCTTCGGTGAGGCCCCCACCCAGCTGCAAGCCGGTACGTCGCGAGTAAGTGTCGACCGCGGGATTCGCGCGGATGATGGTCTCGACCTGCTGCAGCACACGGTCGGTTTCTTCCAGTGAAGTGCCGGGCTTCGACAGGTAGTCGAGGATGAAACCACCCTCGTCGATGCTTGGCATGAAACCGGTACCGACGCGGGTGTAGGCAAACACGCCGACGAGCAACAACGGCACCACCAGCACTAGCACCAGCAGCGGTCGCTTCAGCCAACGCTGCAGCAGGTTCTGATAGCCATGCATCACGCGCCGCGCGAAACGACCCGGTGGATGTTCGAGCAGATGGCGCCGATCCAGCAGACGCTCGGCAAGCAGTGGTACAGCCACCCAGGTGAGCAGGTAGGAGATGATCAGCGCGCTGGCCATGGTCAGCGAAAGCGCCTTGAAAAACGCACCGGTCACGCCTGACAGGAACGCCAACGGCAGGAAGATCACCACCGTGGCGGCGCTGGAGCCGGTCAACGGGCGGGTGAATTCCCATGCTGCGCGGGCGATACGCTGATGCAACTCACCGGCGTGCTGACCCAGGCGACGCATGATGTGTTCGAGCATCACGATGACGTCGTCGATGATCAGCCCGACGGCTGCCGCCATGCCACCCAGCGTCATCATGTTGAAGCTCATGCCGAGCACGGAAAGCAGCAGCACGGTGATCGCCAGCACCGCCGGCACCACGATCAACGCGATCAGAATGACCCGCGTATTGCGCAGGAACACGAACAGCACCAACCCGGCCAGCACGATACCAATCAGGATTGCATCGCGCACGCTGCCGGCAGCGCCGGTCACCAGCTGGGTCTGGTCGTACCAGTTCGCGATGCGCACGCCGGACGGCATCTGCGGCGCATAGTCAGCCAGACGCTGTTTTACTTCGCGCGCGATCTGCACGGTGTTGCCACCGGGTTGCTGGTAGACCTGCAGCAACACGGCGTTCTGGCCATCCGCATTGACGCGGATCCACTGCGGCACGTGGTCCAGGCTGACCGTGGCCACGTCGCCAAGTCGTACCACCCCACCGGCTCCGGCGCGCAGCACGATGTCGCGCAGCGCGGCAACAGTTTTCGGTTGATTGTCAGCCAGCAGCAAGAAGAGTTTGTAGTGATCGGATACACGACCCATGGCCTGGATCGTCGCGGCGTGGGTGACCGCCGTGGTGACGTCGTCGAGGCTCAGGTTCAACGCGCGCAATCGAAGTGGGTCGACATCGGCGTGAAATTCGGCCACTTCGCCGCCTTGCACGTCAATTTTCGCGATGCCGCTGATGCCACTGAGCAGCGGCCGCAGCTGATACTCGGCCAGATCACGTAATGCGCTCGGCGACAAGGTGTGCGAGCGCAGGCTATAGGCAAATACGGGAAACGTCGTCGGATCCATTCGCCGCGTGCTCAAGCGGGTGCCGGCGGGCAATAGCGGGAGGATCTGCCCGGCGACCACGTTGACTTCCTGCAGCGCCAGGCTCATGTCCGCGCCCCAGTCGAACGTGACCGCGATATCGGCGCTACCTCGACTGGTGGTGGAGCGCACATCGCGTACGCCAGGCACGCGGCGAATCGCCTCCTCCACCGGCGTGGTCACCTCGATCGCCATCTGGTCGGCCTGGCGATCGCCGGCATCCAGCGTGACCTTCACGCGCGGAAACGCCACGTTCGGAAACAGGGCGACCGGCATCCTTAGCGCACTGGCGACGCCGCCGAGCGCCAACATCAACGCGAGGAACAGCAGCGAACGGCGATGCCTTTGCATCCACACCGTGATACTCACCGGGTGGACTCCCGCACGGCCTGTCCGTCGTCGAGTTCGTAGGCGCCGAGTACGATCACCCTGGCTGATGGATCGAGCGGACCTTGCACGCCAACAGTGTCCCCGTCCGGACTGCGCAGCTTCACGTCGACGCGTTTGGCGTGGCCCTGCTCCATTGGACCGTGCTCGAACTGAAACAGATAGTCGCCATGCTCGTCGTGCAGCACTGCTGCCCGCGGCACCGCCCAAGCGGTGAACTCGGCCGTGCGGATGCGCGCTTTCAACGCCGCGCCGGCCATCAGGTTTGTGCTGGCATCGGCGGAAAGCTCGACCTGCGCCGGCAGCAGATGGGTCTGCGGATCGGCCGACTGCCCAACCATGGTCAGTGTGCCCACCAGAACCGCTGCCGTGCCGTACACGCCGCGCAGCTGTGCCGGCATGCCCGGTCGCAGACTGGCAGCATCTTCCGGCTGCACGCCGAGCTGGGCGATCAGGGCATGTGTGGGTGTGAAGTTCAGCAACGGCGCATTGGCGGCGACGCGTTCGCCGAGCCCCACGGTGATCGCGGTGACCACACCATCAGCTGCGGCGCTGACCGTTTCCCGGGTAACGTCACCCCCGAGTGCGCGCTGCGCCTCAAGGGTAGCTTGGGCATCGGCGAGCGTCTTGCGCGCAGTGGCCAATTGCGACTGCGTGGCGAGCCGCACCGCCGCCAATTGCTCGGTGCGCCCGAGCTCGCCGCGGGCCAGCGTCAACGCGCTTTGCGCCTGCTGATAAGCGCTGCGCGTGGCTGGATCGGGCGTGATCGTCAATAGCGGCTGTCCACGGGTGACGGTCTGCCCGGCCACCACTTGCACATCCACAATCTGGCCGCCGTGCGCGAAGCTGATCGCCCGCGTTCGGTGGGGGTCGCCCACCGCCGTGCCCCACGCTTCGATGGTGTCGTGGAAGGCTTTTTGTATCGGCATCGCCGTGGTCACAGCGACCTGGGCGCCCTGATCGACAGCATGGGCCGCGTCATCGCCGGCTCCCGCATGACTGCAGCCTGCCAGCAGCCCGATCAGCAGCCAGATGCACAGACTTTGCCTTGAGCGACTTTGGATCGAGAGAGCAAGCTTCATGGGGCGAATGTTTTTGCGGGATTTGGATGGGGCATAACCAGATCGGTGTTGCCGAGCAACGCTTCCAGTGCGATCGCCTGCGTGGCCTGTTGCTGCTGCAGGTCAAGCAGGTCGAGATCCGCGCTCAGCGCATTGCCACGGACCGACAGATAGGTTGGCCAATCGAGCAAGCCGGCTTGCCAGGCATGCTCGGCGGATTGACGCGCCTCGTCGAGTTGCCGGGCATGAGTGCTCAACGCGTTGCGTCGTTGCTGCATGCTCGCGAGGTCGGCCAGCAGCCGCTGCATGTCACTGCGCGTGGTCAGTACGCGCGCCTCGTAATCGTCTTTCAACTGCTGGCGGGTTGCCTGCTCGATCGCTATATGGCCGCGGTTGCGATCGAACAGCGGCAGCGTGATGCCGATGTTGTAACCGTTCGTGTACACCGGGGTGGTGTCGCGTGCCGTACTGACGCCGATGTTGAGCGCCGGGAACTGGGCGAGGACCGCACCGCGCAGCCGCGCTTCCTGCGACTGATATCCGGCCTGCAGCGCCAGCAGATCCGGCCGCCGCCGTGGCAGGTCGAGCAGCGCCTGCTGCACCTGCTCCGGTGTCGGCTCGACCTGATAAGGCGCGCCGACCAGGTCGAGCGGCGCTGTCGGCGCCAGGCCTAGCAGCATGTGCAGATCGCTTTCGGCCTGATGCAGCGCGACGGCACCGTCAGTCAGGCGTTTGCGCACATCCGCGCCAGCATTGAGCCCAACGCTGGCGCTGTCATAGGTCAGGTTGCCGCTGCTGAGCGCTGCACCGATGTCGTGCTCGACTGAACCCAGCGCGGCCTGCTCGGTTTCAAGCTGGGCATGCTGTGCGCGCAGCGTCAACACCTGGTCGAACAGCAAGCGTGCCTGCGCCACGGTCTGCCACTCGGCCCACAACAACTCAAGGTTGACCTGATCGGCCTGACTGCGCGCGGCCGCCTTGCGCGACGAACGCGTCAGCAACGCCGTGATGTCTTCGCTGAGACCGAGGCTGAACGCACTGGTTAACCCGTTGCCGGATTCTTTGGGAAAATCGTTGCTGAAACTTACTGACGGATCGGGCAGCAGGCCTGCCGCGAACGCCTGCGCGCGGGATATTCCCAGCTCGTCGCGCTTGAGCTTCAGCTGCGGACTGTTTGCCACCGCCAGCATCGCTACTTCGGTAACGTCCAGGCCATCGGACGGATCGAAGCGATGGGTCGACGACATCGACGCCGGCATGTCGACCATCGGTGCCGTGAGTTGCGCCGCGCTGGCGAGGCCCGATCCGCTGTCGAGCGGCAACGGCGCGTACGAAGCGCAGCCGGACATCATCAGTCCGACGATCGCCCATGTCGCCCACCAGCAACCACGACATAGGCGCCTGTGAGGGGACGGGTGTTGCCACGCGGTGGTGACGTGCGGGGACCGGGCATGCTGCATGGAGACAGCTTGATGCCTGCCGCTTAGTCGTTTCTTAAGGGAGCGCGTTCACGCCGCGCAGGGTTGCTCCAAACGCCGGCCGCGCGTTGCGCGCGGGGCATGTCGGCGCAACGCTATCGGGCGCTGCGCCGACAACAGCTCAGGTCAATTCCTGGTTGCGCTGCTGGCCGCTTCTGCCTGCTCACGCACATCCAGTCGCTGCCCAAGACGATCAAGGTTGGTCAGCGACATCAGATGGGCATAGATCCAGCCGAACACACCTTCACGGGCAAACTCGTGGGCGGTTTTCTCGTCCAGACTGCGCACCTTCTCCTCGTTGACCACGAACAGGCCATTGAGGTTGATCGAGCGGGCTTCGCTGCCGTCACGACCGGGCTTCTGCAGCCGGACATTGCGCGACATCAGCAAGTCATGTTTGTTCAACTGCTGCATGAACCAGCGCGTGCGTGCCACGTTCTGCTGGAACTCGCCGAGGAATTTCACCGCATTGGTCAGCAGGTCGGTGTCGGTGCCGTCTTCCTTGAACAGGCGCTCGCCTTCGGCTGTATTGAAGCCCTCGTAGCGCTCGTCGAGAAACACCGTGAGATCGTCGCCTTCCTGGCCGTCCGGCTTCTCGGCCAGCACAAACGGATAGCGACGCACGAACGCCGGAATATAGGTGTTCGGTGCCCACTGACCGTCGGCATCGACATAAAGATTTTCGTCCTGGCGCAGACCAAGCAACGCGATCGGACCCGCATCGGCAATACTGTTGCCAGCGAACACGATCGGCAGGTCGCGGGCAGCAACGGCGAACTCCGCACCGGTCAGCGGCACTGAATGGACACTCATCGCGAACTTCGTGTTCGGCACGCTCTTGAGACGCAGATCTTTGTGCTCGGTGCGGTTAAGCGGCACCGGGCGCTCGTAGAAAAGAACTTCAGCCACGTTGATACCTCATGCCCCGCCGTGCCGGGGTCGCCACCAGGCGCCCCCTCCCAAACCCGGCGATCGGGTCTATGTCGATTCTCAATCATATCAGCGCAACCAGGCCTCAGCGACCGATCCCGGGCGGGGTCCGCCGGACCCTTGGACGGGCTGTCGGCCACACTTGCATGCGAATTGCAATGAAATTGTTCTATGCTGCGGAAAACGAGCATCCTGCATCGCCGAACCGATCTCAAAGCCCAGGCTGAAGGACGATCTACATGCTGATGGAAGTGCCAAGCCGGGCCGATCTCAACGCGACCCGGGTGCTATCGCTGGACGCCGCCGGCCGCATCCTCGACTGGATCAGCTGGCAAGACGCGGTTTGCCTGTATGTCCGGGACGCGGTGGCCTGGACGCTGGGCGACCCGTGCCTCACCGTGCATGGCGGCATGAATCGCCTGCTTGGCGCCCAAAGCCTGCTGCAGCTGCACCCGATCGTCGCCAGCACCGGCCACTGCCGTGACCACGCGATCGATCCGGCGCCCGCACTGACCAATACCGCGCTATTCGCCCGCGATCGCCACCTGTGCCTGTACTGCGGCGATCACTTCACCCGCGGCGAGCTGACCCGCGACCACGTGTTGCCGATTTCGAAGCACGGCAAGGACGAGTGGGAGAACGTGGTCAGCGCCTGTCTCGTGTGCAACCTGAAAAAGAGCAACCGCACGCCACAGCAGGCCCACATGCCCCTGCTGGCGGTGCCGTATCGACCGAGCTGGGTTGAGCACCTGATCCTCTCCAACCGCAATATCCTGGCCGACCAGATGGAATTCCTGGTCAGCCATCTACCGCGCGATCGCCGGCCGCACAACGCCTGAGAGGCTGTCTGAACGGGCCGATGGCGCCCGTGTGTCCGGCAATGCCATGGTTTTGCCCTTGCCCCGCCTCGCCGCTGGGCCAACAATACGCAGATGATTGACCTTGCCCGCTATCCCCATCTGGCGAAAATCGACACGCCCGCCGACCTGCGCCGCGTCACCGATGATGAATTACCCGCCGTTGCCGACGAGTTGCGCCAGTACCTGATCGAGGCGGTAGCCAGCTCCGGCGGCCATTTCGGCGCGGGCCTGGGCGTGGTGGAACTCACCGTCGCGCTGCACTACGTGTTCAAGACCCCGGACGATCGCCTGGTCTGGGACGTCGGCCACCAGTGCTATCCGCACAAGATCCTCACGGGTCGCCGCGAGCGCATCACCACGATCAAGAAGAAGGACGGCCTCGCACCCTTTCCGCGCCGGGAAGAGAGCGAATACGACACCTTTGGCGTCGGCCACTCGTCCACTTCCATTTCGGCCGCGCTGGGCATGGCGATCGCCGCGCAGCGCAAGAATGACCAGCGCAAGGTGGTCGCCGTGATCGGTGATGGCGCGATGACCGCCGGCATGGCGTTCGAAGCGCTGAACCACGGCGGCGACGTCGAGCCGAACATGCTGGTGGTCTTCAACGACAACGGCATGTCGATCAGCGAGAACGTCGGCGCTCTGACCAAGATGATGGCCCGCGCCATGGCCAGCCGCACGCTCAATGTATGGCGCGAGCGCGCAAAGCGGGCGATCCCGAAGCAGTCGCTGTTCGGCCGCTTCTTCAAGCGCTGGGAGGAGCACGCCAAGGGAATGTTCGTGCCCAGCACGCTGTTCGAGGAACTTGGCTTCCACTACACCGGCCCGATCGACGGCCACAATATTCCGCAGCTGCTGCACGCGTTGCGTACGGTGAAAGACCTGCCGGGCCCGCAACTGCTGCACGTGATTACCACCAAGGGCAAAGGCTACGCGCCGGCCGAACAGGCGCAGATCGAGTACCACGCGGTCGGCCCGTTCGATCCGCAGGCCGGGCTGGTCAAAAAGAACGCACCGGCCAAGCCAACCTATACCGACATCTTCGGCGACTGGCTGTGTGACCAGGCTGCCGTCGATGAGCGCCTGCTCGGGATCACCCCGGCCATGCGCGAGGGTTCCGGCCTGGTGCGCTTCTCCAGGGAATACCCGCAACGCTATTTCGACGTGGCGATCGCCGAGCAGCACGCGGTGACGCTAGCTGCCGGTATGGCCTGCGAAGGCGCCAAACCCGTCGTCGCGATCTACTCCACGTTCCTGCAGCGCGCCTACGACCAGGCCATTCACGATGTCGCGTTGCAGAATCTCGACGTCACGTTCGCAATCGACCGCGCCGGCGTCGTCGGGCCGGATGGCGCTACTCATTCCGGCAGTTTCGATCTCACGTTCCTGCGCTGCCTGCCAAACATGGTGATCATGGCGCCGGCGGACGAAAACGAATGCCGCATGATGCTGAGCACCGGCTTCGAGCATCCCGGCCCCGCCGCCATCCGCTACCCGCGTGGCAGCGGACCCGGTACGGCCATCCACAAGGCCCTGGACACCTTGCCGATAGGCAAAGCCGAACTGCGTCGACGCGGTCATGGCCTGGCAATCCTCAGTTTCGGCGCGATGCTGGCGCCAGCCGCGACGATTGCCGCGGAACTCGACGCCTCGCTCGTCAACATGCGTTTCGTGAAGCCGCTGGACGAGGCGCTGATCCTGGAGCTGGCGAAGACGCACGATGCCTTCGTTACGTTGGAAGACAACGCCGTCGCCGGTGGCGCCGGTTCCGCCGTGGCCGAATGCCTGGCTGCCCACGGCATCACTTTGCCGATCCTGCATATCGGCCTTCCAGACGTCTATCTGGAGCACGGCAGTCGCGAAGAAGTGTTGACGATGGCCGGACTCGATCTACCCAGCATCCGCAACGCGATCTGCGCACGATTTCCGCTTGCAGGGACAATGAAACAGGCAAGCGCGAGCGCCTGAGATCCAGGCGCGCGCAAGCGCCTGGATCCTGTTCAAGCTCTCTTGCGCGCATCACAAGCCAGCAAGGCGCGCACGCTATACCCCCATTGAGCCCGTCTGGGCCACCAGCGAAGCCGCCTGCTTTGCTCCTCCCCCTGCTTGCAGGGGGAGGTTGGGAGGGGGTGGCTTTTGATCTTCGGGCCCTGGAGCAACCCCTCCCCAACCCTCCCCTGCAAGCAGGGGAGGGAGTAGCGCTCCCGCCAAGCGCTCCCCGCGCGAGCCCCGCAAGATCTTGAACAGTTCCCATCGCTCTCTGATACCGTGACGGCAAACAGAAACGGGATGGCTACCGACTTTGACTGGCCGCCCCACCGGGAGGCGCGTCAGCATGACCGAGTGGATCGCACGTCTTGTCGATGCCAGCCGACGGCATGCGTGGCTGACCACGCTGGCCTTCGCCTTGCTCGCCGCCGTCTGCCTTTGGTTCTCGGCCGGCCACCTGGGCATCGATTCGGATACCGATCACCTGTTTGCCACCAGCCTGCCATGGCGGCAACAGGAACTGGCGACGGATCGCGAATTTCCACAGTTCAACGATGTGCTGGTCGCCGTGGTACGCGGGTCAACTCCCGAGGAAACCGACGCCACTGCAGTTGCACTGACAAAAGCACTGCAGGCTGATCAAAGCCATTTCCACGATGTGGCCCGACCGGATGCCGATCCGTTCTTCCGACACGAAGGTCTGCTGCTGCTTTCAGGGCCAGACCTGACCAAGCTGCTCGATTCGCTGTTGAACGCACAACCACTGCTGGGCCCACTCGCCACCGAACCGTCGGCGCTCGGGCTGCTCCATGGCATTTCGCTGATGGCGGAGGGTGTGCGCATCGAGCACGCCGATCTCACCGCCTACAAGCCTGCACTGGAACAACTGCGTCAGGTGCTGGATGCTGCAGCCGCTGGCCACGCCGTGCCGCTGTCGTGGCAGAACCTGCTCGGCACAGGTGTCGACGGGGACGCCGATCCATTGCGGCTCGTCTTGATTCATCCGGTGATGCAGGCAGGTGCCCTGCAACCCGGTCTTGCCGCCACCCAGGCACTTGAACGTATTAGCGCCAGCCTGCCCGAAGTGCGCAGCGGTCGCGCCAGGGTCGACTACACCGGTTCGGTCGCACTGTCGGACGTACAGTTTGGCGCGCTGACCGAGGGCATCGTGGGCAGCACGCTGGTCAGCCTCGTCCTGCTGGCGCTGTGGTTGTACCTGGCGCTGCGTTCCTGGCGTCTGATCGTACCAATCCTGCTGAACCTGCTGGTCGGCCTGGCGCTTACGTTCGGTTTTGCAGCTCTGGCGATCGGCACGTTGAACCTGATCTCCGTGTCATTTGCGGTGTTGTTCGTCGGCCTCGCCATCGACTTCGCGATCCAGTTCGCGGTGCGTCTGCGTGACATGCGCCGACAGCAACCCTCACTGGCTGGCGCGCTGCGCCAGACCGGCGCGATCGCGGGCCTGCAGATCAGCGTGGCCGCTGCCGCCATCGCGTGCGGCTTTCTTGCTTTTGCGCCGACGGCCTTTGTTGGTGTCGCACAGCTTGGCCTGATTGCTGGCGTCGGCATGGGCCTCGCCTTGCTGTGCACACTCACCCTGCTACCCGCGCTGCTATGGCTGTTCCAACCACGCGACCAGGGTGGCGAACTGGCCCTGCCGTTCGGCGTGCGCTGGGACGCGACGATTCAGCACCGACGCAAAGGAGTATTGATCCTGTTCGTGCTGCTTGGCACGGCCGGTGCGGTTGCCAGCGTGAGCATGCCGTTCGACGCCAACCCGCTGCATACCCAGGCGCCCGACTCCGAGCCCATGCGAACGTTGCGCAGCATGGCGGACAACCCACTCACGAACCCGTTCAACATCAACATCATGGTGCCTGACCTGGCGCAGGCACGCACGCTAGGTGCGCAGCTGGAAAAGCTGCCGGAAGTGGCCAGCGTGATTTCGGCGGCGACCTTCGTGCCGCCAGGCCAGTCCTCACTGCTCGATCAACTGGAGCAGGCGCAGGATCTGATGCTTCCCTCATTGACTCCACGGGCTTCGCCGACACCGGTCACGCCGACGGCGTTGCGCTCTGCCATCGTCGACACCCGTGGTGCCATCGCCGACGCCAACCACGAGCTGCCTGCCGACTCGCCGTTGCGCGGCATCGACGCCGCGTTACAGCGGTTGAGCCAAGCACCCGACGACCATCTGCTGGCGATGAACGCGGCGGTCAGTCGCTTCCTGCCCGAACAGCTGGCCAGCCTGCGCGATGCCCTGGACGCAAACGAGATCACCCTCAAGAACCTGCCCGTGTCGATCCGTCGCGATTGGGTGAGCCCGCAAGGACAAGTGCGCATCCAGGTGTCGCCCACTGCCGCCGCACAGGACACCGCCGTGCTCCGTCGCTTTGTGCGGGCCGTGCAAGCCATCGCGCCGCAGGCTGGCGGCCCGGCGGTTACCACCATCGCCTCGGCGGACTCCATCATGCGCGCGTTCCAGCAGGCAGCCGTACTGGCGACGCTGGCGATTGCGCTGGTGCTGTTGGCAGTGCTGCGCCGGTTTCTCGATAGTGGCATCGTGCTGCTTTCGCTGGGAATGTCGGCGCTGCTGACTGCACTGCTGGCGAGGGTGGACGGCATGGCGATCAACTACGCCAACATCATCGCACTGCCGCTGCTGCTCGGCGTCGGCGTGTCGTTCAACGTGTACTTCGTGATGAACTGGCGCGCCGGCATGCGTTCGTTTGTCGGTTCCGCTTCGGCGCGCGCCGTGCTGTTTTCGGCGCTGACTACCGGTACCGCGTTCGGCTCGCTGGCGCTGTCGCACGACCGCGGCATGGCCAGCATGGGCGCCATGCTCCTGCTCAGCCTGGGCGCCGTGCTACTGGCCACCTTCGCGTTTCTGCCGGCGTTGCTCTACACGCTCACTCCTGAGGTAGCGCGCCGAGCCACATGACCAGTGGATCCGGCCTATATGGCTGGATGTAGTCGTGTCCGTATCAGCCGCGCCAACATCCCCCACTGACGCGGTCCCGCTGCTCAAGATCCTGCGCCGTCACAACCTCGGCATAGCCTGCCGAATGGAGCAACGCACGCGCAGCCTCACCCTGATTCCAGCCGTGCTCGAACAATAGCCAGCCGTCAACATCGAGATGCTCGCGCGCATCGCCAACAATGCGGCGGATCGCATCCAGGCCATCGCTACCTGAAGCCAGTGCGTCAGCCGGCTCAAAACGCAGATCCCCCTGACCGAGATGCGGGTCGGCCGCTTCGATATAGGGAGGATTGGAGACGATCAGGTTGAAGCGCTCGCCGGCCAGCGGCGTCAGCCAGTCGCCCTGGATGAAAGTGACATTGCCGACATCAAGACTTAATGCATTGCGCTGTGCCACCGCGAGCGCTGCCATGCTGACATCGGTGGCGACCACCCGTGCTCGCGGCCGCTCATGCGCAATCGCCAACGCAATGGCACCGCTGCCCGTACCAAGATCCGCAACGGCGGCGCCAGCCTCGTGCGGCAGTCGTGCAAGTGCCAGCTCCACCAGCAACTCGGTCTCCGGCCGCGGGATCAGCGTGGCCGGCGTCACTTCCAACTCAAACGACCAGAAGCCACGGTGCCCGGTGATATAAGCCACTGGCTCGCCCGCGATGCGGCGCTCGACCAGCGAGGCATAAGCCGTCTGGACGTCCATATCCAACACATCATCGGCATGTGCGATCAACCAACTGCGTGGCTTGCCGAGCACATGCAGCAACAGTATTTCAGCGTCAATGCGTTCGCCCAGACGCTGTGTCGCAGCAAAAAGGGCATGGCGGACTTCAATCATGTGGCGGGGATTCCACAACAGGCGTGACTGGCAACTGGGGCGGCGCGACTCCCGAAGACCTGGGCTCGCTCTTGCGCCAGTAGCCGCCGCGCGTCCACGCATCGAAGCCCCAGCGCAGCCAGCCGATCAACGCGTTGGCCAGCCAAAGCGCCCACGCCAGCATGGCGAGCTTGTACACCCATAGAGACACACTGAACACGCCACCGCGTGGCAACGCATCAGAGCTCTGATCGGCAAACCAGTGAAGGTTCCAGGCACTGGAGTCGTTGCCGGCCACATGCATGTCGGGCAGACCCAGCAGACCCTTGGGCACGGCAGCGATCAGCACCGCCAGCGCCAGCAGGGTCAATGCAGCTAGCCCCAGCTGCAGCAAGTTGAACTTCGTCGTACCCAGCTGTTCCGCTGGTGCGTGCCGTGCACGCAGCCCGAGCAGGATCAGCCAGACCACCACCAGCGCGTACGCGCTCCATGCGAACGCGGAAAAGCCGAGCCCAAGCAGCAACCAGTGCTGGAAGCGCAGCGGCGTCGGTGCATAGCGCGCCAGCAGCCACGCGGCCAGCAGCAATACGATCAGCTGCGACCAGTACAGCACCGCCGGGCCAACTGTCGGTCCCCATGCCCACAATACCCAGCGATCCTGCGGCAGTTGCAGCGTGAGATCGATGTTCGCCACAGGCGCGTGCAGCGCGAATCCCGGGGTGACCATGCGTGTGGCGATACCTTTCGGCTCGCGCAGGCGAAGCGCGTAAGTGTGTTCGCCAGGCAACAGCGGCAGGCCAAGCTTGCCATCGCGCACGGCAAGATTGATCGACTGACCGTCGCGCCTCGCATCCAGCAATTCGCTGCCTTCGGGCAGGCTGATCGCATGCTCTCCGCCACGGGTACTGCGCGCATGCAGGTTCAGCGTGATTTCGCTGGCTCGTTCGCCGGCCGTGCTGTCCAGCTGTACGCTGTCGAAGGCAAGGCTGTCGCCCGTCACCGCCACTGGCTGGCTAAAGGCGAGCTGCAGCCTCTCGCCCGGTAATGGCTGGAAGCGCAGGCCGTCATAGCTGGCGCTGGTTGGCACACCTTTCGCCTCGACGTGCCACATCGGTGCGGTGTGCACCTCCCACACCTCGGCGCGATCACCCAGTGCAGGTGCCAGCAACGACAGTTGCGCCGCGTGATCGAGGCGACTGGTCCAGCGCACGACATCGCTGTTCGCGTTGAAGGTGACGCTGATGCGGCCATCCTTGACCAGCGCATCGTCGCCGAGCGGATGCTCACCGGGCAACAGTGGCAGCGTGGTGCTGAAACCACCCTGCTGCGGTGCGATGCGCTCGACCTGGTTTTCCACGACCCAATCGACACCCAGCGCGAGGCTACGGGTCAACCGCACGTAGGGTGGAAAGCTCTGCACCGCGGGTAGATTGTTGCCGTCGCTGGCCGTACGCACGCGATGCAGCGCGATGCTGTCGCCCAGCAGCCGGCCATCATCGACGCCATCCAGCGACCAGCCCTGGCCGTTGAACGTCTGGCCGTTGAACGTCTGGCCGTTGAAAGCGATGTACTGCGGGCGCATCACGAAACGAAGGTTTGCGCTGTCTGCTGTACCGATGCGGTAGTGCAGGCTCACCCGATGTACACCACGATCCAGCCGCAGCAACAGCTGATCATCGTTACGTGTGAGCACTACCTTGGCCTGACCATCCACGCTGACATCGGACAGCTGCAGTGCATCGTCCGCCTGCGGCAATGGCAGCGCGATTGGCGCGCCGACATGCGCCTCCAGTTCCACATCGAGGGCATCGCCTTTCGCCTGCAGCTGAGCTTGCGCCACCTCGGCACACGCCGGGGCACACTTCGGCGCCTCGGTCAGCCGATCGCGCAACTGGTTCAGCATTTGCTGGCTCGGCATACTCTGCGCATGCACGCCCATAGGCAAAAATGCCATGGCAAGCATGGCGGCGCCAACAACACCAGCGCCACGCAATTCGTGCCAGCGGCTACGCCATGGCAACAGCAACGTGGTCAGCAGCTTTGCCAGCAAGGTCGCCAGCAGCGCCACCATCACCACGCGCAGCAACCGCACCAGCCATGCAGGCGCGATCACCAGGCGAGTGCTTTGTTCCGACGTCACCGGACCGGACCAGCCGAGACGATAGTTGTTGTCCTCGTCCCAGTGTGGCGTACCGGCACCGGCCTGGATCAGCGCCCGGTTGTCCTGCTCCGAACTCACCTGCGTGGACGCCGTTATCCTTGAACCCGCCACGACCACACTCTGAAGGCTCGGCGCTGGGGCCGCCACAGCATTGGCGCTCATTTCTTCGACAGCCGGTGCTGGCGGCGGCGGGGGTTGCTGTGCGGTAGCCAGCATGCGTTGCTTCATCGCGTACGCAGAGCGCTCGTCCTGAACCGCGGGCGCAGCGAAATTTGCCGATACCATTCGGCTCTGACCGACACCCTCCAACTGCGGATGCAGCGCGGACTGCAGCTGCGCCGCTGCGAATGGCAACGTCCACAGCAACGCCAGCGCGAAGGTGGCCACCGCGCCGATGCGTGCGGTCGAGCGCAGACGTCCTTCCGGCAACGCACGCAGCAACAGCGTCAACGCGAGCACGACAGCCAGCGTCCATAGCGGCGCGGCGCTTTCGTGCTGTGCCAGGGTGAGATAGCCAGCCGTCAACAGTGCCCAAGGCCAACCGAGCAAACGCCCGGCCAGCAGCGCAATCAACGCTACGACGAACAGGTCGAGCAGGCTCCACTGCGCCACCCACGAGTCGGGCGAACGATCCGCGCCGCTCGCCCCAAGCAGACGATAGCCGTACGGCAGGTGCAGGGTGGCGTCGATGTCTTCCAGTGGCAGTCGCCATCCCGAGCTCGGGATCGCGTCGCCATGCGCGGGCAGGCGCAGGCCGGCGTCGAGGCTAAGTCGCCGTTGGGTCAACCGCAGCTCGACGCCACTGAGTCCGTCCGCACCTTTGGTGACCAGCAACGGATCGTCATTCTGTGCGGCGCGTTGCAGCTGCCACGGCGCGTCTACATCCAGCCGCTGATGATGGCGAAGCTCACCACTGAGATGATCGGCAACACTCAACCCACCACCATCGAAATCCAGCCACAGCTGGCGTTGCAGATGCAACTGATCGTCCTGGCCGCCCTCATCGCCACGGTTGCCCTGCTCGACCGCCAAGCCCGAGACATCGTCCAGTGCGTACGCAGGAAGCTCGGCCCAGTCGTCCGGCACGCCCGCCTGCGCTGCATCCGTCGCATGACCTTCCACTCGCGTGCTGCGCAACGCGGTGTCATCGGCATAACTCCAGATTTCCTGCCGTGGCCAGGGCGTCAACGGCAGCTTCAGCGCAACCTTGCTCAATGGGGCGATGCCGCGCGCGACGAGCAACAGCGTCCATTGCCCCGGTCGCAGCTGCACACGCAGATGGCCATCGTTCTCCAGCCGTGCCGGCAGATCACCGGACAAGGCGGTGGCGACAAAGCCGGACGGCAGCACCGGGCCAAGCAGTTGTTCGCGCGCACTACCGGTGACGTTGAACTGCAACTGCGTCTGCAGCGTGGCCGGAAGACCATCCTGCAGGCGACGATATACACGCAGCGACAACGCATCGGCAGCGCGCTGCGCGGCGGCCGCTTCGCCGAGGGTCAGTTGATCACCGTTGCGTTCGACGCGTGTGACGGCGGCGCCATCGACGCTCAGGGTGACCAGCCCGATCATCGCCGGCACGCGCAGTCGCGCCGGTCGCGATGCCCAGGGTAAATTTCCGCGCAATTGATAGTCGCCCGGGGCCAGCCACAGCTTCGGTTGATCGTCGCGCAGCAAGACGGTGGCTGGCTGATTGTTGACGCTGACCTGTTGCGGCCAGTTCTTTTCATCGCCCGGCAAGGCTACCCAGCTCGATGCGTCGACATGCACATCCAGGCCAAAACGAGCACCATCCTTGTCGACGTCGAGGGTCAGGCGACCGGGCCATGCACACCGGTAGCTGCGGGCATCCGGACTCTGGTTGGCGAGGAACGGGCAATCGTGTTCCGGCACGTCATGCAGCACCCAGCCCTGCCAGTCACGCAATGGAGGGGGTACATCCTGTGCTGGCAAGGGCGCGGCAAACAGCAGACACAGACCCAGCAATCCCATCGAGCGACGAAGCATGCATTTCTCCCTGTGTGCCCGTGCGGCCGGCACAGTGTAAGTGGAACACGGCAGGCATACAGCCGGGTCTGCATCCTGCCTCGGGCGCGTAACGTATCTACGTAAGGCAAGACCCTCCCACAGGAATACACATGCCCTCCGACCGCGATCGCTCATCTCCCCTTCCGTTACGTCGCAGCTTTATCGCATCGATCATGCTGCTGCTCGGCAGCGGCTTGCTTACGGGGTGCCAGACTGTGCTGTTTGGCGGTCTCAACGCCAGTACCGGCAAGACCCATGTGCTGGTGCAGCGCGATGTGGTGTTCGACCCCGGGCACCACTTGGCGCTGGACGTTTATCGCCTGCCCGGCACGGAGCACGCGCCGGTGGTGGTTTTTTTCTACGGCGGCAGCTGGAAATCCGGCAAGCGGCAGTGGTATCGCTGGGTCGGCGAGGCATTGGCGCAACGCGGGATGGTGGTGGTGATTCCCGACTATCGACTCTGGCCCCAGGTGCGGCTTGACGGCTTCATGCAGGATGCCGCGCATGCCGTGGCATGGACACAGGCGCATGCTGGCGAGTACGGCGGCAACAGTGCGCAGTTGTTCGTGATGGGACATTCGGCGGGCGCACATATCGGCGCACTGCTTGCCACGGATGCGCATTGGCTGGACGCCGTCGGCATGCAGCCGCGTGATTTATCCGGCTTCATCGGCCTGGCCGGCCCGTATGATTTTCTGCCGCTGAAGGATCCCGATTTCATTGATATGTTCGGCAGTACACACGAGGCGCAGCTACGCTCGCAGCCCGTGCAATATGTCAACGGCGACGAACCGCCGATGCTGCTGATGCAGGGAACCACCGACAAGATCGTGTGGCCCCGCAATGCGCAGTCGCTGGCAGACCAACTTCAGCGCAAAGGCGAGCCAGTCGAACTGAAGCTGTATCCGGATATCGGCCACATGGCGATCCTGTTCGCGATGTCACGGCCATTTCAAGCCAAGGCGCCGGTGCTGGAAGACACCGTCAGTTTCATCCAGGCGCAGGTGGCGCAGCACCAGCACGCGGCCACCGCGAGCACACCATAGAAAACGCCGGGCGTTGCCGCCCGGCGTTTTGTGTTGCACAACTCTGGCCGATGCTGCCAGCAGCGTCAGCTGGTTCAGAGATCCGTCAGTGGGCCGCGTCGATCGCTGCCGGATCCTGCTTCGCCTTCAGCGCGCTGCACAGCTGGATCGATTCGCTGGTCTGTGCCAGGCCGCGGTCGACCCCATCGGCGTCCTTCATGCGTGACTTGAAGAATGCCTGCAGGCGATCGTGTTCCGACTGCGAGCAGCCACCGCCCGCTGCAAGTCGCGGCAAATAGCCACCAGCGAAGCTGCCGGTGCGCGCCAGCACCTGCGGATAGTGCGCGGTGAACCATTGCCACATCGCATCGCGACCGGCTTCGGTGTCCCGATCGCCCATCAACAACATGGCCATTTCGCCCACCTTGACCTGCTTGTCGAGCGCGAAGTTGCGCACCTGCTCCGCCGCCGCTGGATCGCTCACGTTGGCCAGGCCTGCGAGGATGCTGTTGCGCAGCGCTGCGTCGCTGGTCTTGGGCAGTTCGGCGATCAATGTATCGACCACCGGCTTGCCTTGCTCCTGTACGGCCACACCCAGTGCATCGCCGAGCAGATCCGGATCGCCGGCGGTCAGATCCAGACGGCCATCCGGTTTGGGCTTGAGCGCTGCTTCACCCTGCTTGAGCAAGGCCGCACGCACTTCGGGCAATTTGAAATCGAACGCCAGTGCACCGGCCAGGGTGGTGCGCAACAGCGCCGCGTCCTCAGCTTCGCCGGTCTTGCGCTGGTAGCCGAACTGCTCGAGGCGCGGCAGATAAGCCTGCTTCACCCATGCCGCCAGGCGTGCGCGCTGGGCGTCGGTGGTGGCTACGTGGTGATAGATCCATGCCACCTGACTGAGCGGCGCGCTAGCCACTTCACGGATCTTCGAGTCGGTCAGTGGCTGCAGTCCGGCCAGGACGTCACCGGCGTCCAGATCACCGTGGCGGAAACTCGCGTTGACCGCATCGGCGTAAGCCAGTTGCTCGGTATCGCTGAGCTTGCCGACCTGCTTGATCAGGCCACCCAGTTCGCTCTTGCCCAGGCTGAAACGGTAATAACCGCTGGCACCCGCGTTCGGCATGATCCAGGTCGGGTTGCTGGCCCCCGCAAGCACGATCGAGCCGGTCGCCTTGTCGAGCATCTCGCAACTGACTTTGCTGCCGTCTGCCGTGCCATAGCGCACGCATACCGGGATGCCCCAAAAGCGCGAGCTGTCGCCGGCGCTGCCAATCGGCAGGTAGCGACTCTGGCTCAGGTTCAGCACGGTCTTGCCGTTGTTCTGCTCGAGCGTGGTCTTTACGAACGGCACGCCGGTTTGATTGAGGAAGCTGTCGAACGCGTGCTTGAACGCATCGCCCTTGCCCGCAGCAGTAGCGATCGCCGACACAAGATCATCGGCATCGGCATTGCCAAACTTGTGCTTCTGGATATACGCCTGCATGCCCTTCTGGAAGGTCTTCTCGCCGACGTAGTTCTCGAACATGCCGAGCACGCTGGCACCCTTCTGGTAAGTGATGCCATCGAACGCCGTTTCGATGTCGCCATTGCCGGTGATCGGCTGGCGGATCATGCGCGCGCTGACCAGGCTGTCATTGCTCATGGCGCCCTGCGCACCAAGCACCCGATCAAGATCCGCGCGGTATTCCGGATGCACCTGCATCGTCACCTTCTGCTGCATCCAGGTGGCGAACGCCTCGTTGAGCCAGATATCGTTCCACCATGCCATCGTCACCGTGTCGCCGGTCCACTGGTGCGCCAGCTCGTGCGCGGTCACGTTGAACGAGCCCTGCACGTTGCGCGCCGGCGAATCCTTGTCGAGCAGCAGCAGCCAGTCGCGGAACGTCACCAGACCAGCGTTCTCCATCGCGCCGGCGGCAAAATCCGGCGCGGCGAGCACGTCGAGCTTGTCCCACGGATAACCGAAGCCGTAGTAGTTCTCCAGCGCGTGGATGATGCTCGGCGTTTCGCTGAGCACATGCTGCATGCGATGCGCCTCTCCCGCGGAAGCGATCCCGCGCAATGGCAGCGGCGTGGCGCGATACGCATCGGGCGAGATATCCGGACCCTGCGCGATATCCCACGGACCGACACCAAAGGCGACCAGATACGTCGGCAGCGGCAGCGTCTGCGCAAACTGCAGCGTCTTCCAGCCGTCGCCGGCGGCGGTCTCCTTGACCTGCTTGGTATTCGCCACGGCCGTATCGGCCGCGGGTATCGTCAGGCTGATGTCAAACGGGGTCTTGAAGCCCGGCTCGTCGAAGCTGGGAAACGCGAAGCGTGCGCTGATTGGTTCCATCTGCGTCATCGCGTACGGCTGGCCCTTCGCGCTGACCTTGTACAGGCCCTGCAGCTGCGCGTTGAGTGGCGCGGTGTACTCGAACGTCAGCGTCAGCTGCTGCGGCTGCAGGGTGCTGCCGAAATCGACCCGCGCCACACCGGCCTTCGGGTCCACGGCCACGTACTTGCCGTCGTGTGCCTTGCCGGCGGCATCCGTGATGCTCACCTTCGACACCTTCAGCTCGTTCCCGTCCAGCCACAGGTGATCGGAGGCCTGGGTCAACTTGACCTTGATCGTGGTGGTGCCGGAAAAATCCTGCTGCGCCGGATCGACCTTGAACGCGAGCTGGTAGGACTGCGGCACCGCCCAACCCGGCAGCCGACCTTGTGGCGCCTGATCGGCGGTGGCGGCAAACGCAGCGCCGCAACAGGCGGCCAATGCAGTGAGAACGAGCGGGCGAACGAGACGATGCATGCGGAGCCTACCTGGCTGAAGACAAACCTCCACGCTAGGTCAGCGCGATTTTTTGCCCCAGTGCCAGAAGGCATGCCATTTCACGCTGCTATGCACAAAAAAAAACCCGGCCATTGCTGGCCGGGTTTCATGTTGCGAAGCGGGCGCGGGTGAACTCAGCCAGCCACGTCGGCCTGCTCAAGCGCCACCGCCACCGCATGGATCACCGCAGCGATGCGGGCAGCGCTCTGAATTGGCTGTGCCGACAGGCCGTGCTTGCGCAGAGTCTTCTCATGCGACTCCAGGCACATGCCACAACCATTGACCGCAGATACCGCCAGCGAGGCGAGTTCAAAGTCGACCTTGTCGCCACCGGGATTCGCCATGGCATTCATGCGCAGATTCGCGCGCAGCGTGCCGTACTCTGGGTCACCGACCAGGTGCACGAAACGGTAGTAGATGTTGTTCATGCCCATGATCGCAGCAGCGACGCGAGCGCCATTCAACTCTTCGGCGCTGGCATGCTTGGCGGCTTCTTCGTTGATGGCCGCGGTCAGCGGCTTGTAGCGCGAGGCGACCGCCGAAGCGAGTGCGATCACGGCGATCTGTTTCTGGGTAAGGCCCGGCGCACCACCTTCGGTCAGCACGGACTCCAGGTTCAGACGCAGGTCCTTGGCGTAGTCGGGCAACTGGCTTTTCAGATCAGCAAGACTCATGGGGAACCTCAAAAAATTCGGGCAAAAAAAACCGGCGGCGAAGCGAACCTCGCCGCCGGTGGGGTAACCCGCGCGTCAGCGGGGAGAGAGGGAGGGACTCCTGACGCGCGGGTCTTGCAAGTGAAACGCTGGATTGAAGCCGCCCGGATTAAGGCGGCCCAGACTCAGGCGACCTTGAGGGTCTCTTCGCCCTGGCTCCAGTTGCACGGGCACAGCTCGTCGGTCTGCAGTGCGTCCAGCACGCGCAGCACTTCGGCCGGATTACGACCCACCGAACCGTCGGTGACGTAGACGAAGCGGATGACGCCTTCCGGATCAACCAGGAACGTCGCACGCTGCGCCACGCCATCTTCAGTCAGGATGCCCAGCGCGTTGCTGAGGTCCTTCTTGATGTCGGCCAGCATCGGGAACTTGAGGTCACGCAGATCCTTGTGATCTTTGCGCCAGGCAAGGTGCACGAACTCGGAATCGGTGCTGGCGGTCAGCACCTGGCAGTCGCGATCGGCGAACTGCTCGTTGACGTCGCTGAAGCCCTTGATCTCGGTCGGGCAGACGAACGTGAAGTCCTTCGGGTAGAAGAACACGCACAGCCACTTGCCCTTGTACGTATCGTTGGTGATCGGGAAGAACGCCTTGTCCAGGCTCTCGATCGAGACAACGGAGGTGAGATTGAAGTGCGGGAACTTATCGCCAATGGTCAGCATGGAGTAGGCCTTCAGTTAGTGGAGCGAGGGTTGAGAGACGCCTTGCATCAGGTGTCTTGGCGAAGAAGATAACGTCTGCACTTGCATTGTTCAAATTGATTGTTACCATCGTGTTCATAGTCATTGCCTATGGCTTGCCTGAGGTCAACCCATGAACCTGCGCGATCTCCAGTATCTTGTCGCCCTTGCCGAGCATCGCCACTTCGGGCGCGCCGCCGAGGCCTGCTTTGTCAGCCAGCCAACCCTGTCCACACAGATCAAGAAGCTGGAGGACGAACTGGGCGTGCCGCTGGTCGAGCGCACGCCACGCAAGGTGCTGCTGACCGAGGTCGGTCGCGACATCGCCGTGCGTGCCCGCGACGTACTCAACGAAATCGAACAGATCCGCGGCGTGGCCCGGCGTACGCTCGATCCCGAGTCCGGCACCGTGCGTTTGGGTGTCTTTCCCACCCTGGGCCCCTATCTGCTGCCGCATGCGCTACCGCTGGTGCGCAATGCTTTCCCCAAGCTGGAGCTGCTGCTGGTCGAAGACAAGACCGAGGCATTGCTGCGGCTGTTGCGCGAGGGCAAGTTGGACGCGGCCATCCTCGCGCTGCCATTGCACGAGGACAGCCTGCATACCGAGTTCCTGTTTGAAGAGCCCTTCCTGCTGGCGGTCTCGCACAATCACCCGCTGGCGCAGCAGCAGGGCCAGCTGAAACTGTCCGATCTGTCCAGCCAAAACCTGCTGCTGCTGGAGGAAGGCCATTGCATGCGCGATCAGGCGCTGGAGGTCTGCCACATGGCCGGCATCGGCGAACGCAGCGGCTTCCGCGCCACCAGCCTGGAGACGCTGCGGCAGATGGTGGCGGCAAACGTCGGCATCACGTTATTGCCGAGCATGGCGGTAAAGCCACCGGTGGCGCAGGTCGAAAACCTGCACCTGATCGAGTTCAAGGGTCATCCACCGAGCCGGCGCGTCGCGATGGTCTGGCGTAAGAGCTCGGCCATGGATGTGTTCCTGAAGCGTCTGGCGGAGATCTTCCGCCAGCTACCACCCGACCTGCTCGACGCGCATACGGCCGCCACGCAGGTGCCCGCAGAGAACATCACATCGCCAACGCGAAAGTCGGCGCGTCGATAGCTGCAAGCTATGCGTTCCATCGAAACAATCAATTTCATTGCCTGAAGACCGAGCGCTACGCTCGGCTAGTCACGACCGTACGATCGTTCTCGCCTACCCTCCCAGCCACACGCCACGAGGTGATGTCATGAGCAATTTGAAAGGGTCCAAGACCGAGCAGAACCTGAAAGATGCGTTTGCCGGCGAATCGATGGCGAATCGCCGTTATCTCTACTTCGCCGGCAAGGCCGACATCGAGGGCTACAACGATGTCTCCGCGGTTTTCCGCTCCACGGCCGAAGGCGAGACCGGCCACGCGCATGGCCACCTGGAATACCTGGAACACGTGGGCGACCCGGCCACCGGGCTGCCATTCGGCGAAACCCACCTGAATCTGAAGAGCGCCATCGCCGGCGAAACCCACGAGTACACCGATATGTATCCGGGCATGGCCCAGTCGGCGCGCACGGAAGGCTTCGAAGAAATCGCCGACTGGTTCGAAACTTTGGCGAAAGCCGAACGGTCGCACGCCAACCGCTTCACCAAGGCGCTGGCCGAGCTGGGCTGAGTCGCGCATGCATGGCGATCCCGACCTCGACGTCGGGACCGCCGGTACCTTGGGGGGCGCCTTGCAGGAGCGCGCCCTGTGCGTGATCGAGGTGACGGCGTTTCCGCTCCGTTGGTTATCGCGCACAGGGCGCGCTCCTACGGGGGCCTCGATAACGACCCGCCAGCCGCCAGATACCGGGGAGACTAACGATGGCCGATCCCATCAGCGAAAAGCGCGAAGGCAATCTGGAGGCGCCCACCCGGCATCCGCTGGATTGGACCAACCCCGAATTCATGGATCAGCAGGCGCTGGATGCCGAGCTCGAGCGCGTGTTCAACATCTGCCACGGCTGCCGCCGCTGCGTCAGCCTGTGCCACGCCTTCCCCACCCTGTTCGACCTGATCGACGAGTCGAAGACGATGGAGATCGACGGCGTCGACAAGGCCGACTATCCCAAGGTCACCGAGCAGTGCTACCTGTGCGACCTGTGCTATCAGACCAAGTGCCCGTATACGCCGCCGCATCCGTGGAACGTGGATTTCCCGCACCTGATGCTGCGCGCCAAAGCTGTGGCGTTCGAGCGTGACGGCGTGCCGCTGTCGGCGAAGATCCTGTCCAATACACGCATGGTCGGCAAGCTCGCGTCGATTCCGGTAGTGGTGCAGACGATCAACGCCGCCAACCACAACAAGCTCGCGCGCAAGCTGCTCGAAAAGACCATGGATGTGGACGCCGATGCACGCGTGCCAAGTTATTACACACCCAGCGCCCGCAAACGACTGAAGGCATTGGACGGTATCGGCGAAGCACGGCCGGCCGGCCGTACCCGCGGGAAGCTGGCGATCTTCGCCACCTGCTATTGCGACTACTGCGACCCCATCGTGGTCGAGGATCTCGCTGCGGTGATGATGCACAACGCGATCCCCACGCGACTGGTCGAGCAGGAAAGCTGCTGCGGCATGCCCAAGTTCGAGCTGGGTGACCTGCAGACGGTGAAGAAGTACAAGGAGCGCAACATTCCGGTGCTCGCGAAGATGGCGCGCGATGGCTGGGACTTCACCGCGGCGATCCCATCCTGCGTGCTGATGTTCAAGCAGGAGCTGCCGCTGATGTTTCCCGACGACGCCGAAGTCGCACTGGTCCGCGACCGCTTCTTCGACCCGTTCGAATACCTGGCTGAACGCCACAAAGCAGGGCTGCTGGCCACCGACTTCAAACAGTCGCTGGGCAAGGTCGCCTGGCAGGTGCCGTGCCACCAGCGTGTACAGAAGATCGGGCCGAAGACACGCGACATCCTGCAACTGGCGCCCGACACCGAAGTCGTCACCATCGAACGCTGCTCCGGCCACGATGGCACCTATGGCGTCAAACATGCGACTTATGCACTCTCGCGCAAGCTGGCAAAACCGGTGGAAAGTCGTGTCGCACAGGCGCAGGCCGACCACTTCACCAGCGACTGCCCGATGGCCGGCAACCATATCGCCCATGGCCTTGGTGACAAGCCGGCCGCGGAACATCCACTCAGCCTGCTGCGTAAGGCATATGGGGTATGAGGGGCGAGTAGCGAGGGGTGAGGGGCGAGAACAGCTGCCTCCGCCACCCTCCGCTCTCGCCCTTTGCTATCGTCCCTCGCCACTCATCCCTCATCCCTGCTACAACAAACACCATGCACATACTGACCCGCGCCGATCTGCTCACTCTCGAAGCCTACGCCCAGCAACGCGGCGAGTTTCGCGCTCGAGTGATAGCGCACAAGAAGCAGCGCAGCGTGCACATCGGCGAACACCTGAGGCTGATCTTCGAGGACCGCCTGAGCATCCAGTATCAGGTGCAGGAAATGCTGCGCATCGAACGCATCTTCGAGGGGACTGGCATCCAGGACGAACTGGACGCCTACAATCCGCTGATTCCCGACGGCCGCAACCTCAAGGCCACGATGATGGTCGAGTACGACGACGTCGAGCAACGCAAGCGCGAACTAGTGCGCCTGCGCGGCATCGAGCACACCATCAAACTGACCGTGCACGGGCACGCCCCAGTCACCGCCATCGCTGACGAAGACATGGAACGCAGCAATGACGATAAAACTGCCGCTGTTCACTTTCTGCGCTTCGAACTCGACGAAGCGATGATCGCGAGCTGGAATGCCGGCGCGACGATCACGCTGGCCGCGACGCTGCCAGCCATGCCCGTCGACGTAAGCCTTACTCCCGAACAGCGCCGCGCGCTGGCAGCGGATTTCAACTGACGATGCGCAAACTCTGGATAGGCGCGACCCTGCTGCTGGTGCTGTGGGGTGGGGTTTCATGGTGGAACAAACGACCGCTGCATCCACCGCCCGGCGTGCTGGCGCCGGATATCCCCGAGCAAGTCGATATCGACGATGGTGCACAGCTGCAGCACGGCGATGTCACGCTGACTACCCGTGCGCGCTTCACACTCACCGCACGTGTGTTGTCGCGCGCGGACTATTCCTGGGGAGCCGACGCCAAACTGATACCCGAGGATCTCGCGTTGGGCTGGGGCCGCATGTCCGACAGCGCCGTGCTGGCGAACATCGATATCAGCCAGTCCGGCCGCTTCTACTATTGGCAGGTGAAACAGTTCCCGATCCCACGCCGGGAGATCGAAACGCACAGCGCGAACATGCACATGATTCCCGCCGACCCCGGCGTGCTCTACGAACTCAAGAAGGTACGCCCGGGTGAAGTCGTGCACATCGAAGGCTTCCTGGTCGACGCCAGCCGCCCCGGCGGCTGGCGCTGGAAGACTTCGATGACCCGCGACGATGTCGGCGCGGGTGCTTGTGAGCTGGTTTATGTAGAGAGTCTTGAGATAGACACGCCGTGACTAAACGCGCCCGCTTGCGAGCGACACGCGCACCTCACTCCAAAACATCCATACCCATCGGACAACCAACCCCAGTCCCGCTCAACCCGCAATATCCATCCGGATGCTTCGACAGGTATTGCTGGTGCTCGTCTTCGGCGTAATAGAACGGACCGGCGATGGAAATCTCCGTGCTTATCGGGTGTAGACCTGCGCGATCCAGTTCGACCTGATAGTTTCGGGCCATGGTTTCGGCGACACCAAGCTGCGCCACGTTGGACGTATAGACGGCTGAGCGATATTGCGTACCGGTGTCGTTGCCCTGACGCATGCCCTGGGTTGGGTCGTGGCCTTCCCAGAACACCTTCAGCAATTTCTGCAAGCTCGTCACCGTCGGGTCGTAGACCACCTGCACGACTTCGGCATGGCCGGTCTGGCCTGAGCAGACTTCGCGGTAGGTGGGATTGGGCGTATAGCCGCCGGCGTAACCAGCCGCGGTACTCAGCACGCCGGGCAGGCCCCAGAACTTTCGCTCGGCGCCCCAGAAGCAGCCCATGCCGAAAAGCACCATTTCGCCGTGCGGATAACTCTCGGTCAGTAGCGAGCGACCGTGCACATGGTGCGGTTTGCCCGGCAGCAGGGGCTGCTCGCGCCCCGGCAAGGCCTCATCGCGCTGAGGCAGGCGATGTTTCCAGGCGCCGATACCAAACATGACTGCTCTCCGAAAGACTGCTCTCCAGAAGCCGACGCCGGCCATACGGCAGCGGGAGAAGCACGACTCAATAGCGCAAAAGGCTGTGTAGCGGTTGATGACCCTGCCAGCGCGCCCGACCCTGCAACGCGGCTAATTCAATGACCACACTGGCGCCCACAAGTTCGCCACCCAGCTGGTCGATCAGCGCGCGTGCTGCCGCCAGGGTGCCTCCGGTAGCCAGCACGTCGTCGACGATCAACACCCGTTCGGCAGGCTTCAGCGCATCACTTTGCGCCTCCAGCCGGTCGCTACCGTATTCCAGCTGATAGTTCACCGTCACGACGGGTGGCGGCAGTTTGCCGGGTTTACGCAATGGCACGAAGCCGGCGTGCAGCTTCTGCGCCAGCGCCGCACCGAAGATGAAGCCGCGAGCTTCAATGCCGCACACCGCCTGGACCCTGCTGCCCTGCCACGGCTCGGCTAGCGCGTCGATGCAGCGGGCAAAGCCGCCGGCATCGGCAAGCAGCGGAGTCACGTCGCGAAACATCACGCCGGGAGTCGGAAAATCGGGCACGGCGCGGATCAGCGCGGCCAGATTCAATACAGCTCGATCTTGCATGGGATTCCTTGATGGGGCGCCTCGACTAACCACTGCCCCAGCTTGTCATCCCTTCGCGGGAATGACGCGCAACGGGGCGGCTTTTCCAGGTTTCCGATTCCGTCACAACCGCCCGCGCCGCAAAAGCCCGCTGCGCTCAGCAGGGCACGGCCAGCGGATCATCGGGCGCTCCGCTTTCCTGGATCGCCAGCCGCGCCTCGCTGAGCTGGGCCTCCACCTCACGCACGATGCCGCTGGCGGTCGCCACGCTCGATTCAGGCACCATCACCGCGATGTAGTCCATCGCGGGGAGCTGGCCTACCGCGCCGGTGAGGTATTCGCCGGAGATGAACGCCGGAATGTCCGCATGTTCCAGCGCATCCTTGACCAGATGGGCGTCAAACAGGTTTTCAGCTCGATAGATGGTGTGCATGGGTGCACGCTACGCCACCGCGCCAGTGTGGGGCAAGGGATGGCTTGCCCCGGTCGGCCGGAGCCACCGTTCAGCCCCGGCCTGTTCAGGTCACCTGGGCCGCCCTGCGCCCGATGCTGGCGACAGGGTAAACTTGGATGTTCCGCCACCGCACGCGAGCTTTGCCTGATGTCGACTGAAAATCCCGCCGCCGCCCCCGCCACCCCGACAGCGGCCGTCGCAGGTCAGGATTTCATCCGGCAGATCGTGCGCGACGACCTCGCCGTCGGCAAGCACCACGCGGTACACACCCGCTTTCCGCCGGAGCCGAACGGCTACCTGCATATCGGCCACGCGAAGGCGATCTGCCTGAGTTTCGGCATCGCCGCGCAATTCGGCGGCTGGTGCAACCTGCGCCTGGACGATACCAATCCGGGCAAGGAAGACCCGGAGTTTGTCGAGGGCATCAAGGACGACGTGCGCTGGCTCGGCTTCGAGTGGCATGCGCTGCGCCACGCCTCGGATTATTTCGAGGTGTTCTATCGTTCGGCCCTCAAACTGATCGAAGACGGCGTTGCGTATGTGGACGACCTGAATGCCGAGGAGATGCGCGAGTACCGGGGCACGCTGACCACCGGCGGCCGTCACTCACCGTATCGCGAGCGCAGTGTGGAGGAAAACCTCGACCTGTTCCGCCGCATGCGGGAGGGCGAGTTTGCCGATGGCAGCAAGACGCTGCGCGCAAAGATCGACATGAGCGCCGGCAACATCAACATGCGCGATCCGGCGATCTACCGCATCCGCAAGATCACCCACCAGAACACCGGCGATGCGTGGCCGATCTATCCGATGTACGACTACGCGCACTGCCTGTCCGATGCGCTGGAAGGCATCACCCATTCGCTGTGCACGCTGGAGTTCGAGGACCATCGCCCGCTGTACAACTGGTTCGTCGACCATGTCGATCTGCAGAACAACCCGCAGCTGTGGCAGTCACTGCTCGCTGCCGGCTTGCCGACACAGCCGGACAAACCGCGACAGATCGAGTTCTCCCGACTGAACCTGAGCTACGCCATTACTAGCAAGCGCAAGCTCGCGCAGCTGGTCAGCGAAGGCCATGTGGACGGTTGGGACGACCCGCGCATGAACACCTTGCGCGGCCTGCGCCGGCGCGGTTTCACGCCAGCCGGATTGCGCCTGCTGATCGAGCGCGTGGGCATCAGCAAGCAGAACAGCGTGATCGATTACGCGATCATGGAGAACTGCATCCGCGAGGATCTGGACGTCACCGCCGCGCGCCGCATGGCCGTGCTCGATCCGCTGAAGCTGGTGCTCACCAACCTGCCGGAAGGCCACGAGGAAACGCTGCACTTCGCGAACCACCCGAAAGACGACAGCTTCGGCATGCGCGACGTGCCGTTTGCGCGTGAGCTGTGGATTGAACGTGAAGATTTCGCCGAAGTGCCGCCGAAGGGTTTTCATCGACTGAAGCCGGAAGGTGAAGTGCGCCTGCGCGGCGTCGGCATCATCAAGTGTGTACACGTGGTCAAGGATGATGATGGCATCGTGACTGAACTGCACTGCACGCTCGATCCGGAAACCCGCCATGGCATGCCCGGTGCCGACCGCAAGGTAAAGGGCACCATCCACTGGGTCAGCGCGAAGCACGCCGTGGCTACCGAAGTGCGGATCTACGACCGCCTGTTCAACGTGGCCGCACCGGACAGCGAGGAGGACGGCAAGAGCTGGCTCGAGCACGTCAACCCGCTGGCCAAGCGCGTGGTGCAGGCGTGGCTGGAACCGGCCGCCGCCGCCGTGGAGCCGGAGCAGCGCTTTCAGTTCGAGCGGTTGGGTTACTTTGTAGCGGATCGGGTCGACCATCGCGCCACGGCGCCGGTATTCAACCGCACCGTGACCTTGCGCGATACGTGGGCGAAACAGGCTGGTCAATAGACGGAGCGAGAGCATGCTGCCACTGCAGATCCATCTCACCCTGCCGCCATGGATCGACGAGGTCGCCGATATCGGCCGGCGCTACGCCAGCGACGACGAACGCGTTGGCCTGGCGATCGAATTGTCGCGGCAGAATGTCGAGCGCGGTGGTGGCGGCCCGTTTGGCGCTGCTGTGTTCGATGCCGTCAGTGGTCGCCTGGTCGCGGCGGGCGTAAACCGCGTGGTGTCACAAAACTGTTCGGTCGCGCATGCTGAAATGATGGCCATCATGATCGCGCAGCAACGCCTGAGCCGGTCCCGGATGAATGAGGACGACGGCCACTACGTGCTGGCCACCAGCTCACAGCCGTGCTGCCAATGCTACGGCGCGATGGTCTGGGCCGGCATCGACGAGCTGTTGATCGGCGCGCGCGCTGACGACGTCGAGGAACTCACTGAATTCGACGAGGGCCCGCTGCCGGCCGACTGGATCGGCGAACTGGAACGCCGCAATATCGCCGTGCGTCGCGACATCCTGCGCGATCAGGCGCGCACCGTGCTGGCAGCCTACGGCACCACCGGTATAACGTATTGAGCCGCCTGCGCGCCGCGCTGCCATTGATCCTGCTGCTGCTGGCTGGTGTTGTGCTGTTTTTGTCTGGGGCGTTCGACCGGTTGCATCCCGAACAAGTGGTCGCGCACCAGCATGAGCTGCGCGCGCATATTGCCGAGCACCCCTGGATGTGGCGGCTGGCCTATATTGGCCTGTTGACGCTGGTTACCTCCACTGGCATCCCGGGCACTATCGTGGTGATCCTTGCCGGCGGTATCGCATTTGGCACCGTCGACGGCACGGCTTGCTCGTCGGTCGGCCTGACCCTGGGATCGCTGATCCTCTATCTGGCCAGCCGCTATGCGTTCGGTGCCGGCAGCAAACATCCACCCAAGGTCGTCGAGAAGCTGCACCACGGCTTCGAACGCCATCCGGTCAGCTACACCCTGTTCCTTCGCTTCGTACCGATGGTGCCATTCGGCATCGTCACGGTGTGCCTGGCGTGGCTGCGCTGTTCGCTATGGCTGTTCCTCTGCGCTACCGTGGTGGGCGGCACCACGATGCTGTGGTTCGAGAGCTCGATCGGCGCCGGTCTCGGCAGCGTGATGAGCCAGAGCAGCACCTTTGACCTCGGCTTGTTATTTCACCGCGAAGTGATGCTGCCGCTGGCGGCGATCGCTGTGCTCGCGCTGTTGCCGCTGTTGATCGAACGCCTCACCCGGCGCTACCGGCAGGCGATCAAACACGTCGATTGAGCCACTCTCCAGCCCGGCGGCGCCAAAAAGGCGCCAGATGAGCTGTCAACGCGGCCATTTCGCGCTAGTGTGGGGCTGCACCCGGGATGCGCATCTGCGTACGGGGTGAACCGATCGGCCTCGTGGCGTTGACGCAGCGAGGCGATGCAGGGGAGGTGCGGGGCGGATGGACATGGCGACCAACTCCTGGCCGATGCGGCTGTGGCAACGGACGTCGTTGACCCAGCGGCTGGCCTTTGTCGCGCTGGTGCCCACGTTGATCACCGCCACCTTGCTGGTGACCCTGCTCACCCGCCACCAGCTGATCACCCTGCATCGCATGGCGCAGGGCACGGCGGATGCGATCGCAACCCAGACTGCCTCGGTCTGCGTGCAGCCGTTGCGCAACATGGAGCTCCGCCAGTTGCTGGGGATTGCCCATTCGATCGGCGGCCTGCCGCATGTGACGCGCGTGCAGATCCGCACCGCCGACGGCCAGATCCTCGCCGACAACCGCAAGCCCGGCGACAACGACGGCTCGCAGGAAATCCTGACCGTGGTGCACGACGTGATCGATCGGGATCACCCGCAGCAACCCGCACTCGGTTCGGTGCTGGTGGATGTGAGCCTGCATGACGCGATCGCCACGCAGGAGGAGAGCCTGCGCAATGCGCTGATCGTGCTGGTGCTGAGCCTGTTTGTCGCCGGCGTGATTGGCTGGCAGGTCGCGCGCTGGATCAGCTTCCCGTTGCGCCACCTCGCTGGCGCGGTGCGGCAACTCGGTCGAACCGACCGCAAGGTCGCCGTGGCAGTGACCGATCGCACCGAGATCGGCGAGCTGCAGCAGGGCTTCAACCACGCGGCAGCGGAGCTGTACGACGTGCGACGCGGAATGGAACAGGAAATCGAACTCGCCACCCTGGAACTGGCGAGCAAGAACGAGGCACTTGAAGCGGCCAGCGTGGCCAGGGCGCGCTTTCTCGCGGCCGCCTCGCACGACCTGCGTCAGCCACTGTACGCGTTGACCTTGTTCTCTTCCGCGTTGGCGGTGGACGAATACGATCCGCTGCGACTGGACCGCATTGCGCATATCCAGGAGTGCGTGCAATCGCTGGATCATCTGTTCAGCGAGCTGCTCGACCTGTCGCGCCTGGAAGCTGGCGCGATCCAGGTCGAAATCACCGAATTTCCGCTCGACCAGATCTTTGCCGAGGTCAGCCGCAACTTCGACATGGTTGCCGAACAGCGTGGCCTGCGCCTGACCATGCGCCGGAGCGGCATGTGGGTGCGCAGCGATCGCAGCATGCTGACACGCATCCTCAACAACCTGGTCAGCAATGCGTTGCGTTACACGCATCAGGGCGGCGCACTGGTCGGCGTGCGGCGCGACGGCGAAGCGCGGGTGCGCGTCGAGGTGTGGGACACCGGCAACGGCATTGCCGCCGAACACCTTTCCAGCGTGTTCGACGAGTTCTACCGGATCGACGATCACCCTGAAGTGGGATCCGGCGACGGCTCGCATCCGGGGCTGGGCCTTGGCCTGGCGACCGTGCAGCGACTGGCCGAGCTGCTCGATACCACGGTACTCGTGAAATCGCGGCTGCGACGCGGCAGCGTGTTTCATTTCCAGCTGCCAACCGTACCCGCGCAACTGGAGCTGGCGGGGTTTGCCGAAGATTTGCCAGCGGATCTGGCGGGCAAGCGCGTGCTGGTGATGGACGACGATCCGGCGATTCTTTCCGGCATCCGCTACCTGCTGCGCAGCTGGGGTTGTGACGTGGCGGTGGCCGAGGACCGTCTGCAGGCGATGGAGGCCATCGAGGACTGGGCTGGGCCAGCGGACATCGTGGTGTCCGATCTGAACCTGCGCGGAGGCGAGCGCGCGCTCGACGTGTTTGCCGCGCTCGATCGGCACTATCAACCCGATGGCGAACTTCCTTTTGCGCGCCTGCTGATTACCGGCGAAACCCGCAGCGAGCGCCTGCGCGAGATCGTCGCGGCCAAGATCCCGCTGCTCCACAAGCCGGTCTCGCCGCAGCAGCTACGCGCCGCCATGATGGCGGCCTGGATTGCCGCCCGCGGCAGTCCCTGAAGTTGCCCATTCCACAGCAATCACTAATCGTCCGGCAGGCATGCTGGCGGGGTACGCGCCCCCTCTCATCCGCATCTGGAGTCACCGATGAAATCATTGAGCTTGTTGCTGCCCGTGGCCGTACTGGCGTCATGGTCGATCAGTCCGGCCGCAGCCAGCGCCGCCCAATCTCCCGCGGCGACGTATGCCGTGCAGCAACGCCATCTGCTCGGCGGCGCTGGTGGTTGGGACTACCTCAGTATCGATCCGGTCGCGCACCACCTGTTCATCGCCCGCAACGATCGGGTGATGGTGGTCGATACCGTTAGCGGCAAGCTGCTCACCGAGATTCCCGGCATGAGCCGCGCGCACGGCGTGGCGTTGGCACTGGCCCAGCATCGCGGCTATGTCAGCAACGGACAGGGAAACAGCGTCAGCGTGATCGATCTGGAGTCGCTGAAGACGCTCGGCAATATTCCGGTAAGCGGCCAGAACCCCGATGCGATCGTGTTTGATCCGGCGACGGGCCATGTGCTGACCATGAATGGCCACAGCAATACGGTCAGCGTGATCGACCCGGTCGCTGGCAAGGAAGTTGCCACCATCGCCCTGCCCGGCCGGCCGGAGTTTGCGGCCGTTGATGGGCATGGCCATGTGTTCGTCAATCTGGAGGACAAGGGCGAACTGGCGCGGCTCGATACGAAGACCAACAAAGTGGAAAACGTGTGGGGCCTGGCGCCATGCGACTCGCCCTCCGGACTCACTTACGACGCGGCATCGGCACGGCTGTTCTCAGTGTGCGACAACAACCTGATGATCGTCACCGATGCCGGCGATGGCCACCAGGTCGCCAAGGTGGCGATCGGCAAGGGACCGGATGCTGCGGCGTTCGATGCGCAGACGCGGCTGGTCTACAGCTCGAACCACGACGGTACGCTGACCATCGTGCATGAGGACGATGCCGACCACTACACGGTGCTGGCCAACGTGGCGACCCAGCAAGGTGCACGCACGCTCGCACTGGATCCCAACACACACCTGGCCTATCTGGTCTCCGCCGACACCACGCCGAAAGGCGCCCCGGTCAGCGGCTTCACCCTGCTGGTCGTCGGCAAGCAGTAACGGCGTGGCGCCACTGGGTTGTCCTGCACGGGCAGCCCAGTGGCTAGTCAGCATCATATCGATCAGGCTGGAACCAGGTCCGTGTGCACCGCCATGGCATGGGTTCGCCTTTCGGATACGGGAGAAGACACGGCAGCAATCTGGAAGAACGCTATCTGCCGACGCAACGACTGGGTGAGTTCCAGCGCGGTACGGCTGGCGGAGCTGGCTTCCTCCACCATCGCTGCGTTCTGTTGAGTCACCGTGTCGATGCTGGCAACGGCGTCATTGACCTGGTCGATGCCGCCGGCCTGCTCCTGCGACGCAGCGGCGATCTCCTCGACCAGTCCGCTGATCTGCTGCACTCCCGACTGGATCTGGATCAGCGCATGACCCGTGCGCTCGACCAGCGCATTGCCCTGGGTCACCTTGTCGCGGCTGTCGCTTACGAGTTGACGGATCTCATGCGCGGCGGACTTGCTTTGTTGGGCCAATCGCCGAACCTCGCCAGCCACCACGGCGAATCCGCGTCCACCCTCTCCCGCATGGGATGCTTCGATTGCCGCGTTCAGCGCCAGCAGATTGGTCTGAAAAGCGATCTCGTCGATGAGCCCGACGAAGTCCACGATCTTGGTGCTGGCTGCTCTGATCTCACTCATCGCCGAAGCCGCCTCCTGCGCGAGTGCCGTGCCTTCACCAGCGTGTGTGCGAACGCCACGTACCACATCGCGGCTTTCGTTCGCGCCCTCCGCATTCTGTTTCACGGCGGCCGTCATCTCCCCCATCGAGGCCGCGGTTTCCTCCAGCGCGCTGGCCTGTTCCTGCGTGCGGCGCGACAGCTCATCGGTGCCCTGGGAAATGTCACGCGAGGTCGCAGCAAGCTGTTCGCAGGTCTCATGGACCTGACCAACGATCTCGGCCAGTCGGCGATCCATCGACTGCAGCGCATGCAGGGTATCGCTGAACTCGTCATTGCCGTCGACCACCAGCGCATTGCTGAGACGACCACCGCTGATCGCCTGAGCCAGCTGCTGCGCACTGGTCAGTGGGCGCATGATGCGGCGCGTCGTGCTCCATGCCAGCGCCATGGCGATCAGCAACGCGCTCATCGCCGCCATGGCAGTCACGACGAGCGTAGCTTTTGCCCGCGCATCCAGACGCGGCTCAACGCCGGCGGCGCGCTTGTCGGACTCCGCCGCCATCGCCAGCGTGAGGTCGTCGAGCGCGCGAATGGGTTCCTTGTACTGTACGAAATGAAGGTTGGCCTCGTGCGCATCCTTGAAGGTATTCGCAGTGATCAATTGGAACGTCGTCTCGTAGCCATCCGCATACAGCGCAAGGTTGTGACGGAACGTGGATACCTCGCCGGAGGCTGTGGGAAAGACCTCCAGCGCATCGAGTTCGTGCAGGGCCTTGGCGTGCGCGCCACCCCACTTGCTGTGATAAGACGCCACTTGAGCGGCATCTCCAATGTTGATGAAGGTGTCCTTCTCGAAGCGGCGCAATTCCAGCAAGCCGGCCTGCAATTGACGCACGTCAGCCGCAAAACGCACATCGCCATGCAGCGTCTCCAGCGTCGTGCTCTGCAGGCCGACAATCCCCCAGGCACCCACCGCCGCCGTGGCCATGGACAGCAAAGTGAGCACGCCAAACGCAAGCTGCAAGCGAAGACGAACGGAGAAGCGGCGCGGCGAATTCGAGGCGAGCATGGGCATTTCAGAAGACTGGGGCGTGTCCCTAATCATCGGCCTCGCCTGGTGCAACTTGAATTACCCGGGGCGCTGCATCCTTGGCATTCCGCCTCATTCAGCAGGTCTTGGCCATGCCGACCAGGCCCGCTTGAGCCTTGCTGATAGCAGAAGATGTCTTGCCGATAGCCGGCAGAGTGGTGCCCCGAACCGCGATGCGCCGAAACTACGGCTACGGCCAAAACACTGCATCCCAGCCGCTGGAAGCTTGCCAAAAAAAACCCGCAAAGCGTTAGGCCATGCGGGTTTGAAACTGGTGGGCCGTCCGGGATTCGAACCCGGGACCAATAGATTAAAAGTCTACTGCTCTACCAACTGAGCTAACGGCCCATCATTTTGAAAGCCAAGCCGGCAATTTTACGGGCTGGGCGGCACCGGCACAAGCAAGGCCGTTCAGACGTAACGCGTCGGGTCCGGCAGACCGGCTTCGCGGAAGCCCTGCGCGCGCAGGCGGCAGGCATCGCAATGACCGCAGGCGCGGCCTTCGCTGTCGGCTTTGTAGCAGCTCACGGTAACCGAAAAATCGATGCCCAGACGCTGACCTTCGCGCGCGATATCGGACTTGCTCATGCGCATCAGCGGTGTGTGGATGCGAATGCCGGCGCCTTCCACGCCGGCCTTGGTTGCGACATTCGCCAGCGTCTCGAATGCCTCGACGAACGCGGGGCGGCAATCCGGATAGCCGGAATAATCGACCGCGTTGACGCCGCACCAGATGTCATTGGAGCCGAGCACCTCGGCCCAGCCCAGCGCGATCGACAGCATGATGGTGTTGCGTGCCGGCACATAGGTCACCGGAATATCTTCTTCGTTTGCGCCGGCGTGAGTCTCGTGCGCTGGGGTATCCAGTGGCACGTCGATGTCAGCGGTAAGCGCGGAGCCTCCGATGCTGCGCAGGTCGACGCTTACTGTCTTGTGCTCCACCGCACCGAGCAGCTGCGACACGCGATCCGATGCCGCCAGTTCCGAACTGTGACGCTGACCATAGGCCACGCTCAACGCATGGACCTGGTAGCCCTGCTCCCGGGCCAAAGCGATGGTGACTGCCGAATCCATGCCGCCGGAAACCAGCACGACGGCCTTGCGCAAAGTGTTTTGAGACATGACTTTTCCACGATGGGTGGCCGGACACCGGCCGCGAACGCCACCAGCAACACAGGCCGGCGCGCAAAATAGAAACTACTCGCGCTTGTGATCGCGCGTACACCAAAGGATCAATTCCGGCAGCCGATCAGTGACCGGCTGCGTCGTTCCACAGCAGCTTGTGCAACTGCATCTGAAAACGCACCGGCAACTTGTCGGCAATGATCCACTCGGCCAGATCACGCGGCTGCACCGCGCCGTGCACGGGCGAAAACAGCACCATGCAGCGCTGCGCCAGCGCGTGCTCCGTCAGCATTGCGCAAGCCCACTCGTAGTCGGCGCGGCTGGCGATCACGATCTTGATCTGATCGTGCGCGAGCAGATGATCGAGATTCGACCACAGGTTGCGCTGGCTCTCGCCGGAATCGGGCGCCTTCAGATCCATCACCTTGCGCACGCGCGGATCGACCGCGGACACATCGAGTGCACCGGACGTTTCCAGCGATACGTCATAGCCGGCGTCGCACAGTTTTTGTAGCAGGATCAGGCAACGCTTTTGCGCCAGCGGCTCGCCACCCGTCACGCAGACGTGTTTGGCACCGTACGAGGCCACCTGCGCAAGGATGTCGTCGATCGCATGCCAATCGCCGCCATAAAAAGAGTATTCCGTGTCGCACCAGACACAGCGCAACGGGCAGCCGGTGAGCCGCACGAATACCGTGCGCCAGCCGATCGCATCGGCCTCACCCTGGATCGAGTGGAATATCTCGGTGATGCGCAGCCGTTCGGTGACGACTGAAACAGACGTGGTAGATGCCACGAGTGCGCTGTTGCCGCTCACCGCCGCGCCCTCAGTTGGCCGGTGGCTGCGCGATGTGCTGCAGACGTTCCTGGGCCAGGCTGGCTGCCTTGGAACCCGGGTATTTGGTCTTCACCGAGCTGAGCGTGGCCCTGGCCGCCGCATCCTGCTTCAGCTCGAGCTGGCTGTAGCCGATCTTGAGCAGCGCGTCGGGCGCCTTCTCGCTTTGCGGAAACTGACTCAGCAGGTGCTGGAAGGATTCCAGCGCCACCGGGTAGTTCATCGTGACGTAGTACGACTCGCCCAGCCAGTAATAGGCGTTGGGCGTGAGCGCATGATTGGGGTATTGCTGGATGAAACTGCGAAACTGGCGCGACGCCTGCACATAATCGCCGGCCTGCAGTGCCTTGAAAGCCACGTTGTAAGCGGCCTGAGCGGCGGCAGGATCTGCGCTGCTGGCTGCTGACGGGTTCGACTGACCAGTGCTGCTGTTGTTGCCACCTACGACTGCGGCTGCCGCTGCCGGTGGATTGGCTGCCTGCGGGCTGGCTGCCGCGGCACCTGCACCTGCACCTGCAGCATTGCCACCCTCAAGACGCCCGAGACGGCCATCGAGGTCGGCATACTGCGCCTTGTTCTTGTCGTTGAGCTCTTGCAGGTTGTGCTGCAATTCTTCGATCTGGCCTTGTAGCTGCTGCACCTGCGCCTGCAGTTGCTGCATCTGGTTGACCATGCCGATACCGCTCTGGTCCTTGTTTTGCGCTTGCTGCTCAAGCAGCGCGACGCGATCGGCCAGACTCAGCCGGGAATCCTGCGCGAACACCGGACTTGCCACACACGCGAACAGCATGGCGGACGCGATCGCGCCCACCATGCTGAACCTGGCTGTGAAACTAAAACCGCAAGCCAGTCGCTTCATCAATTACTGCGCCGTGTAGACGATCTCGACGCGACGATTCTTGCCCCAGCAATCCTCGTTGTGCTCGCGGCACACCGGCTTCTCTTTGCCGTAGCTGATCACGTTGAGCTGGCTGGCCGAACCACCGGCTGCCTGCAGCGCGTCGGAAACAGCCTTGCCACGGCGCTCGCCGAGACCAAGGTTGTATTCACGCGTACCGCGCTCGTCGGTGTTGCCTTCGAGACGGACCTGCGAAGTCGGGCGATCCTGCAGGTACTTGGCGTGGCACGCCATGATCTGCTGGAACTCCGGCTTGATTTCGGTCTTGTCGAAATCGAAGTACACGACGCGCTGACGCAGGCAGGCATCGGTATCGAGATCGCCAAGCTTGTACTTGCCAGTGGTCTCGTTGCTCTGAGTCTGGGTGGTCTGTTCCTGGGCGGGCTGCTGCGGCTGAACGGCCTGCTTCTTGGCGCAAGCGGCTGCACCAACGCACAACAGAGCAACCAGGGCGACGCGAACGGTCTTATTCATGATGACGTTCCTTACGAGTTGAGTTCCGACAAAACGATAGATAATGGTAACGGGACGGCGACGCCGGTTAACCGGCTGTTATTTTGACACTTCGAAAGAGCGATTGTGCGTAATTTCGTACAATCACTCTGACTGGTTGGCGCGGCAAGGAGCCGCAACCGGAATCCGAAACACGCCTTTAGCGTTGCTCGGGCCCGATCCGTGGGCATCATACCGCACCGCTTGTGCGATGCAGCACGAAAAATCAGTGTTCCCTATATGGACCCCAGGCAGGCTCCTGCACGTTGCCGCCGGCAAGCGCCAGCCGCTGTCGGACCAAGCCATCGCTGGACACGGAGTAAAGCACTCCACGACTACCGTCGGTGGCGGCGTACAACAACATGCTTGCATTAGGCGCAAACGATGCACTGTCGTCGATGGGGCCTTGCGACACGAAACGCACTTGGCCTCCCAGACTACGGTCCATGATGGCAATACGATACACGTTCCCGTTGCCCTGCACCATCGCGATTTGCTTGCTGTCGTAGCTGATCGACGGTTTGGCGTTGTACTGACCCTGGAAACTGATTCGCTGCGCGTCACCGCCGCCGGCCGATACCTGGTAGATCTGCGGCTTGCCGGATCGATCGGACGTGAAATAGATGCTCTGCCCATCCGGCGCCCATACCGGCTCGGTATTGATCGACAGTCCGCCACGGGTGAGCTGGGTTTCGCTATGACCGCTGAGGTCGGTCACGAAAATCTGCGGGTTGCCCACGAAGGACAGCGAGACCGCCAGCTTGCTGCCGTCCGGCGAGAACGACGGCGCACTGTTGATACCCTTGCTGTGACCTTCGATCAGCTGACGCGCACCGGTGGTCAGATCCTGCACATAGATATGCGAGTTGCCGCTCTCAAACGAAACGTAGGCGATCTTCTTGCCATCCGGCGACCACGCCGGCGACAGCAGCGACTCCTTCGAGCGGGCGACGACCTGCGGGTTGAAGCCGTCCGAATCCGCCACGATCAGCGAATAAGTCGTGTTGTTGCCGAGCCCAACTGCCGTGATGTAGGCGATGCGGGTCCAGAACGCGCCACGCACACCAGTGATCTTCTGATAGACCATGTCGGCAATCTGATGCGCGACGCCACGTAAGTCCCCTGCTGGCGCGGTGAACGACTGGGCGAGCAGGCTTTGCTGCTTGTTGACGTCCCACAACTCGAAATCGACCTTCAGCATGCCACCGCCGGCATCACTGACGCGGCCTACCGTGATGTAGTCCTGCTTGAGCAGACGCCAGGTGGCGAACTTGATGTCCGCTCCCTGCGAGGGGAATTCCACGATGCTGGGCTTGTCCAGAGAACGGAACTTGCCGGAGCGGTTGAAATCGTTGCGCATCACATCGGCGATGTCGGTCGTCAGCGGCGCACCGCCCTGTTGGGCGAACGGTACCACCACGATCGGCGTGGCGGTCTTTACGCCACCGACGATGTCGATATTCAATGACTGGGCTGCGAGAGGGCCGGCGAACAGCGCCGCAATGGCCAGCAGGACGAAGGCGAAGCTTGGGCTTAGTTTGCGCATAGGCTTGATCATTGCGGTCTGAATGTGAAGGTTAGGTTGCGCTTGAACACACTCTCAAAGCCTTTGTAGGGCAAAGTCTTGGTTCGCAGCACTGCATTTTCGACCGAACGCCGACCGGCGTCGTCGTAGGGGCAACTAGGGTCAACCGTAGCGCTCATCACGTCGCCACCGGGTGACTGCACGATATTAACCGCGCACGGCGTGCTGGGCATGTTATCCGGACGCAACCAGTTCGGCGTGACCGCATTCTGAATTGCCGCCGCATATTCACTGCTGAGGTCACTGTTCTGGCTGTTGTTGCCGGTTTGAAGCTGATCGGCCTTGGCCACGTCGGGCTGGCTCTGATCCTTGGCATTTGCCAGATCTTCCAGCTGCTGCTTGGCCTGCTTGGCTTTGCTGTCGGCCTTCTGGGTCTGTGCCGCTGCCTCATCCATCTTGGCCAGCATCTGGTCGATCTGCTTCTGCTTCTCTTGTTTCTGTTTGGCCGCCTGCGCGTCCAGATCGGCCTGACGCTGGCGCTCTTTCTCTTCCTGCAGCTTCTTGGCGTCGTCGGCCTTCTGCATCGCATCCTCGACCACACGCTCCTGATCCACGACGTCGGGATGCACGGGCGGCGGCGGCAGCGTCTGCACCTGCGGCTTTTCCGGTGGCGGCGGTGTAGGCGGCGTCACGGCCGGCGGAGGCGGTACGGTATTGGGAATTGGCTTGGTCTTGACCGACTTCGGCGGCGGGCTACCGGTGGGGCCAATCAGTACGGCCTGGATGATCGGACCCTGCAGTTGCAAAGGCGCGGAACACCGGATCGGGTTCATCCACGCCGGCAGGCCCAGCGCGTTGAAGAAAGTCTCGTAGCTCGAACACGGCAGGATCGCGAGGAACAGAAACCCCACGATGCCGACGTGCAGGATGGCGGAAAGAACGACCGCCTTCGGCGTCGCCTTACTTTCGTCCATCGGATGCGCTCTTGCCCTGGCTCTGCGGCTCACCCGGCTGTCCCATCAGGCCCACCTTGGCGACGCCGGCCTGCTGCAGGTCGGCCAGAACCTTGAACACACCGCCATAGGCACCGCGCTCGTCACCACCGACCAGCACGTTGACTTCAGGATTTGCGGCCACGAAGGCGCCCACCTTGACCTTGAGGGAATTCTCGTCAACCAGTTCCTTCTTCTCGCCGCTCAGGGTCAGATACAGCTGACCATCCTGCAGCACCGATACCAGCACCGGATCTTTCTTCTGCTGCATCGACTTGGCGTTCGCCTGTGGCAGTTGCACATCGACGCTGGAGTTCATCATCGGCGTGGTGACCATGAAGATGATCAGCAACACCAGCATCACGTCGATGTATGGCACGACGTTGATTTCGGATTTCAGCTTGTAGCGCTTCTGGCGCCGGGGAGTTGCCATGATTGCTGCTCCGCTCAAGCCACGTCGTCGGTCTGGATCTGCCGCTGCAGCACGGAGGAGAACTCTTCCTGGAAGACGTCATAGCGCGAAGCGATGCGTTCGACCTTGGTGGCGTAGCGGTTGTACGCCCACTGCGCCGGAATCGCCGCGAACAGACCCATTGCCGTAGCGATCAGTGCCTCGGAAATGTGTGGAGCAACCACCGCGATGGTCACGTCCTTCATCTCGCCCAGGCCCTGGAACGCACCCATGATGCCCCACACCGTGCCGAACAGGCCCACGTAGGGGCTGATCGAACCGACGTTGGCCAGGAACTCCAGGTTGCGCTCGAGCAAGCCGATTTCACGGGTGCCGGCGACCTGCATGGCGCGCTCGGAACTCTCCATCACGCTACGCACGTCATGCGTCTTGCGCTGACGCTGGCGGGCGAATTCGCGAAAGCCCGATTCGAAGATGTTCTCGATTCCGCCATTCTCGGCACCGCGATTGCTGACCTCGCGGAACAGCTGCGCCAGGTCGCCGCCGGACCAGAAGCGCTCCTCGAATGCTTCGGCATTCTGCATCGCTGCCTTGGTCTGCGAATACTTGCGGATGATGATCACCCACGACAAGAACGAGAACACCAGCAGCACGGCCAGCACCAGCTGTACGGGCAAGCTCGAATCCGCGATCAGCGAGAAAATGTTCAGTCCACCGTTCATTGTTTGAAGGTTCTCCGCCAGTCGGCTTGGTTGTCCTGGAACAAGTCGTCTTGAACCAGGTTGTCGTGGAAGGTTGTCAGCAGGCAGGTGCCGGTATCAGGTCGGTCGGAATCGGTGCCGCACGCATGCGCTGGATATCCACGCAGGCCACCCGGACCTTGGCGCGGATCACGCTGCTGCCGTCGGCCCGCTTGATCGTCTGGCTGAACAGGATACTGGCTGCGCGCCGTTCTTTGACTTCGACCGTTACCAGCAGTTCATCATCCAGCAGGGCAGACTTGAGGAAATCGATCTGCATTTCGCGCACCAGGAACGCCAGCCCGGTGGTTTGCTTGAGTGCGGACTGGTCGATACCGAGCCCGCGTAACCACTCGCTGCGGGCGCGTTCCATGAAACGCAGGTAGCTGGCGTGATAGACCACGCCACCGGCGTCGGTATCCTCCCAGTACACCCGCACCGGCCAGCTGAAGGGCTGATCTTGCGCGGGCTCAGTCATGGCCGACATCGACATTGAACAGATCGGCCGGCTGCGCCTGGCGCGGCGGCGGGGTCAGCCCCAGGTGGCGCCAGCCTTTGGCGCTGACCATGCGGCCACGCGCGGTGCGGATCAGATAGCCCTGCTGGATCAGATAGGGTTCGACCACGTCTTCCAGCGTGCCGCGATCCTCGCTGAGCGCGGCAGCCAACGATTCAACCCCGACCGGCCCACCGTCAAAATTCTCGATGATCAGGCTGAGCAGGCGACGATCCAGTTCGTCAAAACCCTCCGGATCGATCTTCAGCATGTCCAGCGCCGCCTGCGCCGCGGCCAGCGTGATCTCGCCGCCAGCGCGCACCTCGGCGTAATCGCGCACGCGACGCAGCAGCCGATTGGCGATGCGCGGGGTGCCACGCGAACGACGGGCGATCTCCTGTGCCCCTTCGGTCGCGCACGCAATGCCCAGGATGCGTGCGGCACGCCGCACGATTGCCGTGAGCTCATCGGACGTATAGAACTCCAATCGCTGCACGATGCCGAAGCGGTCGCGCAACGGCGCGGTGAGCATGCCGGCGCGCGTGGTCGCACCAATCAGCGTAAACGGTGGCAGATCCAGCTTGATCGAGCGCGCGGCGGGGCCTTCGCCGATCATGATGTCGATCTGGAAGTCTTCCATCGCCGGATACAGCACTTCCTCGACCACCGGTGACAACCGATGGATCTCGTCGACGAACAGCACGTCGTTCGGTTCGAGGTTGGTCAGCAGCGCGGCCAGATCGCCAGCGCGCTCCAGCACCGGGCCGGAGGTCGAACGAAGGTTGACCCCCAGTTCGTTCGCAATGACATGACTGAGCGTGGTCTTGCCCAGGCCGGGCGGCCCGAAGATCAAGACATGATCCAGCGCGCCGCCACGCTTCCTGGCCGCCTCGATGTAAATCGACAGTTGTTCCCGCACAGCTTGCTGGCCGAGATATTCGGCGAACCGCCGGGGACGAATCGTGGCTTCCAGCGCCTCGTCGTCGAGCTGGGCGGCCGCCGTGATGATGCGGGTATCGGTCATGTTCGTATTATGGCTTAAGGCGAAGAGCTGGGGGTCGAGAGACGAGAGGCGAGTAGCGAGGGCGAAAAGCGAAACATGCGGCGCCCTCGCTACTCGTCCCTCGCTCCTACTCTCTCCCCCGCTCGCCTCAAATCTCGATCTGTGCTCCCAGCTCGATCAGGCGGTTGCCGGGAATCTGGAAGAACGCGGTGGCCGGCAAGGCGTTGCGCGCCATGAACGCGAACAGCTTGTCACGCCACAGCACCATGCCGGGACGACCCTTGTCGGCGACGATGTTTTCGCGCGACAGGAAGAACGTGGTGTCCATCATGTCGAACGGCAGCCCGGCGTTCGAGCACTTCGAAAGCGCGAGAGGGATGTTCGGATCCTCGGCAAAGCCGAAGCGCAGCGACAGCCGGTAGAACTCGTCGCCCAGCGGCACGATGAGAATGCGTTCGTCGGCATCGGCCGCCGGCGTCTCCAGGATCTCCGCCGTCAACAGCACGTTGCGCTCATGCAGCACTTTGTTGTGCTTGAGGTTATGCAGCAGCGCATGTGGCACGGCATTCTGGTTCGCGGTCAGGAACACCGCGGTGCCGGGAACCCGAAGCGGCGGATGCTCGGCAATGTTCTCGATGAACGGCTCCAGCGCCAGGCCGCCCTGCTTGATCTCGCGCACCACCAGCTCACGGCCACGACGCCAGGTCGTCATCAGCACGAACACGCCCAGACCAAGCACCAGCGGGAACCAGCCGCCGTACTCGACCTTGATCAGGTTGGCGCCCAGGAATGACAGGTCGATGGTCAGGAACAGCACGCCCGCTGCCACCACGGCGACCCGGCTCCAGTGCCACTGATAACGCGCCACGACCAGCGCGAGCATGGTCGTGATGGTCATGGTACCGGTCACCGCAATGCCGTACGCCGCGCTCAGGCTGTCGGAGCTGCGGAACCCAAACACCGCCACCAGCACCATCACCAGCAGAAAGCTGTTGACCCACGGCACGAAAATCTGCCCGGACATTTCGCGTGAGGTGTGCACCACCTGCATGCGCATCGAGTAACCCAGCGACATCGCCTCCCGGGTCATCGAGAACGCGCCGGAAATCACCGCCTGCGACGCGATCACTGTGGCCAGGGTCGCCAAAGCGATCATCGGATACAGCAGGACCGACGGCACCATCTTGAAGAACGGATTGTCGGCCGCCTCGGGATGCGCAAGCAGCAAGGCACCCTGACCGAAATAGTTGAGCACGAGTGCCGGCAACACGAAGCTGAACCATGCAAAGCGAATCGGCCGCTTGCCGAAATGCCCCATGTCCGCATAAAGCGCCTCCGCTCCAGTGAGCGCCAGCACCACGCCACCGAGCGCGATAAACGCCTGTATCCCATGGGTGAAAAAGAAGTGCACGCCATGCATGGGATTGAGCGCGCGCAACACCTGCGGATTCTGCAGGATCATATGCACGCCAAGCAGCGCGATCGTGACGAACCAGACCATCATCACCGGCCCGAATACGCTGCCCACTTTTGCCGTGCCGTGACGTTGCAAGGCGAACAGGAAAAACAGGATCACGGCGGTCACCGGCACCACCCAATGTGCGAGACCGGGAGCCGCGACCTTCACGCCTTCCACAGCCGACAGCACGGAAATCGCCGGCGTGATAACGCCATCGCCATAGAACAGCGACGCGCCGAAGATGCCGAGGATGGCCAGCACCCAACGCAGCTTCGGCTTCTCGCGCACGCTGCGCTGCGCCAGGGCCATCAAGGCCATGATGCCGCCCTCGCCCTTGTTGTCGGCGCGCATGATGAACACCACGTACTTCAGCGACACCACCAGGATCTGTGCCCAGAAGATCAGCGAGAGCACGCCATAGATGCTTTCGGGCGTGGGCCGCATGCCATCGTGACTGAGCGTCGTTTGCAGGGTGTATAGCGGGCTGGTGCCGATGTCGCCGTAGACCACGCCAATGGCGCCTACCGCCAGCGCCGCAAGGCGACGTCGGGCGTCAGTGTCGCCGGTGCCGTGCGTGGTTTCGTGATTCACGGATTCAACCTCCGAGTGCGGCGCGCAGCGCCTTGCGAATGATGGTTTCGGCGCTGTCGCCGGCGGCGGCAACCTTTTGCACCAGACGCGTTACTTCGACCGGTTTGTACCCAAGCTGTTGCAGCGCCACCGTGGCCTCGCCCGCCGGATCGAGCGGTGCTCCGGGGCTCGCCGATGTGCCCGGCAGAGTCACTCCAATGCCGTCCACGCGATCGCGCAATTCCACAATGATACGTTCGGCGGTCTTCTTGCCGATGCCGGGAATCTTGGTCAGCGCGACCACGTCACCGGCATGTACCAGACGCGAAAAATCATTGACGGAAGCACCGGACAGCACGGCCAGCGCGATCTTCGCGCCGATCCCGCTGACCTTCAGCAGGTTGCGGAACAGCGCGCGCTCGGCTTCATGCAAAAAGCCGTACAGCGACACGCCGTCTTCCTTCACCGCATGATGGGTGAGCAGGATCACTTCCTTGCCGATCCCCGGCAGGTCGTAGATCGTCGACATCGGCGCTTCCAGCTCATAGCCGACACCAGCAACTTCGACCAGCAGCCAGGGTGGCTGCCGGGAGATCAGGGTGCCGCGCAGACGACCGATCATCGGCCTCGCCTCCAGGCAGTTCGCGGTATGCCCACGCGAGCCAGGCTGGCGCGTGTATGCGCATGCGTCACCGCGATCGCCAGTGCGTCGGCGGCATCGGCCTGAAGTGGACCCTTGAGGCCGAGCAGGATGCCGATCATGTGCTGTACCTGGGTCTTGTCGCTGCGGCCGCTACCTACCACGGCCTGCTTTACTTCGGTTGCTGCGTATTCGTGCACCACGATCCCCCGACTGACTACCGCACAGATCGCGGCGCCGCGCGCCTGCCCCAGTTTCAGCGCCGAATCGGGATTGCGCGCCATGAACACGCGCTCGATCCCGCATTCCACCGGCTGATGGGCGGCGATGATGTCACAGAGTTCTTCAAAAATGCGTTTCAGACGCAACGGAAAGGTAGCCTCCGAGGCCACTGCCAACGCGCCATGAAAGACGTGGGTGAGCTTGCCTGACGCGTCCACGTCGATGATGCCCACGCCGGTCCGCTGGCTGCCCGGGTCGATGCCGATAATTCGGGTCATGGAGACAGGCGACAGGTCATGGGAAGCCGTATGCGGCGGCGGGCGAACCCGCCGAACCGAACCTACGGTTGGGCCTCAGCTGGCAGCACGGCGTTGTGATAGATCTCATGCACGTCGTCGAGCTCTTCCAGCCAGTCGATCAGATCGAGCAGCGTCTCCTGTGCCTCGGCGGGAATCGCCACGCGATTGGCAGGGCGCATCACCACCTCGGCGCGCAACGGCTTGAGGCCGGCGGCAGCCAGCGCCTTCTGCACGGTTTCAAAGCTGTCCGGCGCGCACAGCACACTGCTCTCGCCGCCCTCGTTCACTACGTCGTCGGCACCGGCATCCAGCGCGGCTTCGAGGATCTTCTCCTCTTGCCCGGCATCGCCAGCCGTGGCGAACACCAGCTCGCCGCAGCGGTGAAACTGAAACGCCACCGAACCACTGGTACCCAGGTTGCCGCCGTGCTTGGTCAACGCGTGGCGCACATCGGCAACCGTGCGGACCGGATTGTCGGTGACGCAATCGATGATCAGCGCGATGCCGGCCGGACCATAGCCTTCGTAGCGAAGTTCCTGCATATCGGCGCCGCCATCGGCACCGGAGCCACGCTTGATGGCGCGCTCGATGGTGTCCCTGGTCATGTTCGCCGAGAGCGCCTTGTCCACTGCCGCGCGCAACCGCGAATTGCTGGCCGGATCGGCCACCCCGGCGCGCGTCGCCACGGTGATCTCGCGGATCAGTTTGGTGAATACCTTGGCGCGCTTGGCGTCTTCGGCATTCTTGCGACCTTCGATGGACGGCCCTCTACCCATGACAATGCCTGCAGTGAATCAGGTTGATAAGCCGGCAATTTTACCTGATTTCGACTCGCGTGCCGGTCGCGTCGAACAGCCGGGTTGTAGCAGTAGCCCTGTGCTAGGCGTGGGTGAATTGTCCGCTGCGCAGGAATTGCCCCACCTGTCGCGCCACATCGACCGAAAACAGCAGTCCGGTGTGGTTGGCCTCGACCACGCAATGATCGGCCAGCCCCGGTAGCCGGGTCTCGTCCACCGCCACGGTACCGTCATGTTGGCCCTCGAAATGGCCCAGCACGGCGCCCAGGCCCAACGGCATGCAGCCGGCGATCATGCCTACCTCGCGCGGCCCGTCCCAGCGTTCAAACCCTTGCTGCAGCAGCTCACGATTGTGACCCAGCAAGACCTCACCGCCGCGACCCCAGCCGGCAAAACCGCGCGCCGCGGCGCTGCCCTTCACTGGTGAACCGAGGCAGACGATGCGCCCCTGCGGCAATTCGCGCGCTTCGAGACAGGCGCGCAACGCCAGCAATCCTCCAAGGCTGTGGCCAACCAGATGCACCGCGTCGGCTTCCGCTGCCAGCTCATCCATGCGCGCCTGCAGCCGATCCAGGATGCGTTGCTGGGTGGCCGCCACGCTCAGGTAGTCGAAGCGATGCACGCGAAAGCCGTCTTCTATCAGACGCCGATGCAACATGGCCAGCGCGAAACCGCGCATCCACAGGCCGTGCAGCAGGATCACATGATCGGACATGATGCCAATGAGACCTGAGGCGAAGTGGAGGAAACGGCAAGACTCCCGCGAGCAACAACGTTCAACTTGACCAGGGCCGAGACCCGGTCAACCCACCTGCTGTCACGCGGCAGGCGCGTCACTGGCCAGCACCTGCACGTGCAGCTCCTTCAACTGTGCCGGCACGATCATCGACGGTGCATCGGTCATCAGATCTTGTGCGCTGGTGGTCTTGGGGAACGCGATCACGTCGCGGATCGATTCGGTGCCCGCCATCAGCGCCGCGATGCGATCGATGCCGAACGCGAGACCGCCGTGCGGCGGCGCGCCGAATTTCAGCGCCTTCAACAGGAAGCCGAACTTCGCGTCGGCCTCTGCCGCGCCGATACCGAGCAGCTCAAAGACCGTGCTCTGCATATCCGGGCGATGGATACGGATCGAACCACCCCCGATCTCGTTGCCGTTCAGAACCATGTCGTAGCCACGGCTCACGGCATTCGCCGGATCGGCACGCAGCTGGGCCGCATCGTCGACTTTCGGGGCCGTAAACGGATGATGCAGGGCCACGTAACGTTGCGCTTCGGCGTCGTACTCGAACATCGGGAAATCGGTGACCCACAGCGGCTTCCAGCTGTTCTCCACCAGCCCACGATCCTTGCCGACCTTCAGCCGCAAGGCGCCCATGAAGTCGGTGACCGTCTTCCAGCTGCCAGCGCCGAAGAACAGCATGTCGCCACTCTGCGCACCGGTGGCCTTGAGGATGCCGTCCAGCGCCGCATCGTCGAGGAACTTCGCGACCGGCGAATTGATGCCTTCGCGGCCCTTGGCCAGATCGTCGATACGCAACCAGGCCAGACCCTTCGCGCCGTAACGCGAAACGTATTCGGTCAGCCCATCGATGTCCTTGCGGCTGAGCGTGCTGCCACCGGGCAGGCGCAGCGCGGCGACGCGACCGTTCGGGTCGTTGGCCGGCTCGGCAAATACCTTGAACTCGACATGCTTCACCGCATCGGCGATGTCGATCAGCTCCAGCGCGATACGCAGGTCGGGCTTGTCCGAACCGAAGCGACGCATGGCCTCGGCCCAGGTCATGCGCGGGAACGTCGCATCGAGTTCGACGCCCTGCACTTCGCGGAATACATGGCGGATGAGTTCTTCCACGAAATCCTGCACGTCGTGCTCTTCGACGAACGCAAACTCGAGGTCGAGCTGGGTAAATTCCGGCTGACGGTCGGCGCGCAAATCTTCGTCACGGAAGCAGCGCGCGATCTGATAGTAGCGATCGAAACCCGCCATCATCAGGATCTGCTTGAACAGCTGCGGCGACTGCGGCAGCGCATAGAACTGGCCCGGGTGCACGCGGCTCGGCACCAGGTAATCGCGCGCACCTTCGGGGGTGGCCTTGGTCAGGATCGGCGTCTCGACGTCCTGGAAGCCACGCTCGTCGAGATAACGGCGCAGTGCCTGCACCAGCTTGATGCGCTTGCGCATCATCTGCTGCATTTCCGGCCGGCGCAGGTCGAGGTAGCGATACGTCAGGCGCATCTCCTCGTTCGGATTCTCGTGCAGCGCGAACGGCAGATCCTTCGCGGCGTTGAGAATCTCCACCGTATCGGCGAGCAGCTCGACCGTCCCGGTCTTCAGCTTGTCGTTGACCGACAGTCGCTTGCGCAGCGTGCCGGTGACGCGCAGGCAGTACTCGTTGCCGATCTCGCCAGCCACCAGGAACGCCGCCGCGTTGTCGCGCTCGATCACTACCTGTGCAAGACCTTCGTGATCGCGCAGGTCGACAAACGCGACGTGACTTTGCAGGCGAAGGGTGTTGACCCAGCCACACAAGGTGACGGTCTGGCCGATCAGCGCCTCATCGATGAGGCCGCAGTAATGCGTGCGCATGCGCTTGGAACTCCGGGCCGCAGGGCGGCTGAAACAGATGGAAAAGACCCGGAATGTTACCACTGCTGCATCCGACCACGATGGTCAGACGCCCCGCCGCCTTCAATCGCTCTTGCTGGATGTACTTGGGGCCGCGGCAGGTGCCGGCGTCGCTGCCGGTGGCGCAGCTGTCGCGGCGGCCTTGTCGGCTGGTGCGGCACTTACGCTACCGCTGCCACCGGCGTCCCCGGCCAGGTTGCGTTTCTTGTCGCCGTCCTTCTTGAAATCGGTCTCGTACCAGCCGCTGCCGGCCAGGCGGAACGACGGCGCGCTGACCATCCGCCGCAAGTGCGGCGCATCACAGGCCGGGCAGACCGTGGGATCCGTGTCGGACAGTTTCTGCAGACGGTCGAAACGGTGGCCGCAACCGCTGCATTCGAATTCGTAAATGGGCATGTAGGTTCCAGACTTTCCAGCCAACTCCAGGTTGGCAACTCCCCATTATCGGCCCGTTCGGGGGGATTTCAACGGAAGGTTGGCGAACACCGCGATTCAGCCCTCGGTGCTCACCAAGATTTTTCTCATGCCTGCGATGGATCAGTGCTGGCTAAAGACTAGATGTCCGCCAGCCGCCGCCACCCGGATCACCGCGCCCGGCGCATAGCGACCTTCGAGGATCTCCTTCGCCAGCGGATTCTCCAGCTGTTGCTGGATCGCCCGCTTCAGCGGACGTGCTCCATACACCGGATCGAACCCGGCATTGCCCAGCAATGCCAGTGCATCGTCGCTGACTTCCAGCTTGAGCTGACGCTCGGCCAGACGCTTTTCCAGGTAGGTCAACTGGATCCTCGCGATAGCCCGAATCTGCTTCTTGTCCAACGGGCGGAACACCACCAGCTCATCGAGCCGGTTGATGAACTCGGGACGGAAGTGCCCCTGCACCACCGCCAGCACCGAGGCCTTCATCTGCATGTAATCCGCTTCGGAGTCACCGGCTTGCTCCTGAATCAGGTTGGAGCCCAGGTTCGATGTCATCACGATCACGGTGTTGCGGAAATCCACCGTGCGACCCTGCCCATCGGTCAGACGCCCATCGTCGAGCACCTGCAGCAGGATATTGAACACGTCCGGATGCGCCTTCTCCACCTCGTCCAGCAGGATCACGCTGTACGGCCGACGACGCACAGCCTCAGTGAGGTAACCACCTTCCTCGTAACCGACATAGCCCGGCGGCGCGCCGATCAGTCGGCTCACCGAATGCTTCTCCATGAATTCGCTCATGTCGATGCGCACCATCGCATCGGTGGTGTCGAACATGAATTCGGCCAGCGCCTTGCACAGCTCGGTCTTGCCGACGCCGGTGGGCCCCAGGAACAGGAACGAGCCACTGGGTCGGTTCGGATCGGACAAGCCGGCACGGGCACGACGGATCGCATCGGACACGGCGCGCACGGCCTCGTCCTGACCTACCACGCGGCGATGCAGATCGTCTTCCATGTGCAGCAGTTTCTCGCGCTCGCCCTCAAGCATCTTGGCGACCGGAATACCGGTCCAGCGCGCCACCACCTCGGCGATCTCCTCTTCGGTAACCTTGTCCTGCAGCAGTTTGAAATCCTGCGTCTCGGCGGCCTGTGCGGCGGCAAGCTGCTTCTCCAGTTCCGGCAGGCGGCCGTACTGAATCTCGCTCATCTTTGCGTAGTCCTGCCCGCGCTGCGCGGTTTCCAGATCCTGCCGCGCCTGCTCGATCTGCTCCTTCACCTTGGTCGCGCCTTGTAGCGTGGCCTTCTCCGACTTCCAGATTTCGTTGAGGTCGGAGAACTCGCGCCCGAGTTTTTCGATATCGGTTTCCAGATCGGCGAGGCGCTGTTTGCTGGCGTCGTCCTTCTCCTTCTTCAGCATCTCGCGCTGGATCTTCAACTGGATCAGCCGGCGCTCCAGACGATCGAGTTCTTCCGGCTTGGAATCGATCTCCATGCGGATGCGGCTCGCCGCCTCGTCCATCAGGTCGATCGCCTTGTCCGGCAGTTGACGGTCGGTGATATAGCGGTTCGACAACGTGGCCGCAGCAACGATCGCCGGATCAGTGATCTCGACGCCGTGGTGCACGGCGTAGCGTTCCTTCAAGCCACGCAGGATCGCGATGGTGTCTTCGACGCTCGGCTCGCCCACGAACACTTTCTGGAAACGACGTTCCAGCGCGGCGTCCTTCTCGATGTACTTGCGGTATTCGTCCAGCGTGGTGGCACCGATGCAGTGCAGCTCACCGCGCGCCAGCGCAGGCTTGAGCATGTTGCCGGCATCCATCGCGCCATCCGCCTTGCCGGCACCGACCACGGTATGCAGTTCGTCGATGAACAGGATCACCCGGCCTTCCTGCTTGGACAGGTCGCTGAGTACGGCCTTGAGGCGCTCTTCGAATTCACCACGGAACTTCGCGCCGGCGATCAGCGCACCCATGTCCAGCGCGAGCACGCGGCGATCGCGCAAGCCTTCGGGCACTTCGCCCTTGATGATGCGCTGGGCGAGCCCCTCGACAATCGCGGTCTTGCCTACGCCGGGTTCGCCGATCAGCACCGGGTTGTTCTTGGTGCGCCGCTGCAGCACCTGGATGGTGCGGCGAATTTCCTCATCGCGGCCAATCACCGGATCGAGCTTGCCGCTCTCGGCGCGAGCGGTCAGGTCGATGCAGTACTTCTCCAGCGCCTGGCGCTGCTCCTCGGCGTTCTCACTTTGCACTTTCTCGCCACCGCGCAGTTTCTCGATGGCCGCTTCAAGATGAGTCTTCGTTGCACCCGCTGCTTTCAGCGCCGCGCCCAGCTCACCTTTGTCCTCCAATGCCGCCAGCACGAACAGCTCACTGGCAATGAATTGATCGCCGCGCTGCTGCGCCAACTTGTCGGTGAGGTTGAGCAGGCGGGTCAGCTCGTTGCCCGCGTGGATGTTGCCTTCTTGTCCGCTGACCTTCGGTAGCCGATCGAGCAAGGCGTTGATGCGCTGACGCAGCGCCGGCACATTGACCTGCGCCTGGGTCAGCAGCGGCCCCGTGGAACCGCCCTGCTGATCAAGCAGCGCCGCCATGACGTGCGCCGGTTCGAGGATGTTGTTGTCGCGCCCCACGGCCAGCGACTGCGCGTCGGCCAGCGACTGCTGGAAACGCGACGTAAGTTTGTCCATTCGCATGAATGATCCCCCGCGAGAGGTGAAAAGGATTCTGGCAAACACACCGCCACTGCCCGCAGAGATGCGGACAGTGGCTGGACGATTCAAGCAAGCGCGGGCCCAACGGACGACCATGGCAAGAGCTCCTCCCCATGCGGGAGAACCCCTATGGGAGAGAACCCCCATGCGAGAGAACCCCTGTGGGAGCGACTTCAGTCGCGACGCTCTTGCTTCGGGCCAGGCAAGGGCATCGCGACTGAAGTCGCTCCCACAACGGCCATTCGTGCTCCTGCAGCTCAGCTATCGGCAAGCCAGATCAGGCTCGCGAAGCGGCCGCTGCGCGCGCCTTCACGGCGATACGAATAGAAGCGTGGGTCGGTCAGGGTATCCAGGCCGCAGCCATGGATGTGGTTGACCCCCGCTGCGGTCAGGCGCAGCCGTGCCAGCGCTGCAAGATTGCAGCGCCAATGGCCCGGCCGGGTCGGCACGAAGCAGTCGGCCGCCGCTGCGTCGCGATCGACAAAGGCCGCGCGCACCTCTTCACCCACCTCATAGGAAGCCGCACCGATGCACGGCCCCAACCATGCCAGCAGCCGTTCGCGCGGCGTATGCAACTGGGCTAGCGTCGCCTCCAGCACACCACCGGCCAGACCGCGCCAGCCTGCATGCGCGGCACCGATCTCGCTGCCATCGGTGGCGCAGAACAGTACCGGCAGGCAATCGGCGGTGAGGATCGCCAGCACGGTGCCGGATATATGCGACACCGCAGCGTCCGCCTGTGGCTCCTCCGGACTTGGTAACGGCCCCAGATCGGCCACGGTGGTCCCGTGCACCTGACGCAGCCAGCGCGGCGCGGCCGGCAGGGCCAATGCCTGCTGCAACGCGCCGCGGTTGGCAACGACGGCATCGACCGCATCGCCACTGCGCAGGCCGAGGTTGAAGCGCTCAAACGGGAGCGCCGACACACCCGGCCCGTGACGGGTCGTCACGGCCGCGTGCACCCGCGACGCAGCCGGCCAGTCGGGGAAAATCCAGCTATCGGTCAGGCGGGATGTATCAAACATGGGCGGCGGCTTCGTTGGAGAACGTCAATAGTCGTCGGCGCCATGAGCGGCCAGATCGGCGCGCAAGGCCACGATCAGCTGCTCTTGATCGGCCGGCCGTTCGGCGTTGAACGACAGTGTCTCGCCACTGATCGGATGCACAAACGACAATCGCTCGGCATGCAGCGCCTGTCGACGAAATCCGCGCAGCTCGGCGATCAGTTCGGGCGAGGCACCCTTGGGTAATTTCAGGCCGCCGCCGTACAACGGATCACCGAGCAGCGGATGGTTTATGTGCGCCATATGCACGCGGATCTGATGAGTACGGCCGGTCTCCAGCTGGCATTGCAGCAAGCTGTGCGCCCGGAAGCGCTCGCGCAGCCGGTAATGGGTCACCGCGCGCTTGCCGTCTTCCTCGTCACGTACCGCCTGGCGCAGACGGTCGCCCATGCTGCGGCCGATCGGCGCATCCACCGTGCCGCCGGCCACCATCGTGCCCAGCACCACCGCCTCGTACTGGCGCTCCACTTCGTGCCGCGACAGCAGATCGACCAGCGCGGTATACGCCGGCAGTGTCCTGGCCACCACCATCAGCCCCGAGGTCTCCTTGTCCAGCCGGTGCACGATGCCGGCACGCGGCAGCTCGGCCAGCTTCGGATCGTGATGAAGCAAGGCATTCAGCAAGGTACCGGCAGGGTTGCCGGCGCCCGGGTGCACCACCAGCCCAGCGGGTTTGTTCAGCACCAGCAGGTGCTCATCCTCGTACACGATGTCCAGCGCAATGGCCTCCGGCGTGCTGGATACCTCGGTTTCCAGCTGAACCTGCAGCAGCACCTGCTCACCGCCACGCAGCAACTGGCGTGGTGGAGCCTGGGCGCCATCCAGCGTCACCGCGCCGGACTTGATCCATCCGCTGAGCCGGGAACGCGAATAGTCCGGGAACATCTCGGCCAAAGCCTGGTCGAACCTGCGTCCTGCGGCTGTCAGCGGCACTACCGCCTCGTGCCGAATCGTGGTCATGCCTGGCTCCGCGGGCATCGGCCGGTTTCGGCTATCATGTCTTTTCGATCAAACATCTGAATTCTTCCCTATGCGCCTATCTATGGGCTTGCCCAAGTTGCCGATGTTCAAATTGCCCGCCTTGAAAGTGCTCGCCGTACTCGCGCTCGTCATGTCGATGAGTGCCTGCTCCATTTTTAGCCACAAACGCGACACCCTCGACACCTTGCCGGTGGACGCGCTGTACACCAAGGCGCACGACTCGCTGGAGAACTCCGACTATGCCGGCGCGACCAAGGCTTACCAGCGCCTGATCGCACGTTTTCCATCGGGTCCGTACAACGAACAGGCCCAGCTTGACATGGCCTATTCGCAGTACAAGGACAACCAGCTGGAAGAGGCGTATTCGACTGTCAACCGCTTCATCAAGACGTATCCGGCCAACAAACACGTTGATTATGCCTTCTACCTGCGCGGCCTGATCAATTTTGATCGCACCAGCGGCATGCTCGAGCGCTATGTCTATCGTGAAACCGCGCAGGATCGCCGCGACCAGGGCTACAACCTGCAGTCGTTTGATGATTTCTCGGAACTGGCACGTCGCTTCCCCGACAGCGCCTACACCGCTGATGGACGTCAGCGCATGATCTTCCTGCGCAACACGTTGGCGCAGTACGAGATCAACGTGGCCGAGTTCTATCTGCGCAACGAGGCCTATGTTGCCTCGGCCGACCGCGCACAGTACGTGATCGAGCACTACCAGCAGGCACCTCAGACGGGCGACGCGCTGGCCCTGCTCGCGCGCAATTATCTGTCACTGGGTCACAAGGAACTGTCCGACCAGGCCCGCCAGGTGCTGGCGCTGAACTACCCGAACCATCCTTATCTGACCGACCCCAAGTGGCCGCACGCGCCTTCCACGTTGCGCAAGATGGTGCCGTTCTCGGGTCATAATTGATCGATCTGTAGTCTGAAAGTAGAAAGGCCGGCGAGTGATCGCCGGCCTTTTTTGTGGGCGGCACCCCAAGTGCGAAAACCTGCGGGAGAGCCTGTGGGAGCGACTTCAGTCGCGATGCTCCTTTCCGCATGGCGCCGAGAAGCATCGCGACTGAAGTCGCTCCCACAAGAGCTGCTCGTCGAGGCTCAACGCCAGCCCGAGGTTATCGGGTAGCGCCGCTCGCGCCCGAACGCGCGGGTGGTCACGCGCGGCCCGGGTGCCGACTGCCGCCGCTTGAACTCGTTCAGCAGTACCAGCCGCACCACGCGGCGTACAGTATCGGCGTGGAATCCTTGCGCGGCTATCTCTGCCTGCGACTGTTCGCCCTCGATGAAGCGCGCAAGGATCGCGTCCAGTTCGTCGTACGGCGGCAACGAATCCTGATCGGTCTGGTTGTCGCGCAATTCAGCCGACGGAGGTCGTTCGATCACCGCGATAGGAATCACGTCGCCCTCGCCGGCCAGCGCGGCGTGTGCGTTGCGCCACCGCGACAGCTGGTACACCACGGTCTTGTAGACGTCCTTCAATGGCGCGTAGGCGCCGCACATGTCGCCGTAAAGGGTGGCGTAGCCGACCGCCATCTCGCTCTTGTTGCCGGTCGCCAGCAGCAGTCGGCCGTGCTTGTTGGACAGTGCCATCAACATCACGCCACGCGTGCGCGACTGCAGGTTTTCTTCGGTGGTGTCCGCCGGCTTGCCGGCGAACGCCGGCGTGAGTGCCGTGATGAAAGACTCGTAGGTCTGCTCGATCGAGATGATGTGATAGTCCACACCGAGCTGTTCGGCCTGTGCCCGCGCACCGTCGAGCGACAGCTGTGAGGTGTAGCGCGTCGGCATCATCGCCGCGGTGACGCGTTCAGCGCCCAGCGCATCGACTGCCAGCGCTAGCGTCAGCGCCGAATCGATACCACCGGACAGTCCCAGCAGCACGCCACCGAAACCGTTCTTGTCGATGTAGTCTCGCGTCCCACGCACCAGCGCCGCGTAAAGCGTCGCCTCGATCGAGCTGTCTACGGCAACCGGCCAGCTCTGCGCATGCAACCGGCGCGTGGCGGCATCGAACTCTACCCACAGCAGCGCATCGACGAAAGCCGCTGCACGTGCGGCGATCGAGCCATCGCCGTTGACCAGCATCGAGGCACCGTCATAAACCACTTCGTCCTGGCCACCGACGAGATTGAGATAAGCAAAGGCACAACCGGTTTCGCGCGCCCGTGCAGTCAGCGCTGCCTCGCGTTCGGTGTGCTTGGCCGCGTCCCATGGTGAGGCATTGATCACCACGATCAGCTCGGCACCTGCGGCAGCGGCCTGCGCCGCCGGCTCGGGCCGCCATACGTCTTCGCAAATGAGCAAACCAACGCGCACGCCTGCGATCATCACGGTGACCGTCTCATGGCCGGCACGAAAATAGCGCTTGTCGTCAAACACGCCATAGTTCGGCAGTGCCTGTTTGTGCGCAGTCACCTCGATGCGACCGTCGCGCAACAGGCTGGCCGCGTTGTACACCTCGCCCTCGCTGTGCGGATGGCCGACCAGCGCGGCGACGCCATCGGTGGCGGTAGCCAGCGCGGCCAGCTCGCTCTCACAAGCAGCAAGGAAGCTCGGCCGCAGCAGCAGATCTTCCGGCGGATAGCCGCTCAGGGTCAGCTCCGGAAACACCACCAGGTCGGCGCCACCGGTACACGCTTGCGCGATCAAATCACCGACCCTGGCAGCATTCGCCGCCACCGCACCAACCGCGAAATCGAACTGGGCTAGCGCCAGACGCAGATTTGCCATGAACTGAAGCTCCAGATACAGCGAAGGCCGCGACGAGTCGCGGCCTTCGCATTTTAGCGCCGAGAGGCTCGGTTACTTCATTAATTTGGCAAGCGTCTTGCCCAGATCGGCCGGCGACTTCACCGTGGTGACGCCAGCCTTTTCCAGCGCAGCGAACTTCGCCGCTGCGGTGCCCTTGCCACCGGAGATGATCGCGCCCGCATGGCCCATGCGCTTGCCGGCCGGAGCCGAAGCACCGGCGATAAACGACACCACCGGCTTCTTGACGTACTCGCCGATGAACTCGGCGGCGTCTTCCTCGGCGCTGCCGCCGATTTCGCCGACCATGATGATGCCTTCGGTCTGCGGATCGTCCTGGAACAGCTTCAGGCAGTCGATGAAGCTGAGGCCGTTGATCGGGTCGCCGCCGATGCCGATGCAGGTCGACTGGCCCAGGCCTTCGTTGGTGGTCTGGAACACAGCCTCATAGGTCAGCGTGCCGGAACGCGACACGATACCGACCTTGCCCGGCATGTGAATGTGGCCCGGCATGATGCCGATCTTGCACTCGCCCGGGGTGATGATGCCGGGGCAGTTCGGCCCGATCAGCACAATTTCCGGATGCTGCTGCAGCACGTTCTTCACGCGCAGCATGTCGAGTACCGGGATGCCCTCGGTGATCGCCACGATGACGCGGATGCCCGCATCGATCGCCTCGAGGATCGAGTCGGCCGCGAACGGCGGCGGCACGAAGATCACCGACGCATCGGCGCCGGTTTCGTCGACCGCTTCGGACACGCTGTTGAAGACCGGCAGGCCGATGTGCTCACTGCCACCCTTGCCCGGGGTCACGCCGCCGACCACCTTGGTGCCGTAAGCGATCGCCTGTTCGGCGTGGAAGGTGCCCTGCTGGCCGGTGAAGCCCTGCACGAGGACCTTGGTGTTTTTGTTGACGAGAACGCTCATTCGATTGCTCCTTAAACCTTGGCCGCAGCCACGGCTTTCTGCGCCGCGTCGTTGAGATCGTCGGCCGGCGTGATCGCCAGACCGGAGTTGGCCAGCAATTCGCGGCCCTTCTCGACATTGGTGCCCTGCAGGCGCACCACCACGGGGATCTTCAGGCCCACTTCCTTGACCGCGGCGATGATGCCCTCGGCGATCAGGTCGCAGCGCACGATGCCGCCAAAGATGTTGACCAGGATGCAACGCACCTTGTCCGAGGAGAGGATCAACTTGAACGCCTCGGTGACGCGCTCCTTGGTGGCGCCACCGCCGACGTCGAGGAAGTTGGCCGGCTCGCCGCCTGCCAGCTTGATCACGTCCATCGTGGCCATCGCCAGACCGGCGCCGTTGACCATGCAGCCGATGGTGCCGTCCATCGTCACGTAGTTGAGGTTGTACTGCACGGCTGCCGCTTCAGCGGCGTCTTCCTGGGTCAGGTCGCGCATCGCGGCCAGGTTTGGATGACGGAATTCGGCGTTGTCGTCGGAGTCCACCTTGCCGTCGAGCGCGGCGAGGTTGCCGTCTTCCAGCACAGCCAGCGGATTCAACTCGACCAGCGCCAGATCCTGTTCGTTGAACAGCTTGTACAGGCCCAGCATGATCTTGGTCAGCTGACCGACCTGCTTGGCGTTGAGATCCATCGCGAAGCCAAGCTGGCGGCACTGGTACGGCTGCAGGCCTTCGACGAAGTCGATCACGATCGTGTGGATGTCTTCGGGCGTGTCCTTGGCGACCTGCTCGATGTCCACGCCGCCGTGCTTGGAGGCGATGAACGAGATCGCCTTGCTGTCGCGGTCGACCAGGATCGACAGGTACAGCTCACGGGCAATATTGGTCGCGTCGGTGACCAGCACCAGGTTCACCGGCAGCGCGCGGCCGGCAGTCTGGTAGGTGGCCATATGGGTGCCCAGCATGCCCTTGGCTGCAGCGCGGACGTCGTCGAAGCTCTTGCAGAACTTTACGCCGCCAGCCTTGCCGCGGCCGCCGGCATGGATCTGTGCTTTGACCATCCACTGCGAGCCACCGAGATGCTTGGCAGCATCGACGGCGGCATCGGGGGAATTGGCAACCTTGCCCGGCGGTACGGCGATGCCGTACTGCGCGAACAGTTCTTTGGCCTGGTATTCGTGGAAATTCATTCGATACCTCGAGCGAACGGAAAACGTGGCGGCCGCACGCATTCACTGCGTGGGTCAAGAAGTCGGACGGCGGAGTGACGCGCTGCCGGGATGCAGTGCGCATGCCACACAAACTGGCAAAAACCGCGCAATACGGCCGCCTATTTTCGCGGAAGCGGGCGGCAATGGAAAGAGCGGCGTGTTTTGACCGCCTGGCGGGTCGGCTTTCATGCACTGTGCCGCACTGCCGCCGCAGCGGCGAGCCGCCCGTCTATACTCGCGCGAAACCGCCAAGGAGTGCCCGCCACGTGTCCAGCACGCCACTTTTGTCCACACCCGTTGCGCGAACCGCGACAATTCGCCATGAACTGACGTTTCTCAACGTCTTCAGGCTGGTGCAGGCGCTGGTATATGTTGGTCTGGCGTTCAGTCCGGAAGGACTGGGCTGGCCCACCTTGGGGACACCGGACTTCGCCCGCAGCATCACTTCGGCCTACCTGCTGTTTGCGCTGATCTCGCTGATGCTGAATCGGCGCAGCATGGAATATGTCAACGTGGCGGTGTCCGCGGCCTTGATCGTGGACATTGCCGCCGCCGTGCTGTCGATTACGGCGATGCCCGACGCGCATATCGGCATCGCGATGATGCTGGCGGTGAACCTGAGCGCCGGCGCGCTGATCCTGCCGCTGCGGCTTTCGAGCTTTTTTGCCGCGCTAGCCACGCTGGGCATCCTGGGGCATACCTTTTTCGAGAGGTCACGGGGCGGGCCAGGTGATCGGGACCTGCTTGAAGCGGCCCTGTTCGGGCTGGCCTATTTCGCCAGCACCACGTTATGCCATGTGCTGGGCCGCCAGTTGCGCGCCACCGAAGCCTTGGCCGAGCAGCGCAGCACCGATCTGGCGAACCTGTCCCAGGTCAATGAACTGATCATCCGCCGCATGAAGACCGGCGTGCTGCTGGTAGACGACGCCAACCGCATCCACCAGATCAACGAGTCGGCGTGGATGCTGCTGGGCAACCCCGGCGCCGATCAGCGCGACCTGGGCCAGCTGGCGCCGGAATTGTCGCGCCGGCTATACCACTGGATGACCTCCGGAAAGCTGGACGAAACCGCCACCCAGCTCGCCGACGGGGTGCCCGAGGTTGTGCCTCGCTTCACCCGCCTGGCGCCGAACGACGACTCGCACGTGCTGATCTTTCTCGACGATACGTCGCTGCTGTCGCGCCGCGCCGAAGAGCTCACGCTCACCTCGCTCGGCCGCCTGTCGGCGTCGATCGCTCATGAGATCCGCAACCCTCTGGCGGCGATCCGCTATTCAGCACAATTGCTGGCCGAGTCGAAAAGCATGGACAGCACCGACCAGCGCATGGTCGAAATCATCAACAACCACTGCATCCGGCTCAACGAGATCATCGAGAACATCCTGCAGTTGTCGCGGCGCGAGCGCTCGCGGCCGGAAACGCTCGACCTCGGCAAGTGGGCGCAGGGTTTCGTCGAGGAATATAGCCAGGGCAACGATCTTGGCGCCGACTCGCTGCGGGTCATTGCCAGCAATGGCCCTCCGGTAGCGGCTGTGGCCGACCCACAGCAACTGCAGCAGGTGGTGTGGAACCTGGTGCAAAACGCGCTGCGCTACGGCCGCATGCCGGGCGAACCCGCGCGGGTGATGGTAGTGACCCGACAGGGCGAACACGGGGTGCCCATCCTGGAAGTGATCGACCGCGGCCCCGGCATCGCGCCGAAGGTGGCCGCACAAATTTTCGAACCGTTCTATACCACCCACGAATACGGGACCGGGCTGGGCCTGTACCTGGCCCGCCAGATGAGCGAGTCCAATCAGGCCGCGCTGGAATATGTGCGGGTGGCCGGTGGTGGAAGCTGCTTCCGGCTGGTGCTGACGCCGCCGGCACGCAGTCCTGCCGACCCGGTGGAAGTGGCCCAAGCCAGCACGCGTTGACCTTTTGGCCCGCCCTAGTAACCTGCATCCATTCTCAATCGCCAAAGAAGCCCATGACTTCACAGACCGTTCTGGTCATCGACGATGAACGCGACATCCGGGAACTGCTGACCATCACGCTCGGTCGGATGGATTTGCAGGTTGACGCTGTGGGCACCGTGGCCGATGCACGCCGCGCCCTGGCCGAACGCAGCTACGACCTGTGTTTCACCGACATGCGGCTACCCGACGGCAGTGGCCAGGAGATCATCGAACTGATCGCCAGCACCAGCCCGGATACCCCCGTTGCCATGATCACCGCCTACGGCAATGTCGATGCCGCGGTGAATGCCCTGAAGGCCGGCGCGTTCGATTTCGTCTCCAAGCCGGTGGATATCCAGATGCTGCGCGGGCTGGTGCGCACCGCCTTGCGACTGGCCGAAGAGAAGCGCAACGGAGGCGCGGCGGCGAAAACTGGCGACTCCAGCGAACGCCTGATCGGCGACTCGCCGGCCATGCAGCAAGTACGCGCCACCATCGGCAAGCTGGCGCGCAATCAGGCGCCGGTATATATCGCCGGCGAATCGGGTGTGGGCAAGGAGCTGGTAGCCCGATTGATCCACGAACAAGGCCCCCGGGCGAGCGGCCCGTTTGTGCCGGTCAACTGCGGCGCGATTCCGTCGGAGCTGATGGAAAGCGAATTCTTCGGCCACCGCAAGGGCAGTTTCACTGGTGCCGGCGCCGACAAGGAAGGCTTGTTCCAGGTCGCCCAGGGCGGCACGCTTTTCCTCGATGAAGTCGCCGAATTGCCGCTGCACATGCAGGTGAAACTGCTGCGCGCGATCCAGGAAAAGGCGGTACGGCCGATCGGTGGCCGCGACGAAATTCCGGTGGATGTGCGGATTCTTTCCGCCACGCACAAAAACCTCGGCCAGCTGGTCGAGCAGGGTCAGTTCCGGCAGGATCTGTTCTATCGCATCAACGTGATCGAGCTGCGCGTGCCGCCGTTGCGCGAGCGTCGCGGCGACGTGCCCCAGCTCGCCGCCTTCATCCTGCAGTCGCTTGCCAGCAAGAGCGGCGACGGCATCGGGCAACTGCTGCCAGACGCGCGCCAGGCACTGGAGGCATACGACTTCCCTGGCAATGTGCGCGAGCTGGAAAACATCCTCGAACGCGCGATGGCGATGTGCGACGGCGCCAGCATCGATGCCATCGACCTGATGCTGCCGCAACGCAGCTCACGCCAGAATCATGACACGGCTTCCACCACCGAGCAGCCGCAGAGTGTCGCCGCCGGGCTCGCGGCCACGGCCGATGCGAATGGCGGCCTGGACGACTACATCAGCAATCTCGAGCGCACCGCCATCGTCAAGGCGCTGGAAGAGTCCCGCTACAACAAGACCGCCGCCGCCAGAAAACTCGGCATCACGTTCCGCGCGCTGCGCTACAAGTTGAAGAAGCTCGGCATCGACTGAGGGGCTGGATTCAACGGTGAAGTGAGATGCCAGCGCAACGCTGGCATTTCTTTTGGGCGAGTGCCGCTTGATCACTGATCGAAGCGATCGAGAACACTCCCCCTTTGATAGATATGCCCTAAAAGGCGTGGGCAGCCTTCAATGTCCCGTCGGGATATTGAGACTTTTCTCATTCCCTTCGTCGCCCCGCCGGTGATTGACTGGCAGCCGCGGTGACTATCGGCCGCGCCCTGGCGCGGGAGGGAATACTTGCAAAACAAAACTCACAATCACGATGCATGCCGTCATAAGCCCTCAACGACACCAAGCCCGCACCTTGCCGTGTGCCGCGAGCCGCCTGCGAACTGTCCGAAGTACGCATCAGAGGCTCTCTTAAAACAAATACGGCTGCCGGAGGCTCAATGGCTATCTTTTATCACGTCGTAGAAGGCGATCCGCTTGATAACGGGACCCATAGCGAGGTTATTGAAGGCCTAGGTGGTTGCACCATTGAGGGGTTTGACGGGAGATCCCGGAATCAGGCTTTTATCGGGCATCGCGCCTATTGCGGAGTTTGCGAGAGCGCGGGACTGATAGCTGAAGGGCCGGGCACGCCCGATTACGACCTGCGAATGTACGACGCCACTATTCGAGCGCATGAAGCAGTGGAGGGCGATATCGTCCTTTGCGAGTGCAGTCCCCCACCCCGAATCGTCGCTGTTTATGGGCGTAGCTCAAGCATCCAGGACATTGGCGGATCGGCGGCCCGTGCACCCGCGACGGCTATCACCCGGCACTCGAACCAAGCGAACCAAGCAAAATACTCTCGCTGGTTCCTGCTGCGTGACAGCACTACGGATGAGCCGCTGGCGAATCAGGCGTTCATTGCAGACGTGGGTGGCTCGATGCAGCGCGGCCAAACCGACTCTACTGGCTACGCCCACGTAGCTGCCGATGAGGCGATGCCGGTGTCAATCCATGCAATGTTTTCGGCGCCTAAGCGCCCGCTTAATCCGAATCAGGAGCATGGTTATGACTGACTACACCATCACGCGCTGGACTCATGCATCAACTATGGTCGGAAGCAGCAAGGATGATGCTATCGAAATTATCGTCAACAATCGTGCCGCCACAAGGCAGGCGATCATTGATGCGCTGACCCTGAAGCACTTTAAGATCAAAACGCGCTCGGCCTGGAAGGCAAAGGAACCGGCAACAAGCCCAGGAAAGGACTGGGACTACACGGCAATAGCCATCCATCACGCCGGTAACAGTTTCAGCTGCGCCGCTGATGGCGCCGACGAAATGCGGAAAGCCGAAGCGATCGACTTGGCCAAATTTGGACAGGTCAGCTATCACTATGCAATTGACTGCCAAGGCACAATCTATGAAGCGCTGGACATTCGTTACAAAGGGCGGCACATCAAAGATGGCAACGCTGGCGTCATTGGTATTGTGTTTCTCGCAGATTTTAGTACACGCGGCGAAGCCGAAAAGTATGGTCCTGGAGTGTGGAACACCACCAAAGAGGAAGGCGTAAAACGTGGAATTTCGGAAGGGCTTGGCGTGCTAAAAGATGAATTTGCGGTCAACCACGATGAGCCTAGCGAGCGCCAACTAGAAGCGGCATCAGCCCTGACCAAGACGTTGACGGACTTTTTCAATATTAGCACCCTTGGCGGTCATCGCGAATTTGCTAAGGCTCTAATGACTAGCCGCGCCTGCCCAGGAGTATATGGAATGATCATAGCTGGCATGCTGCGAAGGGAACTTGAGTTGGCCGCCCCATGAAACGGATAGTCATCCTCACATCCGTCACGCTAAGTGCAGTAGTCTTTTGGGCATTTGTCGGTGCCGAGCGCGTAGTTGGCGACCATGAGGAGGGAGTAAGTTGGCCCCTGTTTGTGAAGCATGAACCGACGTTTCAGTTTCATTTCCACAACCCCGCTCAACGCGTGCTTGACATCGACCCGTTCGATGAACTTTCACCCACCGAGCAAGCGAATTTTCATGAATTTTGCAAAATACGTTATGGCAAGGTTTCTATTCGGCAGTGTTACACGCAGACGTGTGGAAGGAGGCTGGATGAAGATATTCCGCCTTCAGGAAATGGATCTTGGAAACCACAGGGCGCCTGCTGGGAATATTCATCCGCCCCTTGGGGCAACCTGCCATGGCCGGCTTCATCGCCGAGCAATTGAGAAGCGAACTCACTTTACGGCTACGTAGCGGATCGCGTCCTTGACGCCTACGAACGCGGCGTTACTCAACAAGAGGACCTGCCAAAATTCTGGCGGATATGAATACACCGAAGCGGATATCCAGTGGACAGCGAGCAAGCTCTTCGATATTGACTCATGGTCCTCTGACAGCTCGCATCTTGTTCTACGCCAAGAAGCGCGATTGTCTGGGTATCAACATGATCATTACTCAGCAGCTGAGAAGAGAGCTGAAGTTGGCCGCTCCATGAAATGGATAAAACGAGGTTTTCTGGCAGTCGCTATTTTCCTCCTTTTTCGGGCGTTCGTGGGTTCTGAATATGTCGCGAACGACCATGAAATTGGTTCGGATTGGGAGCCGCTCCTAAAACATCGACCAACCTTTAGATATGAATTTCGTAATCCAGCAGAACGAAACCTCGAACTGGTTCCTTTCGATAAGCTATTGCCGGATGAACAGATGCAACTTCGGGACTATTGCGAAATACGCTTTGGTCTGAAGAACATTCCTCAGTGTTGTGTGCGAATGGATGCCCAGATGATATGAGTCAGCGAAACTAGCCGATCCAAAACGGGGAAACACTTTCCCAGGACCTCATCTCAGCCGGCGATCAAGTGGGCGGCGGTTCCCGAAGGGCCAGGCTTGGCGAATCACTATCCACCGCAACCGTATGTCGAGTATTCAGAATTTTTGGCGAGCTACAAAGCTGCCGGAGGGACAGGCCAGTGAAAGCATCGATCCTCGCGGTAGCCACGCTGTGGTGTTGCATTGGGGCCGGGATGGCGTTCGCGGACGGAGCGCCGACCACGAACCACAAGCGCGGACCGGCTGGCATCGCCGTCGGCGAGTCCTTGGTCGCGGCACGGAACAAGCTTGTCAAACAAGGATGGAGACCGACGCGGATGCATGCGACCGATGGATATGAATACAGCAGAGCAGAGCTACAGCTGACAGCGCGCAAGTTCATCGAGGTCGACTCATGCTCATCTGACAGCTCGCGCTGCATCTTGTTCTACGCGAAGAACGGCGTTTGTCTGCGTGTCGACACGATCGGGGAGAAGCTGAATGACATGACGGTCACGAGATGGGCCGTCGAGTGTCCGGGCGCTCCCCCAAAGCCAAGTAGGGCCGCCGCGGAATAACGACCGACAAACAGCCGTCGCTGTAGATAACGGGCTTCGACCCGCTTGTCGCGGGTGGGAAGCCCCGTCACAGCGATCGTGTCGCCTCAACCGGCGGCACGGCGGCTGCCCGACGCGCCGGGCCGAGCACCGCCAGTTGACCGAGTAGCCAAAGCAGTACGGCACCAAGCAGCAGCACGGTCAATGGCATCCGCGGCAATTCCCAGTACGTCATCAGCGTCAGATTAGCCGCCACGCCAAGTAACACTCCGACCGCGATGCCACCGCCGACGATCAGGAAATTCTCGGTCTGGAAGTAGCGCAGGATGTCTCGACGGGTGGCGCCCAACGCACGTCGGACGCCGATTTGCCTGCGCCGCTGGCTGACCCAGAAACTGCTGAGGCCGACGATGCCGCCGGCGGTCGCCAGCAGCAACATGAGGCAGACCACGCCCATCATGATCGCCACGCCACGATCGCCTGCATAACTTTGAACGCGAGCCTGGGTCAGCGCGATCATGCCGCCGTCGGGGTTGATCACACGCGAACGGTTCAGCGCCAGCAACGCCTTCGGTGCCGCGCGCATCACCGCCTCAAACTGGCCGGATTGTGCGCGCACCAGATAGTCGCTGTGGGACGGATCGTCCAGGTAGGCGGGCACCAGGATCTGATCGTCGTCAATCGAGCGTGTGGTGCTGCCCGCGTACGGCCCTTGCAAGCGATCGACGATGCCGATGACGGTGGTGGGGCCGCCCGTCAGATAAACCGTCCGGCCCAGCGCCGAGCCGCCCGGGAAGAGTTTCTGTGCCAGATCACGCGTGATGATGACCACCGCCGGAGACGCGGTGTCGTACAGGCCGATACGGCCGATCTCGTCGGCGTGAAAGTTGCGGCCTGCAATCAGCGTGATGCCGAAGGTCGCCAAGGCGTGCTCATCGGCAAAATAAATGACCGCCAACTGATGCCGCGGCTTGTCCGGCTGCCACTTGATGGATTCCAGCCAACCCCAGCCACCTCCCAGCGGATAAGCCTCGCTGGCGAAAGCGTCACGCACACCTGGCAGGTTGCGCAGTGTGGCCAGGTCGGCACGCATCTGCGCGTCGACCTGCGCAGCATCCAGCTTTCCCACCCACTCATTCTTGATGACGAACAGGTGCGCCTCGTCTACTCCGGTCGGACGCGACAGATGCACGATCCGGGTTTGCACGATGAAGAGCGCGTTGCTGACGACGGCCAGCGTCAGCGCGATCTGCAACACGATGAGTATCGTGGCCGCCTTGTGCCGACGCAGCGCTGCGAGGATCGGCCGGATCTGCATCATGTCGCCGCGCCAGTTCAATGCAGGATCATCCGTTGGATTTCAGTTGCCAGGCAGGCTGTACCTGCGCCGCCCGCCAGGTGGGATAGAAAGCGGCGATGACGGTGGCGGCGATCGCGACCAGCAAGGTCACCAGCATCAGCGATCCGTCCAGCCGAGCCAGCTCGGCGATCTGCGGCTCAAACACCAGACCGACGCCTTTCATGCCCACGCACGTCAGTGCCAATCCAAGCGCGCCACCGGCCACGCCGATGGTCGCCGCCTCGATCAGAAACTGCTGATAGATCGCCCGGCGAGACGCGCCCAATGCCCGTCGCACGCCGATCTCCGGCGCGCGACTCATGAACCGAGCTAACAGCAAACCCACCGCGTTGACCTGACAGATGAGTAGAAAGCTGAAAGAGACAATCAACGAAAGCTTCGATGCCTTCGGCACCACACGCTCGAGATCGAGCCACTGAACGACGTTGCGCAGGCGCACATTGGCAGGCCAGCCTAAACGGCCCAGACGTTGCTGCTCGGCGGCGTAATTGCTCAGGTACTGACGATAGTGTTCGGCGTCCGTTGGTGTAGGTAGTTCCACCCAGGCGGCGATCCATCCGCATTCGCCACGCAGGAAGGCATCCCAGCCCGCACTCGCGGGATTGCTCCCATCGCCACTGCAAACGATGCTGCCGCTGGTACTTTTCTGCAGATCGACTGCGCGACTGAACGGAATATAGATCTGGCCAGGATTGCTGAAGGGATAGCCGGAGCTGCTCACATCAAAGAATCGCGGGCGCGGGTTCCAGTCTCCAAGCACGCCGACGATGCGATAGCTGTGGGTATCCAGGGCGATCTCCCGGCCCACGCTGTTGGCACCACCAAAAAGTTGCTGGTTGAGCGCGTCGCTGATGACCACCACGGAGGTGCGCTGGTCGTCGTCGACCGTGCTCCAGCCGCTGCCATAACGAAACGGCACATCGAACATCGCGAAGAAATCGCTGCTGACGGCATCGCCCGGCAGTGAAAACGGCTGCCGTTGTTGCTGGTCTGGCACGACCGACAATCTGATCGCGTAGAGCAGCGACTGGCGACGTGCCTGGTGCGCATGCAAAAGCGCCGTGGCGTCCGTGTAGTCGAGTAAGTCGGGTGGCTTGCCATGATCGTTGTGCGCGGGACCGAAATTGTCGATCTGTGGCACAAACAACTTGCTGGATTTCCACGGTATCGGATCAGCCGCCGTGGCCCTGAAAACCGCCCAGGTGACCATGCAGGTGGCGACACCGCAACCCATCAGCACGACGATCAGGGCGGTCAATGCCTTGCTGCGGCGAAAGCTGCGCACGGCCAGACTGAAATAGTAGCCAGGCATGCCGCGCGCCGTGAATCCTCCTGCCTGCACGGGTAGTTCGGCGACCGGATTACCCCCCATTTCCGGCCGCCCCAAGCGCCTTGCGCAAGGTGCGCAACAGCACCGGGGTGCTTACCGGTTTATCCACCACGTAGAGGTGCTCCAGTGGCGGCAGACCGTGCAGATCCGGCGGCGCGTCGGAACGGGCCAGCAGGATCACGGCGCCGGTGTAACCACGATCGAGTAGCGCGGCCACCGTGCGCACACCGGTCAACAGGTTCATGTCCGCATCCAGCACGACCAGTTCCGGCAAACCGCAGGCCTCGATCCACTGCAACGCAGCGGTACCGCTCTGGCTGGCGTGCGCCTGATAACCGTAGGCCCCCAGCGTGTCAGCCAACAGGGACAGTTGGGCCGCCTCCTCCACCACGACCAGGACGACCTCGGCCATGCCTTCGAGGCGATCCAGGTCATCCGCCTGCTCGATGTCGGCAATCAATTCCTCGAGCGGGAAATAGAGGTCGAAGCGGGTGCCACGACCCGGCGCACTGTCCACGCGCATCACGCCCCCATGGCTGCTGACGATGCGCTTGCACGACACCAGGCCCAACCCGGTGCCGGTCTCCTTGGTAGTGAAGAACGGCTCGAACATGCGCCCAAGCACCGCCTGATCCATGCCCGGACCAGTGTCGATCACGCTCATGCGCAGATAGCGACACTGCCGTGATTGCTCCTCCGCCATGAAGAAGTCCTGCGGCAGTTCGGCCTGCGTGGCCTCGATGCGCAAGTTGCCACCATCGGGCATCGCCTGGATCGCATTCAGGCACAGATTGAGCAGGCACTGCTGCAGTTCGGTGTGGTTGCCTTCGAACCACAACTCCGGATCATCGATGACCAATTCCATGGCGACCGTGCGTGGAATGCTGCCCTGCATGAGCAGTCCGAGCGCGTTGAGCAGCGCGCCGAGGCGCACCTGCTCTGCACGCTTCGCGCCGCGCGCGAACGACAACATCGACTGCACCATGTCCAGACCACGCTTGCCGCAATCGCGCACCAGTTTGCCCAGTCGCGCCAGGCGCGGGTCGTCCTGGTAATCCTGCAGACTGTCGCCGGCCAGCAGCAACGGTTGCAGCAGGTTGCGCAGATCGTGGCTGAGGCCACCCGCGAGCATCGCGAGACTCTCGAAGCGTTGTGCGCGGATCAGCTCGCCCTCGGCACGGCGGCGGGCACGGCGTGCCTCCGCCTCGGCCAGCGCACGACGCACCGCGCTGGCCAGTCGGGCCGGATTCTGCTTGAGGATGTAATCGGTGGCGCCGTTGCGCAGCGCCGCGATCGCCGCCTCTTCGCCAAGCGTGGCGGAGACGAAGATGAAGGGTAGATCTTCATCATGCTCACGCAGTAACTCGAGAGCTCGCTGACCGGAAAAGCCGGGCATGCTGAGATCGGACAGCACGATATGCGGTTCGAACTCGCTCAGCGCGGCGACATAGCGCGCTTCATCGTCGACCCGTTGTACTTCGTACTCGATGCCGTCGCTGTCGAGCTCTGTCAGCATCAGCTCGGCATCGAGTTCGCTATCCTCGACCTGCAGCACACGAATGGTTGATGTTGGCTGAAACTGCCTGTTTGGCATGTCGGTCCCCCCCTGCTGCTCTTGCTTTTCCCGCACTTGCGCACTTGTTGCAAGCCGCGCGGCGCGGCCCGGCAACTTTGCGCCCGATCAACCCTGCTCAGGCGCTTGATTGAGTACCGCCCAGAACTGTCCCAGCGTGCGTACGGCTTCGAAAAACTGGTCCACATCGACCGGCTTGATCACATAGGCATTTGCGCCAAGATCCCAACTGCGCGCCAGATCGCTCTCTTCGCGCGAGGACGACAGGATCACCACCGGAATCCGTCGCAGCCGCTCATCGGCACGCATCTTGGTCAACACCTCGAACCCGTTCATGCGCGGCATCTTGATGTCCAGCAGCACCACCGCCGGATCGCCCGACTCGCGTCCCTCCCACGCACCGCGCGAATAAAGATAGTCCAGACAGTCCACCCCGTCTTCTACATGCACCACCGGGTTCGCCAGATGGGCGTCGCTCAGTGCGTCCATGGCCATTTCGGCGTCCGCCGGGCTGTCTTCGGCCAGCAGGATAGTGCGCAGCACTCGCTTGTTCATGGTCCAGCCTTACGTGCGTGCCCCGGCCAGATCGACGGCCGGCAGCGAAAAATGGAAACGGGCGCCCTGCCCCATTTCGCCCTCGGCCCATACGCGACCACCGTGGCGCACCACGATTCGTCGCACATTGGCCAGCCCGATGCCATTGCCGGGAAATTCCGACGGCCGATGCAACCGCTGGAATACCCCGAACAGCTTGTCCGCATATTGCATATCGAAGCCGGCGCCGTTGTCGGCCACGGTGAACTCGTAATCGCCATTGCGCTGCCGCTCCACGCTCACTTCGATGCGCGCCACCTCACACTGACCGGTGTATTTGACCGCATTGCCGAGCAGGTTCTGCCATACCGTGCGCAACATGTTTTCGTCCCCGATCACCATCGGCAGGGGCGCGACGGTCCATACGATACGCCGATCCCCTATGCCTGATTCGGCCAATGCCCGCGCCTCGTCAACCATCGACTGCATGTCCACTGCCTGCAAGCGCAGCGCGCCGCGACCTAGCCTCGAAAATACCAGCAGGTCGTCGATCAGCAAGGCCATGCGCTGCGCCGAACTGGTGATCACCTCGATGTGATGACGGCCCTTTTCGTCGATGCGCTCGCCGAGGTGATGTTCCAGCTTGCGAGCAAACCCGGCGATGTGACGCAACGGCGCACGCAGGTCGTGCGAAACCGAATAGCTGAACGCCTCCAGCTCACGATTGACATCGGAGACCTGGGTCACCTTGCCCTCAAGCTGACGGTTGAGCTCGTTCACCTGCTGCTCGACCAGCGCACGCGCGGTGACATCGCTCACCGTCAGCAATAGTGCGGGCATGCTGGCATCCTCTTGCTGCAGCCGACGCGCATTGATCACTACATGTCGATCGACTCCATCGACGGTGCGCTGGATCATGTCGTAGTCCCACAGCTCGCGATCGCGCAACAGCACGTCGGTAAGCCGCTGCAGCAATACGGTGTCGCTCCAGGCGCCTTGACCCATCTGGGCCAGTGGCTGCGAACGCTGATCAGGATCCAGCCCGTACAATTCGCAGAAAGCGGTATTCGCCATCAGGCTCTGAAGGTTCTCGTCGAACAGGGCGATCGGCTCGCGCACGGCCTGCAAGATCAACTGAGAACGCAGCTCCGCGCGACTCTCACGGGTCTCCGCTACCAGGCGCCGGCCAATCTGTCGCTCGGAGGTGATCACGATGATGATCAGCAGCACGAGCTGCGCCAGCGCAGTGGTGGCGAGCACGGTCGTGGTGTTGAACGATTCTCGCCCGGCAGCCGCCTGGCGATCCCGTAGCAGGCTGTCCTCGTTTTGCACGATGCTTGAAATCGGCGCATTGATCTTGAACAGATCACCGGCGTCACGCAAAGACTGCCTGGCGCCCGCGGTGTCCGCTTGCTGCAGCCGCGACAGTGCCTGGTTCATCAGTGTGATATGGCCATTGACATTGGTTTCCAAGGCGCCGATCTGGACTTGCTGGTCAGCGTTGTCACTCGTCATGGCGCGCAACTGCTGCAGCAACCCCGGTGCTTCGTTACCGGCACGTTGCGCACGCTGGCGGGTCAGATCATTGCCGTCACCGGCCAGCAGTCGATAAGCCGCCGCGTCGCTGTCGCGAACCACGTAGGCGATCTGATAGGTCAGTGCTTTTATCGCATTCGAGTGAATCACCCACCCGACGGCCTTCTGCGTGCCGTGGGTATTGGAGAGGGTGACGGCATATGGCAGCCCGACGATGACCAGCACCGCCAGCAGCAGACCGGCCATTCGCCAGCGAACAACGTCTCTGACCTTCATATAGCTCGCAGCATCAGCAAACCCGAGACGGGAGGTAGCCGGCATTCTGGCATCTTTCGCCAAACGCCGATTGACCTCGAAGCCTGTCCAGGACCTCCCCGAGGGGCTACAGGAAGATCCCAGACAGATTCTCGGGCGGCAACCGAGCTACGCGGGTCAGATCAGCCGCCCGATATGAGCGGCCGATGACCATCGCTCATTCGCCGTAGCGACTCGTCGCCGTCGGCCTCGCCGTATCGGCCTGCCCCCACTGCGTGTTCGGCGTGGCCTGCATGGTGAAGTGCAGCTCGCCGCCGGCAAGGATCTCGGCGTGATGCAGATAGACCCGCTCCAGCGGCTTGCCGTTGAGCGTGACTGCGCCAACATACGGATGCGCGTCATCCAGGTGATCAGCCACCACACTGAAGGTATGACCGTTGGGAAGATGGATCGCCGCCTTCGGCACGAAGGGCCGGCCAATCGCGTACTCGTCGCTGGCCGGCGTCACCGGATAGAAACCGAGAGCACTGAACACATACCACGCCGACATCTGGCCAAGGTCATCGTTGCCGGCAAGGCCATCGGGACGCGTGGCGTACTGGCTGTCCATGATCTGCTTGAGCCGCTGCTGCGTCTTCCACGCTGCGCCGGCGTAATCGTACAGATAGGCGATGTGGTGGCTCGGCTCGTTGCCGTGCGCATACCAGCCGATCAGGCCGGTGATGTCTTCCACGTCCTTGAACTGCGCTGGGTCGACCTTGGCATCGAACAACTGGTCGAGCTTGGCGACGAACTTCGCGTCGCCGCCCATGGCACCAATCAGTCCGGCGACATCCTGCGGCACGTACCAGGAGTACTGCCACGCATTGGCTTCGGTGTAATCGCTGCCGTAGCCGGCAAAGGTCGGATCGAACGGTTCATGCCACTGGCCATTGCTCAGCTTGGCGCGCATGAAACCTGTGCCCGGATCCCACACATGGCGCCAGTTGGTGGCGCGCTTTGCGAACGTGGCGGCGATGTCCTGTTTGCCCGTCGCCTTGGCCATCTGCGCGATCGCCCAATCGTCATAGGCGTATTCCTGCGTCTTGGACGCGGCCTCCACTTCCTTGTCGATCGGCACGTAGCCCAGCTTCATGTAATCGGCGAGATCGCCGTAATCGCCATACGTGGCCGTGGCCACCATCCCCTTCAACGCCTTGTCCGCGTCGAAGCCGCGAACGCCCTTGACGTAGGCATCGGCGATGATCGCCACGGCGTGATAGCCGGTCATGCACCAGGTCTCCAGCCCCTGATACGCCCATACCGGCAACATGCCGAACGGACTGGCCTGCTGCGCGGCGATCAGCGAGCGGATGAAGTGCGTGCTGAGATCGGGACGCAGCAACACCATCAGCGGCTCCTCCGCCCGATAGACGTCCCACATCGACCAGCTTGAATAGAAATCGAAGCCGTCAGCGTGATGCACGGCGTGGTCTGGCCCACGGTATTCGCCATTGACGTCCATGCTCAATGTCGGTGCCAGCATCGCGTGATACAGCGAGGTGTAGAAGCCGATGCGCTGATCCGACGAGCCCTCGACGTCGATCGCCGACAGCGCCTTGTCCCACGCTGCCTTCGCCTCGGCACGGCGGGCATCGAAGTCCCAGCCTTTGCCGTCCTGATCGAGATTGGCGGTCGCGTTCGCCTCGCTGACCGAGGAAATCGCCACTTTCACCAGCAACGGCTGCTTCAGCTGGCCGAAATCGAACACCCCGACCAGGGCTCGGCCGTTCTGCGCATCACGGTCTTGCGGCTGGTTACCCGGCCCGCTGAAACCCTTGTAGACGAGATCTTTCTCGCGGTTGTAGAGCTCGCGCGATGTCATCGGTTGCGAAAAGCGCATCGCAAAGCACAGCTCACGACCCGGCGCCCAGCCACGCGTGTCACGGCAGCCGGTGACCGTGCCGTCGGCATGCACCTGCAAGCTGGCCCACAGCACTTTGCCCGGGTAGTCGTAAATGCTCGGGCGCAGATCGAGCAGCACGTGCGCCGGCTTGCCCACGGGAAAGCCGTAGCGATGCCAGCCGACACGTCGCCCGGCGGTGAGCTCGGCGCGGATGTCGTAGTCGCTCAACGTCACGGCGTAGTAGCCGGCCTGCTCCACTTCGCTGGTATGGCTGAAGCGCGAGCGATAGCCGCTGCCGGGTTTGCCCGCGTCGCCGGGCTCCAGCTGCACGTCACCGGCGATCGGCATCACCAGCACGTCGCCCAGGTCCGAATGCCCGGAACCGGAGAAGTGCGTGTGCGAAAAACCCATGATGCTGGGGTCGTCGTACCGGTACCCCGCGGCCCACTTGTACGCGTGCTTGAAGTCCGGCATGGCCGTGTCGGGGGATAGCTGGACCATGCCAAACGGCACCGTGGCGCCAGGAAAGGTATGTCCGTCGCCGCCGGTGCCAATGCGCGGATCGACCTCGCCAGCATGTCCTGCGGGCGGATTTGACGCAGCTGCTGCTGTGGTAGCAGCCAGGCCGAGCGAGGCACTAAGCAACCAGGGGAGTACGCGGCGCAACCGGACAGTCATTGTCAACCTCGAATTTGGATCGATTCAGGTCGACAAGCTAGCACCCGGCGGGAAACAACGCATGTTGCGCCGCGACGTGCGCATCTCCGCCGATAAGTTACATTTAGATCGTTCTAATCCGGCAGAGCGTCATGTCCAGCCATACCCCGATCAACCGCAAGGTGACCTTGAACGACATCGCCGCCGGGTGCGAGTTGTCGCGTGCCACGGTATCGCTGGTGCTGCGTGGCAGCCCGCTGGTGAACAAGCATACTCGCGCCAGGGTCGAGGAAGAGCTTCGCCTGCAAGGGTACGTCTATAACCGCTCCGCCGCCAACCTGCGCCGCCGCACCTCGTCGAGCATCGCGCTGGTACTCAATGATCTGGCCAATCCCTTCTTCGCCGAATTCGCCGCCGGCGTAGACCAGACTTTGGGCGAAGCCGGCTTCGTCACCCTGCTCGGCTGCACCAGTGAATCGGCCACGCGCGAGCAAGCCGTATTGAGCTCGCTGCTGGAACATGGGCCCGGCGGCATCATCCTGTCGCCGGCCGAACACAGCAATGCGCATGACGTGCTGGCTGCTGTCGGCGCGCGCTCACCGTTGCTGCTGTTCAATCGCGAGTTGGGCGGCACGTTGCCGGAGTTCGCGCATTGGGACCAGCTGATGCTGGACAACCAGCACGGCGCACGTCTGGCCACCGAGCACCTGATCGCCCGTGGCCATCAACGCATCGCGTTCTTCGGAGGCCATCGCGACTCCAGTTCGTGCAGTCAGCGCCACGCCGGCTATGTGCAGGCGATGCAAGCGGCCAGGCTGCCGATCGAACCGCACTGGCGGATCGAATGCGCGCCGACCCGACTTGAAGCCGCCCATCAAACCAGCGCCTTGTTCGCAGGCACGCCCACACCGACGGCGGCGGTCTGCTACAACGATGCGGTTGCGCTGGGGCTGATGCTCGGTCTCAACCAGCGTGGGCTGCGCCCGGGGCAGGATTTCGCATTGACCGGCTTCGATGACATCGCCGAAGCCGCGCTGGGCATGCCGCCTCTCACTACCTTGTCGACCGCACCGCGCGAGCGCGGGCAGCAAGCCGCGAAACTGATTCTGCAGCGATTGCAGGAACCTCAGGCCGATAGCCGCCAGACCATCGCACCGGTGCAGCTGGTCGTGCGTGAAAGCAGCTGCGCGCCACCCACCGCCTGATCCGTTCCAGGGGAAAACCGCATGACTTCAGCTATCAGTCCACACTCGCCTTCGCCCGTCACATCGACTGCAAAGGCGGGCCGCGAGCGGTACACCGACTACCCGATGGCAATGGGCGTGCTCACCACCATTTTCTTCATGTGGGGCTTCCTGACCTGTCTCAACGACATATTGATTCCGCATCTGAAGTCGATTTTCCAGCTCGGTTACGCGCAAGTGATGCTGGTGCAGTTCACGTTCTTCGGTGCGTACTTTCTGATGGCGCTGCCCGCCGGGCGGCTGATCGCCTCACTGGGCTACAAGAAAGGCATCGTCGCCGGGCTGGCGATCGCCGGTGTCGGTGCGCTGGGCTTCTGGCCTGCCGCAGGCTTTCACCTGTATCCCGCGTTCCTTGGCGCGCTGTTCGTGCTGGCTACCGGAATCACCGTGCTGCAGGTGGCCGCCAATCCGTATGTGGCCCTGCTCGGTCCCGAAAGAACCAGCTCCAGTCGGCTGACCCTGGCGCAGGCACTGAATTCGTTTGGCACTTTTCTGGCTCCCTGGTTCGGCGGCTTGCTGATTCTGTCCAACGTGGTCAAGACACCAGACGAGCTGGCAAAGCTGGGTCCGGTGCAGCAGCTGGTCTATCAGACCCAGCAGGCGCAGGCGGTGCAGGGTCCGTATATCGGGCTGGCCGTGGTGTTGTTTCTGCTCGCGATTTTCGTGTGGCTGTTCCGTTTGCCTGCGCTGACCGAGGCGACCGACAAAGGCGACCACGAACGGCATGGTTTCGCCGAGGTGCTGCGTCATCCGCACGTGTTGTTCGGCGTGCTCGGCATCTTTTTCTATGTCGGTGCCGAAGTGTCGATCGGCAGCTTCATGGTCAATTACCTGTCGATGCCGGATATCGGCCACATGAGCGAACAGCAGGCCGCGCACTACGTATCCTTTTACTGGCTCGGCGCGATGATCGGCCGCTTCATCGGTTCGGCGCTGATGGCGAAAATCTCGCCGCGCGTATTGCTGGCGATATTTGCCGCGATCAACGCGCTGCTGGTGCTCACCACGATGCTCAGCAGTGGCGAGGTGGCGGTGGTCAGCATCATCGCGATCGGACTGTTCAACTCGATCATGTTCCCGACCATCTTTGCGCTGGGCATCGAGCATCTGGGGCCGCTGACCAGCAAGGCCTCCAGCCTGCTGATCATGGCGATCGTGGGTGGCGCGTTGATCCCCTACGTGCAGGGCGTATTCGCCGATCACATCGGTTTGCAACACGCGTTCTTCCTACCACTGCTGTGCTACCTGTACATCGTTTTCTACGGCGTCCGTGGTTCCAAGGTACGCGTCACCGAGTAAGTCAGCTTCAAAAGCGATGCCGCTGCGGCGCCTCATTGTTCACTCTAAGAAACTACGATCATGACGATGCAACCGATTCTCTGTTTTGGCGAGGCACTGATCGATTTTCATGCCGAAGGTAACGATGGCCATGGCTTTGGGCAGCACTTCGTGCCGTTCGCCGGCGGTGCTCCGGCCAATGTCGCGGTGGCGGTGGCGCGACTCGGTGGCGCAGCGCGCTTCGCCGGCATGCTGGCGCGCGACGCATTCGGTGACTTTTTGCTGGACAGTCTCAAGCGTGCCGGCGTCGGCACCGATGACATCGCCCGCACCGATGCGGCAAACACCGCGCTCGCGTTTGTCACACTGGATGCGTGCGGTGAACGCAGCTTCAGTTTCTATCGGTCGTCCACGGCCGACCTGCTGTTCCGGCCCACGCACTTTCGCGCGGGCGCATTTCGCGATGTAGCGGTGTTTCATGTGTGCTCCAACAGCATGACCGATCCGGAGTTGGCCGCGACCACTCGCGACGGCATGCAACGCGCGCACGATGCCGGCGCGCTGGTCAGCTTCGATGTCAATCTGCGTCCGGCACTGTGGTCCGCCGAGGTCGACCCGCGCCCGTTGTTGTGGCCTGCCCTGCATCTGGCCGACGTGGTGAAGATGAGCGCCGAGGAATTTGCGTGGCTTGCACTTGACGGAGAGCAGGCAGCACTCGATCGACTGTGGCTTGGACGCACCCGACTGGTGGTGGTGACCGACGGCGCCGGACCGCTGCGCTGGTTCCATCCCGATGCGGAAGGCGAACTGCCCTGCTATCCGGTCGATGCCGTCGATACCACGGCGGCCGGCGACGCATTCGTCGGCGGCCTGCTGTGCCGGCTGGCCGGGCTTGAAGTGGGTCCCGAGCGGATCGACCATCTGGTGACCGAGCTGCCACGCCTGCACGCGATCTTGCGCTACGCCGCCGCCTGCGGCGCGTTGACCGTGACCCGCCAGGGTTCCTTTGCCGCGATGCCGAACGAAGGCGAAGTGCTGGCCTTCATGGATGCCCACGCATGAACAACGTACCGACCTTGCCCGACTTCCATTCCGAAACATTTCTGCGCGACCACATCGCGCAGACCATGTCGTTTTATCACCCACGTGCGATCGATCCGGCCGGGGGGTTTTTTCACTACTTCAAGGACGACGGCACGATCTACGATGACCGTGACCGGCATCTGGTCAGCAGCACGCGCTTCATTTTCAACTATGCGATGGCGGCGATCGAGTTTGAAACCGCCGAATACCTCGATGCCGCGCGACATGGCCTGCGCTATCTGCGCGACGTGCATCGTGACCCGCACAGCGGCGGTTACGCCTGGACGATCCGCGACGGTCAGCCGGAAGATCGCACCAACCATGCCTATGGTGTGGCATTCGTTCTGCTTGCCTATGCCACGGCGCGCAAAGCCGGCATCACCGAGGCGGCGGCATGGATGGAGGAGACCTGGCAGCTGCTGGAGCAACGCTACTGGGATGCCGACGCGGGGTTGTATCGGGACGAGGCCGATGCCGACTGGCACTTCAGCGGCTATCGCGGCCAGAACGCGAACATGCACATGTGCGAGGCGATGCTGGCTGCCTATCAGGCGAGCGACGAACCGCGCTATCTGGAACGTGCACTCATGCTCGCCGACCACATCACTCGGCGCCAGGCCGCCAAGGCCGGCGGCCTGGTTTGGGAGCACTACGACAGTGACTGGAACGTCGACTGGGACTACCACCGGGACGACCCGAAGCACTTGTTTCGCCCTTGGGGTTTCCAGCCCGGCCACCTGACCGAATGGGCCAAGCTGCTGCTGATCCTTGAACCGCTGCTGCTCGAACGCGGTCGCGAGGAAAACTGGCTGCTGCCAACGGCGATGCAGCTGTTCGACACCGCACTGGCACGCGCATGGGATACCGAGCACGGCGGCATCAGCTACGGCTTCGCCCCGGATGGCAGCGTATGCGATGGCGACAAATATTTTTGGGTACAAGCCGAATCACTGGCGGCCGCCGCATTGCTGCATGCGCGTACCGGTCTGGCCGTCTATGACGATTGGTACGAGAAACTGTGGACTTACGCGTGGCAGCATTTCGTCGACCACAACTACGGCGCCTGGTACCGCATCCTCACCAATGACAACCGCAAGATCGACGACGAAAAAAGCCCGGCAGGCAAGACCGACTACCACACCATGGGCGCCTGCTACGAATTGCTGAATGTATTGCCCCCTCGCTGAAGCCGGCACCTCCCCTGTGGGAGCGACTTCAGTCGCGATGCTCCAAAAGCTGATCGAGCAGCGGAGAGCGATCGCGACTGAAGTCGCTCCCACAATGCGCCGAAAGGAAAATACATGCAGCGGGTCCCAGCATCGCCTGCCTCGGCCGTCAGCGCCGGACAAGCCATGGGGCAGCGCTGACGACAACGCGCCGCCATCATTTCCGCTGCCACACACGTGATGACACACACCCTTCCCGGAACTGATGCATGCGTACCCTGCCAATCCCCTGCCTCACCGTTTGCCTGTCGCTGCTCTGCGCAGCGGCCATGCCGTTGCATGCGGCAGCGCCTGACAGCGCCACGAAGTTCGATCCGCTGCAAACCTTTGCTCCGTTCAACTATCCGCAGCCGGCGACAGCGTACCGCTCGGCCAGCGGCAAGCCCGGGCCGTTGTTCTGGCAGAACCGCACGGACTACCAGATCAAGGCTGCGCTCGATCCGGCAAGCCGTAAGCTGAGCGGCGAGGAGGTAGTCACCTACACGAACCACAGTCCCGACGAACTCGACGTGCTGTGGCTGCAGCTCGACCAGAACCGCTATCGCAAGGACGCCCGCGGCGCATTCGCCGACGATCGCTTCCCGACCGAGTTCACCGACGGCTACAACATAGCGTCGGTGCAGGTGGAGGGCGCCGATGGCAAGCTGCAGAAAGTGGACTGGCTGGTCTCCGACACACGCATGCAGATAACCCTGCCCACGCCGCTGAAGGCGCACGACGGTCAGCTGCGCCTGCATGTCAGCTACAGCTATACCGTGCCCGGCGAGTTCGGCGGCCGCACCGACGTCAACCCGAGCAAGAACGGCGACATCTTCGAGATCGCGCAGTGGTTTCCGCGGATGTGCGTTTACGACGACCTGGTCGGCTGGGACACCGCCCCGTATCTCAACCAGGAGTTCTATCTCGACTACGGCGACTACGACTATTCGATCACCGTACCGTGGAACATGATCGTGGTGGGTGCCGGCGAACTGCTGAACCCACAAGAGGTGCTCACCAAAACCGAGCAGCAACGGCTGGAACAGGCGCGGCATAGCGATGCCACCGTAATGATTCGTTCACCCACCGAGGTGAACGATCCGTCCAGCCGTCCAAACCAGAGTGGCACGCTGACCTGGCACTTCCGCATGCAGAACAGCCGCGACGTGGCGTTCGGTGCGTCCAAAGCCTTTGTGTGGGACGCCGCACGGATCAACCTGCCCGGCGGCAAAACGGCGCTGGCGATGTCCGCGTATCCGGTGGAAAGCGGCGGCAACGACGCCTGGGGCCGCGCCACCGAATACGTCAAGGCGTCGGTCGAGTATTTCTCGAAGCAGTGGTTTCCGTATCCCTACCCGGTCGCGATCAATGAAGCAGGCACCGCCGGCGGCATGGAATACCCGGGCATCACCTTCGACGACAAGACCGCACACAGCAAAGAACTGCAGCCGCTGATCGCGCACGAGGTCGGCCACACCTGGTTCCCGATGATCGTGGGCACCGACGAGCGCCGCCATGCGTGGATGGATGAAGGCTTCAACACCTTCATCGACATCTACGAAGCCGATCATTTCAACCACGGCGAATTCGCGCCCAAGCGCGACGAGGAATACGCGCCCGGCGGTGGCAATCCGGCCGATGAAATCGTCAAGGTACTGACCGATCCCGACGCACCTCCCCTACTGACCATCGCCGACCAGACCAAGGAGAAGTACCGCCACCCGGTCACGTACTTCAAATCCGCCTATGGCCTGGTGCTGCTGCGCGAACAGATCATCGGCCCTGCGCGTTTCGATCCGGCGTTCCGCAAGTACATCCAGACCTGGGCCTACAAGCATCCCAGCCCGTCGGATTTCTTCCGCTTCATGGATAGCGAGACCGGCGAGGATCTCGCCTGGTTCTGGCGCGGCTGGTATCAGCACAACTGGAAGCTCGACCTGGCCGTGCAAAACGTGACGCCGGTCGATGGCGACTGGCACAAAGGTGCGCAAGTCACCGTGGCCAATCTCGACCAACTCGTGCTGCCGGCCACGCTGGAGGTGCTGTACACCGACGGCAGCAAACAGGACGTGCGAGTCCCGGTGGAAACCTGGATGCAGCACCACAGCTACATCGTCCGCGTGGACGGCAGCAAGCCAGTCAAGTCCGCCACCATCGACCCGGCGCACCTGGTCCCCGACGTGGACCGCAGCAACAACACGTTCACCGTGAAGTGAGTCACCGACGTCCGGACGTGATTACCGAACGTGATCCCTGAAAACCTCGAGGCCCGCATGATTCGGGCCTCGAGGTTTGAGCGGTTGCCTCACGACTCAGAAGCAGTTCCTGGCTGTCTCCACAGACAAAACGAGCGGGGCTAATGCGCTACCCGAAGTCGACCTAGCCCATCCTGAGCGAACTTCATGTCGGGGGCCAATTTGAGTGCCGCGCGATAGTCGGCGATAGCCTTGTCGCGCTGACCGAGTTGTTCGTACACCTGTGCCCTTGTCTGGATGAATGCGGCGTCGTTCGGTGCCAGTACCACTGCCCTCTCGGCGTCGGACAAGCCCTTCGCGTTCTCACCTTTCCGGTGATAAACCAAGGCACGGTTGTTGTAGGCAAGAGCGTAGTCAGGATTGAGGGAGATAGCCTTCGTGTAATCGCCGATAGCCAGGTCGTAGAGACCCTTTGCGCTATAGGCGTAGCCGCGACTGAAGTAGGCTACATCGCTGTCGGGCATAAGCAGGATCACCTTGGCGTAGTCGGCAATGGCCCGATCGTACAGTCCCTTGGCGCTATAGGCGTTGCCGCGATTGCGGAAGGCCATGTCGGAATGGGGACTGAGTGAGATCGCCTCGGTTTGATCGGTAATATCTTGATCGTAGAGGCCAGTCTTGCCATAGAAGCTGCCGCGATTGATGTATGAGTGTGCCTCATCGGGATTGAGCGCGATTGCCTTGGTTTGATCGGCGATAGCCTGGCTGTAGAGCCCCTGCCTGGCGTAGGAAAGCCCACGATTGATGTAAAAGGTAGCCAGATTTGCGGTGGCTTGTCCCAATTGGATCACCGCAGTGCACGCCTGGATACTGATAGTGGGGTCATGGCTCAAGCAAGCCGTCTCGTCATTGGAGGGCAGATCCGCCTGAACGGTCTGAGCGAACGTTTGCAGCGAAACAAACATCAAAACCAGACCGATCGATAGTGCCTTCATAAACTCTTCCTTTGCTATCGCATCCAAAGTCTTCATGCAGAAACGCTGAACCCGACAAGGCTTCAGCCACTCCGCTTCGGGGTGGCTTTGGCCATCATCGGGATACAGCTTTTCCACGCATACGGAGCCTGTTGGCCCTGGCTATCGACCCGAAGTCGCTAGAGCTTTCCGTCCGCGCTGCTTTTGCCAGTTATATGCTTCGCCGCTGCCGGCATCCGATCTGCCAGAGTCAGTGTCGCGTCGCTAATCTTGCCGTCGCGCTGGAATCGGATAGTCAGCCGCGTATCCACCGGCAGCTCGCGCAGTTGCTGGCGCCAGTCGGAAAGTGACTTTGTGGCAATGGCCACGCCATCGATTGAGCTGATACGGTCAGCAATGTGCATACCTGCTTGCTCAGCCGCACTATCTTTGGCGACGTCGACAACTTTCAGCGAGTCACCATCGACAAGCAACCACAGGCCGCTGCGATCAAAGGCATACGGTTTATCGATGTCAACATTCGGTGCGAGGTAAATTTTCTTATTGGCGTAGTCGAACGCGACGGTGAAGCGATGCAATACGCCGCCGCCAAGATCGCCTGACCAATCGGGATTCGCGAGACCGCCCTTGTCACCAACGAAAAGATCGCCGGCGACGCCGTCGATATCGAAGTCACCCAGGCGCAGCGTGCCGAAACGCGCCGGACGCCCGCGCGATCCACCGTTAACGCCCCAACCGGTCACCGCTTCCGGCGACGCGCCGTATTTCGTGATCAGGTCGTGTGCGTGCACGAAGGCCGCAGTCATAACGAGCGACCCGCGCGAGCCCGTGTCGACAATGACTCGTACTGGCACGCCATCCAATGTGCCTGAGATGACGGCATAGTGGCCGTCGAGATCAAATGTCAGTGCGGCGGCGCCCGGCGGCGGTGTGAATTTCTTCGGTTCGGAGAACGTAATCTGTTTTTTTGCATAATCTATCGTCACCCCGAATCGCCGGAACATCTCGTAACCGACCAATCCATCGAGTGGTACGCCCTCGACCTTCGGCAAGTCACCAAGATTGGTCACCGCGAATACGGGGTCGGCGAGCGTAGCAGCTCCGACGCGAACCTCCTTGGCGCGAGCGAAACCCCGATTGTTGAGTTGCTCCCCAACGCCACCAGAAGCAAGTTTGCCTTCGCTGGTGAGACCCAGCCTCTTGGCGGCTGCTGGCGTCAATAGATTGCCGGCACCGGTATCGAACATGAGACGGACCGGCTTGCCGTTGACAGAACCGTCGATGTAAATGTGGTTGTTGGCCAGGTCGAACGGGACGCGGGTAGTACCGCTTGCATCATTGATGTGCGCGGTGGCAACCATGGCGGGTACGGCGAAATCGCTATCGGACACCGCGGCATTGAGGTTGGCGCGATTGACCCGGATATCCTGATGATTGCGCGGATCGGTGCGGCCGGCCGCATCCGTATCATCGTTCACAAAGTGAAACGGCAGCAGTACGCCGTCGATCTTACGGTAGTCATCGAGTGCCGTCGTCTGCACTCCTCCGTCTCCATCCGGCTGGGCAAAGCGGGCCAGAAGACCGGTATCCATTGAAAACCATAACGTGACCGGCTCGCCGCCCTCGGGTATCGCCTTGATGACATTAAACCGTTTGCCGTCCAGTTCGCGCGTTTCCACCGCTCCGTACGTGGCGGGCATGCGCTGCGGATACCAGTAAGCGTATGCATTCATCCAAGCCTGGCTACGCGCAAGGCGCTTGGCCCCGGGAGTATCTTGCACGGCCACTTCGCCACCGGAATCACGCTCCCAGCCATGGATGCCGTCGTATCCATCGGCACCGTCAATGGCACCCATCTGATAGCTTTCGCTGGAGCGGCCGGTCAACAGATCCTGAAGTTGGTGGACCTTTCCGCTGAGGCCACCTCCCGTTGTCTCAGCAGTGCTATCCAGCGAACGCACGCCGTCCCAGTGCACACCGCCGCTGGCGGCCTTAAAGCGCGCAAATACGCTATTCGCATCCTCAGCGTATGCCTTCGCTGTAGGTACCAGCAGGAATAGGCTCAACAGCGCCGATAGGGATAGTCTGCAGGTCATGTGCATCTCCGTTGTCAGGTGGGGTACTTGCACGACCATCGGGTTGATTGAACAATTGCATATACTTTCAACGAAGGCAATCCAGCTGGTGGCGAAGAAACCTGCGAACGGCATCATCGAGGATGCGAAAAAAATCGCCGTACTGGCCACGCCGATTCGCCTCGAACTCGTCACCACTATTCAGGCATTGGGGGGCGCAGCGACGGCCGCCGAATTAGCAGTGCAACTCGGTCGGCCTGCGGATGGGCTCTACTACCATCTACGCGCGCTGGTGCGTGGAGGCCTGGTCGAAGAACGCGCCGAGGCTTCCGCACGGCGCTATCATTTGACGGTCCCCAAAGGGGAGCACTTGAGCTTGCGCTACAAGCCGGGCGCGACCGCTAATGCCAGAGCTGTTGCTCGTGTCGCCTCGAGCATGTCGCGCCTCGCGCAGCGCGATTTTGTGCGATCGGTGAGTCAAGGCGGCACCGTGACCGAAGGACCGTCGCGCGAATTGTGGGTGGCGCGGCTCAGGGGTTGGGTTGATCCTGCGGAGCTCGCGGAAGTGAATCAATTGCTTCAGCGTTTGGCCGAGCTGCTCCTCCACACGCGACCGACAGATACCGGCAAACTCATCGCTCTGCATTGGATTCTGGCACCTATCGATGCGAAGCCGGCACGGCGCAAATAAGCCAGCCTGCCGATGGCGTGGCGCCCCTGCGCGCAGTGGCAGATATATGTCGATAGATCCATTCCAGGTTCGTGCCGAGACCTTTGTCTAATGGATTTACCTCTGCGGATCATTTGTCATCCTGGAATCGATGTCGAGACCCGATGCAAGTCTCCGTAAGCAAATCAGCCGCGGATTACCTCTGAGCTCCTAACGGAATCGATCCATCGCCGCAGGCCATACGACCGGGAACGAGTCAGCTAAGCGATGTCCCTGCTGAGCTGGTCGCCCGTGAAGAATCCGGCCATGGCCGCGACGTCAATGTTCCAACTTCTGGACCGATGTTGAATGTGTTGAGCCATGGAAGACCGACTCCTCAGTCTTGCTCCAGGGGACAGGCAAACTTGCGTCTTGTTTGATTCATCAGTGCGCGCACAAGGAACACATAAAATAGAAATGCGCACCAGCTTGGCGCCTCTATCCCGAATCCATCGTCGTCGTGTTTCCCCTACCAGCGTATAGTGAATTCCGCTGAGCGCCACGGGCATCGATACTGCAGCGTGTTGACGTTAATTCTCGAGAATGCCGAATGCAGCGGCTCCGCGCCGGCACTTTCCTCGGGTCGCAATCTCGGACACGGCGCGGATCGGCGGCAGTAGGTCGGGCGGAGAAATCAATCATGAAGCTGTTCAACGCTGCGATTGTCAGTGTGGCCGGATCGGTGGCCGTTCTTGCAGTGACCGCTCTTGCGTTCGCCGCCTCTGGACCGACGAGCTCTGGCTCAGATCCTGCCGGTCGGGTGAAGGTCGATACGGCGGTCGACCGTTTCGGAAAGCTCCACGTGCCCGCCAACTATCGAACGACATACCAGTTCCTGGGGACCTGGGCAGTTGCCAGGGACCAGGGCCCGGGATCGGCAGAGATGCACGTCCTCTACGCATCGCCCGGCACCATCGACGCCTATCGCAAGGACGGGCATTTTCCCGATGGCGCGGTACTTGTGAAAGAGGTCTATCGCGCAGCTACCGAGGCTATGACGACCGGCACGGTCAGTCACGTCGACAGTTTGAGGGGCTGGTTCGTCATGGTCAGGGACCGCAATGGCCACCATCCCGCGAGTGATGTGTGGGGTGATGGCTGGGGCTGGTCGTGGTTTGACGCCGCCAACCCGTCGGTGGCCTCACGCAGTCTCCCCATGAAGGATGGGGTCGTGCGCCCGACGTTCGACTACAAGCTGAACTGCAAGGGCTGCCATGCACCGGCGAAAGCGACGGAGTGGATCTACACAGAAGGCTACCCGCCACTGAAGCCCTAGCGTCAGGGCGAACATCGCGCGGTCGCTCAGGCTTCAGCCTCCAGGCTGATCACTGAACCCGACATTTTTCAAGGTGCAGCCTGGACGAACGGTCGATGCTAAAGACGACACGGAAATGTTCAACCAAGAAAACACAAAGCCCCCGATTTCTCGGGGGCTTTTAGGCCAAAAGGCAACACTCTTAATCCAAGGTGTTGTCTAGAAGGGGATCTCGTCATCCGCGAAACCGCTGTCGGCCGGCGACGGCGCCTGACGCTGCTGGCTGCCGCGATCATCATTGTCGCGCGACTGGCCGCCGTAGCTGCCGCCACCCTGGCGCTGGCCACCGCTGGCACTCTGCGGGCGCTCGCGTTGACCGCCGCCCCCACCACCACCGGCGCCTTCGTTGCCGCCAAGCATCTGCATCTCGCTGGCGATGATGTCGGTGCTGTAGCGCTCGACGCCGGCCTTGTCGGTGTACTTGTCGGTGCGCAGCGAACCTTCGATATAGACCTGTCGGCCCTTCTTCAGGTAATCACCGGCGATCTCGGCCAGCCGGCCGAACAACTTCACCCGGTGCCACTCGGTTTTCTCGACCTTCTCGCCGCTCTGCTTGTCGGTCCAGCTTTCCGAGGTGGCAAGATTCAGCGTGGTCACCGCCGTGCCGCCACCGGTGTGGCGCATTTCCGGATCCGCGCCGAGGTTGCCAACCAGGATGACCTTGTTGATGCCGCGTGCCATGTGTCTACCTCGCTGTGCTTGGCCGATGTTGAAGCATCGGCCGCTGTCGTTGGTTTGCCAGTCGCCATCCGTTATCGGGGGCGCCCGTCGGCCTCCTATCATAGCCGGCTGCCGCCAATCTGGCGCTGGAAATGTGCAGGCCGCTGCCCCTGCCCGCCAGATTCCGCGGCATCTGCTACGGCAAGCCTGAGCGCCAGGCCGACGGCCGGGCCAAGTGATTGCGGGCGGGCCGCCCTGGCGGCGGTATTCCGGCTCGTCTCCCGCGCCGGGGCTGACACTGACATTCGCAATGACAGTCGACACAGCAATCGACGGGCCTACACCCTGCGAGGCAGTTCGCCCGGTCGACGCAACGGCCTGCGCCATGCGGGATGTCAAAGCCGAATGACGCCATCCGGGCATGCTCCCTACACGCCTTCGCCTCATTTCATGCGCATTCGATGCGCTAGAGTCAGGCATGCTTCTGCGAGCCGCCGAACCCGACGATGCGATGAGCGTGGCGCGCGTCCACGTGCGCTCATGGCAGGTGGGCTACCGAAACCTGCTTCCGGATGATTACCTCGATCAGCTGCAGCCGGAGGAACGGGCGCAGCGGTACAACTTCGCCAGCCCGGACCCCCGTCAGCCAAAGACGATCGTTGCGGCTGAAGCGGGAGTCATTCATGGCTTTGCTACCAGCGCTCCTTCGAGCGACCCGGCTGCGCCGGGGAATGGAGAGCTGTGTGCGCTCTATGTTGATCCTGACTGGTGGGGCCGCGGCATCGGCATGGCCTTGATGTCGGCAGCTCGCGCCCATCTTCTGGACCTCGGGTTCCGGCGTGCGCTGTTGTGGGTCCTGGTTGGAAACACCCGCGCAGAGCGTTTCTACCAAACCGATCAGTGGCAGTCCGACGGCATGCACCGAACCGCCCTGGTTTGGGGCCTGACGATCGATGAAGTCCGCTATTGGCGCACGCTTTCGGCAGGCTAGACACGCACTCAAAATGCATCATGCAGAGTCGCAAGCACGGTTGAACCCGATCCGCTGAAGCTTCGGATGTCGACGCAACATCGTGCTGCGTGGGCGGCCTCGCCACGTCACGCCCTTGTCATTCCACGCTGATTGAATCCGCGGCTACTCACCAGGCACGGCCCAGCCGTGCCTTTCTTGTGCCCAGGGGAAACCAGCCATGAAGAAAGCGTTGATCGTCCTGTCCATCGCCAGCTTGCTGTGCGTATCCGCCGCGCAGGCCGCCACCTCGCGCACCAGCTGGGTGGTGTCGCAGATCTACAACTACAACCACCCCTTTGCCGCGACTGACAGCACCGATCTGGCCACCAAGATGTCGACCATGGCGGGCGACGCGTTCGACTTCTATCGCGGCACCGATCATATTTTCTACCAGGACATGGCGACTCTGCCGGCATCAAGTTATGCCACCACGCAGACCGGCTACACCTGGATCGGCGGTGACGCCCACATCGGCAACTTCGGCGCCTGGCAGGACAGCGGCAGCAACAACGTGTTCTCGGTGGATGACTTCGACGAAGGCTACCTCGGTCAATATGTCTGGGACCTGCGCCGCCTGGCCACCAGCATGGTGCTGGCCGGCCGCGCCAACGGCGTAGCCGACAGCGATATCACCACCGCGATCAACACCATGGTGGGCGCCTATGTCAGTGAAATGAACAACTTCAGTGGCAGCAGCGCCGAGCTGAGTTTCCAGCTCAAGAACGGCAATACTTCCGGCGCGGTGCAGACCACCATCAGCGATTCAAAGAGCGATAGCCGCTCCAGCCTGCTGAGCAAGTACACGCAAGTCACCGGCGGCTCGCGCAGCTTCCAGACCATCGCGAACACCCTGGTCACAGTCAACAGCACGACCTACAACAACATCGTTGCAGCGATGAACAGCTACATCAGCACCATTGCTTCGTCCAAGCAGTACGCCGCCAGCTACTACCAGGTGAAGGACATCCGCCAGAAGCTGGGCTCGGGCGTCGGCAGCCTGGGCAAGCTGCGCTACTACATCCTCATCGAAGGTCCCTCCACCTCTACTTCGGACGACGTGATCCTGGAGATCAAGCAGGAGACCACCAGTGCCGTGGCCGAGGTAGACAATGGCCAGCTGCCCGCCGTCGACTACAACAACAACGAAGCCAACCGCGTCGCCATGACAGCCAAGGCGCAGACCTTGAATGCCGACGTGCTGATCGGCTACGCCACGATCAACGGCCTGAACTATTTCTTCCACGAGAAATCCCCGTACGAAGAAGACTTCGATTACACCCAGCTGACCAGCGCCGGCAAATTGAACACCGCTGCCACCTACCTGGGCCAGGCACTGGCCTCCGCGCATGCGGTTTCCGATCAGGACTACAACAGCGCCATCGTGCCCTACAGCATCGACAAACAAGTCAGCAATGCCGTCAGCAGCACCAGCGGACTGGAGTCAGAAATCTCGACGTTCGCCTTCAGCTATGCAGCCCAGGTCAATCTGGACTGGCAGTCCTTCGTCAGCGCTTACCAGGCGGGCACGCCGCTTTATTGAGTATCGGGCAGGGTGCCTGAAGTATTCGCCTCCTGCTCAGAATGATGCTGATCCACGGTTGCGCCGATGGGGTGGCGCTGTGGATAGCTGACTGCAAATGTCCGCTCTCATGGGAGCGGACATTTGCATGCCGTCGGTACCATCGCCGATGCCGAGACAGAGGCGACCGTGCCGCAGTGAAAGCAGGGCTCTCCGCGAAAACGTGCGCGGCTGTCTCTCCGTTACCGGTGGTGGTTGTGATCGTCGCCGAGGTCGCGATCGTAAATCCCACCGCTGTGGGACAAGCCATGACGTTCATCGTCGGCGTGGAACTGGAGCGCGAACGTGCCGACATGCTCGACGCATTTCGAAAGGGCGCACGAGCCGACCCGAACGTGCAGCAGTGCTACTACGTCACGGGCGAAGCGGACTTCATCCTGATCGTGGTTGCGCGCGACGTGGACGACTTCGAGTCCTTCACCCGACGTCTCTTGTTTGACAATGCGAACATCCGACGCTTCACCACCAACGTTGTCACGGCCCGTGACAAGGTCGGCAATGCGGCGCCTATCCAGGCGCGGACGAGCCAAACACAATCCGCACTCCGTCGTCGGCACCGACGCTTCGCCTGGCTCCTTAAGTGGCCCGGCAGTTTCCCGTCCGATGCGAGTCGCGCCTGACGAAGTTTGCCGCAAACCAAGCGGCTGGATCAGTCAAAATCGAACCGCGAGGTCGGACTATCGTTGGGACATCCAACGTCCCCGCCCTTAGCTCGTGGCGAACATTGCAGCGTGGGCCATCGCCGCGCAAGCTAGGGGCGCTGCTTCCACGCCGCCCGTTCCAGAGCCGCGTCAAGTTCGTCCAGCAGTGCCTAGCAAGGAGGATTCGCCATGGGTGCCGTCGTGATCGTTGGATATAAGCCGAAGCCGGGCAAGGAGAGCGAGCTACTTGCCCTGGTCAGAGAGCACGTGCCGTATCTGCGAAACCTTGGTCTCGCAACTGACCGGCCGCCCATCGCACTGAAAAGCAAAGATGGGACCATCGTCGAAATATTCGAGTGGTGCGATGGCGCCATCGAGAAGGCACACGGCAACCCGGCAGTTCACAAGTTATGGGCTGAGTATGCCCAGGTGTGTGACTACGTTCCGCTGATCGGTCTTTCGGAATTCACTGACCTGTTCGCCCAGTTTGCGCCGATAGATTAGTTGCATTTTGGCAAGATCCCGAGGCAGGCCAATAAGTTTGATATCGTCTGCGCTCAACGCGGAGTGGTTGTCCTGGGTGCACCGCCAGCCCATCAGCTAGTGGTAATAGTGCTTGATTGGCGCCACGCCGATCTCGTTTAGCTTGAGCCGACGTCTCCGCCACGTTTTTGCCGCTGATGATGCTGGAGAAGTCCTGTGATCACGACTCTGATGATGCTTGCCAGTCTGACGACTCCTCCACTGATGGAGCTGCCTGAAGGCTTTAAGGCCCAGTGCAAATCCGTTAGCGAGGCTTATGCATATTTACTAGCAGCGCCCACCAAAGACGGCCGACTCCTGAAAGACATTCTTCCCGATGGCGGCTCAAGGATTGACCTGCTGAAAATGGGCGGTCAGTTCACAATCGATACCACCGGGGCCGATCTAATTGTCAGGGCGCAAAATGGACCGAACTGGAAAATCGTTGTCCTCAAAGAACAACTGGGCAACTTGGTGATTTTAGTGAGCACCTCAACGTTCGGTGCCTCAACCACGATTTATCACCTTCGCTACCAGAATCATATTGGTGCGATGACCGTGTCCAGAGTCAGTTACTACGGCACCGGCGATATCGACGATACGTCCCTAGAGGATTTCCATTGCACGACAACGTTGTGATGCCTCTACGACCCACGTTGAATACGATCATGTGCCACCTCAAAGTGTGTGGACACCAGCGGTTAGAACGATTTTTCCATAAGCATCGACCGGCAGAGGTCGCCGGCACATGCGGGGACATCCTTAGCCTCTGACAGAGGCTTGTCCGAGTCAGGGTCCGACACCCATGCTTCGCGAACATGGCGGCTGTGGTTCGCGTAGGGACTTTCAAGAACCAGCGTATTCCCCGCGCTTCCGCCCGATCTCATCCAGTTCAGCAAGAACGTCTTCCGCAAGCACTAGCTCCCCTGCCGCCAAATTTTCCTGCAGGTGCTTGAGTGACGATGTGCCGGGGATGAGAAGAATGTTGGGTGCGCGCGCGAGCAGCCAAGCGAGGGCAACCTGCATCGGCGTCGCATCGAGTCTTTGCGCGACCGAGGACAAGATCCCTGACTGAAGCGGCGTAAAGCCGCCGAGCGGAAAGAAGGGAACGTAGGCGATGCCCTTTTGGCCGAGCTCATCAATGAGCGCGTCGTCATCGCGATGCACGAGGTTGTAGTGGTTCTGCACACAGACGACGTTGGCGATGCGCTGCGCTTCCGTCACTTGAGTCGCGGTGATGTTGCTCAGGCCAAGGTGCTTTATCAGACCTTGCTGCTGCAGCTCGGCCAATGCGGTGAACTGCTCCTCGATGGATCCTTCGCTGGGCTCGTGAACATTGCCCATGATGCGCAGGTTCACGACATCCAGCACATCCACGCCAAGGTTGCGCAGATTGTCATGCACCGCGCGCGTCAGCTCGGCGGGGCTCTGTGCCGCATTCCATGACGCGTCGGCTCCGCGTGTGGCGCCAACCTTGGTCACGATCACCAGATTCTGCGCATAGGGATGCAGTGCTTCACGGATGAGCTGGTTGGTGACGTGGGGTCCGTAGAAGTCGCTGGTGTCGATGTGATCCACGCCAGACGCCAACGCCTCACGGAGCACCGCAAGCGCGGTGTCGCGGTCTTTCGGCGGTCCGAATACGCCGGGACCCGCCAGCTGCATGGCGCCGTAGCCCATCCGGGTCACCTTGCGGTCACCCAACGAGAAAGTCCCCGATTTCATAAGGTTGGTCATGTTGGCTCCAGGAAAGGTGCGGCCGAGATAGGCACCGCACGACTATAGGCGTTGACCGATTGCACGATAATCCGGCTAAATCAGCACGGGTTGTGCGGAAAACCGAACAATGGCGACAGATCTACAGGATCTCTTTGCGTTCCTGGCGGTAGTGCAGGCGGGAGGCTTCCGCGAAGGGGCTCGCGCAAGCGGCACCTCCGCCTCGAGGCTGAGTGAGTCTGTGCGGCGCCTGGAAACGCGACTCGGCGTGCGGCTACTCAACCGCACGACCCGCAGTGTCTTGCCGACCGAGGCGGGGGCTCGCCTGGCCGAACGGCTCGTGCCCGCTCTCGGTGAAGTGGAATCTGCGCTGGACGTCGTCAACAGTTTCCGAGACCGCCCGACGGGAACGCTCCGACTGAACGTACCGGCCAACGTCGCCCGCATCGTGCTTCCTTCGATCGTCACGCCGTTCCTCAAGACCTACCCCGAGATCAAACTTGAAGTGATCGTGGAGGACAGCTTCGTCGACATGCTCGCGGCGGGCTGCGACGCCGGCATCCGCTACGACGAGCGGCTTGAGCAGGACATGATCGCTGTGCCGATCGGCCCGCGCTTTCAGCGCTTCGCGACTGCCGCGTCACCGGAATATCTCAATGCCCGAGGTCGGCCAGAACACCCGCGCGACCTGCTCACTCATGCCTGTCTGCGCGGACAGTTTGCGGGCGGCGCGATTCCCACGTGGGAGTTCGAACGCGACGGAGAGATCGTGCGGGTTGATCCTTCGGGCCCACTGATGGTCCGCCTGGGCGCCGCCGTAGATCTGGTCGTTGAGGCGGCCGTGGGTGGCCTGGGCGTGGTCCATTTGTTCGAGGACTGGTTGCGTCCTCACCTCGACAGTGGGACGCTCGAGCCGTTGCTGGAGCCGTGGTGGCAGACGTTTACCGGACCGTTTCTCTACTATTCCGGACGCCGCCATCTGCCTGCGCCGCTGCGCGCGTTTGTCGATTTCATCAGAGCGCGGTGAGCTCGGCCGTCGGAGGCTGGACCTCAATAGCCAGGTCAGCAACCCCTAGGATGTCAGCGAAACACTTTCGTGCTGGAGGACTGAGCCATGAACGTGATGTCTGCCTTGTTGGGCGGGGTCGTTGGAGGCGTTGTCTCCATCTTTACCGGGTATCTGTTCATGGGCGCGCTGTTCCATCGCTTCCAGGCGCTCACGCCGAATACATGGCGGCCGGAGGGCGCAAAGCAGTACGCGCTTTCAAGTGTATTTATCATCTTGGGTAGCGTTGGCCTGGGCTTGCTCTTCGCGCTTACGGGTGGGGTCACTGCCGCGCATGGCCGTGCCTGGTGGTTGCAGGGGCTCGCCTTTGGTTCGCTGTGCTGGGTCGCCTTGCCGCTGCCTTCCTTGCTGTCGATGGCGCTGTTCGTCAATTTCCATCGCGGCTTTGTGCTTGGCGTACTACTCGACAGTTTCGTGGCCTGCGCGGTGACGAGTGTCGTTGTGGCCTGGTTTATCGTTCGCTAGCTTGTTGCCCGCATCGCGCCGAAGGCTTCCGGTCGAGAGCGGTCGCGATTTCAACTCCCGCCGAGAAAGCGGTAGCCCACGCCGGGTTCTGTCTTCAGCCAGCGTGGCGCAGCGGGATCGTCGCCGAGCTTCTGCCGCAGCTTGCCCAGCACGATGCGCAGATACTGGCTGTCGCTGGTGTGGGTTGGGCCCCACACTTCACGCAGCAGTTGTTGCTGGGTGACCACACGGCCGGCGTGGCGCAGCAGCATGGCCAGCACCGCGTATTCCTTGCGGGTCAGCGCGAGCGGCGCGCCTTCCAGCGTTACTTCGCGCCGTGCCAGGTCCACCACGAGATGGCCGTCGTCGTAACGCGGCAACAGCTCCGGTTCGTCCGGCCGGTTGCGCAACAGAACGCGCAAGCGCGCCATCAGCTCCTGGATCCCGAACGGCTTGGTCACGTAGTCGTTCGCGCCGTGATCGAGCGCACGCACTTTTTCGCTCTCGGCGTCGCGCACCGACAGCATCAGCACCGGCACCTGGCTCCACTGGCGCAACTCGGCCAGCACCGCATGGCCTTCCATGTCGGGCAAGCCGATATCGAGAATCACCAGATCCGGCGTACGCGTCGCCGCCAGCGCCAGACCCTCGGTGGCCGTGGCGGCCAGCAGCACCTCGTAGCCCTCGGCCCGCAAGCCGATGTCGAGAAAGCGGCGGATCTGCGCCTCGTCGTCGATCACCAGCACGCGAGGGGATGAGTTCATGGCTATTTGATCAAGGTGGGGCATCGGGCGGTGCCGGCAATGGCAGGGTAATACGAATCGTGGTGCCGCCGCCGTCGCGCGGCAAAGCTTCCACGCTGCCGCCGTGCGCCCCGATCATGCCGCGGCAGATCGCCAGGCCCAAGCCGGTGCCCTGTGTCGCGCGATCGCCGCGCGATACGGAATAGAACATGTCGAAGATCAGCGCCCGTTCCGCCTCCGGAATGCCGGGACCGCGATCGCTGACGTCGATCAGCAACTTCCCGTCACTGCTGTGCACGATCACCTGCACCGCCTCATCGGCTGGCGTGAAGCGTGCTGCGTTCTCCAGGATATTGAACAGCGCCTGCTCGATCAGCGCCGGATGCACGAACAGCAGCACGGTGTCGTGCGGCAATGACGTCTCCACCCGCAGCGAGGGAAACAGCTTGCGCAAACGATTGACCGCGGCGACCACGATTTCGGTTGCATCGGTCCAGTCGCGATCCAGCTTGAGTGTGCCGTGGCCCAGCCGCGTCATGTCGAGCAGGTTTTGAATATAGCGATCCAGCCGCTGGCCTTCGCCGAGAATCGCCTCCAGCAACTCGCGGCGCTCGCCCGCGGGCAGCTGGTCGCCATAGCTTGCCAGGGTGCCGGCCGAACCGATCATCGAGGCCAGTGGCGAACGCAGGTCGTGCGATACCGAGGACAACAGGGCATTGCGCAAGCGTTCGGTTTCACCCTGGACACGGGCGCCTTCCAGTTCGTCGCCGAGTCTGGCGCGTTCCAGCGCCTGGCCAATATCCTGCACCATCGCCAGGGCGAGGCTGCGCTGGTCAGGATCAGGCTCACTGTTGCCTTTGGGGAACCGCAAGGCAGCCACGCCGCGTCGGTTTTCCTCGTTACCGAAGGGCAAGGTCCAGCACGGCGCGGCATTGAGCGTGTCGGTGTAACGGCCGGCCTGCTCCGCGTGTCGTTCACACCAGTCGGCTGCCGCCAGATCCTGCGTCAGGAGTGCCATCTCGCGTGGCACGGCGGCGGCAACCTGCAGGTTGCCGTCGGCGGCACGGGCGAGAATTGCCACCTCGCAGCGCAAGGCCTGCGCCAGTGCATCGGCACCCACTTTGCGGATACCGTCGGCGTCGGTGCTGGTGGCCAGCCGTTGGCCCAGCGCAAGCAAGGCGCGCGTATATACGTGAGCCGCACGCAGCGACTCGACCTGACTGGCCAACCGGGTCGCCAGACGGCTGCAGACCAGGGCGGCGATCAGGAACAGGCTGACCGCCAGCACATCGTCAAAGTTCGCGATCTCCAGCGTGTAGCGCGGTGGCGCGAAGAAGAAGTTGTAGCCAAGGAAACACAAGATGGCCGTATAGACGGCCACCGCCATGCGCGTGCGAACCGCCACGACCAGCACCGCGGTGAGGAAGATCAGCGACAGGTTCGCCACCGACAGGTAGCGGTCGGCAACAAACGACAACGCGAACGCGACCAGCGTGGCAAGGGTGGCGTAGATGTACTCACCGCGGCGCCCTACCCCACCCGGCATGCCAACCAGACGCAACTTGCGTCGCGCCTGCGCGCGCTCGGTCGGCGTGGCGATGATGGTCAATTCGAGATGCGCGCCGCGCCGCAGCAGGAGCTGGGTCAGCGAGCGACCCAGCATGCGCGCCACCACGCGTTCGCGGGTACGGCCGAGAATGATCTGGCCGACTCCTTCGCGATCGGCATGCGCGATCAGCTCATCGGCGATCGCATGGCCGCGCAGGACCACGGTGTCACCGCCAAGTCGCCGCGCCAGCCGCATGGCGCTCTCCAGTCGCTCGCGGCGGGCCTTGTCGAGGGTTGATCCGGTGTCGACAAACGCGACGCTCCACGGTGCACCACGGCGTTCGGCGATGCGCCGGGCCACGCGCACCAGGTATTCACTTTGCGCCTGGCCGTCGATCGCGGCCAGCACGCGTCGGCGCACCGGCATCGCACCGCCGCGCGCCAGCATGTGCTCGCGCAGGTCGCTGTCGACGTGGCCGGCGATGGTGTCCACCGCCAGCTCGCGCAGCGCTGCCAGATTGGTGGGTGAGAAGAACGCGTCCAGTGCCGCCGCCGCGGTCTCCGGCACATAGACCTTGCCCTGCTTGAGCCGCGCGATCAGCTCGCGCGGCGGCAGGTCGATCAGCACGATGTCCCGCGCTCGATCGAGGAAGGCATCGGGCACCGTCTCCCGCACGGTGACCCCGGTGATCCGTCGCACCTGGTCGTTGAGGCTCTCCAAGTGCTGCACGTTGAGTGCGGTATACACCTCGATGCCGGCATCGAGCAGCTCGGCGATGTCCTGCCAGCGCCGCTCGTGGCGGCCGCCTGGCAGGTTGCGATGGGCCAGCTCGTCGACCAGCAGCATGGCCGGCTTGCGCACCAGCGCAGCGTCCAGATCGAACTCGCTGAAGTCACGACCGCGGTAGTTCACCGACCGGCGCGGCAGTTGCTCCAGCCCGTCCAGTAGTGCCGCGGTCTCCGAGCGGCCATGGGTCTCGACCAGCCCCACTACCACGTCCACGCCTTGACGCTTCAGTTCGCGCGCAGCCGACAACATCGCGTAGGTCTTCCCGACGCCGGGAGCGGCGCCGAGAAAGACCTTCAACCGATGGTTACGCTCGTCGCGTTCCGTGCTCAGCAAGGCATCGGCACGTGCTTCTCGGGAGGGTTCGCTCATGCGGGGTCGCCGATGGGGATCGCGGATGGATGGTAGCTCGGCACCTTACCGCCAAAGTCTAGTGCGCGGGCAAGGCATCCAGCGCGAGATTGAGCTGCAGCACGTTGACCCGTGCCTCACCGAGCAAGCCCAGCTGACGCCCCGAGGTGGCCTGGGCGATCAGCAATTTCAGCTGTGCATCGCTGATACCTCGCGCCTTCGCCACACGGCCCAGCTGGTACTGCGCCGCCGCCGGGCTGATCTCCGGATCAAGCCCGCTGCCCGACGAAGTGACCAGATCGACCGGTACCGGCGCGTGATTGCCGGGATCAGCCGCCTGCAGGGCAGCGATACGCTGCTTCACTGCGTCTGTCAGCGCCGGGTTGGTCGGGCCGATGTTGGAGCCACCGGAGCTCATACCGTTGTTGGCCTGCGGCGAAGTCGCCGATGGCCTCCCCCAGAAGTACTTCGGCTCGGTGAACGACTGGCCGATCAGACTCGAGCCGATCGGCTTGCCATCACGAACGATCAGGCTGCCGTTGGCCTGCCCCGGAAACACCAGCAGCGCCACTCCGGTAACCAGCAGTGGATAGGCGATGCCGGTAATAACCGTCATCACCACCAACATCATCAGTGAATTGCGTAACAACCTGCTCATAGTCTTGACCTCAGTAGTGCAGGATCGCGTCGATCAACGCGGTTTCCTGATCGTCTTTCCTGCCACCGTCATACGCCGACACGTCATACGAGTGCTCGTAGCGCAGCTCCGGGCGGATTTCCAGATCCTGCGAAACCCAATGGGTTATGCCGATGGTGTGGCTGCTGTAGCGCGTGGCGAAGCCCGTACGCTGACCCTTTTCGTCGTTGTAGAACTCGTTGCGGACCGACAGCATGTTGCTCGAATTCAGCTCGAAGTTCAGATAGTTGACGACACCGAATTCACCAGCCTCGCCGGCCAGCGGGGAAGACGCGACAACACCAGGCGTGCCGCCCGGGCCGAAGCCGGGAATGCCGCGGCCAAACATGCGATAGGCCTCGGTGAGCATGTGTACGCTCTGGTTGAAGCGATGGCCCCAGGTCATCACATACATCTGCACGTTGTTGTAATTGTAGTTGGAGCCATTGACGTTATTCAGGCAGGGATAAAGCATGTCGTTGTTGCTTGCCGATACCCAGCGCACGCAAGCCTGCAGCGATGGACGCGCCGAATGATTCCAGTCCGCCGTGTCGTTGCTGCCATCGATACCCAACTGAACCGTCCACTGATCGTTGAGCTTGGTGGTCGTCAACACACCCATCTGGGTATAGGGATCGACCGTGTACAGGATCGAATGAGTCACAAGATAATTCTGCGGCGAGAACTGTGCCTCGATATCCGGCAGCGAAAGCCAGCGACCGATGCGGACCTCCATGCCCTGGGCGACCCACGGGATGTACAGGTCGTAGTAGAACAGCATCGGATCGTCGCCATAGATATGGCCATTGAGCGGCTGGCCTGGCGCGGGGTTGTTCAGCAGCTGATTGCTGAAGACACCCTTGGTGACGGTGTAGTGGTAGTCGTATCCATACAGATTGGAGATATCGAAGCCCCAGTCGAGATGGTCGGTCTGTACCGTGTCGGGAACACGCTGGATATTGAGCACCCACTGATCGAATTCCACACGGTTCGGACGCGTCGCGTACGACAGCGGAAAGTTGCTGAAATTCGACGAACTCAGGTTGGCCGAAGGATTGACCCAGCCGAAAACCTCGATGCGGTTCTTCTGCATCCACTGGCCGAGCGCGGTGCAGCTCAATGCCTTCTCGAGCGGGTACTGCGCATTGCCGTCCGGCACGCCAATCGGTGTGTCCACGCCGCCAAGCTGCCATTCGGCGTTCGGAAACGGCGGTGAATCCAGCGGCGCCGGCATCGCGCGACGCGCGGCTGCCGGTGCGTTCGGATCGGCTGGCTGCGCATCTTCGCGATAGGCAGAAGCCAGGCGGCTGAGAAATCCATTGGAGCAATCGCTGCTCGCCAGCGGTGCAGCTGCCGGTGTCGATGCCGGCGCGGTGACCGCCGACTGTGGCGCTGCCGCTATATCCACGCTATCAATGGCGGTGGTCGCTGCCATCGCATACCCGGTCGGAATCATCGCCAGCAAAGCAGTGGCGGCCAGTTTGTTGTTGTACTTCATGGGTGGTCCTTGCACCGGCATTTGCCGGACTTTCTTCGATTGAGATAGTTGTTGGGAGCCGCGCAATGCGGCGGTCAGATGCCGGCGTATCCGCCAAGCACGTATTCTTCTTCAGCACTGGTGCCACGCGAAGAATCAGTATCGGTGCCCGGTACCGCGCCATGGACAGTGACAACGGGGGGCGTCCCGGCGCTGGCCTCGCTGCGCGAACGCAGCGGCAACGCGATGACGACATCGCACGCCGAATCATTTGCCGAGAGCCGCAGCTCCATATCCGGGTGGGTTTCGTCAGGCATCGATACTGAAAGCTTGAGCGTTTGCAAGGCAGTGACTCCGATTGAGGTGACGCGCTTTCTTGACTGGATCCCGACCCTTGCCCCCTCTTCGGGGTTGGTCGGGATGACGTTGAGGGGTAATCAGGCCAGTCCGCAAAGGACCAGCAACATGTCGATCAGCTTGATGCCAAGGAACGGCACCACCACGCCACCCAGTCCGTAGACCAGCAGGTTGCGGCGCAGCAGCGCACCAGCACCGAGTGCGCGATAGGCCACGCCCTTGAGCGCCAATGGAATCAGGCAAATGATGATCAGTGCGTTGAAGATCACCGCGGACAGAATCGCGCTCTGCGGCGTGGCCAGATGCATCACGTTGAGCGCGTTGAGCGCCGGATACGTGGTCGCAAACGCCGCCGGAATGATCGCGAAATACTTCGCAATGTCGTTGGCAATCGAGAACGTGGTGAGCGAGCCGCGGGTGATCAGCATCTGCTTGCCGATCTCGACCACTTCGATCAACTTGGTCGGATTGGAATCCAGGTCGACCATGTTGCCGGCTTCCTTGGCCGCCTGAGTGCCGGTGTTCATCGCCACCGCCACGTCAGCCTGAGCCAGCGCCGGCGCATCGTTGGTGCCGTCGCCGCACATCGCGACCAGGCGGCCTTCGGCCTGGATGTCACGGATCAACTTGAGCTTGGCCTCGGGCGTGGCCTCGGCAAGGAAATCGTCCACGCCAGCCTCAGCCGCGATCGCCGCCGCAGTAAGCGGATTGTCGCCGGTGATCATCATCGTCTTGATGCCCATGCGGCGCATCTCGGCAAAACGCTCGCGGATGCCGCCCTTGACGATGTCTTTCAGCTCGATCACGCCAAGCGCCGTCGTGCCCTCGGTCACGATCAGGGGAGTCGCGCCGCGACGGGCGATCTCTTCGGCCATGCGCTTGACCAGTGGTGGCAGATGGCTGCCGACGGCATCGAGGTGCTTCTCGACCGCGTCCAGCGCACCCTTGCGGATGCTGCGGCCGGTCATGTCGACGCCACTCATGCGGGTCTGCGCGGTGAACGGCACGAACTGAGCGGCATTCGCTTCCAGCTCGCGTTCACGAATGCCGAACTTCTCCTTCGCCAGCACCACGATGCTGCGACCCTCGGGTGTTTCATCGGCCAGCGAAGCCAGCTGCGCGGCGTCGGCGAGGGCGCTCTCTTCGACGCCCGGCGCCGGCAGGAACGCCACCGCCTGACGATTGCCCAGGGTGATCGTGCCCGTCTTGTCCAGCAGCAACACGTCGATATCGCCCGCCGCCTCAACCGCACGGCCCGAGGTGGCGATCACATTGGCGCGAATCATCCGATCCATGCCGGCGATGCCGATTGCGGAAAGCAGCGCACCGATCGTGGTGGGAATCAGGCAGACCAGCAGCGCGATCAGCACAGTTAGCGTAATTGGATGCCCGCTACCGGCGGCCTGCACGCTATAGATCGAGTACGGCAGCAGGGTTGCGCAAGCCAGCAGGAAGATCAGGGTGAACTTCGCCAGCAGGATGGTCAGCGCGATTTCGTTCGGCGTCTTGCGCCGCGAGGCACCCTCGACCATCGCAATCATGCGATCGAGAAAGCTTTCGCCCGGATTGCTGGTGATACGCACGATCAGCCAGTCCGACAGCACGCGGGTGCCGCCGGTGACCGCGCTGCGATCGCCACCGGATTCGCGAATCACTGGCGCGGATTCGCCGGTGATCGCGCTCTCGTCCACGCTGGCCGCGCCCATCACCACTTCGCCGTCGCCGGGCAACGGTTCATTCGCTTCGACCAGCACGAAGTTGCCGGTACGCAATTCGTTCGACGGTGTGAACGTGATGGCGGCGTCGCGGTAGGGACCGGCCAGTTTCTTGGCAACCACATCTTTGCGCGAGCTGCGCAAGGCAGCGGCCTGCGCCTTGCCGCGACCTTCCGCCAGTGCTTCGGCGAAGTTCGCAAACAGCAAGGTAAACCACAGCCAGATGCTGACCCAGAAGATGAAGCTCGTCGGCGCTTCGCCATGACCGCTCAGTGCCTGCACCCACAACAGGGTGGTCAGCACGCTGCACACGAACACCACAAACATCACCGGGTTGCGGAATTGCGTCCGCGGCGACAATTTGCGGAACGAATCGGCGATCGCCTTGAGGATCAGTTCGCGGCCGAAGCTGCTAACTGCACCGGCACGAGGGGCCACTTGGGGGCGGTCCACTGGGGGACGTGCCATATCAGGCCGTTCCACATTAGACCGTTCCGCATTAGATAAGGAATTCATGGATCAGTGTCCTGCAGCAGACATCAGGGATTCGACGATGGGGCCAAGAGCCAGAGCGGGCAGGAAGGTCAATGCACCCACCACGACCACCACGCAGGCCAACAGCACCACGAACAGGGGGGTATGCGTCGGCAGCGTGCCGGCCGATACCGGTACATGCTTCTTCGCTGCGAGCGATCCAGCCAGCGCCAGCATGGCGATGCCCAGGGCAAAGCGAGAGACGAACATGCAGATGCCGAGCAACACATTCCAGAACGGGGTGTTGACTGACAGACCGCCAAACGCGCTGCCGTTGTTGTTCGACGCCGAACTCAACGCGTAGAGGATCTCGCTGAAACCGTGCGGACCCGGGTTTGCCACACCAGCCACGCCGGCCGGCATCATCACCGCGATGGCCGTACCAACCACCACCAGCATGCATGGGATCAACACGGCCAGACTGGCCATCTTCATCTCGTGCGCTTCGATTTTCTTGCCAAGGTATTCCGGCGTACGGCCCACCATCAGCCCGGCGATGAACACCGCGACCACCGCGAACGCGAGCATGCCGTAGAGACCACAACCGACACCGCCGAAGATCACCTCGCCCAGTTGCATCAACCACATCGGGATCATGCCGCCCAGCGGAGTGAACGAGTCATGCTGTGCGTTGACCGAGCCGTTCGACGCCGCCGTGGTGTAAGTCGCCCACAGCGTGGAATTGACGATGCCGAAACGGGTCTCCTTACCTTCCATGTTGCCGCCGGCCTGCAACGCCGTGGCGTGCTGGTCGACACTGAGTCCGGATAGCGCAGGATTACCGACCTGCTCCGCACTCGTGCAGGCAATCAACAGTGGCACCATGATCAGCGACATCACCATCAGCAAGGCCCAGCCTTGCCGCCGATCGCCGATCATCGAACCAAACGTGTAGCAAAGCGCCGCGGGAATCAGCAGGATCGACAGCAACTCGAGGAAGTTGCTGAACGGCGTCGGGTTCTCGTACGGATGTGCCGAGTTGGCGCCGAAGAAACCACCACCGTTGGTGCCCAATTGCTTGATCGCAATCTGCGAAGCGGCCGGGCCCATTGGCAAGGTCTGCGTCGTGACCTGGCTATCCTTCGTGACGGGTTTTCCCGCCGCATCGAGCACCGGATTACCGGCGGCGTCCTTGACGGCCTCGGTCATCGTGGTGGTCTGCACTACAGGTACGTCGACGTAGCTCTTGAAGTTCTGCACGACACCCTGCGATACCAGCAGCAACGCCAGCACCAGCGACAGCGGAACCAGCACGTAGAGCGTGCTACGGGTCATATCGACCCAGAAATTACCCACCGTCTTTGCACTGCGTCGAGTAAAGCCGCGAATCACCGCCAGCAGGATCGCCATGCCGGTCGCCGCCGACACGAAGTTCTGCACCGCCAGCCCAAGCATCTGGGTCAGGTAGCTCATCGTCGACTCGCCGCCGTAACCCTGCCAGTTGGTGTTGGAGGCAAAGCTGATCGCCGTGTTGAACGCCGAGTCCGGCGTGATCGTCGCGAAATGCTGCGGATTGAGCGGCAGCCACGGCTGCAGACGCTGCAGCAAGTAGACCACCAGCAGGCCGATCAGGTTGAACGCCAGCATGGCCACCGCATAGTGGCGCCAGCCCATGTCTTCACGGCTGTCGATTCCGCACAGGCGATAGAGCAGCTTTTCAGTGCCCTGACCAAAACGGAGGACTTTATTGGGAGCGACATTGTTCGGCGTATCGGCAAATACCAGGGCCATATAGCTGCCCAGCGGCTTCACCAACAGCAGCAGGACGCCCAGGCTGAGGGCAATTTGAATCCAGTCATTGGCGTTCATTCGAACCACTCCGGCTTGAGCAGGGCCACGCACAGATAGCCGGCCAGCACCACCGCGATCACGGTGGCCAACACATAAATGATGTTCACGAAAAGAGCTCCATGAGGGACGCGGGGTCCACGACAGGCGCAAAGGCGCCCGCGCGCGTTACTTGCGCTGGCCCAGACGGTCGCAAAGCAGCAGGAAACCGATCATGGCGGCAGACAGCACGATCAGCAGAAGCAGATAGATGGCATCCATGGAATGGACTCCTCAAACGATAGGGCGCAGCAATGAGGCGCATCGTAGGAAGTCGCGCATAACAACGGGGTAGCGAATCGCCGCCACCCCGTAAAGAACGCGTAAAGATTTGCGTTTAGGCCCAGTTTCGCTGGGCCTACCACCCGAATCCGGCAGCCGCAGGAGCCGCCATGAGGCTCGCCACTCTCGACACTTCAAGACCGTGATGGCGTTGCCAGCAAGGGGCGCTCGAGGGGGGCACCCTTCGACTTCGACCCTACGGGCCTACGCTCAGGGCGAAGGGTGAGGGAGCCGAGCGAAGGGGGCTGAGATGGGTCCAGGCCGAAGGCATGGCGGCGCCGAGCTCAGATGGCCGCCCGCAGCGTCCCATCAACGGCCCCGGCGGATGCCGATGGCAACCTCCTGATCTCGTAGCCGGCCGCGTCCCACGCATCCAGCCCGCCAAGCAGCGGGCGCACATGCCGATAGCCCTGGTCCATCAGGATTTTCGCCACCTTGGCGGCAGATACCTCGTTCGGGCAGTTGCAGTAGAGCACCAGCTCCTGCTCGAACGGAATGTCATTCACGGTCCGATCGATGCTGCCCGAATCCAGCAGCAACGCACTGGGGATCACCCGCGTGTCGAGCTGGCGCGACGCATCCGAACGCACGTCCACCACCACGGGAGCCTGGCCGCTGGCGACAGCCTCACTCAACTCCTCTACCGTGATGCGCGACATCCTCAGCGTCATCAGCAGACGCCGGCGCTGCCACCATTTGCCCAGGATGTAGAGCGCAAGCAGGCCCAGCAGCAGCTCGAACGCGAACGTGCCGGCACTGGCCAACGCGGCCAGCAGGACGTCGATCTGCTCGGCAAAAACGTAACCCAGACCGACGGCGGCACCCAGCCAGAGCAGTGAACCGAGCCCATCGAAAAGCACGAATGCAGGCAGCCGCAAGCCCATCGCACCGACCAGCGGCGGGGCCACGGTGGACAACCCCGGCACGAATTTCGCGATCAGCAACACTTGTCCGCGCCACCGCTGGAAGCGCAGCTCGGAGGTCCGCACGCACGAATCAGGCGACAGCGAGATACGGCAGAGCGTGCGCATCACGCCCGCTCCGTAATGCCGGCCGGCCCAGTACCACATCAGGTCGCTGATCAGGCAGGCGGCGAGCGCGGCAAGCAGGAGATTGACGACGGCCAAATGCCCGCTCGCCGCCAGTGCGCCGGCCACCACCAAGGTCGGCACGGCCGGCAGCGGCACGCCGGCCTGCTCCAACAGGACGTTGAAAAAGACCAGAAAGAGGCCGTATTGCGCGATTAGCGAGATGATTTCATGTGCCATCGGATCGGTACTCGATGCACGGTTCCACGAAACCGCTAGTGCTCATCATTGGGCCGGCCGCGCTCTATTGCAATTCCTTAATTAGCCCGCCTCGCCCGCCACAGCCGAGCTTGCAACGATGGGTGGCGGCGCAATCTGTCGCACGGCCCTATAATCCTACCGATACACCGCCGCCTTGAAGTGTCCATGAACTCGATGCCAGCCGACGCCCGCCGCCCCGCCGACTTCGCCCAAGTGCGCGATCTCGCCGCTGCCGACATGCAACGCGTCGACACCCTGATCCGCCAGCGGCTGTCATCAGACGTGGTGCTGATCAACCAGATCGCCGATCACATCATTGCCAGCGGCGGCAAGCGGCTGCGCCCGATGCTGCATACGCTGGCCGCCGGAGCGGCCGGCTACCGGGGCGACCAGCACATCAAGCTGGCCGCGGTGATCGAATTCATCCACACCTCCACCCTGCTGCACGACGACGTGGTGGACGAGTCCGACCTGCGCCGCGGCCGCAAGACGGCGAACGCGCTTTGGGGCAATGCCGCCAGTGTGCTGGTCGGCGATTTCCTGTATTCGCGCTCGTTCCAGCTGATGGTGGAACTCAATGACATGCGCATCATGCGCATCCTCGCCGACACCACCAACACGATCGCCGAGGGCGAAGTGTTGCAACTGCTCAACATCGGCAACGCCGACGTGAGCGAAGAGGCCTATCTGGCGGTGATCGAGCGCAAGACCGCCGTGTTGTTTGCCGCTGCTACCGAACTCGGCGGCTTGCTCGGCGGGTTGCCACCACTCCAGGTGCAGGCGCTGCGCGAATACGGCATGCAGCTCGGCTACGCGTTCCAGATTGCCGACGATCTGCTCGACTACGTCAGCGACGCCGACACCCTGGGCAAGAACATCGGTGACGATCTGGCCGAGGGCAAGCCGACCTTGCCGCTGATTTACGCGCTGGAAAAATCGAAGCCGGAGCAGGCACAGTCGCTGCGCCACGCGATCGAACACGGCGGGCTTGATTCGCTCGATCACATCATCGCCGCGATCCGCGATTCCGGCGCGCTCGAACGCACCCACCAACGTGCTGTAGCGCATGCCGACGCCGCCCGCGCCGCCCTGGGCAATCTGCCCGACTCCGCCTATCGCGAGGCGCTATTCACACTCGCCTCGTACGCAGTCAACCGCGCGTACTGATCGTCAGCCCGGATCCGCGCAACCGCAGCAGGATGCGGTGCAACGATCGCGGGGATCGGATCAATGCTCGCCTTGCAGCACGTATTTGCGGCAGTGCTCCAGGTAGCCGCGCTCATGTTCACCCATCAGATCCAGCACGCTTGACCACAGCCATGACGGCGCATCCAGCGACTTCGAACGATTGCGTTGCAATTCCTTGCGCCAGGCGCGACGCGTAGCGCTGTCCATCTGTCGGCAATGCGCATGCCCCATCACCATGGCCAGGAAGTGCGCAACTTTCAGCGCCTCGCTTCGGCCCATCTGCTCGATCTCAAGCTTCAGGTCCTGCGGCAACAACTCGCGGATGAAGACCGGGCGATCCAGCAGGGACGCTGCCCGCATGCGATTGCCGAGCGCCGGTGAAAGATGCCGGGCGCCCTCCACCACCCGCTTGGCGTGGTCACGCGGCATGACGATCCGCGGCGCATGGGGCGCAGCGGCCGGAGTGGCTTCCTTGATGTCGACCAGACACAGGTCACCACCTTTTTCGGTATCCCCATTCACTTCGAGCAGAACCGCATAACGCAATCGGCCCAGGGAACTGCAGCCTTTGCGCCAGTAAGCGGCATCGACCACCTTGATGTGTGCATCGTCGGGGCGACTCTCCAGCTGCGTCACCAGCTCACTCACGGCGGGCGTGCTGAACAAGGCTTCTATCGCCTTGCGCTCGCCACTGTCCAGCTGCCAAAACCGCTTGCCCAGCGGGATGGTCGGTTCGACGCCGTCGATGCGCTCCCGCGCTAGGTGCTTCCAGGTTCGTTCCAGCGCCTTCTTCATCACCAGGGTGACCGCTTGCGGCTTCTTCGGTGTCGGCTCATCGGTTTCAGGAAACGCCGACTCATATCCGGCCATCAGCGCCTCGATCATCCGCACAGTGGTGATTCCGGGCAGGTCCGAACCGCGCGCAGCGGTCGCCAGCGAGAGCGCCAACCGGATCAGGTCATGCGCGGGATTGCCGATCACGGTCTGATCGAGATCGCGAATCTGCACTTGCACCTGACCTTCATCATCGGCGAGCGGACCCAGGTTGCCGACATGGCAGTCGCCGCAGATCCACACGGCGGGTCCCTGCGGAATCGCCCAACCGTGCTTCGCCTCCAGCCATTCATAGAACTGCACGGTGTTGCCGCGCACATAGGCATGGGCGGATCGTGCCATTTTCGAATTCTGCAGGGCGCGCAGCAGCTCTGCCCGGTCCTGTACGCGTACGGCGCCTCGTCTGATTTTCATGGTTGTCCTGAAGGTAAGGGAGACCCATGGCAGAGGGCGGCAATGGCATACGGAGGCCCGAGCATCGTCACCGATGCGCTACGGGAGTCTGGCGCCCGAATTGTGCTGACCGGTTTGTGACGATGTTGCGAGCAAGTCCGCCCGACTGGTACCGCCCCTCCTCCGGGGCGGACCATTGATTTATTGCCGAAGGTGGGCACACCGCGCCCTCTGAATCGCGATCAGGGCGTGTTGGTGAACGCCGCGTGCAGCCAGTCGTGCATGAGCCGGTAGCTGCGTGCCGCGGCACGCGCGTCGTAGCGGCATCCCGCCGAGTTCTCGCCGACCTCGGTGAAGCAGTGCACGGCATGACCGATCACCACAAACTGCCAGTCCGCCGGACTGGCGCGCATCTCATCCATGAACTTGTCGGCGTCCGGCATGGTGCCCTTGTCGTCGGCGCCGTTCATTGCCAACACACGCGCCTTGATGTTTTTCGCCAGCCCCGGGTCGTCGGTACTCAGGCCGCCGTGGAAAGACACCACCGCCGCGACTTCCGCGCCGCTGCGTGCCAGATCCAGAACCGCCGAGCCACCGAAGCAAAAGCCGATCGCGCCCAGCTTGCCGGTGTCGATCGGCGCCGTCGAAGCTTGCGCCTTGAGCTGGGCCAGCGCTTCGTTCACCCGCTTGCGCATGAGCGCGCGATCGCCGTACAGCGGTTTCACGGCGGCCCCCGCCTGCTCGGCATTGCCCTGCTGCGGACGCACGCTGGCGCCGTACATGTCGGTGAGCAGGATGACGTAATCCTTGCCGGCAATCATCTCGGCCTTCTGTACGGCAGCGTCGTTCACGCCGTACCAGTTAGGCACCATCACCAGGCCGGGACGCTTTGCGCTTGATGCATCGTCGTAGACCAGCACGCTGTGGAAGCTGGTGCCGTCCTGCGTCCATTCGACCGGACGGTGCACCATCTTCGCCTGGGTGGCGAACGCGGAACCTGCAAGCAGCAACAGACAGCAAAGTCGGGCGAAACGCATGATGATTACTCCGATGGGTTTGCAAACGCCCTCCGCTGCACGCAAGGGAGGGTTGGGGTGAGTGCTCTTTGGCCACGAACTCGAAAGCTCTATCTCTCCTGACTTCCACCTGCCACCGAAGGGAATCCCATCTTCGAGGCATGCAAGGGAAGGAAATTGTCAGAGTCCGGCAGCATGCTCCGCAAGGCGTCGCTTGAGCGGAGCGAGGCGGTCAAGCAAGCGCACACCCAGGCCACGCGCCGCGACCAGCGCCGGAGACTGCAAGGCATAGATGCGCGCCAGCGCATCGAAGCCAAGTGCGTCGAGTGTATCGGCGCTGCGCCGGCGCCGTGCATAGCGGCGCAACACATGCGCGGCGCCGATATCGCGGCCCCCGTCGCGCGCTGCGACCAATGTGTCGCGCAGCTCGGTGACATCACGCAAGCCCAGGTTCACGCCCTGCCCCGCCAATGGATGCACCGCGTGCGCGGCATCGCCAAGCAGCACGAAGCGTTCGGCCTGGTAGCACTCGGCCAGTTGCAGCTTCAATGGAAACGCAGCGCGCTGTGTCGTGTCCATGATGCGGCCCAGGCGAAAATCGCTGGCAAGGCCGAGCTCGTCGAGAAACGCCCGATCGTCCAGCGCCAGCACCCGCAGTGCCTCGGCCTCGGGCAAAGACCACACTACTGAACTGCGGCCATCGGCCAGCGGCAACAACGCCAACGGTCCGGTCGATATGAAGCGCTGCCATGCGGTGCCGTCGTGCGGCCGCTCCGTGCTGACGTGCGCGACCACCGCACGCTGCGCATAGTCGCGACCGCTCGTGGCAATGCCGGCGAGTTGTCGCAGTGGCGAGGCGGCGCCGTCGGCGGCCACCAGCAAGCGGGCCGCCAGCGTTTCGCCGTCGGCCAATTCGAGCTGGATACGATCTTCCCTCGCGTCGAACGCGCGCACCTCGGCCGGACATAGCCGACGCACGCCTGCTGCTTCCAGTGCCTCCCACAACGTCCATTGCACCAGGTTGTTCTCGACAATGTAGCCGAGCAGTTCGCGCCCTTCGCTGGCGGCGTCGAAATCGATCGCCGCACCGCTCTCGGCGTCCCATACATGCATGTGCGCATACGGGCCGGCGCGTGCATCGCGGATGGACGGCCATACGCCAAGCTCATCCAGCAAGGCAAGCGACGATGGCGCCAGTCCGACCACGCGTAGATCCACTTCATCATGCAGATGCCATGCCTTCGGCGCACGCGCCTCCAGCAATGCCGTGGCGAAGCCGGCACGGGCCAGCGCCAGCGCAGCGGCAGCGCCGACCATGCCGCCACCGACCACCGCTGCATCCAGCGCTGGCGCGCGACGGCGGACCGAGGCTTCCTGCGTAGGTATGTTCACGGCAGCCGCTCCAATACCGCCAGCGGTGGTTCGCCGCGAAACCCCATGCCACGTCGAGCCAAGGCGCGTTGCAGCGGCGGGACGCGGTCGCAAGCCAGCAGCGCCAGCGACCGCAATGGTGCCAGCAGCGGCTGCCGCAGACAGGCCAGGCGCACCAGGCCATGACTCATTGCCATGGTTCCTTCGCGATCCGACGCGCGGCGCGCAGCGTAGCGCGCCAACAACTCAGGCGCACCCGGATCGGTTGCTGCAGCGACCAACTCGGCCAGGGTCAATGCGTCACGCAAACCCAGATTGAATCCCTGCGCACCGATCGGATGCACGGTCTGCGCGGCATTGCCGACCAGCACCGCGCGGGGTCCGGTCAGCTGTTGCGCGGCGACGCGATGGATCGCGTATGGATGTCGCTTGCCGAGTCGGGTCAGGCGTCCCAGACGCCAGCCGAAACGCTGCTGCGCCAGTTCGATAAAAGCGGCATCGTCCATCGTGGCGACGGCGTCCGCTTCATCCGCGGCCACGGTGAGGACCAGCCCACAGCGACGCTCGGCCAGCGGTAGCAGCGCAATGGGGCCGTCATCGGCAAAACGTTCGTAGGCGCGCTGCTGATGATCGCGCTCAGGAGTGACAGTGCAGACGAACAAGGTCTGCCCGTAATCGTGTCGCTCGACGTCGATACCGAGCTGCGTGCGCACGAACGACTCGGTTCCGTCCGCGCCGACCAGCAACTCGGTGTCGATCTCGCGCATGCCGTCCGCCGTTTTGATCTGCGCGCGCCAGCCCCCGGCCATCGGCTGCAACGCCGCCAGCGTAGCGGGGGCGAGCCGGGTCAACCGGGTGCATTCGTCCAGCCGACGCAGCAACGCCGCGCCGAGTTCACGCGCGGGGAGGGTCCAACCCAGTGCGTCGACACCCTGCTTGTCCGCATCGATCCGTGCACTACCGAATTCACCACTACGGCTGACATGGATGTGCCGGATCGGCGTGGCGCGCGCGGCGGCATGCCGCCAGACGCCGATCGCAGCAAGACCGTTGACGGTGGCTCGCGCCAGCGCCAGGTTGCGCTCGTCATAGCTGGGCTGGGCGTCAGCGCGCGGCGCGGCGGTTTCGACCAGGGTGGCGGCGATGCCGGCGGCGTCCAGCGCGATCGCCAGGCTGGCGCCCACCAGGCCGCCCCCAATGATCAGGACGTCGTGGCGGTTCACTTCGGGAGAATCCGGGGCAGTCATATACCGATAATACGCGCTGACCCGACCTGTGTTGCAGCACATTGGGCTAAACTGGCGGTCTGTTCAGTCGCTTTCATGGAGCACCACATGGCCAAGACGCAGATCCAACGCGTGGGCATTTTCCTGTTGCTTGCGCTGGCGATGGCAGCCACCCGCCTCCATCACTTCGGTGCGTTGCCCGATGCGTCATGGGGCGTGTTCTTCCTCGCCGGTTTCTGGCTGCGCGGTTCCGCGCGCTGGGCGTTTCCGTTGCTGATTGCCGAAGCGGTGCTGATCGACTTCTTCGTGATCACCGGCCAGGGCGTCGATTTCTGGAGCCACTACTGCGTGTCGGCGGCCTATTGGTTCATGCCCGTGTATTTCGGCGCACTCTGGTTCGGCGGCAGCTGGTTGGCCAAGCATCAGGTCGGGCTGCGCCTGCAGACGCTGGGCCTGACCGTGGTCGCGCTGCTGGTCAGCGAAGCGGTGTGCTACCTCATTTCCAATGGCAGTTTCTACTGGCTCAGCGCCAGCGTGCCGCAGCCGCGCAACCTGGCCAGCTGGTTCGTCAATCTGGGCGACTGGTATCTGTGGTTTCTCGACACCACCGTGCGCTATGTCGCCATCGGTGCGGTTCTGCACGTTCTGGTGGTGCAACTGGCGCGTGTGCTGCGGCAGTCGGACCGACCCGGCCTGCACCACTAAGCCAACGGCGGCCGATCGATGGGCAACCGACTCTCGAAGATCTACACCCGTACCGGCGACGACGGCAGCACCGGCCTGGGCGATGGTTCACGGGTAGCCAAGGACTCGCTGCGCGTAGCCGCCTACGGCACGGTAGACGAGCTCAACAGCACCATCGGCATGGTGCTGGCGGCCGACGGAGTGGATGTCGCGGTGGCCGACGTACTTGGCCAGGTGCAGCACGCCTTGTTCGACCTTGGCGGGGAACTTTGCATCCCCGGCATGGTGATGATCGAGGACGCCGATATCGATCGACTGGAACAAGTACTGGACGGCTTCAACGATCCGCTGCCGCCACTGAAAGATTTCATCCTGCCGGGTGGCGGCATGGCCGCGGCCTGCTGTCATCTGGCACGCACGGTATGCCGTCGCGCCGAGCGTGAGGTGATCGCGCTGGCGCGGGTTGAAGAAGTACGGCCGCAGGCACAGCGTTATCTCAACCGGCTGTCCGACCTGCTGTTTGTGATCGCCCGCGTACTGGCGCGCGCCAGTGGCCACGGCGAAGTGCTGTGGCAGCACGAGCGCCGCCGCAAACCCCAACCTGCCGAATAACCCCGCATGCTGCGGTTGTATACCCATTCCGCCTGTATGCAGCACGACCCCGGCCCAGGCCATGCTGAACGCCCGGCGCGCCTGCAAGCGGTGCTGCAGGCCTTGGACCATGACCGCCACGCCGCACTCGAGCGGGCCGAAGCACCGCTTGCGACCCGCGAGCAGCTGTTGCGGGTGCACAGTGCCGCCCACGTCGATCACATCCTGAGCAGCGCCCCGCTCGAAGGCATCTTTCAGCTGGATCCGGACACCTTCATGTCGCCCGGTTCGGTGGAAGCGGCACTGCGCGCGGCCGGTGCTGCAGTGGCCGCCGTGGATGCCGTGATGGCGGGTGATATCCAGCATGCGTTCTGTGCCGTGCGACCGCCGGGCCACCACGCCACCCGCGATCAGGCGATGGGTTTCTGCCTGTTCAACAATATCGCGGTGGGCGCCGCCCACGCGCTGGCCGCACATGGCCTGAAGCGCATCGCGATCGCCGATTTCGACGTGCATCACGGCAACGGCACCCAGGCCATTTTCGAGCACGAGCCGCGGGTGCTGTTTATTTCCAGCCATCAATCGCCGCTGTATCCAGACAGTGGCCGCGAGGACGAACGCGGCGTCGGCAATATCGTCAACGCCACGTTGTCGCCCGGGGCCGGCTCATACGAATTCCGCGAACTGTGGGAAGGTCTGTTGCTGCCAAGATTGAACGCATTCAAGCCGCAGCTGGTGCTGGTCTCGGCCGGCTTCGACGCCCATCGCAGTGATCCGCTGGCGGACCTCAAGCTGGGCCATGAAGACTACGCCTGGATCACCGAACGGCTGGTCGCGCTGGCCCACACGCACGCGAGCGGCCGACTGGTCTCCACGCTGGAAGGCGGTTATGAGCTGGCCGCACTGGCAGCCAGTGCAAGCGCGCATGTAAGCGCACTTATGGATTAAATCCGCGCGAAGCGCGCTCGCTCGCCTCCTCTCCCCTACGGGGAGAGGATTGAGGTGAGGGGCTGGTGCTTGCCTCAAAGCCCCATCAAAGCCAGCCCCAAGTCAGCTCCCCGCGAGCACCCGCCTCTCATCCGGCCCTGCGGGCCACCTTCTCCCCAAAGGGAGAAGGCCCGAGCGTCAGAGCAGCGCACCGTCCGACGCCGCTCCTGCTCAACTTCTGCTCATTGATGCTGAATCCTCACGCCGTCCGGAAAACGTTGACCTGCCTTACGTGGGGACTTTCTGCTAGCTTAACGGGCTTCCAAAGCCGGCAGATTTTCCTTGTGATGCCTAAGCTCCCCCCGCGCCGCCTGCTGGCTGTCGCTACAGCAATTGCCTTGATTGGTAGCAACGTCCATGCCACGAGTGCCCGTGATCAACCCAAGAACGGCCCCGAACAGGTCTGTCCGTTGGGTTCGTTCCATTGCACGACGCGTCCCTACAACTATTCGATGTGCCGGCCGAACGCACTGCTGGAGTTCTACGATCCGTTCCTGAGCAAGGACAGCACGGTGCGCGAAACCAGCACCACGTTCGCGCGGGCACAGCACGTCGACAGCTCCGACCAGACGGTCTACCACCTGTCGGGCAACGTGAACATGCAGCGTGCCGACCAGGAGTTGCATGCGGACACGGCCGCCTACAACGACGACACGTCCGACTACGACGCGCAAGGCAACGTCCGTTACCAGGACGCCGGGTCGTTGCTGGCCGCCGCCCACATGCGCGGCAACAACAACGCCAGTACCGGCGTTGCCGATGGCGACCTGCGCTACCAGATGCTGAAGTCACGCGGCAACGGCGTCGCCCAGCGCGGCGAAATGTTCGACTCGGACCACCGCCTATACAGCATCGCGACCTACTCCACCTGCGATCTTGGCCACCACATCTGGGAAATCCACGCCAAGTCCATCCTGCAGGACTACGTGAAAGAACGCGGCGTGGCCCGCGATGCCACGATACGTGTATTCAACGTACCCATCCTGTACCTGCCCTACTTCACCTTTCCGCTCGACAATGAGCGCGAGAGCGGCTTTCTGACGCCGATCCTCAGCAATACCAGCCGCGCCGGCTTTCGAGTGATGGCGCCGTATTACCTGAATCTGGCACCCAATTATGATGCCACCCTGACACCGAGTGTCTTCACCAGTCGCGGTGAGATGCTGGGCGGCCAATTCCGTTATCTGTTCCCCGGTTACACCGGCCAGCTCGATGCCGAGTTTCTCCCGAACGATCAAACCAACGACAGCGGCACCGCGGCCCAGACCAAGGGCGAAGATCGCTACTTGGTCAAATACATCAGTGCCTCGCACCTGTGGGATACCTGGTACCTGACCACCAACATCAACCATGCTTCGGACCGTAACTACCTGTACGACTTCGGCAGCCTGCTGGACAACAGCGCGATTGGTACGCTGACGTCCAGCGTGTATGCCATTGGCAGCGGCACCTGGTGGAATTCGACGCTCGGTGGCGACGTCTACCAGAACGTAAACCCGTTCCTGCCCGACTCCGTGAACCCTTACAACCGGCTGCCGCGCGCGACGCTGAATTTCAATGTCCCGATATCGCGCTGGCTCGAATTCGGCATGAACAACGAAGCCGTTGCGTTCACCAAAAACGAGTATTCGCTGGTCAACCAGAATGGCGTCACCAGCTATCAGCGCGATTTCGTGGACGGAAATCGTCTCGATCTGTACCCGTTCCTCGCCGCTGATTTCCAGGGTTCGTACTGGTTCGTCAAACCCAAGGTGGCCTATCGCTACACGGCATATGACCTCGATAGCAACTATGGCAACTACGGCTACGGCGGATTGCTTGCGTCAGGACAAACCTCGCCATTCACCGAGCAATCGCCCAGCCGCGCATTGCCCATAACCAGCATCGACAGCGGACTGATCTTCGATCGCAGCACTACGCTGTTCGGCAACAGTTATACGCAGACGCTCGAACCGCGCCTGTATTACCTGTACGTGCCGTATCGCAATCAGAACAATTTGCCACTGTTCGACACGAGCCTGATGACGTTCGACTACTGGCAGCTGTTCTCGCCGAATCAGTATTCCGGCGCAGATCGACAAATGAATGCGAACGACCTCACCGGGGCGCTGACCACTCGCCTGCTCGACGAGAATGGTGTGGAACGGTTGTCGGCCAGCTTCGGCCAGATCACCTATTTCACTCCGCAACGAGTGCAGCTGCCGACCGGGCAAAATACCGTGGCGCCATCAACGGATTGGTCAGGCTCGGACTACGTGGCCCAGCTCAACCTGCAGCTGGCTGACCGGTGGCGCCTGAACACCACCTATCAGTGGAGCCCGAACACCGACCATACCGACATGGCGACTGTGGAGCTGCAGCACCGACTGGGTACGGACGGCGTCCTCAATTTTTCCTATCACTATCTTAACGGCCTGTTGAAACAATTCAGTGTTTCGGCGGTCTACCCGTTGTCCGACCGTTGGCGGCTGATGGGGTCGTGGACCTACGCCCAGCCGGTCAAGGGACTTGCCACCTCAATCAGCGGCACGGTCGAGGCACTGGTTGGCGTCGAATACGACAACTGTTGCGTTACGTTGCGGCTGGTCGATCGTAATTACGTGGATCAGACGTTCTACGGTCAGGCCCCGCTCGCCCCTGGCAGCGGTACCAATCTTCGCAATAACGCCATCATGTTCGAGGTGGTCTTCAAGGGGATCGGCTCGTCGGGCGGCGAAATCGATCCACTGTTGCGCCGTGATATTCTTGGCTATCAATAATTCGCATTCGCCCCCGGCGATTCAGGCTCCCCACTGATGAAGCAACCCATTGCACTCCTCCTGCTCGCGCTCGCGATCATCCTGCCTGCCCACGCCCAGCTGCTGACACCGGCCGCCCCTGCAAGCCCCCCGCTGGACCGCATCGACGCTGTCGTCAATGATGACGTGATCCTGCAAAGTGAGCTGGACGACGCCGTGCATTCGGTGCAGCAGCAATACGCCAACCAGCCTGGGCAATTGCCGCCGATGGACGTGCTGCGCAAGCAGGTGCTGGATCGACTGGTTCTGATGAAGCTGCAGGTTCAGCGGGCGCAGGATCAAGGCATTCACATCTCCGATGCCGACGTCGACCAGGCTGTCGCTGGCGTAGCCCAGCAAAACAAGCTCACGCCCGAGCAGTTGCGCACCGAAGTGGAACGCAACGGCAACAGCTTTGCGGCATTCCGCGAGCAGCTGGCCGAGCAGATCACCGTGCAGCGCCTGCATCAGAGCGTGGTGCGTGACTCGGTCTCGGTCACTGATGGCGAGATCGACAACCTGCTCAGCAGTGCGGCGTACAAGGGTGGCGAAGTGCATCTGTCGCATATCCAGATCAGCACCCCCTCAGGCGCGGACGCCGCCGCCATCCAGGCTAGCCAGGCCAAGGCCGAGCAGGCGCTTGCCGCAATCAAGGGCGGCATGGATTTCAACGCGGCGGCCATCCGCTACTCCGATGCCAGCGATGCACTGGACGGTGGTGACCTGGGCTGGCGGCGGATGGACGAGATCCCGCCGGCATTTGCCGATACGGTCGGGTCGATGAAGCCCGGTGACGTCAGCGCGGCACTGCGCGGCCCGACCGGCTTCCACATCATCAAGCTGATCGGCCAGCGCCAACCCAGTCAGCAGATGGTCACTGAATTCCATGCCCGCCAGATCATGATCAAGCCGAGCGACCTGGTCAGCCAGGCACAGGCAGAGCAGAAGGCGCAAGAGCTCTACAACCGCATTGTCAACAAACATGTGGACTTTGCCACCGTGGCGAAGGAAGACTCCAAGGACGACACCACGGCCAATGCCGGTGGCGACATGGGCTGGTTCCAGCAACAGGCCTGGGGCACCACCATCGCCCAGCAACTGGATCAGCTCAAGGACGGAGAAGTATCGAAACCGTTCCAGAGCGAAGCCGGCTGGCATATCGTGCAGCGACTTGGTACGCGTCAGAGCGACCTCACGAACCAGATCGCCCGCGACCAGGCACGTCAAGCGATTGGCAATCGCAAATCCGACCAGGCCTATGACGATTACCTGCGCGAGATGCGTTCCAACGCCTACATCAACATCCTGGTACCGGAACTGCGCGATACGGACAGCCAGGCTGACGTTGCCACGTCGCCGTAAGCTCGCTTGAACCAGACGCCACTCCCGCGGCTCGCCGTTACGGCTGGTGAACCGGCGGGTATCGGCCCTGAACTGCTGATCAGGCTGGCGGCCACCCCGCTGGCAGCCAGCCTGATTGCGATCACCGATCGCGGCTTGCTTGAACGCGCTGCGAGTCGTTGCGGTGCGGTCATCGAGTTGATCGATGACGATGGCAGCCCGCAGACTCAGCGCCGCCCAGGCACGCTTCTTCTGCGGCACGTCCCACTTGCATTCGATGAAATACCCGGTCAGCCCGATCCACGCAATGCACGGCATGTGCTGGCGACCTTGACCGAGGCTGCCGATGGCTGCATGACCGGTCAATACGACGCAGTGGTCACTGCGCCGCTGCAAAAATCATCGATCAACGACGCCGGCATCCGCTTCAGCGGACACACCGAGTTCTTCGCCGAACGCGCGCAAGCCGACGTGGTGATGATGCTGGCCAGCCCGGAACTTCGCGTAGCGCTGGCGACCACGCACCTGCCGCTGGCCGCAGTATCCGCGGCGATCACCCACGCCTCGCTGACCCGCACGCTACGCATCGTGCATGCCGAGTTGCGCAGCAAGTTCGGCATTGCCGAGCCACGCATCGCCGTGCTGGGGATCAACCCGCATGCGGGCGAAGGCGGTCACCTTGGCCGCGAGGAAATCGACACGGTGATCCCGGTGCTGGAGGCGCTGCGCAAAGACGGCATGCAGCTGCTCGGCCCATTGCCCGCCGACACGGCGTTCGTGCCGGCACAACGCCCGCACTACGATGCCGTGCTGGCGATGTATCACGACCAGGCGCTGCCGGTGCTGAAAAGCGAAGCGTTCGACCGTACTGTAAACATTACTCTCGGCCTGCCGTTTATCCGCACCTCGGTCGATCACGGCACCGCGCTGGATCTGGCCGGTACCGGTCGAGCCGATCCTGCCAGCTTGATCGCCGCCGTCATGATGGCCATCGATTTGATTGCGCGCAGTGCCTCCCTATCCCCTTCCCCCTCGCTCGAAGATGGCCGGGATGAAAGGCCCATCTCGCGAGAAATTTCATGAACGCCCGCCCCAAGAAAAGCTTCGGCCAGCACTTCCTGCACGACCGCCGTTATATCGAGCGCATCGTCAGTGCGGTCGCCCCAAGGGCCGAAGATTTCGTAGTCGAGATCGGCCCCGGCGAAGGCGCGCTGACGCTGCCGTTGCTGGCGGCGGCCGGCAAGCTCACGGCGATCGAACTGGATACCGACCTGATCCCCGGTTTGCAGGCGCGTGCTGCTGCCGCTGGCGAACTGCATATCATTCACGCCGATGTGTTGAAGGTGAATTTCACCGCGCTCGCACACAGCCATGGTGTGGAACGTCTGCGCATTGCCGGCAACCTGCCCTACTACATTTCCAGTCCGATCCTGTTTCACTGCGTCGAGCACTCCGCAGCGATTCAGGACATGCACTTCATGCTGCAGAAGGAAGTGGTCGAGCGGATGGCCGCCGAGCCCGGCAGCAAGGTATATGGACGGCTATCCGTGATGCTGCAGCTGGCCTGCCGGGTCGAACCGCTGTTCACCGTGCCGCCGGAGGCATTCCGCCCGCCACCGAAAGTGGACTCCGCCGTCGTGAGGCTGCTGCCGCTGTCGCCGCACGAACGGCACGACGCCAATCCCGAACATGTCTACGCCGTGGTCAAGGCTGCCTTCGCCCAACGGCGCAAGACGCTCAGCAACGCACTCAAGCAATTACTGGACAGCGATGCGATCCGTCGCGCCGACGTCGACCCCAAGGCGCGCGCCGAAACGCTCGCTCCCAACGATTTCGTACGGCTGGCCAAGATCTACAGCAATCTCTGACGCGGGCGTGCGCCACGCAGGTCACGTTCGTGAAGGTCACGCTCATGACAGTCACGCCAGTGACCACCGTCTTCATGACAATCGCGGCGGCTGCGCCCCATTCACGGCGACAGGCCTTACAATCGGGCCATGACTGAAAAATCTTCCTACACGATCGACGTGCAGGTCGAAACCCGTTTCGTCCCCGATCAATCGAAGCCCGGTGACAATCGCTACGTTTTCGCCTACACCGTCACCCTGCGCAACGCTGGCGACATGCCGGCACGCCTGCTGGCACGCCACTGGATGATCACCGACGCCAACGGCAAGGTGGAGGAAGTGCGGGGGGACGGTGTGCTCGGCGAACAGCCATGGATGCGTCCTGGCGACGATTTCGAATACACCTCCGGCGCCGTATTGGAGACGCCGGTCGGCACCATGGGCGGCAGCTATCAGATGCTGGCCGACGATGGCACCCAGTTCGAGGCGCCGATTCCGACCTTCACCCTGTCTATCCCGCGAACGCTTCACTGATGGCCCTGCTCTGAGATGGCCACCTATGCGATTGGCGACGTGCAGGGTTGCTACCCCGAACTGCAACGACTGCTGGAAAAGCTGCGCTTCGATCCGGCGCGGGACCAGCTGTGGTTCTGTGGCGACCTGGTCAACCGCGGCGGGCAGTCGCTGGATACGCTGCGTCTGATCCACAGCTTGCGCGAGCAAGCTGTGGTCACGCTCGGCAATCACGACTTGAGCCTGCTGGCGATAGCGCAGCGGCGCCCCGACGCGCAGGCTCGGGTGAATCCCGAACTGCGCGAAGTCTTGTTCGCCGACGACGCCCCGGTGCTGTTCGAATGGCTGCGCTCGCAAAAGCTGCTGCACCATGACGAGCAACTCAACTGGACGATGGTGCATGCGGGGCTCGCACCGTCATGGACACTGCGCCAGGCCCAGCGCGCCGCGCAGGACGTCGAGCGCGAGCTGTCCAGCCCGCGCCACCCGCGGTTGCTGAGCAATCTGTTCGGCAACCGGCCGGCGCTGTGGACGAGCCGACTGCAGGGGCTGGATCGCCAACGCGCCACCATCAACACGATGACCCGGATGCGCTATTGCGATGTCAACGGCCGTATCGATTTCGAAGCCAAGGGCATGCCGGGCACACAAAAAGCCGGGCTGTATCCCTGGTTCGAGGTACCGGGCTTGCGTCGCCGCGACACCCGGGTCGTCTGTGGCCATTGGTCAGCGCTTGGTCGCTTCGCCGGATACGGTGTGCATGCGATCGACACCGGCTGCGTGTGGGGCGGGCAACTCACCGCGTTGCGACTGGATAGTGAAGAGCCGCAATACATCACCGTGAACGCCGAGGCGCACCGCAAGCGGCCGCCTGGTGGCGAGGATTGACCCTGTGACCCAGGAAAAACCCCGCCGCAGCGGGGTTTTTCGTTACTGATGCAGCTCAGGCCAGTTGACCATGGCAATGCTTGTACTTCTTCCCCGAACCGCAGGGGCAAGGATCGTTGCGACCAGCCTTGGGGGCATCGCTCTGCGCCTTGGCTGCGAAGCCAGTCGTGGCACCTGACGGCTCCACGGCAGCCGTGGCAAAGGCGTCTACCGGCGCACCGCCACCGGTCGCCAGCATCTGCTTCTGCAGGCGTTCCGCCATGCGCTGCTGCTCGGCTTCCATCGCGGCGACTTCCTCTTCGCTGCGAATGCGGATACGCGCCAGCATCTGCACGACCTCGGTCTTGATCCGCTCGAGCATCTCGGAAAACAGCTTGAACGATTCGCGCTTGAACGCCTGCTTCGGATCCTGCTGGGCATAGCCGACCAGATAGATGCCCTGGCGCAGGTAATCCATGTTGGACAGATGATCTTTCCAGGCGTTGTCGACCACCGTCAGCATGATGTGCTTTTCGAGCTGACGCATGGTTTCGGAGCCGATCTGGGCCTCCTTCGCCTGGAACATCTCGTTCACCGCATTGCGCGCATGCGTGAGGATCGCGCCGGCATCGATTTCCTGCTGCTGTTCGACCCAGTGCTTGAGCTCCAGCGACATACCAAACTCGCTTTCCAGCTCGCGATCGAGGCCGGCGAGGTCCCACTGTTCGTCGATGCTCTCCGGCGGCACATGCGCCAGCACCATCGACTGCACCACATCCTCGCGGATATCGGCGACGGTGGCGGAGACATCCTCGCCCTCGAGCAATTCGTCACGCTGGCGATAGATCACCTTGCGCTGGTCATTCGCAACGTCATCGAATTCCAGCAAGTGTTTGCGGATATCGAAGTTGTGCTGCTCGACCTTGCGCTGGGCCTTTTCGATCTGCCGGCTGATCATGCGATCTTCCAGCGCGTCGTCGTCCTTCATGCCGAAGCGCTTCATCCAGCGGACGAGCCCTTCGCCACCGAAGATGCGCAGCAGGTTGTCTTCCAGCGACAGATAGAAGCGCGAGGAGCCGGGGTCACCCTGACGGCCGGAACGACCGCGCAGCTGGTTGTCGATACGCCGCGACTCGTGCCGCTCGGTGCCGATGATGTGCAGGCCACCAGCCGCCAGCACCTGTTCGTGCAGTTTTTTCCACTCGGCCTTGACGCGCTGGCGATCCATCTCGCTGGCGTCGGCCGGCAGTGCCGCCATGGCCGCGTCCAGGCTGCCGCCAAGCACGATGTCGGTGCCGCGGCCAGCCATGTTGGTGGCGATCGTGACCTGACCCGGCGCACCGGCCTGCGCCACGATATGCGCCTCGCGCTCGTGCTGCTTCGCGTTGAGCACTTCGTGCACCACTTTCGCCTTGGTCAGCATGCCCGACAACAACTCAGACACCTCGATCGAGGTGGTGCCGACCAGCACCGGCTGACCGCGCTTGTGGCAATCCTTGATGTCCTCGATCACCGAGCGGTATTTCGGATCCTGCGCCAGGAAGATCATGTCCGAGTTGTCCTTGCGGATCATCGGCATGTGGGTGGGGATCACCACCACTTCCAGGCCGTAGATGCTCTGGAACTCGAACGCTTCGGTGTCGGCCGTGCCGGTCATGCCGGCCAGCTTCTTGTACATGCGGAACAGGTTCTGGAACGTGACCGTCGCCAGCGTCTGGTTCTCGCGCTGGATCGGCACGCCTTCCTTCGCTTCCACCGCCTGATGCAGGCCATCGGACCAGCGTCGACCCGCCAGCGTACGGCCGGTGAATTCGTCGACGATGATCACTTCGCCATCGCGCACGATGTAGTCGACGTCGCGCTGATAGATGCCGTTCGCGCGCAGCGCCGCGTTCAGATGGTGCACCACCGCCAGATTCTTCGAGTCGTACAGACCGCTGTCCTGCTCGATCACACCTGCTTCGCGCAGCAGCTCGTCGGCGTGCTGCATGCCCTCTTCGGACAAGTGCACCTGCTTCTGCTTCTCGTCAACCCAGTAGTCGCCAGCACTTTCCTCATCCGGCTGACGGTTCATCCGCGGCACAATCTTGTTCACCGCCAGATACAGCTGCGGCGAGTCTTCGGCCGGCCCGGAAATGATCAGCGGGGTGCGTGCCTCGTCGATCAGGATCGAGTCGACCTCATCGACAATCGCATAGTGCAGGCCGCGCTGATAGCGCTGCTCCTTGCTAAGTGCCATGTTGTCGCGCAGGTAATCGAAGCCGAATTCGTTGTTGGTGCCGTAAGTGATGTCGGTGGCATACGCCGCGTGCTTGTCGGCGTGATCCATGCCCGGATACACCACACCCACGCTCAGACCGAGAAAGTTGTACAGCTTGCCCATCTGCGCGGAGTCGCGGCGCGCCAGATAGTCGTTCACGGTCACCACATGCACGCCCTTGCCGGCCAGCGCATTGAGATACACCGGCAGCGTACCGACCAGGGTCTTGCCTTCGCCGGTGCGCATCTCGGCGATCTTGCCCGAGTGCAGCACCATGCCACCGATCAGCTGCACGTCGTAGTGGCGCATGCCAAGCGTCCGCTTGGCCGCCTCGCGCACTACCGCAAATGCCTCCGGCAGCAGCTTGTCCAGCGACTCGCCATCGGCAACCCGCTTCTTGAACTCATCCGTCTTGCCGCGCAAGGCATCGTCGCCCAGCTTCTCGAACTCGGGCTCCAGCGCGTTGATGCGTGTAACGGTTCTGGAAAGCTGGCGCAGTACGCGCTCGTTGCGGCTACCGAAAAGGCTCGTCAGGGCACGGTTGAACATCGATCTTCCGGATTGGGTAACAGAATGTCCGCAACAGGCGCGGACCAATCAGGCATATTACTACATGCCCACAAAAGCACGGCCCGCAAAACCACGGCCCGCAAAGCACGGTTCATAAAGGCAGGGCTCATCAAAGCACGCCCATCAGTGCGTGCCGATTCCGTGAACCGGGATGGCGTCGGCAACCAGCGGATTCAAGGGGCTGGCCGCCGCAAGGCCGGTCGTTCTACCGATGATTGCGCACAAAGGCCAGCGGATTGACCACCCGGCCGTCGTACCAGACCTCGAAATGCACATGCGACCCGGTCGAGCGACCGGTGGAACCGGCATCGGCGACCACGTCGCCCACCTGCACATGCTGGCCGGGGCGCACTTCCAGCGCGCTGTTGTGCGCGTAGCGGGTCATGTAGCCGTTGCCATGATCAATCTCGATCACGTTGCCGTAGCCACTGCGGACGCCTGCAAACGTCACCATGCCCTCGGCCACGGCATGCACCGGCGTGCCAATTGGAGTGGCGATGTCGATCCCGGTATGCCGCGCGGAACGGCCATCGAATGGATCCGCACGCACACCGAAATAGGATGAGATATAGCCTGGCACCGGCATCCCGGTGGGTTTCAGATTCGATTCGATCTTCGCGTCCAGCAACAGGCTCTGCAGCGCCGACAATTGCGCCTGCTGGATGTCGAACTGGCCGGCAAGCTGGTTGATGCTGCTGTCCAGCGCCTGCGGCAAGGCGTAAGCACTGCCGCCAACGTCCTCGATACCGCCAACCGGTGGCTGCTGGTCGAAATTGAACTCACCGTCGTCAAGCTTGCCCACCTGGGCCAGCCGCTCGCCCAAGGCGTTCAGACGGGTGGACTGGGCCTGCAACTGGCCCAATTTGATCGCCAGCGCATCGAGCCCACGCTGGGCATCCTGGCGTACACCGCCCAACTGGCCATTCTGCTGTTGAATCTGCTGTTGCAGATCGTGGATTTCACCCAGCGCGCGGTCGCGCGGACTGGCGACCGTCAAGGCCAGCGCCACCCCTAAGCCTACGCAGCCGAGCACCGCCAGCGTGAGCATCGAAAGCAGCTTCCAGCGCAGGCGCCGATCCGCCAAATCAAGGGTTTTGGGCAATTTCCTGGCACGTGACACGAGTATGATTTGCATGTCTTTCCAAAGTCGAATTCGGCACCATGCAGCGCTTCGCTCCAGCCAGCCCCAATCAGGCCAAGCCCAATCAGGCCACTTCCCGCCGTATCGGCAATGGACCGAAATCCATCGTCGACTGTGGCTCCTTCGCGACGCTGGCCAAAAAGGCCGGCGCGCTGGAAGCGCTGGATCGCGCACTACGTCAGACGCTGCCGTCACCGTTACGCGAGCAGGTAAAATTCGCCAACTTGCGCAACGACCGCCTCATCTTTTTGGCGTCTTCACCGGCTTGGGCATCGCGCCTGCGCTTGATGCAGACACAGATCCTTGCCGCCGCACATGCCATCGGCACATGCGCCAGTTCAGTCACCGTGAAAGTGGTCCCCCAACCACCGGTTGCAACAGAGCCGGATCGGTCTAAACCGCTTTCGCCCGCCGCAGCCACCCATCTTCGGGCCGCCGCGGCGTCAATCTCAGACCCCGAACTACGGGTTCTGTTCCTTGAGCTGGCGTCCCTCGCCGAAACCGCTGATTCCGGAGCCGACGGAACGCACCTGGCGCCCTGAATCGACTCTTTCCTGCTTTGGCGGCCCTCATAAGTCGGTCGCAGTCTGTTGCAGAAGGATGGGTTTATACCATGCGCGACCGTTTGGGAACACCGCGGCGCGTATTCAGGGCGTGAAGAAAACCCGTCAAAGTGTGACTTGCGTCACAAAAAAAGCCGTGTCATAGACACGGCCTTCTTGGCTAGTCGGAGCAACCGACGGGCGGCAGGCGGAATCAGATCGCCTGTGCAGGGTGCGCGTAGGAGATCGGCGAGGTGGCCGGATCGTCCTGATAGCTGACCTCTTCCCACGCCGTGGCGTCGGCCATCAACGTGCGCAGCAACTTGTTGTTGAGCTCATGGCCGGATTTGTGTGCGTGGTAGGCGCCAATCAGGCTGTGGCCAAGCAGGTACAGATCGCCGATCGCGTCGAGAATCTTGTGTTTGACGAACTCGTCCTCGTAGCGCAGGCCGTCTTCGTTCAATACGCGGTAGTCATCCAACACCACGGCGTTGTCCATCGAGCCGCCCAGCGCCAGGTTCTGCTCGCGCATCGCCTCGATGTCACGCATGAAGCCGAAGGTGCGTGCGCGACTCACTTCCTTGACGAAGGAGGTGGTGGAGAAATCGATTTCCGCACGGGAGGTACGTTTGCTGATGATCGGGTGATTGAAGTCGATCGAGAAGCCGACCTTGAAGCCCTCGAACGGATCGAAGCTGGCCCACTTGTCGCCGTCCTGCACTTTCACCGACTTCTTGATGCGGATGAAGCGCTTCGCCACATTCTGTTCTTCGATACCGGCCGATTGCAGCAGGAACACGAAGGGCCCGGCGCTGCCATCCATGATCGGCACTTCCGGCGCTGACAGGTCGACGTAGGCATTGTCGATGCCCAGGCCAGCCATTGCCGACAGCAGATGCTCGACCGTGGAAACGCGGGCGGCACCATTGACCAGCGTGGTCGACAGTCGAGTGTCGCCGACGTTGTCCTGGCGGGCGCGAATGTCCACCGGCGGATTGAGATCCGTGCGGCGAAAGATGATGCCGGTGTTCGGCGCTGCCGGACGTAGCGTCATGTACACCTTGTCGCCGGTGTGCAAGCCGACACCGGTGGCTCGGATGATATTTTTAAGCGTACGCTGCTTGATCATTTTTGTTGGTACCTGTGGAGGTAGCAGCCAATCAGGAGCGGATGCTAACACAGTTTTAACCTGTGGCAATAGCAAACCGTACCGTACAGTATGATTGGACCTTCATGTTTCTTTCATCCTTGAGATGGAGGACATTCGGACCCTGCTCCCCGACCAAGCATCTGCGCATCGACGCGACGTCCGTGCCTGGGACGGGAATCCGGCACGAACATCGGACCGGCCATAGCGGGCAAACCCGCCTGGCTGTGGTCTTGCGCCATCCAGGCGCATCGTCTCGTCGCTACTCGCATGAGCACCTGACTGGCCGTTGCCTATCAACACATTCCGTCGCTAAAGAAAGCCGACCGAAACTGAATTGGTCAAGCCGCGGACGGAACGGCCGCAACTGACACGATGGTTGACTGACAAGCCCAACGGGCGTTTGTTCAATTTTTTTGCATCTCCTTAACGTTAATTTGCGCTATTCAGGTTGAGTCGACCCGCTTCAGTCGGCCTGACGACGCAGAAACGCTGGAATATCCAGGTAGTCGAAGCCCGGCTCAGCACCCTTTCCGGGAGCCACGGCGGCCTCTGCACGGTTAGTGCTGCTGATGGTCATCTCCGGTTGCGCGTAGTCCACTACTTCATTGCCGGTACCGGTACGCAGCACCACGGGCCGCGGGCGCATCTGCACCTGCTGGGTCTCGACCATGCGGATCGACTGGCGCGAAGCCACGGCACGGTTGAGGCCGGTGGCCACCACGGTGACACGCACGTCGTCCTTCATTTCCGGGTCAAGCGAGGTGCCGATCACCACGGTGGCGTCTTCGCTGGCGAAGTCATGGATGATCCGGCCGATCTCGTCGAACTCGCGCATGGTCAGGTTCGGACCGGCCGTGACGTTGACCAGGATGCCGCAGGCGCCGTTGAGATTGACGTCTTCCAGCAGCGGGTTCTTGATCGCCGCCTCGGCAGCCGCCTGTGCGCGGTCGTCGCCACGAGCCGTACCCGAGCCCATCATCGCCAAGCCCATTTCTGACATCACGGTGCGCACGTCGGCAAAGTCGACATTGATCAGGCCCGGGGCGGTGATCAGGTCGGCAATGCCCTGCACGGCGCCCTGCAACACGTCATTGGCGGCCTTGAACGCATTCAGCAGGGTGACTTCGCGGCCGAGCACGCTGAGCAGCTTCTCGTTTGGCACGGTGATCAAGGAGTCGACATGCTGCGACAAGTCCTCGATACCCTTCAGGGCGACCTGCATGCGCCGGCGACCCTCGAACGGGAACGGCTTGGTGACCACCGCCACGGTGAGGATGCCCTTTTCCTTGGCCAGCTGTGCCACCACCGGCGCCGCGCCGGTACCGGTACCACCGCCCATGCCGGCGGTGATGAACACCATGTCGGCCCCTTCGAGCATGGCCTCGATGCGCTCACGGTCTTCCAGTGCGGCCTGACGGCCGACCTCGGGGTTGGCGCCGGCACCGAGACCCTTGGTCACGTTGCCGCCCAGCTGCAAGTGGGTGCGCGAGCTGCAGCTGGTCATTGCTTGCGCGTCGGTGTTGGCGACGATGAATTCGACGCCTTCGATATTGGCATTCAGCATGTGCGCCACGGCATTGCCGCCACCACCGCCTACGCCAATCACTTTGATCACTGCATTGGGTGCTAGTTTTTCAATCAGTTCAAACATTTCCCGTCCTCCGTAGAGTTGTTGTCGTTGTAACCATGGAACGCGACACCTGCCGGTCCACGGTGGTGGGCAAACATCCTTTCGCCCTTGGTGGCGCTCCCTGCACCACCAAAAAAAATCAATGTGCCGCTGTCAGAAATTCCTGGTAATCCAGCCACGCAACTTGCCAACCAGCCCGCCGACGTTGCCGCCGACCGGCCCACTGCCGCGCATGCCGCCCGCGCGCATGCCGTGCAGCAGCAGGCCCACCCCGGTGGAGTGCAGCGGGCTGGAGACGACTTCGCCGAGGCCGCTGATCTGCTGCGGCACGCCAATGCGCACCATCTTGTGGAAGATCTCCTCGGCCAGCTCCAGCGCGCCTTCCATCTTCGAGGCGCCGCCCGTCAGCACCACTCCGGCAGCCACCAAACTCTCGTAGCCGGAGCGGCGCAGCTGGTCCTGCACCATCTCGAAGATTTCCTCGTAGCGCGCCTGCACACTCTGTGCGAGCGACTGCCGCGCGAGACGGCGCGGCGGACGATCGCCGACGCTGGGGACCTGAATAGTCTCCTCGGCATGCGCCAGCCCTGTCTGCGCACAGGCGTACTTGATCTTGATTTCCTCCGCATGCGCGGTCGGCGTGTGCACGCCATAGGCGATATCGCTGGTGACCTGATCGCCGCCGACCGGCAGCGAGGCGGTATAGCGGATCGAGCCCTGGGTATAGATCGCGATGTCGGTAGTGCCGGCGCCGATGTCGACCAGGCACACGCCGAGCTCGCGCTCGTCGTCGGTCAGCACGGCCTTCGCACTGGCCAAGGCTGACGGCACCAGTTCGTCCACCGACAGTCCGCAACGCTGGATGCACTTGCTGATGTTCTGCACCGCGGCGGCCGCACCGGTAACCAGATGAACGTTTGCCTCGAGCCGCACGCCGCTCATGCCCACCGGTGAGCGGATACCGTCCTGGCCGTCGATGCGGTATTCCTGCGACTCCTTGTAGAGCACCTTGCGGTCAGCCGGGATCGCCACCGCGCTGGCCGCTTCCAGCACTTGCTCCAGGTCAGCCGCGGTCACTTCACGGTCGCGGATCGCTGCGTTGCCGTGTGAGTTGCGGGTTTCCAGATGGCTGCCGGAGATCGATGCGTACACTGACCTAATGTCGCAGCCGGCCATAAGCTCGGCTTCTTCCACCGCGCGCTGGATCGAGTGCACGGTCGATTCGATGTCGACCACCGAGCCGCGTTTCATGCCGCGGGAGACATGCGTACCGATGCCGATCACCGTGATCGGCTCGCCTGGCTCGTACTCGCCGACGATCGCCACCACTTTCGAGGTGCCGATATCAAGACCGACTACCAGTTGTTTGTCGTTGCGCGGTTTCATGTGCGGGGCGAGCCTCCAGCGTGGGTAGCGACCGGCAACTGCGGCCAGCGCACGGCAAATCCATTGGTGTAGCGAAGATCGGCGTAGGTGAAGCCGTCGGTATGACCGGCCATCAACTGCGGGTAGACATTGAGGAAACGGTGCAACCGTCGGCCAGCCTGATCGCGATCGCCGATCACGATCTGCGCGCCGCTGGCGGTCGTGACGCTCCAGCTGCCGCGCTCGGTCAGCGCAACGCCGGTGATCAGCAGATGGGTGCCGGCGAACGCCTTCAGCGTGTCCGCATAGAAGCTCACCACTTCGGCCAGCCGCGCATCCGGCCCACGCAGATCCGGCAATGCATCGGTGTCGGTCGCACCCGGCGCGTCGAACACCAGGCCTTGCCGGCTGATCAGCTGTTTGTCGTTCCAGCGCGCGAACGGCTGACGTTCGTAGATGCGCAGCAGCAAGGTATCCGGCCAGCGCTTGCGTGCCTCCACCGACTCCACCCACGGCAAGGCAGCGACGGCTTTCTGCACCGAGTCGAGATCCAGTGCGAAGAAGCCCTTGCCGAGGCGCGGCAACACCACGGCGCGGATTTCGGGCGCACTCACATGCTTGAACTCCGCCTGCACGGTCAGCTCGGTCACCGGCCAGCGATTGGCCGCAAACCATCCGCGCAGCACGCCGACGATCGGCAGCGCGATCAGCGCAATGGCCAAACACCAGGCAACGAAGCGAACGGCTCCTCTCATGCGCCCCCCCGGAAACTGGTTTCGAGCACGCGCCAGCACAGTTCCTGGTAATCGACGCCCGCAGCCGCAGCCGCCTTCGGCACCAGCGAGTGCGAGGTCATGCCCGGCGCAGTGTTCACTTCCAGCAGCCAGTTGCGACCGGCGGCATCGCGCATCACATCGACCCTACCCCAGCCGGCACAGCCGAGGGCATCGAACGCATCCAGTGACAGCGCGCGTATGTCACTTTCAGCCGCGCCGTCGAGGCCGGGGCAGATGTATTGAGTGTCTTCGGCGATGTACTTCGCGTTGTAGTCGTAGAACGCCGCCTTCGGCACGATATGGATGCTCGGCAACACCTCGCGACCGAGAATCGCGACGGTCAGCTCGTCGCCCTCGATCAGTGTCTCCATCAGCAGGTCGCCCGGATATTTCACCGCGAGCTTGACTGCCTCATCCAGATCGCTTTCCGCAAACACGCGGGTCACACCGACGCTGGAACCTTCGGAAGCGGGCTTCACGATCAGCGGGAAACCAATCTGGCGCGCCGCCGCATGCACATCCGCACCGCGCGGCAATGCGGCGAATTTCGGTGTCGGCAATCCGAGCGACTGCCACACCCGCTTGGAGCGCGTCTTGTCCATCGACAGCGCGGAGCCGAGCACGCCTGAACCCGTATACGGTACGTTGAGCGACTCCAGCGCTCCCTGCAGCACACCATCCTCACCACCGCCATGCTGGCCGTGCAGGATGTTGAACACGCGGGCGAAGTGACCGGCGCGCAGTGCGTCCAGTAGAGCAGGAATTCCGTCGATCGCATGCGCATCGATACCCCGCGCCTGCAGCGCGGCCAGCACGTTGCGGCCGGAATCGAGCGACACTTCGCGCTCGGCCGAGCTACCGCCCATCACCACGGCGACGCGGCCGAACTGGGCGGGATCGGTGATCCTGCTGCTGATCTTGTTGACGTTGTCGCTGTTCACTTGCCTGTCCTCAGATGGCCGGCCTGCGCCAGCTCAAGCGCCGCCGTGCCGATGTCGCCGGCACCCAGCAACAACAGCAGATCGCCGTCATGCAACAGGGTCGGCAAGGTGTCTTTCAATTCACGCGGATGCTCGATCAGTACCGGGTCGACCTTGCCGCGCGCACGTACGGCGCGCGCCAGCGCGCGGCCATCGGCACCGGCAATAGGCGCCTCACCCGCCGGATAGACGTCCGTCAGCACCAGCACGTCGGCCTCGGCCAGCACGTTCGCGAAGTCATCCAGCAGATCGCGCGTGCGGCTGTAGCGATGTGGCTGGAAACCAACCACCAGGCGGCGATCCGGCCAGCCACCGCGCGCCGCGGCGAACACCGCGGCGAGCTCGCGCGGATGATGGCCATAGTCGTCGATCAGCAACACACTGCCTTGATCAAGCATGATGTCGCCGCGTCGGTGGAAGCGCCGGCCGACGCCCTGGAAGTGCTCCAGTGCATGCGCGATCGCGCGTGCCTCGACACCCAGCTGCCAGCCGATCGCGGCAGCGGCCAAAGCGTTCAGCACGTTGTGCCGGCCTGGCAGATTGAGCTTGACTGGCAGCGGTTCGTCGCGACCCGGCAACAGCAGGTTGAAATGCATTTCGAAGCCGTGCTGGGTCAGATCCACCGCGCGCACGTCGGCGTCCGGGGTATCGATGCCGTACGTCATCACGCGGCGCGGGGTGGACTTCGCCAACTCGGCAACTTCCGGATCGTCCACACACAACACGGCCAGTCCATAGAACGGCAGCCGATGCAGGAAATCGGCAAACGCCTTCTTCACCTGCGCGAAGTCGCCGCCATAGTTTTCAAGATGATCGACGTCGATATTGGTGACCGCAGCGATCACTGGCGACAACATCAGGAACGAACCATCCGATTCGTCAGCTTCCGCCACCAGATACTGGCCCGTGCCCAGCCGTGCATTCGCGCCAGCCGCATTCAGCTGACCACCGATCACGAACGTCGGGTCATAGCCAGCCTCGGCCAGCACGCTGGCGGTGAGACTGGTGGTGGTGGTCTTGCCGTGGGTACCGGCAATGGCGACGCCGCGGCGGAAACGCATCAGCTCGCCGAGCATCTCCGCCCGCGGTATCACCGGGATGCGCGCGGCACGCGCCGTCACCAGCTCGGGGTTATCCTGTTTGATCGCGCTCGAGGTGACCACCACGTCGGCATCGCCCACATGTTCGGCGGCATGACCGACATGCACGGTGATGCCCAGCTGCTGAAGCCGCTGAGCCGTCGACGAATTCGCGCGGTCCGAACCGGATACCGCGTATCCCAGATTGTGCAGCACCTCGGCGATGCCGCTCATGCCGACACCACCAATACCGATGAAGTGCACCCGACGAAACGTGCTCATCAGATCTTCGTGCGCATGCAGGCGACGGGGCGTCATGCGGCGACCTCCATGCAGGCGCGCGCGATGACTTGGGCCGCGTCGGGCTTGGCCAGGGTGCGGGCCGCAACGGCCATCGCGATCATCCGCGGGCGATCCTGCAACAGCGATGTCAGCCGCTGCGCCAATTGCTGTACGTCCAGATCACGCTCCTGAATCAACTCGGCGGCGCCGACCGCCACCAGTACTTCGCCGTTGCGTGTTTGGTGGTCGTCCACCGCGTGCGGAAATGGCACCAGCAGCGCGCCGAGTCCCGCGGCCGTGAGTTCGGCCAGAGTCAGCGCGCCGGCACGGCACACGGCTAGATCGGCCCAACCGTAGCTGGCCGCCATGTCGTCGATGAACGGCACTACTTGTGCCTCGACGCCGGCATTCGCATAGGCCTCGCGTGCCTCGTCGAGACCGCGGCTGCCCGCTTGATGCAACACCTCTGGACGCTCGGACGCCGTCAATTGCGACAACGCCTGCGGCAACACCTGGTTCAAGGCGCGCGCGCCAAGGCTCCCGCCGAGCACCAACAGCCGCGGCTTGCCACTGCGGCCAGCCATGCGCTGCGTCGGTATCGGCAGCGCCGCAATCGCGCCGCGCACCGGATTGCCGACCCATTCGGCCTGCGGCAGCGCATCGGCAAAACCGGCCAGCACGCGTTTGGCGATCGTGGCCAGCTTGCGATTGGTGAAACCGGCCACGCGATTCTGTTCATGCACCAGCAATGGCCGCCGCAGCAACCATGCGGCGAGACCACCGGGACCCGCCACGTAGCCGCCCATCGACAGCACGCTGCGCGGCTTGATCCTGCGCAATACCAGCAGCGACGCACACAACGCCCGCAGCAGCATCAGCGGCGCCAGCAAGCGTGTCTTCAAACCTTTGCCGCGCAGGCCGCCGACTGCCACGGTGTGCAGCTCGAGCTGATGTGCCGGCACCACGCGAGTCTCCATGCCACCCACGGCTCCCAGCCAAACCACCGGCACGCCTTGGGCACGCAGACACTCGGCAACAGCCAAGCCGGGAAAGATGTGGCCGCCGGTGCCGCCGGCCATGATCAGGACGGGTGCTGATGCGTTCATGCGGCCACCGCCTCACGCGGCTTGAGCGCGATACCTGCATCGGCCGCGACCACGGCCGCTGGCAGGCGCCTGGTGACTTCACGCGCATCCAGCGCGCGGTTGATCTCGAAGGTGGCCCGCAGCAGCACGCCTGCCATCGCGCAAGTCAGCACCATCGACGAACCGCCGTAGCTGATGAGCGGCAGGGTCAGTCCCTTGGTCGGCAATGCACCCAGATTCACGCCCACCGAAACGATCGCCTGCATCGCCAGCATCAGCGAGATACCGAACGCGACGTAGCCGGCGAAGCGCTGGCCGATCTCGACGCCTTTCAAGCCAAGATACAGACCGCGACCTACCGCCAGCGCGAACAAGCCCATCACCAGCACTACGCCGGCCAGCCCGAGCTCCTCGCCGATCACTGCAAAGATGAAGTCGGTGTGCGCCTCCGGCAGATAGGACAGCTTCAGCACGCTCGAGCCGAGCCCCACGCCGGTCCATTCACCGCGACCGATCGCCATCAGCGACTGGGTCAGCTGGAAGCCGTCATCGAACGGGTGATCCCACGGATGCAGGAAAGTGGTCAACCGCTTCATGCGATAGCTCTCGCCAGTCGCTGCGATGTACAGCAGGGGCATCAGCGGCAAGCCCATGATGAACAGGAAAATCGGCCGCGCGCCGCCGAGCCAGACCATGGCGATGGTCACCGCGATAACCAGCGTGGCTGAGCCGAAGTCAGGTTGCGCCAACAGCATCAGCACGATGATGCCGGCAACCATGATCGGTTTGATCAGGCCGAGGAAACGCGTTTCCACACTTTCGCGATGGCGCACCAGATAGCTGGCGATGTATGTCACCAGGATCAGCTTCACCGCTTCGACCGGCTGAAAGCTGGTCACCAGCAGATTCAGCCAGCGCCGCGCACCATTGATCCGCATGCCGAAGTGCGGAATGAACACTGCCAGCAGCATCGCAAATGCGAGCAGCATCAGATGGAACGCATACTTTTCGAACAGCTTGAGTTCGGTGCGCATCGCGAAGGCGGTCGCAACAAGGCCGAGGCTCAGAAAAACAAGATGATGAATCAGGAAGTAGAACGCACCCTTGTGCTCGCTGTCAGCGACCGCGATCGAACTGGAGGCGACCATCACCACGCCCACGCTGGCCAGTCCGATCAGCGCGACCAGCAACGGCAGATCGAAGCTGCCGCGCGGGCCTTGTCGACGTGTTGCCTGGTTGCTGTCGAAGTCGAACATCAGCGCACCTTCAACGTGGCAAGACCGACCAGCACCAGCACGACGCTGATGATCCAGAAACGCACGATCACGCGGGGCTCGGGCCAGCCCTTCAATTCGAAATGGTGATGGATCGGCGCCATGCGGAAGATGCGTTTGCCGGTGAGCTTGAAGCTCGCCACCTGCAACATCACCGAGACGGTTTCCATCACGAACACGCCGCCCATCACCAGCAACACGATTTCCTGACGCACGATCACGGCGACGCAACCGAGTGCCGCGCCCATCGCCAGCGCGCCGACGTCACCCATGAACACCTGCGCCGGATACGTGTTGAACCACAGGAAGCCGAGCCCCGAGCCCGCCAGCGCACCGCAGAAGATCGCCAGCTCGCCCGCGCCCGGGATCGAGGGAATGCCGAGGTATTCGGAAAACACCTTGTTGCCGGCCAGATACGCGAACATGCCAAGCGCTCCGGAAACCAGCACGGTCGGCATGATGGCCAAACCGTCCAGACCGTCGGTGAGGTTCACCGCATTGGAGAACCCGACGATCATGAAGTAGGTCACCACCACGAAGAACAGACCCATCGGCAGCACGACGTGCTTGAACAGCGGCACGTACAACGCGGTCTCGGCTACCGGCAGAGTGCCGATCGCATGTGGCGCGCTGTAGTAAAGGAAAAGGGCTGCGCCGAGACCGAACACCGATTGCCAGAAATACTTCCAGCGGCTGGCCAGCCCACGGCTGTCCTTCAGTACCAATTTGCGGTAGTCGTCGTAAAAGCCGATCGCCCCATACGCGAGCATCACCGCCAGCACGACCCATACGTAGCGGTTCTGCAGGTCGGCCCACAGCAAGGTGGCGATAGTGACCGAGAGCAGGATCATCACGCCGCCCATGGTCGGCGTGCCAGCCTTGACCAGATGCGTCTGCGGGCCATCACTGCGTACCACCTGGCCGGCCTTGAGTGCGCTCAGTTTGCGGATCAGCGCGGGGCCCAGCAGCAATGACACTGCCAGCGCCGTGAGCGCCGCCATGATGGTACGGAAGGTGATGTACTGGAACAGATGCAGCGCGGTGAAATGCCGTGCCATCCAGTCGGCCAATTCAAGCAGCATGAGAAGTGCCCTCCCCTGGCTTGTGGTCCTTCAATGCGCCTTCTGGTTTTGATTTGGCCTGTTTCAATGCAGCCTGCTTCAATTCAGCAACTACCTGTTCCATGCCCGCTGAATGCGAGCCCTTGATCAGACATGTCACGCCGGTGTGCAGGCGTGACTGCAAGGCAGCGATCAGTGCAGCCTTGTCCTCGAAATGTTCACCTTGTGCGCCGAATGCCTCGACCGCAGCGGCGCTCAACGGACCGACGGCGAACAGGCGCTCGATGCCATGCTGCTGCGCATGCGCGCCGACAGCGGCGTGCAGCGAGCGCGCATCCGCACCCAGTTCCGCCATGTCGCCCAGCACCAGCCAGCGCTCGCCGGAAGCCAACGCCAACGTGTCGATCGCGGCCGCCATCGAACTGGGGTTGGCGTTGTAGCTGTCGTCGATGAGCGTCCAGCCGCCCGCCATGGCCTCGCGCTTGAGCCGACCCTCGACGGCGCGCGCCTGCTGCAGTCCCGTGACAATCGTCGCCAGCGGCACATCCAGCGCCAGCGCAATCGCCGCAGCTGCCAGCGCATTGGCCACGTTGTGCCGCCCCGACAACGGTAGCGCCACTTCGGCATCGCCTACCGGCGTGCTCAGCACGAAACGCGATCCATCCACACGCTGCTCGATGATGTCAGCGCCCACATCCGCCTTGTGATCCAGGCCGAAGCTCAGCACGCGGCGCGAACCGGCCAGTCCACCAAAGAATCGGGCGAACGCGTCGTCCGCATTGATGATCGCCACGCCGTCCGCTGGCAACGCCTGATACAGCGCGCCTTTGGTTTCGGCGACGCCTTCCACGCTACCCATCCGCTCAAGATGCGCTGGCGCGATGATATTGACGAGGCCAATATCGGGCCGCGCGATGGCAGCGAGATAGCTGATGTCGCCGGGCTTGCCGGCACCCATTTCCAGGACCGCGTATTCGGTGTTCGCAGGCATCGCCAGCAAGGTCAGCGGCAAGCCGATCTCGTTGTTGTAGCTGCCGGTGTTGACGTGGGTGCGGCCATGCAGCGACAAGATGGAGGCCGTCAGCGTTTTCACTGTGGTCTTGCCGTTGGAACCAGTGATGCCGATCACCCGCGCATTGTGTTGAGCACGCGCGGCGCTGGCCAGGTCGCCCAGCGCCAGCTCGACGTCGTCAACCAGCACCTGCGGCAACTTGCTGTCGATCTTGCGTGAGACCAGTGCGGCCGAAGCGCCACGCGCCTCCGCCTGGGCAAGAAAGTCATGGCCGTCCACATGCTCGCCCTTGAACGCCACGAACAGGTCTCCCGGCTGGAGCTTGCGCGTATCGATCGCGACGCCGGTCACCTCAACGTCCGCGCCGGAGGCCTCGGCCCCGACGCAGTCGGCGCGAAGTAGCCGACCGTGTGTCCACATGGCGATGGCGCTTAACCGCATCATGCGCGTGGCTCCCACGTCATCTGCTCAAGCGCCGCGTGCGCTACTGCCAGATCATCAAACGGTCGCTTGCCGGCAGCACCTTCTTGATAGGTTTCGTGGCCCTTGCCGGCGATCAGCACGACGTCGCCTGACTGTGCGAGTTTCAACGCATGACCGATCGCCACCGCGCGATCACGCTCCACGGCCATCGACCGCGCCGCACCCATGCCGGCGACGATCTGCGCCACGATGACATCGCCGTCTTCACCGCGCGGGTTATCGTCGGTCACGATCGCGATATCCGCCATCCGCGCCGCGATCTCGCCCATCACCGGGCGCTTGCCTGCGTCGCGTTCGCCGCCGCAGCCAAACACGCAGATCAGGCGACCGGCGCAATGCGCGCGCAACGCAGTCAGTGTCTGTTCCAGCGCATCCGGCGTGTGGGCGTAGTCGACCACGACCAGTGGCAGGTGATGCTGGCCACCAAGCCGACTCATGCGGCCATTGACCGGCTGCAAAATCTTGACCGCAGCCACGATGCGCTCAAACGATTCACCCAGCGCGCCAAGGCAAGCCACTACCGTAAGCAGGTTTGCAACATTGAAACGGCCAAGCAGATGACTGCTCAACGCATGCGTGCCCCACGGTGTGCGCAGCTGGAAAGCGAGACCTTCGGCCGAGGTAATGATGGCGCTGGCCGCAATCTCTGCATCGGGATCGTCCGACATACTGAGCCGCAGGGGCTTCACGCCAGCGGGCAATCGCGACGCAAGTTCACGACCGAACGCATCGTCGATATTGATCACGGCGGCCTGCAGGCCCGGCCATGCGAACAGCTTCGCCTTGGCCGCACCATAGGCTTCCATGCTGCCGTGATAGTCCAGATGATCGCGGGTGAGATTGGTGAATGCCGCCAGCTCGAAGTCCACCGCCGCGACACGACCCTGCTCCAGCGCGTGCGACGAAACTTCCATCGCCACATGAGTGGCGCCGGCATCGCGAAAACCCGCCAGCAGTCCCTGCACACTGATCGCATCGGGCGTGGTGCGCTCGCCTTCGCGCAATTGTCCGTGCAGGCCTGCGCCGAGCGTACCGATGGTGGCCGCGCGATGACCCAGGAAGGTCAGCGCTTGCGCCAGCAACTGCACGCAAGATGTCTTGCCGTTGGTGCCGGTGATGCCGATCACACGCATCGATTCGGCGGGACGATCGTAGAAACGCGCCGCGATTTCGCCGACCTGCGCATGCAGGTCGTCGATCCACAGCAACGGCACATTCAACGGTTCCGTCTCGACGGCAGGCGCTTCGGCCAGCACTACTTGCGCGCCACGCTGTACCGCGTTCGCGGCAAATTCGATGCCATGTCCATGCAAACCGCGCAAGGCGAAAAATGCATCGCCACGACGCACCTGGCGCGAATCGAGCGTCAGCCCAGACACCACGATGCGGTTCGCACCGGGCGTTTCGGCGACCTGCGCATCGGCGATCCCCAGCAGCAATTGATCGAGGTGGCCGATGCTCATGGCGTCGCCTCGTCGGCTGGTGCTTCTTCGATATTCGGCGCGACCGGTGCCTGGTTACCCGTCAGCCCGTTCTGACCCTGCAGCGGACCGCCGGCATACCAGCGACCGATGTTGTCTGGTGGTATATCGAGCAGGCGCAGCGCGCCGGCCATCACTTTGGCAAACACGGGGCCCGAGACCAAGCCACCGTAGTAACTGCCTTTGCGCGGATTGTCGACCACCACCGCTGCCGCCAGTCGTGGATTCGTCGCCGGCACCATGCCCGCAAAAGCGGCGCCGTAGTTGTCCTTCGAGTAACCACCCGCAGCAGCCTTGTGTGCCGTGCCGGTCTTGCCGGCGACGATGTAGTTGGCGATCCACGCGTACGGCGCTGCCGTGCCACCGGGCTGGGTGGTGGTTTCGAGCATGCCGATCAGTTCAGTGGCGATCTGCGGCGCAACGATGGTCTTCGGGTCGTTGTCGGCACCCTTGACGAAGGTCGGCGGATGCATGACGCCGCCATCGGCGATCGTGTTGTAGGCATTGGCCAGCTGCAGCACGGTCACGTTCAAGCCGTATCCGTAGCCAAGAATGGCTTTGTCGCGCAGACCCCAGCGGCTTCCTGGCCTGAGCAGGCCGGACGCTTCACCGGGAAAGCCGCTGTTGGTGCTGGTGCCGAAACCGAACGCGCGGTAGGTGTCGTACATCAACGTGGTATCGAGGTCCGACGCGATGTGCGCGGCACCCACGTTGCTGGACTTCATGATCACGCCCGTCGGTGTCAGCACGCCCCAGTCATGCGTGTCATGGATATCGTGACCGAGATAAAACCAATGGCCGCCGGTCGTATTGATCAGCGGGCTGGTCGGGGTGAATTTTCCGCTGGATAGCGCGGCGGCCATCAGGATCGGCTTGATCGTCGAGCCGGGTTCGAGCACGTCGGTCATCGCGCGATTGCGGCGGCCCGCCGGCGGCGTGTCGCCCACAGCGTTCGGGTTGTAGGTCGGCAGGTTGACCATCGCCAGCACTTCGCCGGTCTGCACGTCGAGGATCACCATCGAGCCGGAATCGGCTTGCGATTTTTCGATCGCGGCCTTTAGCTCGCTATAGGCGAGAAACTGTACGCGCCGATCGATGCTCAGCGTGATATCGCGCCCGGGCTGCGGCGCACGGATCTGCTCGACATCCTCGACCACATGTCCCTTGCCATCGCGGATGACCTGCTTGGAGCCGGGCTTGCCGGAAAGCCAGTCGTCGTACGCCAGCTCCAGCCCTTCCTGGCCGTGATCGTCGATATTGGTGAAACCAAGCACGTGCGCAGTCACTTCGCCCGATGGGTAATAGCGCTTGAATTCGCGCTGGCCATCGATGCCCGGAATACCCAGGTCCAGCACCGCCTGCGCCGCTTCCGGCCGCATCTGCCGGCGCAGATAGACAAACTCGCGATTGGAGCGCTGCTCCAGCCGGCTCTCGAGTTCGGCCGCATCCACACCCAGCGCCTTGGCCAGATCCGGGATGCGATCGGCGTTCTCGAGGACTTCGGACGGATTGGCCCAGATCGACATCACCGGCGTCGACACCGCCAGCGGCTCGCCATTGCGATCGAAAATGGTGCCGCGCGATACCGGGATCGGCATCTGGCGCAGGAAGCGCTCGTCACCCTGCTGCTGGTAGAACTGCTTGCGCACGATCTGCAGATCGAACGCGCGTGCCATCAGCCCGAGCGATGCCAGCCCCAGCAGACTCACCACCACCACCATGCGCCTGCGTGCGCTGGGGCCGCCGCCGTGACGACGACTTTGCCGGTGGGGGGCTGTAATGTGCTCGCGCCAGCTCATTGGCTCAACAACCGAATGTCTTGCGGAGTTGGCTCGAGCATGCCGAGTCGCTGGCGAGCCTCGTCATCGATGTGACGCGGCTCGGCATACGTCGCCTGTTCCAGCTCGAGCTTGCCGTATTCGATGTTCAGATCGTCGCGCTGGTTTTGCAGAGCCGTCAGACTGACGAACAGCACACGGCTCTCGTGACGCGTCCACACCACGCCGAGCGCGCTGGCCAGTACCGCGGCCAGCATCATCAGCATGAACAGGGCGCCGATCACTTTCATCAAAGCTTCTCCGCCACGCGCAACACCGCCGAACGCGAACGTGGGTTCCCGGCAATCTCCGTGTCGGAAGGAAACTGCGCCTTGCCGACAGCTGCCAGGCGTGCCGGCGCGGCCAGCACCGGTGGCCCGCGCCGGCTGTTCTGCACACGGCCGGAGTGATCGCGGATGAATAATTTCACCGCGCGGTCTTCGAGAGAGTGGAAGCTGATCACGGCCAGCCGCCCACCGACCTTGAGCCGATCCAGCGCGGCGTTCATCCCGTCCTGCAACGCATCCAGCTCGCCATTCACGCGAATCCGCAGCGCCTGGAAACTGCGCGTGGCCGGATGTTTGCCCGGTTCACGGCGGCCGACCACGCGTTCCAACAACGCAGCGAGCTGGCCGGTGCGGGTGAATGGGGTGGCATCACGATCAGCCACGATCGCTCGTGCGATGCGCCGACTGTGACGCTCTTCGCCATAGTTCCACAGCACATCGGCGATCTCGCGCTCATCCGCACGCGCCAGGAATTCGGCCGCGCTCTCGCCTTGGCTGGTGTCCATGCGCATGTCCAGCGGCGCGTCGGCCATGAAGCTGAAGCCGCGTGCGGCCTCGTCCAGCTGCGGCGAGGACACGCCCAGATCGAGCAGCACGCCATCGAGCCCGGCGCTGGTTTCGTCCCACTCGGCCAGCGTGGAAAAATTGGCGTGCCGGATCAGTACCCGTGGATCGGCGGCGAACTCGGCTTGTGCTGCGGCAATGGCCGTCGGATCGCGATCCATCAACAACAGGCGACCGTCGGGACCGAGGCGCGACAGCACGGCGCGGGCATGACCACCGCGACCGAAAGTACCATCGAGATAACGCCCGCCTGCCTGCACGGCGAGACCCTCCACTGCTTCACCCAGCATCACCGGGATGTGCTGCAATTGCTGCTCCGTCATGCCGCACTCCCAACCCCAGCGCACGCGTCTTAGAGACGCAGATCCGCCATGTCGTCACTGATTTCGTCTTCACCGATGGTCTGGCGGATCTTCGCCAGATGCGCTTGCTCGCTCCAGAGCTCGAACTTGTTACCCATGCCCAGCAGCACCGCTTTCTTTTCGATGCCAGCGGCGCTGCGCTGACTTGCCGGCAGCAGGATGCGTACGGCGCTATCCGGCTCGACCAGAGCTGCCGCACCCACCAGCTTCATCTGCAATGCGCGATGCACCGCCTTGACGCTGGACAGGGCATTCACCTGGTCGCGCACGCGCTCCCACTCCGCCTGCGGAAACAGCCACAGACAACCCGACTCGAACGGGTTGTAGGTAATCACCAGACGATTGGCGCACTCGCCCATCACCGACTCGCGGTACGCGGTCGGGATGGCCACTCGGCCCTTGTCGTCTACAGTGATGGCGGTTTCGCCTTGGAACACGGTCACAAACTCCACTAAAACCCACGATTTCACACCGGAACCCACGATAGTCTCGCCCTATGAGACTGTCAAGGGAATTTCGCTTGTGAATCAAGGAGAAAGGCGAAGTTGTGACGGTATTTCCAGCGCTTTCTCACGAACTTGCGCAAGGTGGTTGAAAGCAAGGGATTTTTTCATTCAGCAACCAGGCGATCACGGCGCCTGACGAGGCTAAATCTGGCTTTGCGGGGCCATCGCGATGAATCGGCGTTCATCCCCGGCGCTCGCCTGCCCACCTTTGGCGTGATTGCCGCCACGCCAAAGGTGAAACGCAAGAAAAAGAGGTGGAGTCGGCCTGTAAGCCGGGTTCTGTACGTCTTGCGACGCGACAGTCATTCCTCTCGGCCAGACGTCGCCGTCTGGCTCCAGCAACCTACCCGGGAACAACGCGGGCCGCGTTATCGTTCCCCTATTTGGTCTTGCTCCGAGTGGGGTTTACCGTGCCACGCGACGTTAGCCCCGCGTGCGGTGCGCTCTTACCGCACCCTTTCACCCTTACCACGCACATCCGAAGATGCCGTTCGGCGGTCTGCTCTCTGTTGCACTGGCCGTCAGCTCACGCTGCCCAGGAGTTACCTGGCACTCTGCCCTATGGAGCCCGGACTTTCCTCGATGCACTTGCGTGCGACGCGACTGCCCGGCCGACTCCACCGCCCAGTCTAGTGGGAGCGGACCCTAGGTGCGATGCTTTTCGGAAGCCCCCGTATTCTCAGGCGCGTCTCACGGGCCTCTCGGCCAGTGGTCGACAGCCCGACGGAAGATCAAAAGCTTCACTCCTCCCAAACCCTCCCCTGCAAGCAGGGGAGGAGCAAAGCTGACGCCACAGCGTCGCTGCCGCAGGAGCGCCGCCCTGCTTATGCTCCGCCTGCGCGCTCCCTGCCCTGCTTGCAGGGCAGGGTTGGCGCGGGGTGGGGTGCTCTTATCCCCAGGCGGAGTAAGAGCATCACGCACAGAGTGTGCTCCTACCCCTCGTACAGCAGCTTGCGCGGAGCGCCACTGATCGCTGCGGCAAGCTTGGCCGCCTTTGCCGGCGGCAACTCGTCGCGCAGGATCGCGAAGACACGCTGACCTTCGGCGAGTTTCGCGTCAGCCTCCTCGCCACGGCCAGCGACCAGGATCACGCACTCACCGCGCTGCTGATCGGGATCGGCCGCGACGCGCGCCGCAAGTTCGGCCAGCGGCTCGCCGAGCACGGTCTCGAACATCTTGGTCAGTTCGCGCGCCAGCACGGCTTCACGCTCGGCGCCGAAAATATCTCGCATATCGACCAGGCTCTCGGCCACGCGATGCGACGACTCATAGAAGATCACCGTCCGCGCATCACCGGCCAGTTCCTGCAGACGACTGCGGCGCGCCGCCGCTTTCGGCGGCAAAAATCCCTCGAACACAAACCGGTCACTGGGCAGGCCCGCCACGGACAACGCCGCAATCGCGGCGCAAGCCCCCGGCACTGGAATGCAGCGGATGCCGGCCGCGCGCGCGGCGCGCACCAGTCGGAAGCCCGGATCGCTGATCAGCGGCGTACCGGCGTCGGAAATCAGCGCCACCGATTCGCCCGCCGTCATCCGGCGCACGATGGCGTCCACCGCATCGCGTTCGTTGTGTTCGTGCAAGGCGATCAGCGGCGTGTCGATGCCGTGGTGTACCAGCAACGGGCGGCTATGCCGGGTGTCTTCGGCAGCAATCACCTTGACCGCGCGCAAGGTCTCGATCGCGCGAGCCGAAAGGTCTTCACGATGACCGATCGGGGTGGCTACCACCCACAGGCTGCCTGGCTGAACTGATGACATCGGAAACTCCTGAGCCGCGGGTCGGCAATGCAATACGATCGGCTATGATCGCGCATTGCCGACCTTGACGATCAACGGAGTTCCCATGCGCTTCTTGCGCCTCTCGCGCGTTGCCGCGATCGGACTGCTGTTTTTGCTCTCGTTGACCGGTTGCATGCTGGCCAACGTGCAGCCTTCGCCAGCCGAACTCGTCGCCGCGCAGAACGCCGCAAACCTGGCGCAGCAAGGACAGTTCGACCAAGCGGCGGAGGCGTATCTCACGCTCGCTACGCAATCCTCCGGCAGAGGCGATCACTACCGCCTGCTGGCCGCTGAAGCATGGAGGCAGGAAGGCCAGATTCCGCTCGCCGCGCCCACCCTTGCGCAGATCAAGCGACAGCGGTTGACCGACGACGAGCCGCTGCGTTTTGACCTGCTGCGCGCCGAACTGGCACTAACCCAGCATGATGCCGTCAGCGCGCTGCAACTCACCACCCAGCCGAATGTCACGGTGCCGCCCTCGCTGCAACTGCGGCTGCTGGAGCTGCGCGCACGCGCGATGGAAGCCAGTGGGGACAACTGGGGCGCTGCCCGAACCCGCGTGCAGATGGACGCCCAGCTGAGCGGTCTCGATCAATCGCAGAACCGCAAGCAGGCGCTCAACTTGCTGGTCAAATTAGGTGCCCAGCCACTCAAGCAGCGTGCCGCCGCCATGAACCCGGGCGACCGCATGCTGCCATGGGTCAATGAGGCACTGGGTCGACTCGGCGTGGCCGTGGCGCAGCCGCAACCGGAATTGCAACAGCCCGTCGGCACCCTGCTGCCGGGCGCCAATGCGAACGTGCGCGAGGGCTACAAGGTCCCCCAGAAGATCGCGCTGCTGTTGCCCAGCGACGGTAATTTCGCTGCAGCGAGTGAGTCGATACGCGAAGGCTTTTTCGCGGCCTATATCGATGCCGGACACACCCACGCACCCCGACCGACGGTGCGCGTGTATGACAGCCGAGGCACCGCCGACGGCGCCGTCAAGGCGTATCAGCAGGCCGTCGGTGATGGTGCGCAGCTGATCGTCGGCCCACTTACTCGCGCTGAAGTAGCCGCGGTATTCGGACAGGTGATTTTGCCGGTGCCGCTGCTGGCGTTGAATCATCCCGATGACAAGCAACTGCCAGCCGGCAACATCAGTGAATTTGGCTTATTGCCGGAAACCGAAGGCGCCCAAGCCGCTGACCACATGGTCGAACGCGGTGTGCGGCACGCCTATGTACTGATCTCCAACGACGATTTTGCCCAACGCGCAGCCAGCGCATTCAAGGCCGAGCTAGCCGCCCGCGGCGGACAACTGGACGGCTCGACCACCTTGACGACATTCACGGCGGCGCCCAGCGGCCTGAGCCCCACCGATGCCAGCACCGGTGCCGGCGACGCAGGCATCTTCATCAGCATGCGGCCGAACCAGGCGCGTTCGTTGCTGCCGCAGCTGCTGGTCGCCAATATCCATCTTCCGGTGTTTGCCACCTCGCATGTGTATGACGGCATCGACGATGCCACCGCCAATCGCGACCTGGAAGGCGTGGAATTCTGCGATGCGCCGTGGCTGTTCGACGCCCAGCCGGGCCTACCCGTCCATGCCGATATCGCCGCCCAGTTGCCGGGTGCGCAGGGCGGCGCCGCCCGGCTGTTCGCGTTCGGCATGGACGCCTGGAACCTGGTGCCCTACCTCGACTGGCTGCGCGCGCACCCCGGCAGCTATCTACCCGGCGCCAGTGGCCAGCTCACCGCCGATGAGTTCGGTCGAGTGCGCCGCGTGCTGATCTGGGCCAAGTTCCAGGACGGCCTGGCGCGGCCGCTGGGTGGCAGCCTGCAGACCGATGACGTCCCTTCCGGAGCTCCGCCACCTGACACCAGCTCGCCAGCGCCAGCCAGCGCGTCCCCAACCGGCGGCTTCCAGCCAGCTTCAGGCTGATGCGAGCCGCCGGCGACTCCTTCGAGCAGCGCGCCTGCGCCGAACTCGAACGCGCCGGCCTCCGACTGCTCACACGCAACTACACGACGCGTCACGGTGAACTCGATCTGGTGATGCGTGAAGGCGACACCGTGGTCTTCGTCGAAGTGCGTTATCGAAAAAGTGCCAGTCATGGCGATGCCGCGGCGTCGGTCACTGCCAGCAAACAAAACAAGTTGATTCAGGCCGCCCAACACTGGTTGGCTGCACATCCGCAACACGCACGACGTGCCTGCCGCTTCGATGTGGTGACCTACGACGGTCCAGCAGACAACATCCGTCAGGATTGGCTGCGTGGCGCGTTCGAAGCTCATTGAAAGATCCGGCGCCGCGGATGCAAACGCAACTTCTTCGCGCATTGGGATAGGCTTTAGCGATGCCATTGCCTGATGAACTACTCGCCAGTCTGCGCGGGATTTTTTTCGCCGATGCACTCGCCACCGGCGAAGCAGAGCGAATTTCCTACGCCTACGACAACTCGCGCCTCCACGCGCTGCCCGACGCGGTGGTGTTTCCCACCGAGCATGCGCAGGTCGAAGCGCTGGTGCAGGCCTGTCGTGGGCACAAGGTGCCGGTTATCGCGCGCGGCCGTGGCAGTAACACCACGGGCGCCACGGTGCCCGTAAACGGTGGCGTCGTGGTGAGCTTCGAACGGATGAACCGGATCCTCAGGATCGACCCGGACAATCGCCTCGCGGTGGTCGAGCCCGGTGTATTGAACGGGGATCTGCAACAGGCGCTGCTGCCGCACGGCTTCTTCTGGCCACCCGATCCCACGTCGGCGCCGTGGTGCAGCATCGGCGGCAACCTGGCCTGCAATTCGGCCGGGCCGCGCACGGTGAAATATGGCAGTCCACGCGAGAACACGCTTGGCATGCGCGCCGTCAGCGGCAACGGCGAGGGCTTCCGATGTGGCACCTACACCAGCAAGGGCGCCACCGGCTACGACCTGACCCGATTGCTGATCGGCTCGGAAGGTACGCTGGCACTGATCACCGAAGCCACCCTGAAACTCACGCCGAAACCTTCGGCCGTGCGCACGCTGCGCGCGACCTATCGCGACGTCGGTGCCGCCGCTCGCGCCGTCGCGCGGATCATGGCGCAGCCGGTGACGCCATGCGCGCTGGAGTTCATTGACGACGTTGCATTGAAGCTGGCGCACGACCACGGCGGTGACAGCGTGCCGCTGGCCGGCGCGCTGCTGATGATCGAGGTCGACGGCGAACCGGAGACTCTGCCTTCCGCTGTGGAAGCCGTCTCGCGCGCCGCGCGTGGTGACGGACTTGAGGAGCTGCGCATCGCCGAGACCGCCGAGGAAACACGGACATTGTGGGCAGCACGCAAGGCGCTCTCGCCCGCGCAGCGAACGATTTCGCCGAACAAGATCAACGAGGACGTGGTGGTGCCGGTCAGCCATCTGCCGGCGCTGGTCGACGGCATCAAGCAACTCTCTGCGAAGCACGACGTGTTGATCGTCACCTTCGGCCACGCCGGCAATGGCAACCTGCATGTGAACTTGCTGCCGCGCGACGATGCCGAGCGCGAACGCGCACATGCGTGTCTTGCCGAGGTGTTTGCGCTGGTGATTCGACTGGAAGGCACGCTGTCGGGCGAGCACGGTATCGGCATGGTCAAGCGCGAATTCATGCCGCTGGCGCTCGCGCCAAGCACGCTGGATCTGATGCGCAGCATCAAGCACGCGTTCGACCCGGAGGGCATCCTCAATCCGGGCAAGTTGTTGCCGTGAAGCGCATGGACAAAGAGCATCCCATTCCGGCCCTCCCCTGCGACCGAAGGGAATCCCTTCTTCAGGACACGCAGGCGAGGGAGCGCCCCCGCGGGCAGGCAGGTTGCGCGCTCGATCAGCTACTTGCCGAAATTCGCGCCTGCAAGATTTGCGAAGCGCATCTTCCGCTCGGTCCGCGACCCGTGCTGCAGGCCATGGCTTCATCGCGCCTGCTGATCGTTGGCCAGGCACCCGGGCGCAAAGTGCACATGAGTGGCATCCCGTTCGATGATGTCAGCGGCGATCGCCTGCGCGCATGGCTGGGCGTGGATCGCACCCTGTTCTATGACGCGCGACGCATTGCGATCGTAGGGATGGGCTTCTGCTTTCCTGGCAGCGCTCGTGGTGGCGACCTGCCGCCGCGGCCGGAATGCGCGCCGACCTGGCATCCGCGGCTGCTGCCCATGCTCACGCGGGTGCGCCTGACCCTGGCCATCGGCCAGTACGCACAGGCCGGGCTGCTGGGCAAGCGGCGCGGTCGCACACTCACCGACACCGTGCTGGCGTGGCGCACGCATCTCGCCAATGGCGTGTTGCCGCTGCCGCATCCGAGCCCGCGCAACCGCGTGTGGCTGACGCGCAACCCGTGGTTCGAGGCCGAACTTCTGCCGGAATTGCGCGCGCATGTGGCCGCCGTGCTCGGCGATGGCACCTGAGCTGCGCCGCAGCCTACCTTGCCGCAAGCTTGGAGCATCCTCTAACCTCACCGGGTTTGGTGGCCATGGGAACGTTCCCCGGCTCGACAAGGGAAATACACATGCTGGCTAATCGTTCATGAGTCTCAGGCTCCGACTCATCGCCATGAACTTCCTGCAGTTCTTCGTCTGGGGTTCGTGGCTGCTCACCATCGGCGCCTACTGGTTCCAGACCAAGCACTGGTCAGGCGCGGAGTTCGGCGCGATCTTCTCGACGATGGGTATCGCCTCGCTGTTCATGCCATCCATCGCGGGCGTGATTGCCGACAAATGGATCAATGCGGAGAAGCTCTACGGCCTGCTGCATCTGGCCGGCGCCGCGGTTTTGTTCGCGATACCGATGATCAATGACCCCACCACCCTGTTCTGGGTGATGCTGATCAACATGATGTGCTACATGCCGACCATCTCGCTGTCGATCACGGTGGCATACGCGGCACTGAAAGACGATGGCAAGGACGTCGTGCGGGACTATCCGCCGATCCGGGTGTGGGGCACGATCGGTTTCATCGCGGCCTTGTGGACGGTCAGCCTGTTGCATCTGGAGACCTCCGCCGGTCAGTTCTACGTGGCCTCCGGCGCAGCGGTGCTGTTGGGCCTGTATGCGTTCACGCTGCCGGCCTGCCCGCCGAAGCTCAAACGCATGTCCGAGCTGTCGCTGATCGACACGCTGGGGCTGACCTCGTTCTCGCTGTTTCGCAACCGCCAGATGGCGATCTTCTTCATCTTCGCCATGTTGCTGGGCGCCGCGCTGCAGCTGACGAATGCGTATGGCGACACGTTCCTGCACGACTTCGAAAACATCGATGCGTACAAGGGTCTGGTGGCGGTCCGCTATCCAGCAATCATCATGTCGATTTCGCAGATCTCCGAGACGCTGTTCATCCTGGCCATCCCCTTTTTCCTCAAGCGATTCGGGATCAAGACGGTGATGCTGATCAGCATGCTGGCGTGGACCTTGCGCTTCGGCCTGTTTGCGTTCGGCAACCCGGGCCACGAGCTTTGGATGATCGTGCTGTCCTGCATCGTGTACGGGATGGCATTCGATTTCTTCAACATCTCGGGCTCGCTATTCGTCGAGGGTCAGAGCGATCCGTCGATCCGCGCCAGCGCGCAGGGGTTGTTCATGTTGATGACGAACGGTGTCGGCGCGGTGCTGGGCAGTTCGCTGAGCGGCATCATCATCGATCGCTATTTCACCCACGCCGGCGCAAAGGACTGGCATGGCATCTGGCTGACCTTTGCACTGTATGCGCTGGTGGTAGCCGTCTTGTTCGCACTGCTGTTCAAACACAAGCACGTGCGGGCGAATCGCTGATCCGCCTACGGCAACCTCCTCAACACGCGATCAGGTGCCCGAAGTCCTCCCGCTGTCGCTGGGCAGCAGGTGCTCCTGCACCCGCTCGCTGCGCGATTCGATCAACCGGCCGCGATCATCGAAACGCAGCACCACCATCCAGTCGTAGACATCCGCTGGCCATGATTTGCTGCCCAATAGATCCTTGGCGCTGCCACCGAACGCATTGATCAACTTGCCGATGTGTCCGTGATGCCACGCGATCAGCACGACGGCTGCCTGATTCTGCTTGCGCAGCGACCTGACCAGTTCATCAACCTGATCGTCGGCAAAAGGTTGCTCGATCGGCAAGGACAGGCGCGATGAGAGTGGGGTCAAGGTCAGCCGGGGCCGTTCGCTCGCCTTGCTGTCAGTCGTGGCGATCAGTTGCTGCGGTTGCAAGCTCTCGCCATCCAGTCGCAGTGGATCGAAATAGCTGGCGTAGGCAGCCGCGCGTTGCTCGCCAAGTGTACTGAGCCCGTTACCCGGCTCGGCTTTTTCGGCATGCCGGATGATCAGCACGGTGACGTCGTGCAGACCGCGAGCGTCCTTGTCGGCATGGTGTGCCGACGCCAGCGCCGGCAACACCAGCAAGGCCCACAAGAGCGTTCGCCACCTCATATTGGGCTCCTGCGTGATGAACCGACTCAGGATAGCAGCCGCTCCCAGTGCAGGTGACCCTCCGCATAACGGCGCCAGGCCATTCTCGGCTACAGCTACAATGGGCGAATGCAGATTGGTCCTTACCGCATCGACCCGCCGGTGGTGCTGGCCCCGATGGCCGGCGTCACCGACAAACCATTCCGCCTGCTGTGCAAACGGCTGGGGGCAGGTCTGGCCGTGTCGGAAATGACCAACGCCGACCCGCGCCTGTGGCACACGCGCAAGTCGCTGCAACGGATGGATCACGCCGGCGAACCCGAACCGGTCAGTGTGCAGATCGCCGGTTATGACCCCGCAATGCTGGCTGAGGCGGCGCGCTTCAACGTCGCCAACGGCGCACAGCTGATCGACATCAACATGGGTTGCCCGGCAAAGAAAGTGTGCAACGTGTGGTCCGGCTCCGCGCTGCTGCAGGACGAGCCGCTGGTGGCACGCATCGTCAAGGCGGTGGTCGACGCGGTTGAGGTGCCGGTGACCCTGAAGATCCGCACCGGCTGGGACCGTCAGAACAAGAATGCGCTCAACATCGCGCGGATTGCCGAAGACAGCGGTATCGCCGCGTTGGCCGTGCATGGGCGCACTCGCGCCGACAAATATGAAGGCGAAGCCGAATACGACACGATTACCGCCGTTAAGGCGGCCGTGCGCATTCCCGTGTTGGCCAATGGCGACGTCAACACGCCGCAGCACGCGCGGCACGTACTCGATGTCACTGGCGCGGATGCGTTGATGATTGGCCGTGGCGCGCAAGGGCGGCCCTGGATCTTCCGCGAGATCGCACACTATCTTGCGACTGGCGAGTTGTTGCCTGCACCGCAGCCGGCCGAAGTCGCACAGATTCTGATCGGTCATCTCGAACAGCTTTATGCGTTCTATGGTGAACTGCAGGGCGTGCGCATCGCCCGCAAGCATCTGGGCTGGTATGCCAGGGACCGGCCGGAAAATGCCGCGTTCCGGCAGGTCGTCAATCGAGCCGAATCGGCCGAGGCGCAGCTGCGCCTGACCCGCGACTACTTCGCCGCACTCGCGGCCGGCGAACTTCTGGCCGCCTGAATGGCGCCCTCTGATCCCCGGCGCCCGACTGCGTGCCAGAACGCCGGTAACAGGACTTACTCCAGTCAGCGTGGGAGGTGTACTGTGTTCTGCACGCGATCAAGAACCGCACGAAACACTCCCCCGACTTCACGGGCACTCTCGTGAACAGCATCGTTACTGGTGACTTCCCGTACATCCACGGCTTTTCCGCCGAGGAGCAGTCGCGACTGGTGCGCCAGGCGCGCATGTTTGAAACCAGTCTGTTCGGCAACATCGATTACGGGGGTGCCACGCGTTTGCTGGAAGTGGGTTGCGGCGTGGGCGCGCAGACGGAAATCCTGTTGCGGCGGTTTCCGGAACTGCACGTTACCGGCGTGGATCTGTCCGCCGCGCAGCTGGCTGCTGCCGAGAAGAACCTCGCTGCCACCGCGTGGTGTGAATCGCGATACGCGCTGAAGCAGGCTGATGCCTCCGACCTTCCGTTCGCCGAGCGCAGCTTCGATGCGGCCTATCTGTGCTGGGTACTCGAACACATGCCGAGCCCGGCGCGAGTGCTGAGCGAAGTACGCCGCGTGCTCAGCCCCGGCGCCTTGGTCTATGTCACCGAGGTACTCAATTCATCGTTCTTCCTCGACCCCTATTCGCCCAATCTGTTGCGCTACTGGATGGCCTTCAACGACCACCAGTACGACAGCGGTGGCGATCCGTTCATCGGCGCAAAGCTGGGCAACCTGCTGCTGGCCGGCGGCTACCGCGATGTGCAGACACAGGTGAAGACCATCCATCTGGACAACCGCCAGCCCGGGCGGCGCAAACATATGATCGAGTTCTGGCAAGAGCTGCTGGTCTCGGCGGCCGATCAGCTGATCGCGGACGGCAAGGTCGACACGACCACCGTCGAGGGCATGCGCCGTGAACTTCATGCCGTGCGCAACGATCCCAATGCGGTGTTCTTCTTCAGCTTCGTCCAGGCCCATGCCACGGTGTACTGAGCGGAAAAGCCGCTTCCTGCCTGGGGAGCGGCGGCCGAGACGGGCTTCAGGATGACCCTTCACAGGCCAAAAAGCCGTCCAAATGGCTGAATCGGCATGAAATCGTCATCCTTCATCGGCATGCTGAGGCTGCAAAACCGGGAGCGGGGATGTATTATGTCCGGCTCTTGTATCTCTCTATCCGCACGAAAGGATATAAACCGCGATGTCCAATTACCTGTTCACCTCCGAATCGGTCTCCGAAGGCCATCCGGACAAAGTTGCCGACCAGATCTCCGACGCCGTGCTCGACGCGATCCTCGCGCAGGACCCGCGCGCCCGCGTTGCCTGCGAAACCATGGTCAAGACCGGCGTGGCAATCGTCGCTGGCGAAGTCACCACGAATGCATGGATCGACCTGGAAGCGCTGACCCGCAAGGTCATCGTCGACATCGGCTACAACTCCTCGGAAGTCGGTTTCGACGGCGAGACCTGCGGCGTGCTGAACCTGATCGGCAAGCAGTCGCCGGATATCAACCAGGGTGTGGATCGCAAGAACCCGGAAGACCAGGGCGCCGGCGACCAGGGCCTGATGTTTGGCTATGCCACCAACGAAACCAAGGACTTCATGCCAGCGGCGATCTACTACGCGCACCGCCTGGTCGAGCAGCAGGCCAAGGTTCGCAAGAAGAAGAACTCGCCGCTGCCGTGGCTGCGTCCGGACGCCAAGAGCCAGGTCACCCTGCGCTATGAGAACGGTGTCGCCACCGCCATCGACGCCGTGGTGCTGTCGACCCAGCACGATCCGAGCGTGAAGCAGAAAGACCTGATCGAGGCGGTGCGCGAGACCATCCTCAAGCCGGTGCTGCCCGCGAAGCTGCTGCACAAGGGCACCAAGTTCCACATCAATCCGACCGGCAAGTTCGTCATTGGCGGTCCGGTGGGCGATTGCGGCCTGACCGGTCGCAAGATCATCGTTGACACCTACGGCGGCTGGGCTCGCCACGGCGGCGGCGCGTTCTCCGGCAAGGATCCGTCCAAGGTCGACCGTTCGGCTGCTTATGCCGCGCGTTACGTGGCCAAGAACATCGTCGCCGCCGGCATCGCCGACCGCTGCGAAGTGCAGGTGAGCTACGCGATCGGCGTCGCCCACCCGACCTCGATCTCGGTGACCACCTTCGGCACCGGCAAGATCAGCGACGAAAAGATCGAGAAGCTGATCCGCAAGCACTTTGACCTGCGCCCGTACGGCATTCTGCAGATGCTCGACCTGATTCACCCGATGTACCAGCAGACCGCCAGCTACGGCCACTTCGGCCGCACCCCGCACGAGATGAAGGATGCCGACGGCAAAACCTTCACCGCATTCTCGTGGGAAAAGACCGATCGTGCCGAGGCGCTGCGCGCCGACGCCAAACTGAAGTAAGCCACGCTGCATTGGCAAACAAAAACCCCGCGGCACGCCGCGGGGTTTTTGTTTGTGCACATCGCGAAAACCATCGCAAACCGGGAAAACCTGAGCAAATGCGCTCAGCGACCCGGACTCGCCGCCCTGTCGCCAACGCCCGGACCAATGGGAGCGTAGGGAAATTGCGCGAAGCCGGATCACGCCAGAACCGGATGTACTGCTTCAGCGTAGGGTTCACGCGTCTCGGCGCGGCGGCCCTGAACTGAATACACCTGTGCGAAGCGCGGCCCGCTCATGCGTGGCCCCAGGTCAAGCTAGCCGTCGCTACTCGACGCCGCGACAACCGGTTTCTTGCTGCTGTTGCGCTGGGCGAGTCGGGTCGCGCCGCGCCTTGAATGATGCGCTACCTCGCGACGGGGACACACGACACCCTTATGCGGAATGCACACGTTATGCGCGACCGGCTCGGATTTGCTACCCCGGCGACGATGATGCTGTGGTGCCGGTACCGCTTCAGCCTCGGCGCTACCGATGGGCGACAACGCGGCCAGCACCCGGTGCGCCATACTGGGACTGCTGGCCTGAGCGACCAGGATCGCAGGGGTCTGCCGGTGATCGAAGCCATCATCCAGCAAGCGGGCCATCAAATGGTCGCGGGCCGAGGCAGTACGCCCGCCCATGACCACACCAAACAGGCGGTGGCCATCCCTGACGGCGGTGGAGGCGAGATTGAATCCGGACGCGTCGGTGAAGCCGGTTTTCAGCCCATCCATGCCCGGATAGCTGTCCATGAGATGGTTGTGTCCGCGCACAAGCTGGCCACGGAACATGAATTCCTTGGTCGCAAAAAACTGCACGTACTGGGGAAAGTCGTGATACAGCGCCATGGCCAGTTTCACCATGTCGCGTGCCGTCGTTGTGTTCTGCGGATCTGGCAGGCCCGACGCATTGTCGAAGTGGGTGCCCGTCATCCCGAGCCGAAGTGCCTGAGCATTCATCAGGTCGGCGAAGTGGCTCTCCGAGCCGCCGAGACCTTCTGCCATAACAGTCGCTGCATCGTTCGCCGATTTCGTGATCATGCCGAAGACGCAATCGTTCACCGAGATCGTCTGGCCGCGGCGCAGACCGAGCTTGGTCGGCGCTCTGTCTGCCGCCCAGGCCGAAACCGGAAACTCATCATCCATCTTCAGCTTGCCGTTCTGCAGCCCCTGAAAGGTGAGATACAGCGTCATCATCTTGGCCAGCGAGGCCGGATAGTTCTGCTCGTCGGCGTTGACCTCGTTCAGCACCTCACCGGTTGTCGCGTCCACGACAATGGCGGCGTAGCCGGCATGGGCCACACCGGCAAAGCTGCCGAGGCCGCACAGGAGCACGGCCACGAACATGCCGCGAACCCGGTTCAGCAACCGCCCTGGCTTTGTGAACTTGATAGCCAACCCAGATTCCTCGCTACTCAAACTGCAACATCGGCGCACGTGGGCGCGACGATAATGCATCGTCGCCGCAATATCCATAGGTGACGCGCGAACTTCCCTCGTTAAATGTATGTTTTTAAATAGGTTGCCGGAAATGTCAACCCACCCACTTTGGTGTAGGGGCTGCTGTTGGGGCGATTAATTCATGGATCCCGTGGCGGGCATTCCGAAGCTTTCGACCTGCGAGCGCGCCAGCATCGCGAGGCGGTCGCGATGATCGATCGGCGGCAGACCGAACATTTCGCGCACACGATCCGCCGGATAAACAATGTGGCTCGGCTTCAACACGATGGTTTGCACCAGCCGATGACTCAGTTCGCGTGCCGAATGTGCGCACCCATCTCGCAGATCACATTCCATCTCCCAGGCGAACTGGTTGAGCGTTCCCAGTACCGATTTCGAGTTGCTCGCCGCCAACGTCAGCGGCTGCATCGCTGTAACCTCAGCGGCGGCCCTGTCGGTGGGAATGCCCAAATCCAGCAATGCGTTGAACAACGCGTGGACGAAACGCTCCGGCACCGTCGCATAGGGTGCAGCATCGATCACCACAGCGAAACGCGTCGGCTCACTCACTGCCAGCACCAGATTGATCCGACCGACGCGGACCAGATTGGCCGTCCATTCACCGAGCCGGTTGCTCGCTGGCAGCAACTCACCGGGTAGCTCAGCCTTCATGACCTTGAGTAGCTTTGCCGTGCAGCGAAAGGCCGTCATGGTGTCGGTGCTCGAAACATCACGCGCCGATCGCCTGTCGCAACTGCGCCTTGACCGACATACCGGCGGTTGCCGCATCAGTCACCATCGCAAACACACATCGACCGTTGCTGACGGCAGCCCACACCATGCCGATGTCGCGCTTCTCGCGCGCCTTGCGGTCGCCGAGCCAGTTCAGTTCAGGCATGCGGGGGCATTCCTTCAGTCTTCATGGTTGTTGTCATTGGCCGGCATCTCGATCGCCTTGAGCACACCGCGTGCGAGATATTGCCGACCCCACTGGCGACCGCTGGTTTCCTGCAGCAGCCCAGCATGCTCCAGCTCGGCCAATGCAGCGCGAGCGGTGGGATCGGACACGCCGAGCAACGCCTTCACCCGGGCGGCATTGATGTGTGGGTTGGCGAACAGCTCATCCACCAGCGCCAACGCCTTGGGCGAATCGACGACCTTCCGACGCATCGTTTCGCGCAGATCCATCAGCTCGCGCGCCTGTCTCGCCGCCCGGCGCGCGCTCCAGCGCACTCCAGCAAGGAAATAGTGGAGCCAGCCATTCCAGTCGCCGTGCGTGCGAATGCGTTGCAGGCTTTCGTAGTAGCCGCGTCTCTCGCGTTCGATATATTCGGACAGGTAGAGCAGCGGCTGGGGGAGTCGTTCCCGCTCGATCAGGAACAAGGTGATCAGCAGCCGCCCCACTCGACCATTACCATCGAGAAACGGATGGATCGCCTCAAAGTGCTCATGCATCAATGCACACTGGATCAGGTCGGGCAGTTCGTCGCGCTCATGCATGAAGCGCTCCCACGAGCCAAGTGCCTCCTTCATCTCCTCCACCGGCGGTGGCACGTAAAACGCGCTGGCCAGTGTGCTGCCCGGTGGCCCTATCCATTTTTGGCTTCGCCGAAAACGGCCAGGCGTGGCGGTCTCGCCGCGTACGCCATGCAGCAGCTTTTCGTGCAGCTCACGCACCAGTCGCAGTGAGAGCGGCAGAGAGTGCAGCCGCTGTACGCCATACTCCAGCGCAACGACGTAGTTGCGTACTTCCAGCACGTCATCGGGCGGTGCCTGTGGAGTTTGCCCGGCTTCGTCGGCAAGCAGGTCGGCGATGCTGGCTTGGGTGCCTTCGATACGCGAGGACAACACGGCCTCGCGGCGCAGATAAGGCGCGATCAGCAAATGTGGATTGGGCAGCTGTCGACCGAGGCCGGACAATTCACTTAGAGCAGCGTCGGCACGCGACAGCGCAAGTACCAATGCATGATCGAAAACGATGAGCGGCGGCAGTGGCGCAGGTACAAAGGCCGGCGGTCCCTGTGGTGTGCGCACCAAACGACCGGCTTCGGCTGACTGAAAGTCCGCAGCATCCACGATCACGTCCATTGAAGCCATTGTTGGCACGAACATTGACTTTAGTGAGCTTTGAAAGAAATCACAATAAAACTTTCAAAAAAATCAAACCTCTGAAAGGCGGCTTTCAAAGGGGTACCCGCTACAATGGGCGGATGTCTCTTATCCAACTGCAACGCGTCGACTTCAGTATCGGCGGCCCCCTCCTGCTCGAACACGTCGATTTGTCGATCGAAGCGAACGAGCGTGTCTGCATCGTCGGTCGCAACGGCGAAGGCAAATCCACCCTGATGAAGCTGATCGCCGGCGAGTTGCATGCCGACGACGGCGAAGTGCGAGTGCAAAGCGGCGTAGTGATCGCGCGCATGGCGCAGGAGGTGCCGCAGGACACTGCAGGCAACGTGTTCGACGTGGTGTCGGAGGGGCTGGGCGATCTCGGCCACCTGCTGGCGCGCTATCACCATCTGTTGCATGAGCTGCACACGCAGGCCGATTTCGACGCCCTGGGCGACGTGCAGACGCAGATCGAAGCGCAACACGGCTGGGATCTGGATCGCCGGGTGACCGAGGTGCTGACCAAGCTCGAGCTGCCGGCCGACACCGATTTTGCGGCGCTTTCCGGCGGCATGAAACGTCGCGTGCTGCTGGCACAGGCACTGGTACGCAAGCCCGATGTATTGCTGCTGGACGAGCCGACCAATCACCTGGACATCGAGGCGATCGGCTGGCTGGAGAATTTTCTCAAGCAGTTCGAAGGCAGCATCATCTTCGTCACGCATGACCGCAGCTTTCTGCGCGCACTGGCCACACGCATCGTCGAGATCGACCGCGGCCAGCTCACCGACTGGCCCGGCGATTACGAAAACTATCTGCGCCGGCGCGAGGAACGCCTGCATGCCGAGGCGCAGGCGAACGCGCTGTTCGACAAGAAGCTGGCGCAGGAAGAAGTGTGGATCCGCCAGGGCATCAAGGCACGACGCACCCGCAACGAAGGTCGCGTGCGCGCGCTGAAGGCGCTGCGCAACGAGCGCGCCGAGCGACGCAACCTCACCGGCAACGCGAAGATGACGCTGGCCAGTGCGCAATCCTCGGGCAAGAAGGTGATCGATCTGCAGCACGTGCATCAGGCCTACGGCGGCCGCGTGCTGATCGATGATCTGTCCACGACCATCATGCGCGGCGACCGCATCGGCATCATTGGCCCGAACGGCGCCGGCAAGAGCACGCTGTTGAAGATCATGCTGGGCGAATTGAAGCCACAGCGTGGCGAATCGGAAATGGGCACCAGCATCCAGGTCGCTTACTTCGATCAGCATCGCCTGCAGCTCAACAACCAGCTCAATGCGCTCGACAACGTGGCCGAGGGCCGCGAGTTCATCGAACTCAATGGCCAGCGCAAACACATCGTCGGATATCTGCAGGATTTCCTGTTTTCGCCCGAGCGCGCCCGCGCACCGATCACCCGGTTGTCCGGCGGCGAGCGCAACCGGTTGCTGCTGGCAAAGCTATTTGCCCAGCCATCCAACCTGCTGGTGATGGATGAGCCGACCAACGATCTGGACGTCGAGACACTCGAACTGCTGGAAGAATTGCTGACTGATTACCAGGGCACCCTGCTGTTGGTCTCACACGATCGCGCGTTCCTCGACAACGTGGTGTCCAGCACGCTGGTACTGGAAGGCAATGGCCAGATCGGCGAATACGTCGGGGGCTACACCGACTGGCTGCGCCAGCGGCCGGCGGCTGCAAGCGCGGTTGCTGCGGCAGCGGCCAAGCCGGGACTGACTCGCGACGAAGCCACACCTGCAGCCGCCGCGACGTCAAAGCGGAAATTGAGCTTCAAGGATCAGCGCGAACTGGATCTGCTGCCTGCACGCATTGAAGAACTGGAAACCGCGATCGCCGCGCATGGCGAGGCGATGACGACGGCGGATTTCTTCAAGCAGGACAGCGCCACGATCACGAAAGCAAACGAAGCGGTGGCGAAACTGCAGACCGAGCTGGATGCAGCCTACGCACGCTGGTCAGCACTGGATGCTTCGTAACGTCCGACGCTTGCCGGCTGTTGCAGTTGTGGGGAGCGACTTCAGTCGCGATGCTCTTGAGAGGGTAGAAAAGCATCGCGACTGAAGTCGCTCCCACAAGAGCCCGCTGTTACGCATGGAGAACGTAGGTTGGGGTCATTGGCGCTGGTTGAGTTTGTCAAAAAAGATTCCACGCACGGCCACGCGCTCAGTGCGCAGCGCCGTTTCGCTTCAACTCGAGCGTGCTTTTCTGAAGACCCGCACGCAGGCTGCCGTCGCTCGCTGAAATCACATCGGCGACACGCCAGCCGCGTGAAGTGAAACGAAGTGCCAGACGCAACGTGGTATCCCGATCCAGGTTGTGAAACATCACCGTCGCAACGAGTTGGCTTTTGCCGACAGCTTTGAAGTCGAACTTCACCGCGCGGATGTCGAAATCCTGGCAGTCGCACAGGGGATCTCCATCGAGGTATCCGACCTCCCCATCCCCGGCAGCCTGCTGATTGGCATGCATCAACACCAGAAACGACGGATCATAGACGTCGACGTCCTTCACCGTCTGATTGGGGACGCCTTCGCCATCAACTCGGTAGTTGGCGTAAAGGCTCTCCAGGAAGTGTCTTGCGGCCGTGATGTCCGGCCCGCTTGATGCCGGGCTGCTTTGGGCCGGGTCGCCCTGTGTCTGAGGATTCTGTGGCTTACCCTCAGCAGCCATTGCCGATCCCACGACACTGATGGTGCCCAGTATGAACAACGTTGCCAGAGCCGCTTTCCGGATTGCTTCCATTTCGTTGCTTCCCTGATTCGAGTAACGGACTTTCGCGATAGTGCCACGACCAGTCCGAGCCATCAGCCGGTGTTTTGCAAACCCTGTGATACGCCGTTGACGCAGGCGACCAGCGCCTGCAACAGCGCATCGTCTTTTCCATCGCCGTCACGCCAGCGCTGCAGCAGATCGACCTGCAGCAGGCTCATCGGATCGACGTAGGGGTTGCGCAGACGGATCGAGGCGGCGAGACGTGGATCGCCCTGCAGCAGCGCGTCGCTGCCCTTGAGCTTGAGCAGCCAGCGCTGGGTGCGTTCAAACTCGCTGCGTATCAGGCCGAAGAATTCCTCATGCAGCGGGCCGGAAAGTTTCGAGAACGCCTCGGCGATATCCAGGTCGCACTTGGCCAGCACCATTTCCACGTCATCCAGCAGATTGCTGAAGAACGGCCAATCACGCGCCATCTCGGCCAGTCCAGCTTCGCCGAACTCGGCAACCCCCTGCTCCAGCGCCGTGCCCAATCCGTACCATCCGGTAATGATCGAACGGCACTGGGTCCACGCGAACACCCATGGAATCGCCCGCAGATCCTGCACGCCGCGCATGCTGCGCCGGCTGGCCGGACGCGAGCCGAGCGTCATCCGCTCAATCACGTCGATCGGCGTGGCGTGCCGGAAATAGTCGACGAAGTGTTCGCGCTCTACAAACGCGCGGTAGGCCTGCCGACTCTTCGTCGACAACTTGTCCATTTGTTCGCGCCAGCGCTCCTCGCGCGGTTCCGTCTCACGCGGACGCAATGAAGCGCGAAGTACGGCGCCGACGGTTTGCTCAAGATTGCGTAGCGCCAACGCACGGATACCGTACTTGCGATGGATCACCTCGCCCTGCTCGGTCACCCGCAGCACGCCTGCGACGGCACCGCGTGGTGACGACATCAAGGCCGGCGTGATGCGCGCACCGCCGCGACTGGCCGAACCACCGCGGCCATGGAAGAACGCGAGCCGGATGCCGGCGGCATTCGCCACTTGCAGCAACTCCACTTGCGCGCGCTGCAGACCCCAGCGCGAGGCGAGTGTGCCGCCATCCTTGCCGCTGTCCGAATAGCCAAGCATCACCCACTGCTGATCGCCGCGTGCGGCCAGATGCTGACGATAGACCGGATCAGCGAGTAGCGCACGCAACGTGGCCGGCGCGTTCTTCAGGTCGTCAACCGTCTCGAACAGTGGAGCGATGTTGAGCGGGACAACGCCCACCGCATTGGCCTCCTCTCCCCCGTGGGGAGAGGATTGAGGTGAGGGGCGGGTGCTCGCCGAGCTGTCGATCGAAGCTCGCTCTGAAGTAGCTTTATCGCCAGCGCGCCCCCTCACCCCAGCCCTCTCCCCGAGGGGGAGAGGGGGCAAAGGCGACGTATCCGCAAAGCCGCCGTACCTTGCCAATGCCAGCACCGCCAGCACATCGGCCGCCGAGCGCGCCATGCTGATGATGTACAGACCAATCGCGCCCGAACCATAGCGGCCGTGCGCAACGTGCAGCGCGTCGAACACCGCGCGTGTGCTGACGGCATTCGCATCCGAGCTGCCGCCAAACGCCTGCTCACCGCTGGCGTATGGCTGCAGTCGCCGGGCACGCTCATCCGCCGCATGCTCGTTCCACGCCGGATCATCCAGCAGCGCGGCCAGTGCGTCGTCGTGAACGCGTGAATCCTGCCGCACGTCCAGCCGCGCCAGATGCAAGCCGAACGTGCGCACGCGTCGAATCAACCGCTGCACCGCGTAGGCGCCGGCATGCAGACCGTGATGGTCAACCAGGCTTCGGGCAATCAGCTGCAGGTCATCCAGAAGTTCGGCAACAGACGTATAGCCTTCCACATGATTGTCGTCCTGGGTGGCTTCAAGCCGGCCGCCGATCAGGGTAAGCAGGCTGCGATAAGGCATGTCGGCGTGCCGCGGCCGCACTTTTTGCGCCGCCGCGGGAAAGCGCACGCGGTAGTCGTCCAGTCGCTGTTGCAGACGCGCGTCGACGGCGACGCGGCCTTCGGTCTGGCTGAGCAAGCGGGCGAGCGTTGCCACGTCGGCCACGTAGTGCTCGATCACATGGGCGCGCTGGGTGGCCAGACTGGCGGCGATGGTCTCGGCGCCGACGTTTGGATTGCCGTCCATGTCGCCGCCCACCCAGGTCGCGAAGCCGAGCAGGCGCGGCAGCAAGACTGCCACGCCGTAGACCTCCTGCAAGGCCGAGGCGAGCGATTCATACAACGCAGGCACGATGCGGTAGATCGGATTGACCAGGTAGAAGCCGACGTGATGGTGTTCATCCTGCACCGTGGGTCGAACTGGCGAGGCCTCGGCGGTCTGCCAGCCCGAGGAAAGCGCCATGAAGATACGATCGTCATCCTCCTTGCGTTCCTGCGGCGTGCGGTTTTGATCGAATCCATCGACCAGCGATCGCACCACCGCCTGTTCTTTTTCCAGCAACGAACGGCGTACCGCCTCGGTCGGATGCGCGGTGAACACCGGCTCGATCCACAGCTGTTCCAGCCAGCCCAGCAACTCATCCGCGCCGACTCCCTGCGCTTTCAGTCGACCGAGTACGTCGACCAATGACTCCGGCTGCGGCGCACTGCCTTCGCGTTGATAATCGCGGCGGCGGCGAATGCGGTGCACCCGTTCGGCGGTATTCACGGCCTGGAAGTAGGTGGCGAATGCGCGCGCCAGTGCCTCGGCATCTCCGGCCTCGAGGCCGGCCAGCGAACCGGCCAGCTCGTCCACCGAGGCGCCTTCGCGACGCCGCCGGATCGCTGCGATACGCACTTGCTCGACCCGCCCGAAGAAAGCCTTGCCACCTTGTTCGGCCAGCATTCGTCCGACCATTGCGCCGAGTCGGCTGACATCCTCGCGCAGCGGGCCGTCATGCGGCAGGAATTCGGATTCGCGGCTTTCTTCCACGTGTGACTCCAGCGCAAGGTGAACGGCCAGACTACCGAATCAGAGCGCAGGAGGCATCCCCGCCCGACTGCCGCTATAATTGGGGGCTTGTACTGCCCGCCGAGGGGCGCTGCGACCGTTCGTGAATGCGGGTCCATCCGCAACAGCCTGCCTACCCCGCAGACTTTCACGAGACGGCCAGGCTCGGCGCGGCACGTTCCACAACGGCGCCCGGTTGATTGACGCGAAGCGATTCGCACTAACCGGAGACATCCATGAACGCCGTTACCAAAGAAATGACCCACGATTACAAGGTTGCCGACCTCTCGCTCGCCGATTGGGGCCGCAAGGAGCTGGACATCGCCGAACACGAGATGCCGGGCCTGATGTCGATCCGCAAGAAGCACGCCGCCACGTTGCCGCTTAAGGGTGTGCGCGTGACCGGTTCGCTGCACATGACGATCCAGACCGCCGTGCTGATCGAAACGCTGAAGGACATCGGCGCCGACGTGCGCTGGGCCTCGTGCAACATCTTCTCGACCCAGGACCATGCTGCCGCCGCGATCGCCAAGACCGGCACGCCGGTGTTCGCATGGAAAGGCGAGACGCTGGAGGAATACTGGGACTGCACGCTCGACGCGCTGACCTTCCCCGGCAAGGGCGCCGACAAATACCTCGGCCCGGAATTGGTCGTCGATGATGGCGGCGATGTCACCCTGCTGATCCACAAGGGCTACGAGCTGGAGAAAGGCTCCAAGTGGGTCGACGAAAAGGCCTCCTCGCATGAGGAACAGGTCATCAAGAACCTGTTGAAGCGCGTGCATACCGAGCGCCCGAACTTCTGGCACACCGTGGTTCGCGACTGGAAGGGCGTTTCCGAAGAAACCACCACCGGCGTGCATCGCCTGTACCAGCTGGCCGAAGCCGGCTCGTTGCTGATCCCGGCGATCAACGTCAACGACTCGGTCACCAAGAGCAAGTTCGACAACCTTTACGGCTGCCGCGAGTCCCTGGCCGATGGCCTGAAGCGCGCGATGGACGTGATGCTGGCCGGCAAGGTCGCCGTGGTCTGCGGTTATGGCGACGTTGGCAAGGGTTGCGCGCACTCGCTGCGTGCGTACGGTTCGCGCGTGGTGGTCACCGAAATCGATCCGATCAACGCCTTGCAGGCGGCGATGGAAGGGTTCGAAGTCAACACCGTCGAAAGCACGCTGGGCCGTGGCGACATTTATGTCACCACCACCGGCAACAAGGACGTGCTGACGCTTGAGCATCTGAAGTCGATGAAGGATCAGGCCATCGTCTGCAACATCGGCCACTTCGACAACGAGATCCAGGTCGATGCGCTGAACGAAATGGCCGGCGTCGAGAAGATCAACATCAAGCCGCAGGTCGACAAGTACGTGTTCCCGGATGGCCGCGCGATCTTCCTGCTGGCCGAAGGCCGCCTGGTGAACCTCGGTTGCGCCACCGGTCACCCGAGCTTCGTGATGTCCAATTCGTTCTCCAACCAGACGCTGGCGCAGATCGACCTGTGGGCGAACAAGGACACGTACGAGCCGAAGGTCTACATCCTGCCGAAGAAGCTCGACGAGGAAGTCGCACGCCTGCACCTGGACAAGATCGGCGTGAAGCTGACCACCCTGACCAAAGAGCAGGCCGGCTACCTCGGCGTGCCGGTCGAAGGTCCGTACAAGCCGGAACATTACCGCTACTGATCACCCGATCAGTCGTGCAGTAGTTCAGAAGGGCGCGCAAGCGCCCTTCTTCTTTTCTGATTTGCGCTACCCCCACTCCCTCCGTTGTATCCCTGTCCCGCCGTTGTATCCCAATCCCTCCGTTCGCCCTGAGCGTAGCGCAGCGAAGTCGAAGGGCAGCCCTTCGACTTCGGTCCTGCGGACCTACGCTCAGGGCGAACGGTTATGGATCTGATCTTCATATATCGCTCCATCGCGAAATAGAGATATATACTTGCCTGCACTGCTTATCTGGAACCTTTGCGATGCCGTCAATCAGCTTCGAATTCTTTCCGCCCAAGACCGACGAGCAGCGGGCCCAGCTCGATCGTGCCGCCCAGCTGCTGAAGACGCATAAGCCGGAGTACGCGTCGGTCACGTTCGGTGCCGGTGGCTCAACGCTCAGCTACACCGGCGATACGGTGGCCCGCCTGCATCGGCAACATGGCCTCAACGTGGCGCCGCATCTGTCCTGTGTGGGTGGCACCCGCGCCGAGCTGGGTGCGCTGCTGGACAGCTACCGGGAGGCCGGCTATCGACGCATCGTGGCGTTGCGCGGTGACCTGCCCTCGGGCATGGCCACGCCGGGTGATTTTCGCTACGCCGCCGAGCTGGTGAGCTTCATCCGCGAGCACAGCGGCGAGTACTTCCACATCGAAGTGGCGGCGTATCCGGAAATCCATCCGCAGGCAGACGATGCGTTGGCCGACCTGCACCATTTCAAGGCGAAGATCGATGCCGGCGCGAACGGCGCGATCACCCAGTATTTCTTCAATCCCGACGCCTATTTCCGTTTTGTCGATGACGTGCGCCGGCTGGGCGTGACCGTGCCGATCGTGCCGGGCATCATGCCGATCGCGAATTACAGCCAGCTGAAACGCTTTTCCGACATGTGCGGCGCAGAGATTCCGCGCTGGATCGCCAAGCGGATGCAGGCGCACGGCGACGATGCCGAGTCGGTCCGCGGGCTGGGCGCCGAGGTGGTGGCGCAATTGTGCCGTCGCCTGCTGCAGGGCGGCGCGCCGGGGCTGCACTTCTACACGCTCAATCGCGCCAAGGCGACCCAGTCGGTACTGGAGCAGCTGAGCTGACCCCGGGCGCAGGTATGCTGGTGTGATGCGCCTGCTATCTGCCCTGCTGTGGTTCACTCTGCTCATCTGGGCTGCGCCTGCCGTGGCGCAGAACCCGATCCAGCATTGTGTCGGCGCCAATGGCAGTCCGGTATTCACCGACCAGCCCTGCACCGCACTTCAGGCCACCTCGGTCGATCCCGCGGCCAAGCCGAGTGAGAGCAGCCACCCGCTCGAACCACCGCCGACGACCCTGTGCGCGGCGACGATAGACGCATTGCGGCAAAGCGTGATCGACGCGTTTGCCAACCACGACGCCAACCGGCTGGCCGGCCTGATGCTGTGGAACGGCTATGGGCACGGCGCCGCCGTCGCCGATATCCGCTCGCTGAGCGCACTGATGCAACGGCCGTTGCTGGATCTCAGCCCCTCGCGCGATTCGCCGCCAGCGGCGGATAGCAGCAGCGCCGATCCCTACGCCCCAACTACACCACCCGCCTCGCCGCCAGCCAGCGATCAGCTGGTGCTGCATACGGCCGGCACTGACGGCAGCGGCAGCCCACATGAGCTGCGTTTCGGCATCGTGCGGCATGCCGGTTGCCTGTGGTTGCGCAATACCGACTGACGACGTCACGCCAGCCACACGACGCCCTAACAGCTATCATGAGCGGTCCCCATTGGAGAACCGTCATGGCGCAGCAATACCCCGAGTGGATCTGGCAGAACGGCAGCATCAAGCCTTGGCAGGAAGCGACCACCCATGTCATGTCGCATGCGCTGCATTACGGCTCGTCGGTGTTCGAAGGTATCCGCAGCTATGCCACACCCGACGGTGCGGCCATTTTTCGGCTTACCGACCACCTGCATCGGCTGTATCAGTCGGCGAAAATCTACGACATGGTGCTGCCGTATTCCGCCGATGAGCTCGCCGCGGCCTGCCGCGCGGTGATCAAGAAGAACGGCCTCGGTGCAGCGTACCTGCGCCCGGTCGCGTATCGCGGACTGGGTGGTTTCGGCCTGTCCGCCGAAACGCCGATCGATATCGCGGTGGCCGCATGGCCGATGGGGCCGTACCTCGGTGCCGAGGCACTGGAAAACGGCATCGACGCGTGTGTCTCCAGCTGGCAGCGGTTCGCGCCGAACACGATTCCGGCAGGCGCCAAGGCCGGCGGCAACTACTTGTCCGGCCAGCTGATCGCGCGTGAAGCGCGCCGACTCGGCTTCGGCGAAGGCATCGCGCTGGCCTCCACCGGCCTGCTCAGCGAAGGCGCGGGCGAGAACCTGTTCCTGGTGTTCGACGGCGTATTGCATACCACCCCCGCCAGTGCCTCGATCCTCGCCGGCATCACGCGCGATACGTTGAAGACGCTGGCCCGCGAAGATGGCATCGAAGTGGTCGAACGCGATATTCCCCGCGAATACCTGTACCTCGCCGACGAGCTGCTGATGTGCGGTACGGCCGCCGAAATCACGCCGATCCGTTCGGTCGACGGCAAACAGGTCGGCGCAGGCAAGGCCGGCCAGGTCACCCGCCGCCTGCAGGAGTTGTTCTTCGGCCTGTTCACCGGCAAGACCAACGATCAGTGGGGCTGGCTCGAAACGGTCTGATTCGCGAGGGACGGGGGACGAGTAGCTGGTAGCGAGAGCGCCGTGTTCGGCCGCACAGAAGGCTTGTCGCAATCGCCCCCGCTACTCGTCCCTCGCCCCTGCTTAACTAAACACGATGCTCGCGATCGCGCCGTTGGCATCGGCGCGCGGACGCATCGACACGTCCCAGCCATAGAGCTCGCATAGCCGGCGCACGATCGCCAGGCCCAGGCCCGCGCCGCTGCCGCCAGCACCTTCACCGCGCACGCCACGCTGGAACAATCGCTCGGCATCTTCCGGCTTGATGCCAGGGCCGGTGTCGATCACTTCGATGCGACCCTGCCCTACTTCGACCAGCACACTGCCTTCGAGCGTGTACTTGATCGCGTTGCCGATCAGGTTGGTCAGTGCCACCGACAATACTGAAGCCGGGGCGTTGACGTTGACCGCCTCGTTGACGACCAGGTCGATGGTCAGCGGCTTGCCGCGCATCTGCGGGCGCTGGCTTTCGATCACGTCGGCGGCGACCTTGCCGACCTCGGTGGTTTCGCCACGCGTCGGCCCGCGTCGCTCGGCACGCGACAGCAGCAACAAGGCTTCGATCAGTTCGGTCGCCTGGCGCGAAGCGCGCTCGATGCGTTTCAGGCGCTCGCTCAGTTTTTCCGTCAGGTCGGGCGAACCCTGCAGCAATTCCGTGGTGCTGGCGATCACCGCCAACGGCGTGCGCAATTCGTGGCTGACGTCGGAATTGAATTCGCGATCGCGCTCGACCATTTCGGTAAGCCGCTCCGAATATTCGTCCAGCGCATGGGCCAGCTCGCCCACTTCATCGTCAGCGAAATGCGGCGCCAGCGGCTCGGCCTTGCCGTTCTTGCGAAAGTCGCGCAGACGGTTGGCCAGATCACTGACTGGCTTGAGCACCTTGCGTGAAAGCCAGACTCCAAGCGCCAACGAGAGCAGTCCAAACAGGAACACGGCGCCAATCACACTGATCAGCAACTGCTGCTTACCGAGGTCATCCCGGCTGACGTCGTATTTGACGAACGCGATCAGGCCGTACTTGCGGCTGACGGCGAGCTTGTAGTGCTTCTGTCCGCCGTCATCAGCCTCATAGAGGTCATGCACGCCGACGGGCAATTCCTGCCAGGAAAGAGGTGCCTTGTAGATCGTGCGATCGCTCCAGCCCCAACCCGTCATCAGCTTGGAATAGAACGGCTGACCCGGCGATTCGTGCATTTGCTGAACGTAGCTGTCCGCATCCTGCTGCAATGAGGACACCACCAGTTGATCTTCAACCTTGGCACGCTCATAAAGCGCGGCCACAGCAAACAACGCGCTGAGGCCAAAGCCGAACAGCGCGAAGGAGACGATCAATCGAAAGCGAAGCTTACGCCTGGACTGCATCCGGCTCGACCATCCGATAGCCAATGCCGTGCCGCGTGTGGATCAGCGGCTTCTCGAACGGCTTGTCGATTGCCGCACGCAAACCGTGGATGTGCACGCGCAGCGAATCGCTGTCCGGCAGCTCTTCGCCCCATACACGTTGTTCCAGATCCTGACGGGTGACTACCGACGGGCTCGCTTCCATTAGCGCCTGGAGCAATTTCAGTCCGATCGGATTCAACTGGATCGACTTGCCCTCGCGATTCACGGTCAGCGTGTCGAGGTTGAACGTGAGATCGGCCACTTTCAGCACGCGGCTCTGCGGACCCTTGCCACGGCGTGCCAGCACTTCCAGCCGCGCGGCGAGTTCCTGCAGCGCGAACGGCTTGGTCATGTAGTCGTCGGCGCCGGATTCGAAACCGGTCAACTTCTGCTCCAGCGCATCGCGCGCGGTGAGCATCAGAATCGGCGTCTGCTTGTGCGCCTCGTGACGCAACTTGCGCGCCACTTCCAGACCGTCCATGCCGGGCAGGGTGAGGTCCAGCACAATCACGTCGAAATCATGCACCACCGCCAGATGCAGGCCGGTGACGCCATCGCCCGCAAAATCGACCACGTTGCCGCGGTCTTCCAGATAATCGCCGATGTTGGTCGCGATATCGCTGTTGTCTTCGATTACCAGAACGCGCATGTGTCACTCCTGCGCAGCCGGACATGGAACGGCTGGGGTTACAAGCTTAACAAGCTTAACAAGCTTGTTGGGGGGAAGCGCGCCCGATCGCCGCGCGAAACTGAACACAACAATCACGCAGGCAAGAAAAAGGCCCAGATGCGCGACTCGCCGTCGCCACACCTGGACCCAAGCTACAGCCCCGATACCATCATCTACCGTCGCTCGAACCTAGGCGGCTGGAGTGTCAGGCAGACAGACAGTGCATGCTTTATAGGGTGTCCCGGGTTACGGTGTGGTTAACCGATACCCGTGCCACCGTTAAGCAAGCTCCCGTGATCAGCAGCATGCCTCAACCTTATGCGCCGCAACTCACTACTGCTCATCCGCTCCGGCCGCATGCGAATCGGTATCGCCAGGAAGGCGACAAATCAACGTCCCGGTAGCGACCCGGCAGCCGACGCGCGCCTGAACCTCGTCGCCAGCCTGGGTGCTTGATGGGGTACCGCTCTTCGCCGCATTCAATGTGAACACCAGGGTCTGGCGGTATCGCCGCTGTGTGAGCACATCCGTCGGCAACGCATATTTCCAGCCACGCATCGCCTGTATGGCCGCCTGATCGAACACGTCCGCAGGCTGCGCGCTGATCACGCGCAAATCCCGCAGGCTGCCATCGATAGCCAGACCGAACTCGACCACAACCTGCCCTTCGATGCCTCGCGCCAGCGCATTCTGCGGATAGACCGGCTGGCGCATGCGTACGGGCATCGGCATCGACGGCACGGACGAAGCGAGCGGAGCTACCGGTTCGGCAAGGCGCGCAAGTGACACGCCATGGGCTGGCAGCAAGTCGGAAACCAGCAACGGCGCTGGATGCGGCAGTATCGCGAGCGTCGTGGCACTTGGTGATGCGAGCGGACTTGGCGCGGCGACCACGGGCGGGGTGTCCACCAGCGGTCGCGCCAGCACGGCATGGCTCGGCGCCAGATCAGACAGATGCCACGCCACGTGCAACTGGGCCAACGGCAACCATGACGGCGCGATCATCGACTGCAGTTGCATGATGGAATCGGTCAGGTTGCGCTGCAGCTGGTCCTGCTTCCACTCAAGCCGCAGCGTCAGTGACACCAGGACTGCTCCGAGCAGCACCGCGACAAAACGGGCTGGCGTGCGTGCGCGGGTAGCTTCCTGCATCGGCACCACCATATGCTGCACACGATCGAGCAAGACGCCGCCACTGGCGGCAAGCAGCAGCGAGCCATGTCGCTCACGCAATTCACCCAGCTCGGCCAATGCCGCCACAAACTCGTGCCGGTCGCCACCGCTGATTGAAATGGCCAGCTCATCGCTGCAGATTTCGCGTTCGTTGCGCACGTCGCGCGAAATCCAGTGCACCACGGGATGATAGAAATACACGGTTTCGAGCGCGACCTGAAATAGATTGGCGAGTGGATCCCATCGACGCAAATGCGCCAACTCGTGAGCAAGGATCAACTCGACCTGCGCCACCGGAAAACTGCACGCCACCGCCATCGGCAACAGGATCACCGGCCGCATCCAGCCCACCAGGGCTGGCGTTGCGATGACCTTGCTGCACAGCACCGTCACACGTCGACGCAGACCGAACCGTTCCGCCATATCGTTGACCCGCAACTGCCACATAGGCAACTGCTCGGCCATCTTCACCAGCGCCTTCAGTCCGCGCCATTGCTGCCACGCACGCAACGACAGCACCAGCACGCCCAAAGACCACGCGAGCACAATCCAGGGCAAGGCGGCATCGAGCCCGCTATCCCATGTCCATGCACTGCCCGTCGCGCCGTCGCCGATGGCGGTCGAGCTCACCATCGCGCCAGCTGTCCGGAGCACCGACGAAGGCGCTTCCAGCATTCGCCACACCGTCAGCAAGGGACACAAGGCGAGCGCTATCAGCATGGCCATGCCGAACCGATAGCGCGCCTCGCCGCGCGGCAACACGGCCCGCACCGCCGCATACACCAGACCCAGCAGGACGCCCTGCCAGACAAAATGCACGAGTGTCCAGCCGATCAGGTGTGCGCTGGCAAGGATCAACGGCAGTGCGTCCATCACGGCGCGTCCTTGTCGAGTTTGTTCAACAGGCTGCGGATCGCGCGTAACTCTTCGCGGCTGGCACGCTGGCTGCCCAGCGCATGCAGCACCAGCTGCGAAGACGAACCTTCGAACACACGCTGCACGATGTCCAGCAGGAACCGCTTCTGGGTCCGCTCTTTGCTGACCGTCGCACGGTATACATGGGCGCGCTGCGTGTCATCGCGTTCGACCAGTCCCTTGGCATGCATCACCTGCAACAACTTCAGCGCCGTGGTGTAACCGCTGGTCTCATCGACCGACAGCACATCGTGCACTTCCCGCACCGTACAGGCATCTCGCGCCCACAGTATGTGCAGGATCTCAAGCTCCGCTTCGGTAGGCCTAGGTACACCAGACGCTTGTGCTTTCATGTCACTCCCACTTGGTTAAAGAGGGCAGAGCCTGCTTCGTCGGCCATCACTTGCAAATGCCGCTCAACCGCCGCTCTTGAATTGAGGCACCTGTTGGAAGTTCTGCATGTAGTGCTGGCTATCCCGCTGCTCCCGCTGAATTTCACCGTACGTCTTGCAGACGGTCTTGGGAATGTTCGATCCGAGCGGCGCGATGTGCTCGCATACCAGGCGATCGCTACTATTGTGGGTCAGGATCGCGTTGACGGCCTGCTGATCATTGAACAGCTGAACCTTCGAGGCCTGATCCATCTGATCGACGGTGCCGTACTTGTCGAACAATGACTGCATCTCGCCGAATTGCGTGTCGACGGCTGCCCGGTCCTTTTTGCTGGTGAACTCATAATGGCCGCCGGGCTGCATCTGCTGATGTATGGCGGCGACCACCGCCGTAAAGTCGTCCTTGTTTTCCGCCTTGACGACCACGTCAGTCTTCGCCTGAACAATCCCCACCTGCAACACCGCGGCACCCACGGCTACGCCCACCAGCCAAGTCTTCAATTTCATGCTCAACTACCCCCGACCAAGCCGCACCCCGACGCGGGGAACCGGACGCTTGATCTACCTGCGCCCGATCGTAAAACAGTCGCCGCGACGCTGTCAACGAAGATGTTCGTACTATCTTCTTCGTAGCCAGACGGGCTCCGGGCGATCAGCCAGGGCAACAACGCATCAGCAGCATATACGGCGTTGCCAACGCCATGCCAGCGCCCCCTACCGCATTGACGCAGCCTCCCCCGCTGCTCCCCGACGGACTGCAACGAACCCCATGGGCGGCTTGTCATCTCACCCCCTATACGTTGGAACCCGCCTCGCCGACCATCAGGTGGCAAGCCGTGCTCAACCGTCGCTCTTGAACTGGGGCATTTGTTGAAACGTTTGCATGTGGCGCTGGGTTTCGCGCTGCTTCCGCTGAATTTCGCCGTAGGTGTGGCACGTCGCGCGGGGAATGTGTGACCCCGGTGGCGCATCGTGCTCGCACACCAGACGTTGATCGTCACAATGGGTCAGGATCGCATTCGTACTACGCCTTTCGTAGGGCGGCGCGACGCGGCCGCACGCCCACCGGCGACTCGCTCGCCTGGGTCTGCAACAGATCAATGATGGCGCCGGCCACATCGATACCGGTGGCCTCTTCGATACCTTCCAGGCCGGGCGAAGCATTCACTTCGAGCAGCAACGGTCCGCGATTGGAGCGCAACAGATCGACGCCGGCGATGCCCAGTCCAAGCGCACCGGCCGCGCGCACGGCAATGCGCTTTTCTTCCGCGCTCAACGTCGCCGCCACGGCGGTACCACCGCGGTGCAAATTGGCGCGGAATTCGCCCGGGCTGGCGTCGCGTTGCATCGCGGCCACCACTTTCTTGCCGACCACGAAGCAGCGCAGGTCGCTTCCCTTCGCCTCGGCGATGAACTCCTGCACCAGGAAGTTCGCGTACAACCCACGGAACGCCTCGATCACGCTTTGCGATGCGCTGCGTTTCTCCGCCAGCACCACGCCGGTGCCCTGGCTGCCTTCGTTGAGTTTGATCACATGCGGCGGGTCACCGAGCAAGGCCAGCACGTCGGCCGTGTCATCCGGGTTGTCGCCAAACACCGTGACCGGCATATCGATCCCCTGCGCAGCGAGAATCTGCAGACAGCGCAGTTTGTCGCGCGCCCGCAATACGGCGTCCGACGGATTGGGGGTGTACACGCCCATCATTTCCAGCTGGCGCAGCACAGCAGTGCCGTAGAACGTGCTGGAGGTGCCGATGCGCGGTATCACGCAATCGATGTCACGCACTTCCTTACCCTTGTAACGGATCGCCACGGCGCCCGGCGCGATGCGCACATAGCAGCGCAAGGGATCGAGCACGCGTACCACGTGACCACGTTCGCGACCCGCATCGACCAGCCGCTTGGTGGAATACAGACGCGTATTGCGCGACAGGATCGCAATTTTCATACGGGGGCCATCATCAATGGTCGGTGGCCATCAGGTGCGGCCGCGACTGGGTATAGGAAAGTGAGGGGTCAACCGAAAAGCGGCCGTTCAGGGCGCTGCGGCCAAGCAATAGTGGAAACAGCATATGCCGACGATCAGTCAAATTGATGTCGACGCTGAAACACTGTCCGGCCAGTTCCAGCTCACTACGGATAAACCAGCGCTCGGTGCGCCGGCCTCCGGTATCCGTCACCGTGCGCCGATCCAGCGCGGGCACTTCGCAACATACGTCCGCCGGCTGACGCCGACTGGTATGCATGGTGAAGCGCAGCCAGGTGATACCGTCCCGCTGAAAACTTTCGAGCGTGTCGACATGCAGCGAACTGCTGCGCGCGCCGGTATCCAGTTTGGCCTTGAGCATGCTGATGCCGAGCTGCGGCAATGAGAGCCGTTCACGCCAGCCCAACGTGATCAGACTAGCGTTGACCAGATCCGCCTTGATCAGGTCCACTTTGATCAGATCCGCCATGGGAATTCGAAATTGCTCGGTGGGGATCGAGGGAGTGGAGCGGGTGAAGGGAATCGAACCCTCGTCAGTAGCTTGGGAAGCTACAGCTCTACCATTGAGCTACACCCGCTTGGCCGGCGGATGGTAACCCGGGACTCGCGCGGTGGGAACTGTCGAGCGCCCCGAAGGCTGTCCAGGGAGGCCTGCGGCCGCGTCCGAATTCCAGCTCGGGCCGCAGCAGCACTCGCCTTGCCGGTCGCGACGACTTCGACTTTCTTACCCTGAACGGCCAGCTGGCCCGGACCGAACGGACCCGAAGCCTTTCAATCCGGCGGAGTGCCAACTCACCGGCGCAGAATCATCGAGCTCCGAGATTGAAGCACCCGACGGAAACCAGCCCTGCTCGCTGCAGGGAAACGGATGGATTCGGTCTCCCCAGGCAATCAAAAACCACCTGACCGAGGAAAACCGTTGCGACGCCACCCGTCGGAGCGCGCGACGCAATCCGGCTAGAATGCGTGGATGCCTATCACGCTCAACGGCAGTCCACTGGACTGCAACCCGCATACCACGGTCGCCCAGCTGCTCGACGAAGCCGGCTACGCCGGACGGCGTGTTGCAGTGGAAGTAAACCGGGAGATCGTCCCGCGCAGCCAGCACGCCACCCGCACCCTCGTCGATGGCGATCAGATCGAAATCGTCCACGCGATCGGCGGCGGCTGATCAGCCGCGTCGCATTGCTCGAATTGGCAAACCACAACATGAATATCAAGACCTACGATTCCGCCGATCCACTGATCATTGCCGGCAAGAGCTACGGTTCCCGCCTGCTCACAGGCACGGGCAAGTACAAGGATTTCGACGAAACCCGCCGTGCCTCGCAGGCAGCCGGTGCAGAGATCGTCACGGTGGCGATCCGTCGCGTGAACGTCGGCCAGGACGCCGGCCAGCCCAGCCTGCTCGATGCGCTGCCGCCGCAGGAATTCACCCTGTTGCCGAACACCGCCGGTTGCTACAACGCGGCCGATGCGGTGCGCACCTGCAAGCTGGCGCGCGAACTGCTCGACGGCCACAAGCTGGTAAAACTCGAGGTGCTGGGTGACCAGCGCACGCTGTTTCCCGACGTGGTGGAAACGCTCAAGGCCGCCGAAATTCTGGTTGCCGACGGTTTCGATGTGATGGTCTACACCAGCGATGACCCGATCCTGGCCAAGCGCCTCGAAGACATCGGCTGCGTCGCCGTGATGCCGCTGGCCGCGCCGATTGGCTCCGGTCTCGGCATCCAGAATCGTTACAACCTGCTTGAGATCATCGAGAACGCGAAGGTGCCGATCATCGTCGACGCTGGCGTCGGCACGGCCTCCGATGCAGCGATCGCCATGGAACTGGGCTGCGACGGCGTGCTGATGAATACAGCGATTGCTGGCGCGAAAGATCCGGTGCTTATGGCGCATGCGATGAAACTGGCGATCCAGGCCGGACGCGCCGCGTTCCGTGCCGGCCGGATTCCGCGCAAGCGCTATGCCTCCGCTTCATCACCGATTGACGGCACCATCGGCTGAGTCACTTCGTACTCTCCTGCTCGCGGAAAGAGCAAAGCAAAACCAACACGCCGGCACTTCATCACGGTTGACGGCACGATGGCTTGCTCGCTACTCCCCCCCTGCTTGCCCGGAAGAAGAGGGAGGAGCAAAACCAAGCAAGACATGGAGCCCGAAGCTCCAGGATTTCCATGACCGACACACCCGACAACGAGCACGACGGCCACACCAGCGCTCCGGAATACATGCGCCGCATCCGCAGCTTCGTGCTGCGCGAAGGGCGCATGACACCCGCGCAGCAGCGTGCGTTCGATGAACACTGGGCGCGCTACGGCATCGACTATCGCGGCGACGGCTCCGCGCATGACTTCACCACGAGCTTCGGCCGCCAGGCGCCGCTGGTGCTGGAGATCGGTTTCGGCAACGGTGAAGCCCTCGCCTGGGCCAGTGAGCATGATCAGGCACGCGACTTCATCGGTGTCGAGGTGCACGGCCCCGGCGTCGGCCGACTGATGAACGCGCTGGCCGCGCGCGAGGCGAACAATGTGCGGCTGTACCGGCACGATGCCGTGGAGGTGCTGCAGCACGAGATCGCGCCCGGCACGCTGGCCGAGGCGCGCATCTGGTTCCCCGATCCCTGGCACAAGAAACGCCACAACAAGCGCCGACTGATCCAGCCCGAGTTCGTTGCCTTGCTCGCCTCGCGCATGGCACCGAACGGCCTGCTGCATCTGGCCACCGACTGGCAGGCCTACGCCGAGCACATGCTCGAGGTCATGGAGGCGGCGCCCGGCTGGCGCAATCAACTCGGTTCCGGCCAGTACGCCGAGAAGCCCGAATGGCGCATCGAAACCCACTTTGAACGGCGCGGCCTGAAACTCGGCCACGGTGTCTGGGATCTGCTCTACCGCAAATCCTGAGCAGCTCCCGAAACCCGGCGCTCCTTGCGTGCGGCGCGCGCAATCCCATGCTGCTCCGATTCACCAGCAGCGCTGCTCGCCCGCTTATACTTGGGTGATCCACCCAGGGACGAATCGACGCAGCGTGAAGCTTCCACTGCCCCGCCGTATCTACCGTTGCCAGCCGCCCTTCCGGGACGCGCGCTAGTGGGACTCTCGCTCACCCCCGAAATGATCATGGTACTCGGGCTGGTGGGCTTCACCATGCTGATGCTGGTGCTGGAGTGGATCCGTGCCGACATGGTGGCGTTGCTGGTGGTGGTGGCGATCGGCCTGACCGGGCTGATTCCATCCGATCGCGTATTCAACGGCTTCGCCGGCAACGCGGTGATCGCGATCATCGCGATCATGATCATGGGCGAGGGGCTGGACCGCGCCGGTGTCCTCAACCTCACCGCACGTTTCGTGATGCGCATGGCGCGTGGCGTGGAGTCGCGCCTTGGCCTGGTGATCAATCTGGTCGCCAGCCTGTTCAGCGCGGTGATTCCCAGCCAGGCACTGGCGGCGCTGATGATCCCGGTCAGCAGCCGCTTGTCCGCGCGCACCGGCGTGCCGATTTCGCGATTGCTGCTGCCGATGGCGTTCTGCATCCTCACTGCGACCAACACCACGCTGATCGCGAACTCGCCGCTGATCGTGCTGAACGACCTGATCGCCAGCGCGAACGCCAACCTGCTGCCAGGTGCGCACACGATCCCGAAGTTCGGCCTGTTCAGCGTGACCCCGGTGGGCCTGGCGCTGTCGCTGGTCGGCGTGCTGTATTTCTATTTCTTCGGCCGCAAGCTATTGCCGGGGCACGAGGACGAACGGCTGAAAGTCACCCCCGGCCGCACCGAGAGTTACTTCGCCGAGACCTACGGCATTGGCGGCGAAACCGCCGAACTCACCGTCACCGCGGAAAGCCCACTGGTCGGCATGAGCATCGGCGAAGTGGAACAGTTGTACGACGCGCCACTGATCCTGGCGATCAAGAGCGGCAACGAAGCGCGCATGGCTCCGCCGGCCGATCACGTCATCTGGGTCGGATCCGTGCTGGGCGTGCTGGGTCCGCGCGAGCAACTGAGCCGGTTCGCGAACAATCAGTTGTGCCGGCTGTCGACCCACATGCGCCAGCTCGGCGAATTGTTCAATCCAACTCGCGCCGGCATTTCCGAAGTGGTGATTCCGCCGGTCTCGCGTTTCATCAAGCAGACCGTGGGCGACCTGCGCCTGCGCAAGCGTTTTGGCATCTCGGTGCTGGCGATCACCCGCGGCGAGCAGGTGTTTCGCGACGACGTGCGCGCGGTCACCCTGCGCGCCGGCGACACGATGGTGCTGCACAGCAACTGGCGCGATCTGTCACTGGCGGCGGAAGACAAGGACCTGGTTGTCGTCACCGATATTCCCAAACAGGAACAACGCCCGGGCAAGATCTGGCAAGCGGTGGGCTTCTTCGTGCTGGCAAAATGCCTGGCGCTGTTTACTCATCTCGACCTGTCCGTAGCGATGATGACCGGCGCGATCGGCATGCTGCTGACTGGCGTGCTGAACATGGACGAGGCTTACCGGGCGATCAACTGGAAGACGATCTTCGTCACCGCCTGCCTGATTCCGCTGGGCTGGTCGATGGATGCCACCGGCACCGCCGCGTGGATCGCCCAACAGGTACTCCAACACATGGGCAGTAGCTCGCACTGGGTGCTGCAAGCCTCGCTGGCGATACTCACGCTGCTGTTCTCGCAAGTGATGTCCAACGTCGGCGCCACCGTGATGATGGTGCCGATCGCGATCAGCGTGGCGGTTGCCACGGGAGGCAACCCATCGGCTTATGCGCTGATCGTAGCCGTGTCTTCGTCCAACACCTTCCTGCTCAGCTCCGGTCACCCGGCGCTGATGATGGTCACCGGCCCCGGTGGCTATCGCGGCAAGGATTTCCTGCGCGTCGGCCTGCCGCTGACCCTGATCGTGCTCGTGGTCACCCTGATCGCGATCAACCTGATGTTCCGCTGATCCAATACATAATTCGCGCGGACCATTAGACGGTTGCCTGGTCCATTCGCGGCAGCAAGCCTCCGGACCGCCCCATGCAGAACCCCACATTCTCCTCCACGAAAATCGCGATCGTCGGGCTCGGCTATGTCGGCCTGCCGCTGGCTGTGAAGCCATGCTGCCGGCCGCGAAACCTCGGACTTTTCTCGACCGCGGCGAGGAGGACATTCGCAGCCTCGGTTGTGAAAACTGTCCCGTGTTCGACGTGCAGAGCCTGCTGACTGCCGACGTGTTCAAAAGGATGGCTGCAAGAGCCACCGTGGCAGAACGCGGCAAGGAAGCGATGCGGCCCGCTATCATGTCCGGCTCACTGCAATCGTCAGGAACCACGGATGACCTCGCTCCCCTGCTTCAAGGCCTATGACATTCGTGGGCGCGTCCCCGATGAGCTCGACGAAGCGCTGGCCCACAAGATCGGCCTCGCCATGTCATATCAACTGGAACCCGGTCCCGTAGTTCTGGGCCGCGATGTGCGGCTGACCAGTCTGGCGCTGCAGAATGCATTAACCGAGGGCTTCCACAGCGCCGGGCGCGAGGTGATCGACATCGGCCTGGGGGGCACCGAGGAGGTCTATTTCCAGACGGCCCACCTCGGCGCGGCGGGTGGCGTCATGGTCACGGCCAGCCACAATCCGATGGACTACAACGGTATGAAACTGGTGCGTGAAGGCGCGCGCCCGATCAGCGGCGACAGCGGGCTGTTTGCGATACGTGATTTCGCTGCAAGCCATGCTGCACCCATCCCGACATCCAGTGCCTTGCCACGCACAATGACGGACAAGTCCGCCTACATCGCGCACCTGCTTGGCTACGTCGATCGCGATCGACTGAAGCCGCTCAAGATCGTGGTCAATGCTGGCAACGGCGGCGCCGGCCTGGTGATCGACCAGCTGGCCCCGCAGCTGCCATTCCAGTTCATCCGCATCCAGCACCAGCCTGACGGCCATTTTCCCAACGGCATTCCCAATCCGTTGCTGCCCGAGTGCCGTGCTGCCACCGCCGATGCCGTGCGCGCGCACGGCGCCGACTTCGGCGTGGCCTGGGATGGCGATTTCGATCGCTGCTTTTTCTTCGACGCCGACGGCCGCTTCATCGAGGGTTACTACCTCGTGGGCCTGCTGGCCAAGGCGCTGCTGGCACGCCATCCGGGCGGCAAGATCATCCACGACCCGCGCCTGCTCTGGAACACTGTTGAGATGGTAAGCGAGGCCGGTGGCATCCCCGTCATGAGCAAGACCGGGCACGCCTTCATCAAGGAACGCATGCGTGCTGAAAACGCGATCTACGGCGGCGAGATGAGCGCGCACCATTATTTCCGCGACTTCGCCTATTGCGATTCGGGGATGATCCCCTGGCTGCTGATCGCCGACCTGATCTCGGCCAGCGGGCTCTCGCTAGCGGAGATGGTGGAAGACCGGATGCAAGCTTTCCCTTGCAGTGGCGAGATCAATTTCAAGGTAGCCGATGCACGCGCCGCCACCGAGCGCGTGATGGCGCATTTTGCCGCACAGTCGCCAGCGCTCGATCACACCGACGGCGTCAGTGCCGACTTCGGCGACTGGCGCTTCAACCTGCGCAGTTCCAACACCGAACCTTTGTTGCGTCTCAACGTGGAATCACGCGCCGATGGCGCTTTGATGCTGGAACGGACCGCCGAAGTCTCGTCACTGATCAACCGCTGACTCCATCTTGCGGGAGCGCACAGGGTGCGCTCCTACAGAGCCGTGGGCTCTTCGACATGCTCCGCAAACGGCGGCTCCCTGACTCTGTGATGCTGCGGCCACCGGCCGCGATCAGGGCCAATGCAGTTCCTGGCGTGTGTGCAGCGGCCCATCAGACAGGTGCCGGGCTATCGTCACCAGCATGTCTTGCGACGGGAAGTGTCGCCCATACACGAACGGCAACACCAGCAGCAGGGGCAATAGCGCCATATACGACGGCCACGGCAAACGCCAGGCTCGCCAATGCAGCCCCAGAAACACCAGTGAGAAGACCGTACCCACTGCCGAGCCGAGCACGATCTCGGACACCGAATGCGCATGCAACACCACGCGCGACCACGCGATCACTACCGCCAAAAGCAATCCCAGCAGCACACCCGACATTCGCCAAGTCGTACCGCCTCGCCCGACCAGTAGTCCACCCATGGCGGGCCACACCACAGCCGCCAGCGCGGAATGTCCGCTGAGGCCAGTGAATTCCAGCCCGGGCAAGGTCACTCCCCACACCATGAAAGCCAGCTTGCTGACCGCCACCAATCCCATCACGCCGACAACCAGCAGCAACCAGCGCCAGACCAGTCCCCGCGTTGGCGCTGCCAGCAGCAGCCACAGCGTGATCAAGCCGATGCACGGCAGCGTCACCGCGCTGTCGCCAAGAGCGGTGATATGTATCCATGTCTGACGATCGAGCAGCATCACCACCCCAAGCCCGTCGCGCCGCGGCCTTCACCATCCAGCCAGTGCATCAGAAGCTCGGTTTGCAATGCCATCGCCATGCGCTCTCGATGATCGGCGCCAATGCTGTGTACTTCGGCTGCCAGCCCAACTCGGTACGCACCCTTTCACTGGACGCGACCAGCACCGCCGGATCGCCCGCACGCCGTGGCGCGATCTCATGCGCAACGACCTTGCCACTGACCTGCTCTGCCGCGCCAATCACCTCGCGTACCGAGAAGCCGCGGCCATTACCCAGGTTGAACACATGCGCCCCTGCGTGCTGATCCATGTACGCCAGTGACAACAGGTGCGCCTGCGCCAGATCGTCCACATGCACATAGTCGCGCACACAGGTGCCGTCCGCCGTGGGGTAGTCGTCACCAAACACCTTGAGCGCCGGCCCCGTACCCAGCGCCGCACGCAGCACGTTGGGAATCAGGTGCGTCTCCGGCGTATGCGCCTCACCGATATCGCCATCCGGGCTGGCGCCCGCCGCATTGAAATAGCGCAAGGCCACCGAGCGCAGCCCATAGGCTGCATACGCATCGGTCAGCATGCGCTCCACCATCAGTTTGCTGGCGCCATACGGGTTGATCGGCGCCCTGGGATGATCCTCGTCGATGCGATCACGGGTCGGCTGGCCAAACACCGCCGCCGTGGATGAGAACACCAGACGGCCCACCCCGTGCTGCTGCATCGCCTGCAGCAAATTCAAGGTGCCGCTGACATTGTTGGCGTAATACGCATACGGCTGGGTCATCGACTCCCCCACCAGCGAGCGAGCGCAGAAATGCATCACCGCATCGAATCGGCGCCCGGCAAACGCGCGATCGAGCGATGCCGGATCCAGCAGGTCCGCCTGCACCAACTCGCCCCACTGCACCGCCTCGCGATGCCCGGTAGAAAGATTGTCCAGCACGGTGACCGCGACATCGCGTGCCGCCAGCCACTTCGCCATGTGGCTGCCGATATAACCGGCACCGCCGCAAACCAACACCTGCATGTGATTCCCTCGAACCATGGATATGGACACCTAACCCGACCCAACATCGCGCATCAAACCTGAAGGAGCGCCCCCGGACCGGATCGAGTCCGAGGCAGGCTCTGTGCGCGAATGCTCTGACCGCGATCGGTGCCAGGAGCATTCGCGCACGACCGAGGGAAGTCCCTTGTGGATGCACTACGCTCCTCCGCGTCTCAATCAGATGCGACCCACGGGCGCGCCCTCCCGCGGCACAGCAACATCATAAACTGTGACGTGGTGGCCATCTGTATTATTTCCATGAGCCGAAAATCCAGCTTCCAACCGTCCTGCAGAACGGCATCCATAGGGGGATGCAGCGATGCTTATGTTTATCTTGGGAATGTCACTGGGCGCCTGCATCGGCGTAGCCGCTATCGGAATCTGCAGGTCATTCGACCAAGGCGACGCCGCCTAGCGGACTCCTCCAGAGAAGCGCAACGCCTTATCAAACCCTGTAGGAGCGCATCCTGTGCGCAAATGCTGCTGGCACATCAGCACCAGAGCATTCGCGCACGACCGAAGAAAGTCCCTTCTGGACAAGGGGCGCTCCGATATCCCGGTCAGCTACGACCGTATACACGGTGTCGTCGTCGGCCAGGCAACTGCCGGACTGCTTCTCGATCAACTCCAGCAGCTGCTCAGCCGCCATGAAACTGCGCGACACATTCCCCGCTGCCAGGATCACGCGTCGTGCCTGCACATGTGACCCGACACACGCTGACACTTTTCGCGCTGCCGCCACCTCACCTCACAGTCTCGTAAACTCCTCATCGCGCAGGCGATTGCATCGATAGTAAGCAGACCAACTAGCGCCGAAACCTGCCCACCCACCTCTGCAAAGAGGTCGTTCATGAGCAGACGCCGTGGTTCCGCAAGCCATTGCCTCGATAACAGCCAGACCAAATCCCTGTTAGAGCGAGACTTGAACAACGCCTCTGGCCCCGCGACAGGCTGCCGCCAATCGCTCTTCGCTAACCCCATCAAGAAATCGTAGCTACTGGGAAATACCAAGCGTAACTGCCATAGCTGGAACCGACTCAGCCGGCGGCCCCGCACATACGGGAAGAGCATCCTTACCATGCCCAGCGTTGGCAAACCCAGTTAGCATACGTCTATGTTCTTATGCGCACGGTAGTTACCTACGCATAGGATATAGGGTGAGCCAATTTCGAGAATCGGACCTGACGAACTGAAAGCGCTCGAAACATCATTACGGACCACTCGAATATCCGAGGAGCCTTTGTCTAGCGACTCAATGATCTATCGGCCGGAATAATCCGATTAGTGAGAACGACGAAGGAGCGTCGCGCTAAACGCTTTATGAAGTGGTCATTATAAGCCCGGCGGTCAGGGCCACAATGCATGCGATGGATGAGGTCATGCATGGTGATCGCAGAGGGAACGTGGCACCAGGCCAGAGGCATGAGGCCAGGCAACCAGAATACGTTACCACGAGAATCGGCCGCAGCACGACCCAGAGAAAACGGAGCCAGTGGGTTAGCAAACGAGAACTTGATGTCAACATCACTAAACAAATCACCTTTACGACGCAGATCGGAACGCACCTCCCGATAGAGCCGACCGATACCACCACCAGTCCATCTGTTGTCTACAATGACGTTCAATGCCCTCATCTCGTTAGACCTTCTATTGAATCGCTTTCTGCACGACCCAAAACATTGGAAAAAAACTTGAGCAACTTTAGGAATCTGCAATTAGCATATTCGATTTGCGCTGCGCGATCGATTCTTGGAATGCTGATTTTTCTTGGATCAACATTGCCATGCTTATCGAACGACGTCCCTCCTCCGCCAAAAATTCGCCTTGTCGGGCCTGATGAGGTTGTCATTCCCGCAGAAGCATTCACGTGCTCGCGCAGAGAGTCACCCACCAATGGAGCTCTTGCACTGGATGTTCCAGACGCCCCGCCACGCATGATCAAGCGTGAGAACGGCGAAATTGAACTGATTGCAGCTCATCACAACAACATTCCCTTTTACTCGAACGACGGAAGGGCTTTTTCTCGAAAGGACTGCCGCTCCATACTGCCCTCGAAACAGGACTTCAATCCGTCTCACTTTGCTGACCAAGACTGGATCACAGGCCTAGTCACGACTAACGGTAAGGATGTATACGCGCTGGTACATGACGAATTTCATGGCCCCGCATACCTATCAGAATGCGCCGCTCGTCTTAAGCCTGGCCAACCTTATTGGGCTCCAATTTGCCTCAGTGTAAACATGGTCAGCTTTGCATCCCATGACGGCGGCAACACGTTCTCACCGCTCTCAGGCGAACTACACACCGCAGCGTCAGTCCCGACAACCTTCAGCACCAGCATTGACTCCATCGGCATTCGCGACTCTTCCAACGTGGTAAGCAACCCAGCCGATGGCTATTACTACTTCATGGCAAGGGCAATGCCATTTTCTCCTCAGACAGGTGGGACCTGCTTGTTTAGAACCCCCAACCCGTTCACACAACCGTGGTTGGCGTGGGACGGCGACTCGTTCAAGACAAGGATGGGCAGTCCTTACAGCGATGACAAGGAACACACAGGCACCTGCCTACCGGTCATCGATAATAGCTACTACGTCGCGACCATTAGCTACAACACCAAGATCAGGAAATTCATTGCAATCGCCCGAAGCAACAAACGGGTCATTGTCGCCATGGTCTCAGCCGACCTCATTCATTGGAGTACACCAGTTACATTGAGAACGAGTGTCGCTGACAACTGGTGGCGACCAGGTCAAGGTGATCCGGATCCCGACAGCTTCTACTCCATAATCGATCTTACAAGCGAATCCCGCTTCTACGACGTCTCAGGCGACACTCCCTACCTTTACTACGTACGCTGGCGAACTACTTCCGGCAAAGTTCTAAATCACCAGAGAGACATCGTTCGGACCGCGATAGAAATTGCACACTGACTCCCTTGTCGACGTATGCCCCGCGTGTCGACACCGAGAGGCCATGGAGCCTGGCAAAGCCCGCATTGCAAGCGCAAAGATGACTAAGGATGCCCTTATTTAATCGACGAAAACGGATATAGGAAATCTCGGCGCAGTATTCAGTGTCGCTAACGACTTGCGCGGGTGCGTACTTGCTCATCCATTGGCCACGCTCTCGTTCACAATGCCGAGGCATGCAAGTCATCCGTCATCCGGGATTGCGCCGCCTCTCAAAGGCCGTCCATTCACGAACAACAAGCTCGGCAAACTGTGTCTGGAAACGCTTCGCTGAGAAGCGCAATGCGTTCTCTCTACAATGCACAGCCTTGAACGCGGATACCGATTGCCCGAACTGTTCCACCGCGTGAATCATTGCCGCGACAGACTGGGAATCAAAAAACACCCCTGTTGGTTTATCGACGGCAAGACCACGCACAGTCTCCAGCGATCCACCCCGTCCGTAGGCAATGACAGGGGTTCCGCAGGCCTGGGCCTCGACGGGAGTGATGCCGAAGTCCTCCTCGGCAGCGAAGACAAAGGCCTTGGCCCGCCGCATGTGGTCGACCAATACCTCAGACGACTGGTAGCCCAGCAATTCGATATTGGGGTGGCCAGCCGCAAGCCGCTCGACCTTCGCTCGCTCTGGACCATCGCCAATTACCACCAGTCGGCGTTCTGGCATCTTCGCAAAAGCCTCGACGATCAAATCGACCCGCTTATAAGGCACCAATCGGGATGCCGTCAGATAAAAGTCTTCCTTGCTTTCGCCTATCGTGAATACTTCCACGTCCACCGGCGGATAGACCACGTCCGATTCACGTCGATATACCTTCCAGATACGTCGCCCGATGAACTGCGAGTTCGCCACGAAGGCATCCACGCCACTGGCCGTGCGCGAGTCCCACACGCGGATGCGATGCAGCAGGACCCGAGCCAACCAACCCTTCAAGCCGTGATTCAGCCCCGACTCCCGCAGGTACTGATGCTGCAGATCCCAGGCGTAGCGGATCGGCGTGTGGACGTAGCTCACATGCAGTTGATCTGGACCGGTAAGCACACCCTTCGCGACGGCGTGCGAACTGGAAATCACGATGTCGTAGCCAGAAACATCGAGCTGCTCCATCGCCAGCGGCATTAGCGGCAGGTAGTTGCGATAGCGCTTGCGTGCACCCGGAAGTTTCTGGATGAAGCTCGTGGTGGGCGTTCGACCTTGCAGGAAATGACGATCGCCTTCGGGCACGAAGTCGCAGACGGCGAACAAATCGGCCTGTGGATACATCGACAGCAGCTGCTCCAGCACGCGCTCAGCACCGGCGTAGGTCGTCAGCCAGTCATGGACGATGGCAATACGCATCATTGGCCACCAACATTTCGAGCAAGCCGGCGATAGAGCGATACCACCGAGTCAGTCATCTGCCTCGTGGAGTAGCCTTTTCGCTGGACGTTTCGACCTCGCTCGCCCATCTCCCGTCGCAACGTGTTATCCATGGTAAGACGCCGCAACGCGTCGACCGCTTTCGAGGCAACCCCAAGCGGATAGAGCTCGCCCCCACCCGACTTACCCACAAGCTCCCTATGTCCGGTTACATCGCTGGCCACCACGGGCAACCCCATCGACATCGCCTCGAGCACCGCAAGCGGCAAACCCTCCCACCGCGACGTAGTGAAGTAGATATCGGATGCAGCAAGGACAGCCGTCGGATCGTCCAACACGCCAAGGAACCGCAAATTGCCAACCCCTTCAGCCTTGGCCCGCAGCTTCAGTTCATCACTCTCGCCGCCCTCACCCACCCACCAAAACATGGCCTCAGGAAATGCTTTCGCAACTTCGTAGGCTTCCTGCATGTTTTTCTGGAAATCAAAGCGACTGAGAGTTACAACTATCAACGCTGCGTCATTGACCCCGTGGGAAACACGCATAGCATGTCGCATGAGGTCTCGGCTTTCGTCCGTGACGACATCCACGCCGTTGACGATCACGCTCGACGCAGTGCGCAGCCACAGGCCTTCATTTTGCGCGGAATTCTGCTCCTCAGCGGAAACGAATACCAACCGATCGACCCATCGAGCCGAAGCATTTTCATAAAGGCGATATGCCCACTTGGCAAAGATCCCGTACTGGGCAACGTGTATTCCGTGCGGTGTATGCAGACACGGCTTCCTCGTCAGCGCGGCCACGATCCTGCCGTAAAGCCCTGCGCCTTTACCGTGGGTATGGATCAAATCAACGCGCTGCTTTCTTGCATAGGCCACCAATTTCACAGCCGATACAAGACTAAAACGTCGGTGTGGCAATGAAAAGACTCGTCCTTGTGTCAACACATGGAAACGCTCACCGTACGGTGGCTCAGTGGGGCAAGCCACAAACGCGTCGACTGTCTCGGGCAAGGCACGCAGGAGTAGCTCCATGTGCCTGGGTCCGCCACCATGGTCTGCCCGGACACTAATCATCAAAATGTGCATGCACCATCAATCCCTGCCAAAAATAACGACTCTTCACTCGGAAAGACAAAACCAAAGCCGATTTGCGATCCATGCCCACACGGATCCTTGAAATGGCATATCCACTCAGCTTCACCGGCATGTACGCGCCCACCCAGGAGAAACCGTCCGCACGTCTTTCCTTTACATTGCGCGATACTTCTGCTTCACACGCACCAGCCCCGAATAGGCCCACAGGAGCAGCGCAAGCAACAACAGTACCGAGAGGAAGCTTTTGGCGATAATGTTGTATCCGAAACTCGATAGCAGCCCAAATGCCGCCCAAGGATATGTAATCATTCCGAACGTGGTGGCCTTTACAAAGCCGCGCCAAGCCCGGCCCACGAAATATCCATAGACCAAAAGATAAACGATCGATAGCACATTCAGCTGGGCTGCAATCTCACCAAATGAGGTGAACCAGATGTATGCGCCATTCAATCCAGATCCCCATGTACGATTGAACATGGATTGAAACCCCTCGGCAAATGTATCCGCATTTCCCAGCAGACTCGTCATGAAGGGAAACTTGTAGAAGAAGCCAAAATTCTCCTGACGCAGATATTGGTCAAGCCCTTTTGTATCGAGCCTGCCCTCCAGCAAGGCCGCCAAATGGTTCAATGATGCAGGCCCATAGCCAATGAAGCTTTGTGCCATCGCATGCCCGTCACTGCCCGTTCGCAAGACCGAAAATAGCCCAAATAGGATTAATGCCAAAGCCAGCGCGATCACCGTGCGCAAGATGAACCATCCGACCCTTATGCCGTCGTTAACGATTTTGTGCCTGACGTAAATGACGAAGAGCCCGCACAAAGTTGGCATCAGCACGAAGCGCGACATCATCAGGGCTGCCGCAAGAATGAGCGCAAGCACCAGCAGAGCGACGAGAACCGATACCAGTACGCGTTGCATCCGGGATATGTATGCACGCGAATCCAGATACTTGGCCAGCGCCCACCATGACACCCCCATGGCCAATGGCAGCGATCCGTTGAATGCCCCGTTGCTCGCTTCTGTCATGGCACTCTTCACTTCCGCACCCTGTCCCGACAGAGCCAGCGCCAAGATGCCCGGACTGTTGTGAAGTACCAACGCGATGGTTGCCGCCAGTAGCCCCAGGGCAACACCCACCGGCGCAAGTAGATAAGAAAACGGCCCCACCTTTAGCATGCTAGGAAGGAGGGGCACCCTGACCGCTGGCGCTCGACTGGCAAGATAAACACCGAGCCGTAGGACGGTCAGACAGCAGAATAAGAATAGGTACAGGACGATGTTGCCGAACATCATGTTCGGCTCGTCCATATATCGAACGTAGATTCCTGGTGGCACCAATGTAAAGGCAAACAGCAGCGCGCCGGCATACACCAGCAGGGAACGTGGCGAAAGATAGTTGAGTGTCTTCATCCGAGCAGATCAAATTCCGTCGCGTTCCACCCCAATGTGGGTGTGTCAGTACCGGACGTGGTGGCCGTCACCCATGGGAACCGGTATGCGCTCATGTGGTTTCAGGCAGCGGGCTGACTGACCGCACTAGTTCGCGATACAGACCGACGTATAGGTCTACCCACGCATTAACATCGAGGAACGACGCGGCAGATTCTCGGGCGTCACGACCCATGCGTTCGCGTAGGGAGTCATCACTTAGCTGCCACAACGCCGCCACGAGCTCCTGTGGCCGGTCCGGATCGAACAGCAACCCATTCGCGCCGTCACGGATCATCTCCGGGATGCCACCGCGGCGTGAGCCGATCACCGGCTTGCCAAAAGCCAGCGACTCGAACACCACACCCGGAAAAGTATCGTTCCACAGGGAAGGCACCACTACAAAATCCACTTGAGGGTAGAACTCGCGCGGGGACACGTGCCCAAGGAATCGTACACGCGGGTCTTGCACCATCGCCGGCAGGGATGCTTGGTAAACCGATTTGCCGGTGCCGGCAATCCACAGCTCGGCATCAGGCCGCTCATATTCGCGGAACGCCTGCAGCAAGGCCTCTACACCCTTGGTCGGATCCAACCGGCCGATGAATCCGATCCGCAACCCAGCATGTGGCACGTTTGGCGCATCCAGCCCCAGTGGACTCGGCTGGCGTGCATTGTGGATCACGCGCTGATGGGCTACTTGGGCGAAGCAACCGTAGTCAAGATGCCTATCGAGGATGAAGCGGCTCACCCCCACCACGGCCGAGGCGCCATTACTCAACGCCCGATGCGGCAGCCTCAGCAGACGGCAACTCATGCACTGGCGCTGGCAATTGCACCCATCGTTGAACATGGCGCTCTTGGGGCAGAGTGCATATTGGTCGTGCAGTACCTGCACACTGGGAATGCCAGCACGGCGCACTGTGCCCCAGGCCGCCGAGGACCACCCCGGCAGGTTGTGGATGGACACCACGTCCGGCTTTTCGGTTTCCAGTATCTGTTCCAGGTAACCCTGCATCAGCGGGTTATAGCTATCGATCGCGTGCCACAGCAATCGCGCCGCCGCCGGTGCCCGATTTCGTTTTCCCGGCCAATAGATATTCCGAATTCCGGCACGCCAGACGCGTACGCCGTCACGCTCTGAACATTGAAGTCCATGGCCTTTGGACGTAGCAAGCAGGATGCATTGGTGGCCCGCTTCGGTCAGCGCGCGCATCAAGGTCCACATGGTGACCTCGGCTCCGCCACCATCTGCTGGATCATCGAGGGTATTCAGAAACAGGATCTTCAAAGCGGGTACTCCGAGTGGAGGCCAAGGCGGCCGGCCACGCCATCACTCACTGCCTGGTTAAGCAAGCGGTATCGGCCGTGCCGCCCCTTCGCCCACGCCAGAAACCAGAGCAGCGCCAAATAAGTAGTGCGATTGATCGCGCGCAAGGGCCAGTTACTCGGCTGGCAATGCGTGCAAAGAAAGGCGGCATTGCGCGTGCTGTAGAACGCACGGGAATCACCCGGGCCGCACAAAAGACCGGAAAAGGATGTGCCAAAGCGCCGTTTGATGTTCCACGACGACTCCAGATCCTCGATGTGGGCAGTCGTGACCAGCACGATGCGACCACCACGTCGCGTGATGCGAAACGACCACTCGCTGTCGTCGGCATACAGCACAAAATCGGTACGCGGCAGGCCAATGGCCTCGACCGCCTCCCGATGCAACAGCAGGCCACTGTAGGGTGCGATGTCCAGCTTGACCATCGCCGGCAGACCATGACGCGCTTGTGGCTTGCCCCAGGGCGTGCGTCGCCACAGCTTGTAGGGGATATCCAGCACATGAAAGCCCAGAAAACTGGAGCGACGCGGATTGATCCGCGCCTGGGGCACGCCCATGGCCACATCGGCCTGGTGCTCCGGGCGAAACGCGAGCACTGCCGTGTCTTGCTTGGTGCCACCGTGAGCGAGCAGCACGGCATAGACTTCAAGTAGTGCGTGGAGTGCGCCCGTAAGCGGCCTGTTGTCATCATCCAGCAGCCAGATCATCTCGGCACCGGCCTGCATGGCTGCGCCAATGCCGCCAGCAAAGCCTGCGGCCGAGCCCTGATTCGACCCCATGGAAACCAAGTGCAGGCTGGCATCCGGATACTGCGACACCAACTCGCCCACGTCCCAGCCCGCGCCATTGTCGACGATGACGATATCCCGGATACCCTCTGCCAGCGTCGCAACCAACATCTGCTCGAGCAGGCTGCGACGCTGGCCGTAGGTAACGGTAACGGCAAAGATGGATGCGGGTGTCATGCAATGAATCTTCTGCGAATGGCGATCATGGGGTGACACCCTTGCCGCCAATGCGGCCCAGCAAACCGTGAACGATGTCGCGATGCCATCTGGCCAGGCCGCCGATACGAATGAACAAGACAAAGGCTTCGGTAAACACGGCGAGCAACGCAACACCGGTCACACCCGTAAGCTTCACCACCGGATACAGCAACGAGACATGGAGCAGCGCTGGCAACATGGTGCTGTAGGACAGCAACCGGCCCAGGCTGAATTGCACCAGCACCTGCGCACCAAGGATATTGTTGAGCCCGATGATGAACGGGATCACGGACATGATCCTGATCAAGTCCCCACTGGGTTCATAGCGTGGACCAAACAGCAGCAATGCAATCGGATGCGCACACGCAAACAAGACCAGAGAAATGGCCAGCGTGCCAGCTCCCTGCAGCTTGAGCAGTCGGCTCAGGAAATGCAGTGCTTCGCCACGTGATCGCTTCAGCAGTGCCGCCACATGCGGGTACACCGCCTGGGAGATTGGCGCAATCGCACTCTGCAGCGCCTTGATCAACTTCTCGGCGGCGGCGTAATAGCCAACGATTACCGGCGAGACCAGCAAACCAAGGAAAACCACGTTACTGCTGTTGTAGAGGCTGCCGCCGATGGTCGCCACGAACACATGCCAGCCGTCGGACATCACCTGGCGCATTTCGCGCAAGGATGGCAAGCACAGCTTGAGTTTGACGATGCGCGGAATGACGAACAGCGAAAAGATGCCTGCAAGCAGGAAGCCACTTGCCTGCAGCGCCGCTGCAACCCGGAAGTCGCTCTGCTTACGTACAAAGACAAATACCGCAGCCATCACCAGGAGTCGGGCCGTGATCGTCAGGAACGAAATTTGCCGCATGCGCTCGAGCCCCTGAAAGAGCCAGACAGGAAACAGTACGCTGCCAAGCACCCCGAGGTAGACAGAAGCAAACAACGCATAATCATGTTGAAAACTCGGCACGAACGCGACCGCCAGGAGCATGACGACGAATCCAGCACACATCAAAACCAGCTTGACCCCCATGACGGCGCTGAACAGCCGCGACAGCTTCTCGGGGTCATCCCGTAGCTGAACTGCCGTGCGGGTCGCGCTCAGGTTGAAGCCATACTCGGTAAGCACAATGAAGTACTGGATGAAAGCCTGTGCGAACGCCAGGCGCCCGAAATTCGCCGGCCCCAGCACACGCACGAGATACGGCACGACGACCAACGGGAGCACATAGTTGGCCCCCTGAAGCACGAAGAGCGAGACGATGTTCTCCCGCAGGCGAGACTTCGTCATCGTCATGTCGCGATCGTCCGAAGTGGTCGCAAGGTAAAGATCACGCCCCTCGCGACCTTTGCGGGAATACGCGCGCGCATACTCATTACGCGAGCGACTCTTGTCGCTCGGCAAGCGATGACGAGCCGACGCAGCTACGCCCGCGACCAATGCCGTAATAAGCGATATTGGCAGCCTCAACTTCTTCGGGTTGATAGAGGTTGCGACCATCGAAGATGACCCGTCCCCCTAGCATCCGGCCGACCTGTGTAAAATCGGGACTGCGGAACTGTTTCCATTCGGTGAGCACGACCAGCGCATCAGCGCCTTGTAGCGCCGCTATCGCGGAATCGCACAGCACCAGGTCGTTGCGCTCGCCGAAAATACGCTGTGCTTCAAGGCTGGCTTCGGGGTCATAGGCGCGCACATTCGCATCGGATTCCCACAGCTGCGCCAGCAGGCAACGACTGGAAGCAGCCCGCATGTCATCCGTATTCGGCTTGAAGGCCAGGCCCCACACAGCAAACGTCTTGCCGGCCAGCTCCCCGTGGTAGTGGCGTGCGATCAACTCGAACAGATGGCCTTTCTGGGTTTCGTTGACGGCCTCGACGGCGTTCAACAACTGCGCCTCGTAACCAGCCTGCTGCGCCGTACGCGCCAGCGCCTGCACGTCCTTGGGGAAGCACGAACCGCCATAGCCAGCACCTGGATAGATGAAGTGCCAGCCGATGCGCGGATCCGAACCCATACCCTGACGCACCATCTCCACGTCGGCGCCCACCCGCTCGGCGATATTCGCGATCTCGTTCATGAAGCTGATCTTGGTGGCGAGCATCGCGTTGGCGGCGTACTTGGTCAGCTCGGCCGAACGGACATCCATCACCACCATGCGGTCGTGATTGCGGTTGAACGGGGCGTACAGGTGGCGCAGTTTGTCCACAGCTTCGCTGTCGCTTGATCCGATCACGATGCGATGAGGGCGCATACAATCGTTGATCGCATCGCCTTCCTTGAGGAACTCGGGATTGGAGACCACCTCGAATGGAACGTCGACGCCTCGTGCGTTCAACTCGACGGCGATCGCCGTTCGCACCTTGTCGGCAGTACCCACGGGCACAGTGGACTTGTTGACCAACACGACCGGTTTGTCGAGGTGACGGCCGATAGTCCTGGCCACTGCCAGTACGTATTGCAGATCCGCACTGCCATCCTCATCCGGCGGCGTGCCCACGGCGATGAAGATCACCTCGCCATGCGCGATCGCGGTGACGGCATCGGTGGTGAATGCCAGCCGACCCTCGGCATGGTTGCTCTTGACCATGGACTCCAGACCCGGCTCGTAAATCGGAATCACACCGTGATTGAGCCCATCCACCTTCGTCACATCGACATCGACGCAAGCAACATGATGACCCACTTCAGCCAGACAGGCGCCTGAAACCAATCCCACGTAGCCGGTGCCGAAAATCGTGACGTTCAATATTTGGTACCTGAAAAATGTTCTTGGTGATCCAGCGGTTCGTTGCCAGACGATCCCGACCACCGCGCACGTCGCGCGTCGAGCATGTGTGCCATTGCAGGGCGCGTTCTGTACCGCTCAATAGGCGTTGGTGCGCTTGAGCAAAACGAACGGCGTGCGCAGGATGATCTTGAGGTCGAACCAGATCGACCAGTGGTTGATGTAATGCAGATCGAGCTCGATGCGCTTGGTCAGATCAGTATCTCCGCGCAAGCCGTGTATCTGTGCCCATCCGGTGATGCCCGCTTTCACCAGATGCTTGTGCATATAGCCAGGAATTTCGCTCTTGAATTGCTCGACGAACACGGGCCGCTCGGGACGCGGACCGACGATGGAAAGCTCGCCTTTCAGCACATTCAGAAATTGCGGTAGTTCATCAAGGCTGCTGGCACGAATGAATCTACCAAAGCGAGTGACGTTCTTGTCCTTGGCATTACCCCAGATCACACCCTTATGCTCCGCGTTCACTGGCATGGAGCGGAACTTGAGCATCTCGAATTCCTTGCCATCCAGACCGACGCGCCTTTGCCTATAAAACACTGGCCCAGGGCTACTGAATTTCACTCCCACTGCCAGCAACAACATGATCGGACTGATCAGCAACAGGATGACCGCGGCGAGCGCACGATCTTCGATGGCCTTGAAAATTCGTGCATGCCCCGTGACTCGACTTCCACGCAGCGTAATCACCGACACGCCACCCAACTCTGTTACCTGATGGTTGAGTAGTTCGTAGCCAAACATATCCGGCACCAGCCGGATGGTGCTGGGCAGGTCACTGGTAGCTTCCAACAGGCGCTTGATCTCGGCCTCGGCACGCATCGGCAAGGCTACCCATATTTGATCCGGTGCGTGTTGCTGCAGGTTTTCGATGAAGGTGTCGAGACTGCCCAGCAACGGGATGCCTTCGATGGCCGACTGATCGTACGGCGTCTGTACGTAACCGACGATATCGAGGCCCATCCACGGACTGTTGCAGGCAGCCGCGATGATTTTTTGGCCGGCTTGAGTGGCCCCCACCAGCACCACCTTGCGACTGTCCATGCCAAGTCGACGGATACAGCCCAGCAGGAAGCGCCCCACCCAGCGATGCACACTCAGCAGGATGAGGGCCGCTGCAAACCAGCCGCCAAGCCAGAGCCGCGAATACTCGTCGGAGCCCTTGACGGCCCATAGAGATATCAGCAGTACCACCATCACCGTGGCCAATGCCAGCGCCAGTCTAGCGATTTCCCTGCCGACTCCTTCGCCACGCCAACTGCGGTAAAGGCCAAACCACGGAAAAATCAACAACACGAGCAACACCGCGCGCAGCACGATCCCAGGGTAGGGCCGTTCCATAGTCAGCGTGGCGAAGCGAGCCCAATTGCACACGACTGCAGCCAACACAACGACAACCACATCGCCCATGCGGATGAGCATGTGCAGTAGCGCGGCGTATTTGGAGAAAAACGTTGTCCCTGAACTGTGGGCTCGTGAACCGCCCGGAGTCAGCAAAAGCATCACTCGTCCTTGATATTCGATTCGCGTTTTGGCAACGCATCTCAAAGTCCCTAGCAACCATCGCGCCATTCACCCCCAAGCCCTGACCAACCCGCATGGAGAGCGTCATCAACAGGTTCCAATCGGCGTCGGCAAGCCCCCCGACGTCCGCTTTAAGCACAAAATCAATCCTGTGACTGTGCCAAGTCTCGCACTTTTCATGCCACAAAGACAAAAAACGTCACCCTCCGTAATCAGGATGTCGCTTCCCGATAGTCGTAATAACCGTAGGAGTAATAACCGGCGCTGCGCCGCTCGACAGCATTGAATATGGCCCCCTTGATCTCCACGCCATTCTGTTCGAAGCGCTGCTTGGCCAGCGCGATTTCGCGCGCCTGATTGAGGCCGAAACGCACCACCATCAGACTAGTGCCGGCGTGATGGCCGATGATGGCCGCATCGGTGACCGCCAGGATCGGCGGGGTGTCGATGATGATCAGGTCGTATAGCGGCATCAACGTCTTCAGCAAGGCCGTGAAATTGGCATGCATCAGCAGCTCGGACGGGTTCGGTGGCGCATGCCCACGGCCGATGAAGCTCAGATTCTCCAGCGATTTGTGGTGCAGGGCCTCTTCAAGAGATGCCTTGCCGACCAGGAGTTCCGATAGCCCTGGTGCCGCCGAGCTGCCCATGACCCGGTGCAAGGTGCCCCTGCGCAGGTCGGCATCCAGCAGCAATACCCGCTGACCGGCCTGGGCCACCACCGCCGCGAGATTGGTGGACACGAAGGTCTTGCCCGCGTTCGGGCTGGCGCCGGAAATCATCAGGATGTTGTTTTTTGCCTCCAGCATGGCGAAATGAAGGCTGGTGCGCAGGCTGCGTATGGCCTCGACAGCCAGGTCAGCGGGATCGTTCAAGGCAAGCAGTCGAATGGGCGTGCCAGAGTGTTGGCGGCGATCATGGGCGACCGGCACTTGCTGCCTGCGCAGCTCGCGCACGCTCTCGACGCTCCCCTGATGCAGGCTCAGCGGTACCGACGCGTACACCGGCAGACCCAACTCCTCGATGGCAGCCGGATCTTCCACACCGCGATTGAGCATCTTGCGCAGGAAGATGAAGGCGACGGCAAGGAAGCCGCCAAGGAAAGTACCGCCCAGCACGACGATGGCCTTTCTTGGTTTCACCGGCTGGGTGACGTCCACCGCCGCCTTGTCGATGATGCGCACATTGCCGACGGTGCCGGCGCGGGCAATATCCAGCTGCTGTGCCTGATTGAGCAGCGCGGTGTAGGTCTCGTCGCCCACCTGCACGTCACGGGTCAGTCGAAGCAATTCCTGCTGGGTATCGGGCAGGTTGCCGACCTGTTTCTCCATGGAGTCCTTTTGCGACTGCAACTGGCCGATCTGCTCCATCAAGGCTTTGTAGGCCGGATGCTGTGGCGTATAGCGGCGCTCAATGTCGGCCTGCTGCATGCGCAGTTGCTGGATGCTGGTCTCGACCGCAACCTCCTGCTCCAGCAGTCCCTTGGTCTGCATGGTGATGTCGACGGAATGTGCCTTGGTCTGGTAGGCGTTCAAGGCCCCCGTGGCCTTTTCCAGATCACGCCGGACGATGGGCAGTTGTTCCCTGACGAACTTCAGGCTGTTCGCCGCTTCGGCGGAATTGCGCTCCACGTTCTGCCGCACGTAAAGCCCGCTGATCTGGTCAAGCAGTTGGGTAGCCAGCACCGGATCGGCGTTGTCGTAACTCAGCGCAATGATGCCGGAGTCCTTGCCCTGCTCGGTGGCGTTGACGTCCAACTGCAGCTGGCTGATCACGGCCAGATCGCGATGGCGGATGACTTCGAAACGCGCGCCGGGGTTGGCGACCAGCGCCTTGACCTGGATGGTCACGCGGTGACCGCTGGCGGATTGACCTGCCCGGCCGCTGAGCAGGGTGTTGCCATCATCGTCAAGCAAGGTGTAGGCACCGCTCTTGCCGGCAATCAGAGTCAGCGACTTCTCCAGCAGGCTGGTCGGGACATCCAGCTGGAAAATATTCAGGGTCGAGCCGCCCCAGTCATAACGGCTCATGCCGAGCATGGGCGGGGCCACGGCACCGGGTTCATCCGGCGAATAATGGCGTGCGATGAAATTGCCGATCAACGGGAAACGTCGCGGGTTGATTTCGACGCTCAAGCCCAGATCACCGACTGCCGCGCCGATCACCGTGCGCGAGGTGATCAGCGCAATCTCGGTGGTGGCTTCCGAACTCGACGCGCCCAGCGTTTGAGTGATCGCGCTGAGGCCCGGCAGGTCGGGCACCTTCTGCTCCACCTGCACGATCGCGTCGGCCTCGTAGATTGGCGTAGCCAGCACGGCATATACCACGCTGATCGCGAAGAACAGGCCGGTGACCAGGATGAGCACCCATTTGTGATCGATCAACGTACCGAGCAGTTCGCCCAAATCAATTTCGTCATCGCTTTGCGATGTGGTTTGCGTAGCAGCCATTCAGGTGGTCATCTCTTGAATATGAAAGTGGGTTACAGGTAGCGCAGCCAACTGTCGACGCCTTGAGCGAGCATGCCGTAGACATGTTCAAACGCGACGCGCTGCTGCCGATACGGGTCGGGGATGTCCCGTCCCTGCAACCATTTGTCGAAGACGAAAATCTTGCCGCTGGCTTCCGGTGCAAGCCGGGTCATGGCGGTCACATGACTTTTTTCCATGCCGAGTACCAGATCGGCATCGCGCAGCATGGTTGGGGTAAGTTGCCGGGCACGGTGCGCCGCGCCGTCGATACCGTGTTCGGCCAACAGCAGCAGAGCCGTCGCATCCACGGGATGGCCGGCAAGCGCACCGAGTCCTGCACTGCTCACTTGGATATCGCGCGGCGCCAAACGCTGCCGAAACATGTATTCGGCCGTAGGACTGCGACAGATGTTGCCGATGCAGACGGTTAATACCCGCTTGAACACTGTACTGAAGTTCCTCAAATCCTGGACATCGACGAACAGAAGCTGCCAGGCAGCAAGATCGACGACAAGCCCCCACTTCAGGAGAACGCGGTAGTCCGAGTGCGCTCGGAGCGGATTCCGCTTCCCCTAAAAAATATGCCTACCGGAGACAGCCGCAGCCACGTCCATTCCAACAGGCAAACCATTTCGCGGCTTCCGCCGCACTCTTAAACCAGCACGTTCGGCAGCATCGTTATATATGCACGCACGTCGGCAAACGTAGCATGATAGCCGAGACGGCCGCGGCTGAAGACCCTGCAGGATTTTGCGTACACACGACCCCGGCACGCATCAATCACGGATGCACTTTCGACCGGCACGAGTCGATCGCCTGTACTTGCATCCTTTAGATAAATTATAGTTAAACCGTTTGGCACGTGATCCAGGATTCCGACCACAAGGACTGACAGATGAAGATGATGATTTTTGCAATTCTCGCCGCCGGCATGATGGGCTCGGCCTTTGCTCAGACTGCGCCGCCGCCGGCACACGTCGCGGGCACTGCCGGTGCCGGTGCGGCAGCTACCGGCGCCATAAGCACCACGGCCGTCGTCAGCGTAGCCCTTGGCGCTGTTGCGATAGCCGCCGCCGCTGGCGGTTCCGGCTCCAGCCATGATGGCAAGTCCGGCGGCACCTCCGGCGGCGCTGGCGGTGGCACCGGTACGACGGGTACGACGGGTACCACCGGCACTCATTAAGTCCGTAACCTGAATCCAGAAAAGTGCCGGGGAAACCCGGCACTTTTGTTGTGTCCGTAGTTTTTCCTTTGAATGATGAGCAGTACCTAATCGTGAAAATTCGCACCACCTTGACCGTTGTTGCTTTTGCCGCACTCCTGAATGGCTGCATGTGGGCTCCTGGCCAGCACCTCTCGACGGGCGGCATGGTCCGCGGTGATTCGGCAGACAACAGCCAGGTCGAACTGATACCCATCACCCCGAAATTGCTGGCCATGGATCGCGCTGCCGCGCAAACCGCGGCGGTACCTCCGGCGCTGCTGGCATATCAAACCGAGCCGTACGTGATCGGCGCCGGTGACACGCTGTACATCACGGTATGGGATCACCCGGAACTGACCTCGCCCGCCGGTCCGCAGCAGCAGACGTTGGCCAATGGCCGCCTGGTGCGATCGGACGGCACGTTGTTCTATCCCTACGTTGGCCCCCTCAAAGTCGCCGGCATGACGATTGAAGAGCTGCGCCAGGCGATCAGCTCAAAGCTCGCCCAGTACGTCGAAAAACCGCAGGTCGATGTGAGTGTGATCGGCTACGGCAGTCAACGTGTGCTGTTGCAGGGCGCCTTCGTGAAAACCGACCCGCAGCCGATCACGGCGGTGCCGCTGACCCTGGCACAGGCCCTGGGTACGGCCACCATCAATACCGAACAGGCAAACCTGTCGGGCCTGGTGTTGACCCGCGACGGCCACGATTACCATCTGGATCTGGATGCGCTGAACAGCAGTAATCATGTGGCGCAGGATATTTACCTGAAGCCGGGAGACCGCCTGTTTCTGCCGTACAACGACCGCCAGGAAGCCTATGTCATGGGCGAGGTGACGCGTCCCATAGCGATCAGCTTCAAGACCACCGATCTCACGCTGACTCAGGTGTTGGGTCGTGCCGGCGGCCTCAATGAGACGACGTCCAAGGGCAACGCTGTTTACGTGATTCGTGGCGTACAGGATCTGGCGCGGGCCCCGGCCAAGGTCTTTCAGCTTGATGCGCGTTCGCCGGTGGCATTTGCGCTGGCCGACCAGTTCAAGGTGAAACCGGGCGATGTGGTGTTTGTCGGCCCAGCCGGCGTGACTCGCTGGAACCGCCTGTTGAGTCAGTTGTTGCCGGTGTCCGGCTTGATCACGAATGCGGCCAGTGCGAGCTACGACGTAGGCCACTAGTTGGCAGTGCTCGTTTCGATTTTTTTGTTCCGCGGGGGCTTGGTCGATTGTCATTGCGCACTCTGTGCGCAACGGGTGCTGCGGCAAATCCATTCGCGCACAGGGTGCGCTCCTATAGAAATCGGCTGTTGATCGCTGCGATTGCCAGCGTGACCTCTGCCTAGCACCACACCAGAAAGAACGGGGACGCAAGCTTGCAACCGGATCAGCCGACGACTATGGCGCGCGCGACGCCGCCAATAGCACACACAACCAGCAAGCACGCAGGATCGAGTCCACGGTGGCATCGCTTTTTGCTCACATGGCCGCTGTTGCTGCTGGGTGTGCACGGCTGCACCGACCTCTCTCGTTCCTCCATCGATGCGATGAAGCTGGCGGTGCATGGGTCTCCCTCGGTTGATCCCAGCGCTGCCGAAGTGGCTGCCAAGCCGTATTACCAGCTTGAGGCAACCAGTCCGCAAGGCAGCGCCGTGCTGATTCTCGGCAACGTCGATGGCCGCCGCGAGGCGTGGTACGGCACACACCAGACGGTGGTGTTCATCGAGCATGGTCGCGTAGTGCAAACCGTCGGACTGAGTCAGAACCTTGATGGCCTGCAGCTGCCTGCCAATGATCCATTCGCTCATGGTCTGCAAACCCTCACCGCCCCGATGGAATATAGCCGTGACGAAGACTGGTCACCCGGCTATCGCTATGGCGTGCATGTCGAGGCAAGGCTGACCCCCGTCGGTAGCGAGCAGATCATGATACTCGGCACCACACACCAGGTGCTGCGCGTGGATGAACAGCTCAGCGCACCCGGCGCGCATTACCGCGCCACCAATCATTATTGGGTGGATCCGCAAGACGGCTTCGTGTGGAAGAGCGAACAACAGGTGGTACCCGGCCTGACGCTCAAACTGCTGCAGCTGCGACCCTACCGGGAGAAGCAGCCATGAGGCGCCTACACACCCACCGCAGGATGTGTCTGTTTGCGCTGCTGGCATGGTGTGCATCTGCGGTCGCCGCACCTGTACAGGTAGAACTCACCGGTGTTGTCGCCAACGCTGCTACACAAACGCTCAAGGATCACGGCCGTCTCAGCGATGCGGCGCTGGCCGCCCAGCCACTGGCGCAGGCCTATATCCTGGGCGCCGCCTGGTTGCGGCCGGGCTTGCTGGAATCACAGGAGCGGCTCAAAGCGGGTGTGCTGTTCGATCTCGACAGCCTGCGGCAGCAGGCCGGACAGCAAGGCAAGCCGGACCTGGCCTCACTCGCGGGCGCGATGACGGACTGGATCAAGCCGATGCCCGTCACTGGACGACAGCCGGCCTTGCTCGACCCGCGGGCTGTGGAAGTGAACCCTCCGGAAAACCGCCTGCTGGCTGACGGCGATCGCCTGTACTACCCGCTGCGGCCGGATGCCATCCGCGTAGTCGGCGCCGTGCAACAACCCTGCACGTTGCCGCTGGTGCCGCTGCAGGATGCGCTGCGCTATCTGGCTGCTTGCGCAGCCACTGGTGAGGCCGACCAGGACATCATCTTTGTGATCGAACCGGACGGCCATGTGTTTGAGCAAGGCATCGCCTTGTGGAACCGCAGTACTCCCGTGACGCTGGCACCCGGTGCGCTGATCTATGTGCCGTTGCGTGCACGCGCGATCAGCCAGGTCGATCCGTCGTTCAACCACGATCTGGCGACCTTTCTCGCCACCCAACTGTTGCCTGGGCCGCGGGCAAAGTGATGGTCTGGCGCAAGGAGCATCACCCCCTACCAACCTCCCCGTGCGACCGCAGGGAGTCCGTTCTTCGGGGCAAGCAGAGCGAGGAGCAATGCACGCCACTTCCTTTCTCCCTGCGCTGCACGCAGGGCGGGGAAAGATTGCTCTCGCTCTCTGATTTTGAAATGCACAACAGGAACTCGTGGGTTTGAACGCTACGCTCCAGCTTGCTCGTCGTCGTTGCACCTGCCTGTTGCCCTTGGCTGGCTGGCTCGTTGCGTGTTCGGTGCATGCGCAAAGCGCACCCACGCAGAGTGACTGGGGCGGCGCCGGGCTGTTGCAAACCGCTACTGCACGGATGGCGGACGAGGGTGAAATCGCGTTCACCGCCAGCCAGGTCACGCCTTACACGCGCTACAACTTCACCTTGCAACCGCTGCCGTGGCTGGAAGGCATCATCCGCTACACCGATATTGGCAACCGCCCGTATGGACCGGCCCCGCTCAGTGGCAACCAGAGCTACAAGGACAAGTCGATCGACGTCAAAGTACGTCTGTGGCAGGAAAGCCATTATCTGCCGGAGCTGGCCGTTGGCATCCGCGATGTTGGTGGCACCGGACTGTTCTCCAGCGAATACGTGGTGAGCAACAAACGCTTCGGCCCGGTCGATGCCAGCCTGGGCCTGGCGTGGGGCTATGCGGGTAGCCGGGGCGACATCTCCAACCCGCTGGACATCTTCAGCGACAGGTTCGCCATCCGACCGGCCGCCTCCAAGACCACCGGTGATTTCAGCAGCAGCGACTATTTTCGCGGCCCCACTGCCCTCTTCGGCGGCATCAGCTACCAGACACCATGGCAGGCACTGGTGCTGAAGCTGGAGTACGAAGGCAACGATTACAAACACGAACCGCAGAACAACAACCAGAAACAACGTACGCCGATCAATCTTGGCGTGGTCTACCGGCTCAATCGCAACATCGACCTGAGCCTGGCGTTTGAGCGCGGGACAACCGCGATGTTCGGCTTCACCCTGCATACCAATCTGGCCGAGGGCACTGGACCGACCAAAGTGCTTGATCCCCCGCTACCTGCTCGTGTGCAGACGCCGCCCACACAGTCACCGGAACAGGTGAACTGGGCGACGGTCAGCAGCGAATTGCAGAGCAACGCCGGCATCAAGGTGTCAGAAGTCAGCCGTCGGGGCAGCGAGCTGTTGATCACCGGCGAACAGCAGCGTTATTTCTACCCGGCCAAGGGTGTGGGCCGTGCCGCACGCGTGCTGGACAATCAGCTCGGGTCGGATATCGACTGGTACACCGTGGTGGATACCCGCAAAGGCACACCGGTGGTCGCCACCAGCGTGCAGCGGCAGAGTTTCGATGATCTGCTCGATCACAATATCGATCTGTCGACGTTCCGCCGCAGCGTCGAGCAGGATGCGCCGCTACCGCAGTCCGAAGAAGTGCTGTACCAGGCGCCGCTGAAGAAATTCGACGGTGGCTTCTCTCTGACTTACGGCCAGTCCGTGGGTGGCCCGGATGGATTTATCCTGTATCAGGTTGCCGCCAATTACGACGCGAACTATTACTTCAGGCCTAACCTGTGGTGGAGCGGCGACGTCAGTGCGAACCTGATCAACAACTACGACAAGTTCACCTACACCGCGCCAAGCGACCTGCCACGAGTCCGCACCGACATCCGCTACTACCTGACCAGCTCGACCATCACGATGCCCGATTTCCAGCTGACGACAGCGCGCCTGCTGGGCAACGATCTATATGGCATGGCCTACGGCGGCATGCTGGAGAGCATGTTCGGCGGCGTTGGCGGCGAAGTGTTGTATCGGCCGATGGGCGATCGTTGGGCGATCGGCACCGACCTCAACTGGGTCAAGCAGCGTGGCTTCGATCAGGATTTCTCTTTCCTTAGCTACCACGTCGTCACCGGCCATGTGACCGGTTATTGGGACACGGGCTACAAGGATGTCACGCTGGCCGTCAGCGTCGGGCGTTACCTGGCCGGCGACTGGGGCACCACGATCGATGTCTCGCGTGAGTTCCGTAACGGTGTGCGCATGGGCGCGTATGCCACGCTCACCAATGTCGATGGCCAGCAATTCGGCGAGGGCAGTTTCGACAAGGGCATTTACGTGTCGATTCCGTTCGACCTCATGTTGCCGAGTTCCCACACCAGCAGTGCTGGCATCCTGTGGCAGCCGTTGTTGCGCGATGGTGGCGCGCAATTGAGCAAGCGCTACACGCTGTATGGCCTGACCAGTGACCGCGATGGCGACAACTTCGAAGACAACCTGCAGCAGATCACCGAGTAGCCGAAGCTATTGATCCAGGCCACAAGTGCTACGTATAAACAACTCGTCCTGAGCGTAGCGCAGCGGAGTCGTATAAACCGTTCGCCCTGAGCCTAGCGCAGCGGAGTCGTACAAACCGTTCGCCCTGAGCCTAGCGCAGCGGAGTCGTACAAACCGTTCGCCCTGAGCGTAGCGCAGCGGAGTCGAAGGGCATTCGGGAAATGGGCCAGATCAATAAGCCTCTCCCGCCCCTTCCGGCTTCCAGCGGGAGTACAAGAACGCCAGCGTGGCAACCTGTCTTACGCTCCCGGAGCCAGATGAATGGTGCCGTCAGTCTCCACCCGTATGGGTACCATTCTTAGATGCTCCCCTCGGCAAGGCCCGGCGACGCAAAGGCCATCCGTCTGATTGAAAGTGGCGCCGTGCACGGCGCAGATCAGCGTGTTGTTCTTGAGCAGAAATTTGCCCGGCGCATAGTCCAGCCGACGCGCCGTATGCGGACAAATATTGAGATAGGCCTGCACCTGCTCGCCATGCCGCAGCAGAATGACACTCTCCTCGCCATCAGCCAGCATGGCGTCGACGGCGGTGGCGCCACCATCGGGAATCTCGTCCAGCCTGCATAGCGCCCGCCCGGAAAGAGGTCCCTCGGACGGCGAATCGGCGGAAGTCACTGTATCCATCGGCACTTGCCTCGCGGACCGGTTGGCCCCATGGTTGCACGCGTAAGTCATTGATTTTACCACACGGATTTTTAACACATGTACTTTTCCATGCCTTCCATGCGTCGTTCCCGCCATCCCCTGGTTCGCGCGCTTTCGCTGTTGCTTGGCGTGGCGCTCATTGGCGTGTTGCTAGTGTTCGGTTTGGTTGTAGCGGGTGTGTTGCTGGTCGGCGGCGGCCTCTTGCTGGCCTGGCGTCAATGGACCCGTGGCCGCCAGATCAATCAGACCACGACGCCGGGTGCGAACCACCAGCCGCGAGTGCTGGAAGGCGAATTTGTGGTGATCCAGCAGGGACGCCCGGTCGCGCATTGAGCGCACGACACTTCTCGTAGGGCAGCGACCGCACGATCCGGATGGTCGACGTTGCCCGGTCGCCCTAGTCTGCAGGCATCACCCTTGGATGCCGTCATGAACGCACGCAGCCAGTCCACCGAAACCGCACTCGAATGCGTGCGCCTGCAACTCGAGGGCGCCGATGAAGCGCCGACATTGAGCGCATTGGCGCAGACCGCGAATCTCAGTCCCAGTCATCTGCAACGTGCATTTCGTCGACGCTACGGCATCAGCCCCGCTGAGTATCATCGCGCCCGTCGCTTCGATCAGCTGAAAGTTGCGCTGCGTGACGGTGCCGCCGTCACCACCGCCGTCTACGAGGCAGGCTTCGGCTCCGGCAGCCGCGTCTACGAGCATAGTGATCGCCTGCTCGGCATGACCCCGGCCAGCTATCGCGCCGGAGGCGCCGGCGCCTCCATTCGTTACACCACCACCGAAACACCGCTGGGCCAGCTGCTGGTCGCCACCACCAGCCGCGGCATCTGCGCCGTGACGTTGGGCGATGACGATGCGGAACTCGAAACTCGCCTGACCGCCGAGTTTCCACAGGCCAAGTACGAACGCGTCGACAACGGTCGCGAGGAATGGCTCGACGCAGTGATCGCGCGGATCGCGCATGAACTTGGATGGAGCGATGAGGACGCACCGGCGCTGCCACCGCTGGATGTCGCCGCCACCGCGTTTCAATGGCGGGTGTGGGATGCACTGACGCGGATTCCGCACGGAGCCACCAAGAGCTATGGCGAACTCGCCGCGGAGCTTGGCAGTCCAAAAGCCGCGCGCGCCATCGGCCGCGCGTGCGGCAGCAATCGCCTCGCGCTGATCGTGCCCTGCCATCGCATCGTGCGCGAGGACGGCACACTTGGCGGCTGGCGCTGGGGCGTCGAACGCAAACGCGAACTGCTTGCCCGCGAACAGGCCGCGCTGGCGCCGGCCGGTGTCAGCACTAACACTCGCCCACGCCGGCAAGCTCGCGGATAATCAGGCCACCCACTCCCCGGCTTGCCTACCCATGTCAGATCTCTCCGCCGGTGCCGCGGCAGAAACCGCGCGCCCACTTTCAGATCATCGTGTGCTGATCCCACTGGCGCTGTTTGCGCTGTATGTGATCTGGGGATCGACGTATCTCGGCATCCGCTACGCGCTGGAGAGCTATCCGCCCTTCCTGCTCGCTGGCGTCCGCTTCCTGTGCGCCGGATCCGCACTTTACGGATTCCTGCGTTGGCGTGGCATGGCACCGCCCACGCCACGGCAATGGCGCAACGCCGCGTTCACCGGTGTTCTGTTGCTTGGTTTTGGCAACGGCCTGGTGTGCTTCGCCGAGCAACGGGTGAGCTCGGGCATCGCTGCTGTCGCAGTGGCCAGCATGCCGCTGTTCGCCGCGCTGTTCTCCGGCATGTACGGCGCGTGGCCGAACCGGCGCGAGAGCATTGGCCTGCTGATCGGCTTTGTCGGCGTAATCGTATTGAACCTCGGCAGCGGCCTGTCGGGTTCGCGGCTGGGTGCGTTGGCGCTCATTGTCGCTGCGATGTGCTGGGCCTTCGGATCGGTCTGGAGTCGCCGCAAGGAAATGCCGCCCGGGCCGATGAATACCGCCGCGCAGATGCTATGCGCCAGCGTTGCCCTGCTCGCCCTGGGTTTTTCCAGCGGCGAACATCTGCCGCTGCATCCGAGCACACGCTCGACGTTGGCGCTCGTCTACCTGGCCGTGTTCGGATCGATCATCGCATTCACCGCTTACCTCTACGTACTCAAGCATGCACGCCCCGCTCTGGCGACCAGCTACGCCTATGTGAATCCACCGGTGGCTGTGCTGTTTGGCGTGTTGCTTGTCGGCGAACACGTCGGTCCGTACGACCTCGCCGGTATGGCGATTATCCTGATTGGCGTGGGCGTGATCACGCTGGCGAAACAGCGTCGAAGCTAGTGCCGGACGGCTTGCCCTTTCTTGCACGGATCTTGATCCCCACCCTCCCCCTGCTTGCAGGGGGAGGGTGGGAGAGGATAAAGCTCTTGATCTTCATCGCGAAGAGCAACCTCACCCCAACCTCCCCTGCGAGCAGGGGAGGGAGCAAAGCTTGCCCCTCCTTACCCGAGGAAGGGCATACTTCGAGCAGCAGTGTAGGCTGGGGTGAGCGTCAGCGATGCCCAACGCCATGCTGCGGGAAAGTTGGGGTTCGCTAGCGCTCACCCCAACCTACGTGGCAGCGCCTCTCACAGCTCGCGCAAGGCTGTAGTCACCGGCAATCGTGCCGCCCGCAATGCCGGGAACAGGCCGCCGATGAATCCGATCGTGAGTGCCCACAGCACGCCAATCCACAACAGCTTCGCCGTGACCTTGAGCTCAAAACTGAGCTTGCCTACGGTACCGGCAGCTAGCGTGGAGGCGCTGTAGCCGTTGAACAACAACCACGCAAGCAGGCCACCGAGCAGACCGCCGAGCAGCGCCAGCAGCATGGTTTCCAGCATGATCGCGACCACGACCGGCAAGCCGCGGAAACCGATCGCACGCAGTGTGGCGATTTCCCGTGCCCGCGAGGCAACCGCGGCAAACATGGTGTTCAACGCGCCGAACAACGCACCGATCGCCATGATCAGGCCGACCGTGATGCCAATGGCGCGAATCGTCTTCGTTGTGCCCTCGGACTGCTTGCTGAAGTAGTTGAGCGTGGTGTCGACATCCACCTTCAGCTGCGGGTTCGCTTCCAGCGCGGCCTTGAACGCATCGAATGTCTGCGGATCGCTCAGCCGCACCGTCACCGAAGCGCGACTGCCACCGCGGCGATAGGTGTCAGCGACCACGCCTGCGTCACCCCATATCTCCGAGTCCAGCGAATCGCCCGACGCGAATATGCCAACCACGGTCCACACCTGGCTGCCGAGACGAATCTGATGACCTGGCTCCAGCCCGGCGAACTGCTTCGTTGCACCCTTGCCGGCAATCAGTTCACGCAAGCCAGGAGTGAACGTGCGACCGGCAATGATCTTGACCTGCGGGCGCACGGCCCATGCCTGTTCGCCGACACCGCGCAGCTGCACGCTGCCCTCATCATCCGCACTACCACCCTTGATCGGCAGGTTCGCCGCCACCACCAGTTCCGGTGAGGCGATCGGTCGTCCTTTCGCATCACGGGCGATACCTTCAGCCTGCGGGATCAGCGTCACGCTGGCGCGGTCGAGCACCGACATCACCTCGGAGGCCGAGGCACCGCGCATCACGATGGCCGTATCGGCACTGCCGGTCTTGCTCAACGTTTCGCGATAACCCTCGCTCATCGCCAGCAGCGCAACCAGCACGCCGACCACACCGGCAATGCCCACTACGACTACCGATGACATGCCGAGTCTTTGCCTGAGTGTGCTGATACCCACACCGGTAACCGACGCGGCCTGCCTGCCCTGGCGGCTCAACAGCATCCACAGTGCCAGACACACCACCAGCAACAGCAGCACCACGGAAAACAGCGCCATCGGGGAGTCCATAAGTTCATTCAACATGGTCATTCTCCTCAGCGCCCGGCCAGTGCATCGACGATGTTCAGACGCATCGCCCGCAGCGCGGGCAAGGCACCCACCAGCAAGCCGACGACCACCATCAACACCAGCCCGTGTATCCAGATGTCGGCACCTACCGGAGCCATCGGTATGGCGCCGCCAGTCGCCGCATGAAAACCCGCAACCAACACAACGGCAAGCAACAGTCCCAGCACGCCACCGAGCAACAGCAGCAGCACCGATTCGGCCAGTACCATTGCCATCACGGCATGGCTGGAGAATCCAATCGTTTTCAGCACGGCCAGTTCGGACGTCCGTTCGCGTACCGCCTGCATCATCGTGTTGCCCGACAGCAGCAACAAGGTGAAGAAAACAGCGCCCATGATCGAGCTGACGATCAAGCCGACGTCGGCCAGTTGCTTCATCCATGATGCGGTGGCGGCAGCTTCGGTTTGCGTGCGCGTCTCGTGATCGGAATTGTTCGACAGCGCGTCGATGGCCTTGGCTACCCGATCGGCCTGGTTCGCATCCGTGACGCGACTGACATACCAGCCCACAGTGCCGCGGTTGTATGGCGTGCTGTCGTCAAAGTATTTCCAGTGCAGCAAAAACATCTGATCGAAGAAGCCACCGGCCTTCTTGTCTTTCGAGTGCAGGATGCCGACGATGTCGAACGTCCAGTTCTTGCTGCCGTCCTGTTGCGGAAAGATCGTGGACTGCATCGGGATCTTGTCGCCGACCTTCCAGTGATACTTGGCAGCCAGCTGCTCACCGACCAGTGCTCCGGTACGCGTGTTGTCGAACGCCTTGTGCTCGTCTGCACTGACGTCAATCTCCGGATACTGGTCGAGGTAATTGTCGCTGACCGCAAAACTGAAGACCTGGTTATGCGGATCCTGATAGGCACCGCCGAACCAGTTCGCATAGCCCACCGACTTCACGCCAGGGACCTGCGCGATCTGTGCGTCCAGCGCCTGCGGCAGGGTCTGGATGAAGGACAGCTTCGAACCGGTCTGCAGGCGCTGCGCACCGATGGCGCTCTTGCCGGCATCGTCAAAGCCGGTGCGCACCGCGTCCAGCATGCCGAACAACAGAAACGCGGCGATGATCGACACCAGCGTGAGGAGGGTGCGCATTTTGCGGCGGAACAGTGCTGCCCAGATTAAATGCAGATATTTCATCGCGACCTCCTCAGGCAAACGCCTGCTCGACCAGCGTGCCTTTATCCAGATGCAACGTATGGTTCGCGTACTCGGCGGCCTTCGGATCATGGGTGACCATCACGATGGTCTTGCCATGCTCGCGGTTGAGTTGCCGCAGCAACCCGAGTACATCTTCGGCGGACTGACGATCCAGATCACCGGTCGGCTCGTCGCAGACCAGCAAGGTGGGATCGGAGACGATCGCGCGGGCGATCGCGACGCGCTGCTGCTGGCCGCCGGACAATTCATTCGGCTTGTGCGATGCGCGGTCCTGCAAACCGACCAATTGCAATGCAATGGCTGCGTTGTTGCGTCGCTGCGCTCCCGACAGCTTGGTCAGCAGCAAGGGCAACTCCACATTGCGCTGCGCCGACAGCATCGGCATCAGGTTGTAAAACTGAAAGACGAAGCCGACATGCGCCGCACGCCATTTTGCCAGCGCGCCACCACCTAGCTGATCGATGCGCTGACCGGCCACGGTGATGCTGCCGCCACTGGGCGTATCCAGGCCACCGATGAGATTGAGCAGGGTGGTCTTGCCCGAACCGGATGGCCCCATCAGCGCCAGGAAATCACCCTGGGCAATGTCGAGGTTGATGTGATGCAGCACTTCGACTTTCTGCTTGCCGCGCTCATAAACTTTGGAGATGTCGCGGATTTCGATCAACGTACCCATGGCAGTACTCCTGATGAATGACTGTTCCTGTGGGAGCACCTTCAGTCGCGATGCTCTTTGAGCACTTTGCAAGGGCATCGCGACTGAAGTCGCTCCCACAAGTAAGAACCTCTACGGTGTTGCGGCTTTCATTTGGACGTCCGAACCGTCATGCAGCGAGGCGGGCGGCGACAGCACCACGTTGTCGCCCACGCTGACCGCTGCGGGAACGAGCCGCAGCTCGCCATAGCTCTGAGTCGACGGCTCCACCGTACGTTGCCGCACCTTGCCGTCGACGACCACGAACACCACGCTGTGGCCGTCGCGCTGCACGATCGCCTTGGCCGGCAGCAGTACGCCCCTGGGTGCTTGCGCTGCGACCTTCGGCTTCACCTCAAGAAACGACACGCGCACACCCATGTCCGGCACGATGCGGCTGTCCTTTTGTTCGATCGCCACGCGAACCTTTACCGTGGCCTTGCCGCGATCGGCGGCCGGCACGATGGCGATCACGTGCGCCGGAATCTTCCAGTCCGGGTAGGCATCGAGTACCGCCTCGGCCGGCATGTCTGGCTTCACGCGACCGATGTAGGCCTCGTTGACGTCGACGTCCACCTCCAGCGAATCCATGTCGACGATGGTGCCAATGCCGGTGCGGGTGAAACCGCCGCCGGCGGAGAACGGCGAAATGATTTCGCCGACCTGCGCATCCTTCGTGGTGATCACACCGGTGAACGGCGCGCGCACCACGCAGTAATCGAAATTGACCTTTGCCTCGACGACTTGTGCGTCTGCCGACACGGCCTGTTTCTGCTGCGACCCGAGTTGTGCACGCATGCTGTTGGCGAGCGTACGAGCCTGCTCGGCGAGCTGCGTCGAAACCAGACCGCTCGTGGCGAGGGATTCCTCGCGCGCCGCATCCCGCAAGTTCTGCGCGAGCTGTGCCTGGAACTGCGCCACCAGTGCATGCGCTGCGGCGGCCTGCGCCACAGCCGTATCGAGCGCTGCCTTGTAGGCACTGTCGTCCAGCCGCGCCAGTACTTGATCCTTGGTTACGTGATCACCTTCCTCGATCAGTACGGCGATCAACGTGCCGGTGATCTGCGCCGATACTGTGGCCTGCCGCCGCGCGGTGACATACCCGGTGGCCTGCAGCACGGCACCGGCTTCGCTATCGGTAGTTGGCGATACCGCTTGCGCGGTCTGCACCAGCACGGCCGAGTGACCCATCAGCATCCAGGCCGCCCCGCCCAGCAGCAACAGCAGGAGCACGATGCCGACGGCCCACGGCCAGCGGCCCGAGCCGCTGCCGTGATCCTCGCGCTGATGGCGCTCGATGCGAAGTTGTTTCAACAGATCCGCGTTGTCCACCCTTACTCCCTGCCGGCATGGCCGGTTGCCCGATGAGTGCAAGATTGACTGATCACCCACATCGCGATCAGGGTGCAGCATCAGTCATCGTCGATGACAGGTGTCATCCGGGCAAACGTCGACTCCCCCGTTGCCCGGGTATGCCTGGAGAGAGGGTAACCTTTTGCCCGCTTCAGATGCCATTCGGCCCGGACCTCCTGCCAGACATCGTCGCGGCGATGCAGCAGACACACGCATGATTCACGGCACTCTCCTGCCGTATGGCGTTGCACGAGGTTACACCCGCGACTGGATCCGCCCGCTTTTGCTACGCTTGCCGCATGACCTACATCATCGCTCCCCCCGCCATTCCCAGCCTGCCGATCATCGGTAGCGATCAACGATTCCCGATCCGCCGGGTGTTCTGCATCGGCCGCAATTACGCCGAACATGCGCGCGAAATGGGCGCCACCGTGGATAAATCCGCACCGATGTTTTTCTGCAAACCGGCCGATGCGGTAGTCAGCGACGGTGCCGATGTGCCCTACCCGCAAGCCACCAGCGAGCTGCATCACGAAGTGGAGATGGTGGTGGCGCTGGGCGCCGGCGGCCATGATCTCACCGCCGAACAGGCGTCATCGCTGGTCTGGGGCTATGGCGTAGGGCTGGATCTGACCCGTCGCGACCTGCAGGCGCAGGCCAAGGCCAAGGGTCATCCATGGGATGTCGCCAAGGCATTTGATCATTCCGCGCCGATTTCCGCGCTGCGTCCGGCAGCCGAGGCGACGCTGGACGCGAACAGCGTGCTGCGGCTGAGCGTCAACGGCGAGCTGCGTCAGCAGACCACGCTAAGCGAAATGGTGCATGACGTACCGCAGATCATCGCTGCATTGTCTACGCTGTTCGAGCTCAAGGCTGGCGACCTGATCTTTACCGGCACGCCGGCCGGTGTTGCTGCACTGCAACGCGGCGACCGTTTCCATGCCGAGCTGGTCGGAGTCGCCGAACTGAACGGCCAGGTCGTCTGACCCAAGGCACCCCTCCGCTGTCCGCAGCCAAGGCATCGCGCTAAAGTCCCTCAGGTCAATCGCCAACCCAAGGAGAGAAGCATGAGCATGCTGCAGGAATTCAGGGCTTTCGCCATGCGCGGCAGTGTCGTCGACCTGGCAGTCGGCGTGGTTATCGGTGCTGCATTCGGCAAGATCGTCAGTTCGCTGGTCGAGCAGATCATCATGCCGCCGATCGGCCTGCTGACGGGCGGCGTTGATTTTTCTTCGATAAAATGGGTACTCAAGCCGGGTGACGACAGCGATCCGAAACACAAGATTGCCGAAGTGGCGATCGGCTATGGCGCCTTCATCAACACCATCATCACCTTCCTCATCATCGCGGCGGCGATCTTCCTGGTGGTCAAGGCGATCAACAGCATGCAGAAGAAGCCCGAGGAAACTCCGTCTACACCGGCCGATGTTGCCCTGCTTACCGAGATCCGCGATCTGCTGAAAGCCAGGCCAATCGACAGGGTTTAAGCGTCGGGCAGCACGCCATCGCGATCATCCCGAGGCCGGACATTCCACGAGTGTCCGGCCTCTTTGCATCCATACGCCATGCATCACCCGATGCATGACTTGTGGCCCAAGCAGCATTCGCCCGCCACGCCATAATCGGGGTTTGCTGCCGAGGATCTCTTGATGCGCCGACTTCCACTCACTCTGCTCGCCGCCAGTCTGCTGATGGCGGTCGGGACGGCCAGTGCCGCCGACCACGACACCACCATCCCTGCCGCCGCCGTGCACACCGCCGAACAGTTGCGTGACCGGGCGCTGCAGGACAACACCGGCTATCAGATCGTCACTTCATTGACCACGGAAATTGGCCCGCGTCTTGCTGGCGGCGTGAACGATCAGCGTGCACGCGACTGGGCCATCGCAAAATTCAAGGCGCTCGGTTTCGACAAGGTCTACACCGAACCGGTGACGTATCCGTTGTGGGAGCGCCGCAGCGAAAGCGGTTCCATTGTCGCGCCGTTCCCGCAGCATCTCGTGCTGACCGCGCTGGGCTATTCGCCGGGCACCCCGAAAGGCGGCCTCACCGCACAAGTAGTGCAGTTCGCCAGCCTCGATGCGCTGAAGGCGGCCGACCCGGCCAACTTGCAAGGCAAGATCGTCTACGTCGGCTACCGCATGCAGCGAACCAAAGACGGTCACGACTACGGCATGGGTTCGGCCATGCGCGTGGGTGGCCCGGTGCTTGCCGCATCGAAGGGCGCCGCCGGTTATCTGTTGCGCTCGGCCGGTACCGATGCGCAGGAGCGCATCGCCCATACCGGCGTTACCGGCTTCAAGGATGGGGCCAAGGGCATCCCCTCGGCAGCATTGTCCAACCCGGATGCCGACCAGCTTGAACGCGAACTGGCCTATGGCAAACCGGTCACCATGAAGCTCGATCTCGACTGTGGCATCGTCGGCCAATACACCGGCGCGAACGTGATCGGCGAGATTACCGGCAGCAAGCATCCCGACCAGGTGGTCGCGATTGGCGGCCATCTCGATTCGTGGGACCCGGGCACCGGCGCGATCGATGACGGCGCCGGCGTGGCGATCGCGATGGCGGCCGCCAAGTTGATCCACGACCTGCCGCAGCGCCCCGATCGCACGATCCGGGTCATCGCGTTCGCGAACGAGGAGATGGGCCTGTGGGGCGGCAAGGCTTACGCCGATAAACACGCGGCCGAAGTCGGCAAATTCCAGCTCGGCACCGAGTCTGACCTCGGCGCAGCGCCGGTGTGGAAAATGAGCGCCAGCGTCAAGCCGCAGGCACGTGGCGCGATCGAGCAGATCGCCAAGGTACTGGAGCCGATCGGCGTGACCTATGACGCCAAACGTCCCGGCGGCGGCGGCTCCGACCTGTCGCAGATGCATGGCAAGGGCATGGCCGCGCTGTCGCTGGAGCAGGACGCCACCTACTACTTCGACTGGCACCACACTGCCAACGACACGCTGGACAAGATCGATCCCAAGCAACTGGCGCAAAACATCGCCGTGTATGCGGCGTTCTCGTACATGGCCGCACAGGCGGATGGCGACTTTGGCTCCGCGCCTGACGCATTCGCTGGTGACGGCAGCAAGGAGTAAGTGCGAGAACCTGTGGGAGCGACTTCAGTCGCGATGCTCTTGTCGAAATGGTCGAAGAGCCATCGCGACTGAAGTCGCTCCCACAAGGGATCTGAGCTGACTTTGCGCAAGCTCTACGGCGTCGGCACATCCGGTGACGCCTGATCCAGCGCGAGCAGGTTTTCCTTGATCCGGTTGATCACGGCCAGCGCCTGCTCCAGTTCGTCGTAGTCGATACCGACGGTGGCGTCCTTGCGCAGGTCGCGGGCGATCAACTCCATGTCATCGACAATCACTCGCGCCTGTTCGGTGGTGTGCAAGCGCCACGCACGGCGGTCCTTCGGATCGTGCCGGCGCTCGACAAAGCCGGCCGCCTGCAGCCGGTCGATCACCCGACCCACCGCGATCGGTTCCATTTCCAGAAATTCGGCCAGCTCGGTTTGCCTTAGCCCTTCGCGGTGGTACAACACCTTCGTGGCGCGCCACTGTGCACGAGTCAGCCCGAATTTCACGGCGCGCCGATCGAAGTGCTTGCGAAACAGCAAGGTCACATCGCTAAGCAGATAGCCGAAGGAAATATCTTCCGTTTTTGCCATGATCCGTTGAAACCTCGTCGCGCCCCGTCGCCCTTCCGAAGCATACGTTGCGGCAACCTTCGAAGCCATGCCCATCAACGCCATCACCGCCGACATCACCCAGCTCCATGTGGACGCCATCGTCAATGCGGCCAACCCCACGCTGCTCGGTGGCCGCGGTGTGGATGGCGCCATCCATCGTGCGGCGGGACCCTCCTTGCTGGAAGCCTGCCGTGCCCTTCCCGAATGCTCGCCGGGCGTGCGCTGTCCGACCGGCGAGGCACGCATCACGCCTGGCTTTGCGCTGCCGGCGCGTTACGTCATCCACACCGTAGGGCCGATCTGGCACGGTGGCAACCACGCTGAAGCGCGTATGCTCGAATATTGCTATCGAAACGCCATGCGTCTGCTACGCGAGTATCGATTGCACACGATCGCGTTTCCGGCGATCAGCTGCGGCGTCTACGGCTATCCCGCCGCACTGGCGGCAGGTGTGGCCGTGGCCACGCTGCGCGACGAACTCGACGAGGATTCATCCATCGACGTCAGTCTGTGCTGCTTCAACGACACTATGCGTGCCAGCTGTCAGCGGGCTCTAGATGAAGCGGGAACTTGATGAAGCGGGAACTTGATGAAGCTTGAACTCAATGCACCTTGAACGGATACAGCGGCGGTAAATCCGCATCGTCGTTGCGCGCAGCGGAAGTACGCCACACGAAGCCACGCTTGAACACCTCCAGCAGCGCAGCACCAGTAGCCGGCGCTGGCGTGCCGGCATAGTGGCGTTGTTGCAAGTCGGCGATCGCTGCGCATTGCTGCCCATCACCGAGCGCCTGAGCCAGATCGCCGAGATTCTGGATCATCGGCCGTTCGGCGCGTGCCCATGCCAGCAGGTTATGTACTTGTGCGGCCGAATCGCGGCCGCGAGCCGCATCGAGAAATGCCTGTTGATAGTGACGCGCGGAGGCCTGCGCTGGCATCGGCGTGACGACCGACGGCGAACGTCGCCGACGACGCCACAGCAACCATGCCAGCACACTGAGCAGCCACAAGCCGAGACTGCCCAGGGCAATCCAGCGCCATGGCGTGGCGTGCGCGGCTGTCGATTCGGCCGAAGTCGTTGTCGCGGTAGCTACGGCTGTTGACGCCACCGCCGGACTGGCCGGATGAGCAGCCGCAGGGCCGCCGATTGCCGGCAACACGGTCACGCTGTGCGCCGGAATCTGCGCCATTTCCATGCGGTCCGTCAGCACGTTCCACCACTTCAAGGTGGTGGCTGGAATGGTCAGCCTGCCGGCACGCTCGGGCACGATCGCAAACGCCTGCTGACGCCAGCCGGCGATCCATTGGCCATCATTGCGCGTGCCCGAAACCGGCTTGTCCGGATATACCGTGGCGCCATCCAGTGGTGGCAGGCTGAGCTCGGGCAAGGCCTCAAACGGCAGGCCGGTTGCCTGCAGATTCATCGTGAGATTGAGCGGCTGCCCCACCCGCAACTGATTCTGCGCACCGGGCCAGCCATCCAGCGTCAGGCTCAACTGGCGAGCCGGCAGCCACGCAGTCTTGCCCCAGTCGGCCGGTGCCGCCTGTATGTCGGCCGCCACCGCCGGTGCACTGGCCGAAATCGGGATGCTGGCACCGAAGAAGCTGTTGGGATCGTTCGGATCAACCGCGTCACCCTGAAATCCCAGTGCGGGAATCTCGAGGTGCCCGGCGTGCTGCGGGATCAACGCATAACGCCGCTCGATGACATGGTAGGGGCGGCCATTGCGCTCGGCGTCGTAGTTCAGATCAGCACCCACCCGGCTCACTACGCCTCCGCTGAGCTGTGGATCATCCAGCGCACCATTGCTGATGGCCGATGCGAAATACAGCCGCACGACGTAACTCAATTGCTGGCCCACGTAGCCGTGTCCCGGCTCGATCTGCGCTTCCATGAAAACATCTTTGTGGGTCGCCGCCGCCGCGGCAGGATCGGGTGCGGTCACCTGCAATTGCAATGGGTTGGTCTGGGCGCCGGCCACGGTCAGCGCAGGAATCTGCAGCAAACCCTCACGCCTTGGCCGCAGCGCCACGCCAAATGTCAGCTCGGAGGTGGCCGCACCATTGATCACGCTGAGGCTGCTGTTTTGCGACGTCCCGAGGATCTCGAAGTCCTTGCCCAGCGCGCCCAGATCAGGCGCACCCAGATTGCCGGCATCACCGCTGATGTGCAGATTCAACGTTACAGTCTCGCCCAGTTGCACGCTGCTGCGATCCAGCGTGGCCTGTACGGTTGCGGCGTGGCCAAGTGCCGGGACCAGCAGCACCGCCAGCAGCCAACGTCCGATAATTCGTCGAAGCATCACGGTTGCCCTTCCTCGTTCGGTACGCCGCCATGACGCTGCTGATATTCCAGCTCGAATTTGCGCCGCAACAACGCGCCCGGATCATCCGGCACGCGCTGCAACGCCTGCCTTATATCGGCGGGCAGTTTTGATTGTGGGTCGTCCTTCGGCATCGCGCCGAGTTGATGGGTCGCCCCCGACTGGTCTTTTTGCTGCGCCGCCAACGCCTGATCCATCTGTTTCTGCAAAGCCTGTTGCGCCTGATCAGTGCGGGCCTTCTGCCCGGCCTGTTGCTGCGGGCTCAGCGGCCTGGGTTGATTTGCAGCCTGGTCCTGGCCAGGCTGATCTTGCTTGTCGTGGCCCTCCTTGTCCTGACCGGACTTCTGCGGCTGTCCATCCTGTCCCGGCTTGCCGGCAGCGTCCTGCGCGGACTTCTCATCCTGCGCCTGCTGCGAGTCCGACTTGCCATCCTTGCCCTGCTCGCCGGACGACGGCTGACCGTTGTCACCGTTCTTGCCCGGCTTCTTCTGCTCGTTCGACTGCTGCTGATCTTGTGGCTGCGTTTGCTGCTGTCGCAACCAGTCTTCGACCGCCTTGCGATTGGCCTTGGCGTCGGCGTTGCCCGGGGCGAGTTTCAATGCATGATCGTAAGCGCCGATCGCCTGCTGATATTGGCCTTGCCTGGCCAGGGCATTGCCGAGGTTGTACGCCGCATCGCCCCCTGGAGCTTGCTGCAGCGCCTGTGCCGCGCCCGGATAGTTGCCCGCGCGATACGCCGCTGCACCGCGCCAGGCGGGGTCGTGCGCGAGCTGCTGCGCCTGCTTTGGCTGACCTCGCTGCAAAGCCTGCGCAGCCTGCTGGTCGGGTCGCTGCCACAGGTCCTGCCAGCTCGTGGCACTGGCGTTGCCAGGCAACAGCGGCAACACGATCAGCGGCAGCAAGAGCAGCCAACCGCGCCTGAATGCCATCGCCACGACCAGCAGCAACGGCAGCAGCAACCACGGGCCACGATCCTGCCATTCATCGCCCACGGGGCCGTTCACCGCCTTCACCGGAGCGGAACGCAACTGCGCATGCAATGCATCGATATCGCTGCGGTCCGCACTCATCGGCACATAACGACCACCACCGGCGGCCGCCAGCGCGCTGAGCGCAGCATCATCACGACCGGCCAGCGCCATGTGGTCTTGCGCGTCATGCAGAAAGCCGCCACCGGCCAGCGGTATGGGGCCACCTTGCGGCGTGCCCACCCCGAGCACCGACACCTGCACACCCGCAGCCTTCGCTTTGCGCGCCGCTGCGTCGGCGGCCGCATCGGCCTGGTCCGTGATCAGCACCAGCGATCCACCCGCCGCCTTGGCGTCCTCGATCAGCGTCACGCCACGCTGGATCGCCAGTGCGGCGCTATCGCCGTCCACCGGCATGGTGTCGGGCGCCATCGCATCCAGCAGATCGCTGAGGCTGTTCGCATCGGACGTCAGCGGCGCCACCACGAATGCCTCACCGGCATAGGCGATCAGCGCGTTCAGGCCATCGCGATTGCTGGCCAGCAGATCGTGCGCCTTGTAGCGCACGCGATCGAGCCGGCTCGGTGCCACATCCCGCGCAAGCATGTGCTGCGACAGCGAGATCGCCACCACTTGTGCGGCGCGACTCGCATACAGCGGCTGCTGTACTCGGCTCCAGCTTGGACCGGCCAACGCCAGCGCGCACAGCGACCAGCCGATCGCAAACAGCCACACCGGCACGTGTAGGTTCGCGGCGCGTCCACGCAGCAGATAAGGGAGCAGTTCGGGATCCACCAGCCGCGACAGCTCCAGCTGCGCCGAACTGCGCCGCACGCCGAGCCACAGCAACAAGGGCAACAGGGCCAGCGTGGCCAGCCACCACGGCTGCAGGAAATGGAACTGTTGCAGCGTCGCGCTCATGCCGCCTGCTCCGGCAACCGGGCAAACCGGCGCGGCGCGATCACCAGCAACAGCAGCAAGATCGCGGCAGCCAGCGGCCAACGAAACAATTCATGCCGTGGACGCAACGTGGGCCCTTGCTGGGGCATAGGCTCCAGGGCATCAATCGCGCGATACGCATCGGCCAACTCGGTACCATCGGTGGCGCGGAAAAATTGACCGCCGGTTTCCTTAGCGATCGTGGTCAGCATGTCCGCGTCCAGATCCGCCGATGGATTGATCAGCTGGCTGCCGAAAAATCCTGGCACCCGCATCTGCGTTGCGCCCACGCCGATGGTATAGATGCGCACGCCGGCGGCCTTGGCCGCGTGCGCCGCTTCGCGCGGCGTGATGTTGCCTGTGTTGTTGACGCCGTCGGTAAGCAGTACCAGCACGCGTGCTTGTTCCGGTAGCGCCGACAACCGCTTCACGGCCACCGCAATTGCGTCGCCAATCGCCGTTTCGGTGCCAGCCAGACCCACGACTGCGCTCTGCAGTTGTGCGCGCACGGCCGACAGGTCGTAGGTGAGCGGGGTCACCAGGAAAGCCTGGCTGCCAAACAGGATCAGACCCATTTCATCGCCGCTGCGGCGATGGATGAAATCTCCGGCAATCGCTTCGACAGCTTCAAAGCGACTGACCGGTTGTCCGGCCAGATCCATGTCTTCGGTGCGCATGCTGCCGGACAGATCCACCGCCAGCATCAGCGCGCGACCGCTACGCTGCTGCGCCTGCGGCGGCCCCACCCACTGCGGCCGTGCCGCGGCCGTCAACAGACACAGCCACGCCAGCGCCAGCAGCCATGGAACGATGCCATGCGTGGCCCTGCCAACCACCTTGGTCAATTGCAGGCCGGGCTGGGGCAGATGCAGGGCCTGTCCCGGCGCTGACGGCTGTAGCAAGTGTCGCAACAGCCATGGCAATGGCAGCGCCACGACCACCCACGGCCATGCAAACTCAAACATGTCCGCGCTCCATCCGTGCCGGCTTCCACGTGCGTGGTTTCAATGCCAACTGCAGCCACTTCCGCACGGCTGCTGCTGCAGCTGCGTGATCGAACGACAACTGCGGGCGATAGATCGCCTGATCCAGTGCCAGCAAAAGATCCAGCGTGAGCGCATCGACCGGCACGCGCGCCAGAGTCTGCCGCCAGGCTTCACCGCGTTGTTGGGTGGCCAGTGCATCATGCCGACGCGCCACCCGCCGCAGCAGTTGATGCAGCCCACTTGCCAGCGCGGCCTGATCGCTGTCGTGCTGGTGCTGGAGCATGAGTCGATCGAGTTCGGCCAGCACCTGTGCGCGCTGCCGAACTACCCGTCGCTGCCGCTGCCAAAACCATACGCCTGCCAACAACAGTACAAGCAACAGCAGGGCGAGCACCCACCAGCCTGGCGCCGGAGGCCACCACGAGGGCTCCGGCGGCAGATGGATATCGCGCAGCTTCGGCCCTTGCGTTGGGGCCGTTGCCGGCGGTTGGATGACCGAGGCGATCATCGGGACAGCCTCGCGGTGCCGAGCAGGGTCGCCACCGACGCGAACGGGTCACTCGAAGTATCGATGCTGCCGTGGCGCAAGCCCAACGACTGCGCCAGTTCTCCGAGCCGTGCCGGACCAGCGCCAAGCGCGCGCTGAAATTCGCGACGTTGGCGTTCGGACTGCAGCAGCACTTCGCTACGCTCGCCGGCATGTTCCATCGGATAGCGTCCGGGCGGTGCCAACGCCTGCTCCAGTGCATCGGCGACCACCAGCACGCTCACACCGGCATGCCGGGTGAGATCCAGTAGACGCAGTCGCGCCCGCGTATCGCAGCTGAAGCCATCGCTGATCAGCAGCACGCGGCTGGCTCCGTGCAGCACGCGTCCGGCACGTATCAATGCATCAGCCAGTGGCTCCTCTTTGTCTGACGACGGCAACGCGTCCCAACCGGCCAGCGCACCGCATACCGCCAGCGCGCCACGCGAACCCGCCTGCGGACGCAGTAGCTGATCAGCGTGACCGAAGGCCATCACGCCGACCCGCTCGCCAGCCTGGACCGCGTACCAGGCGGCGCACGCCGCAGCGCGTGCAGCCTGCACCGATTTGAACCGCACGCGCGTGCCGAAACGCATGCTGGCATGGGTATCCAGCACGATCAGCAGACAGCCTTCGCGATCCTCCTGGAATAGTTTGGTATGCAGCTTTCCACTGCGGGCAGTGAGTCGCCAATCGAGTCGACGCACGTCGTCACCGGCCTGATAAACGCGCGATTCGGCGTAGTCCATGCCACGGCCGTATAGACGGCTGGACTGCTGACCACTGCGCGCTGCGCGACTGGGCAAGGGCGCCATGCGTGCACGCGTCACCCGTGCACGCAATGAAATCAGTTCGGCCAACGAAACCTGACTGCGGCCATCGCCATCGACCTGCTTGCGTACGGAAGTACTCATGGTTGTGCTCATGAACAGGCTCTTACGGCAACGGCACGAGATCCAGCAGGCGATCGATCACCTGATCCGGCCGTACGCCTTCGGCTTCCGCCTCGTAGCTGAGCAGCACTCGATGCCGCAGCACTTCGTGTGCAATCCCATGTACGTCTTCCGGCAGTACGTAATCGCGTCCAGCCAGCCATGCCTGCGCGCGCGAACAGCGATCCAGTGCGATGGTGGCACGCGGGCTGCCACCCCAGGCAATCCAGCGCTTCAGTTCAGGCCCGTAGCGACCCGCATCACGCGTGGCGAGCACGAGCTGGGTCAGGTATTCCTCCAGCGCGGGCGCCATATGCACCGCCATTGCCGCATCACGCGCGGCAAATACGTCGGACTGACTCAACAGTGCCTGCACCGGCGCCGTGGGATGTGCACGACGGCGTGCCTGCTCGCGTGCCAGCTTGAGTATCGCCAGCTCCGCGGCGGCGTCCGGATAACCGATGGTCACGTGCATCAGGAAACGGTCGAGCTGAGCCTCCGGCAAGGTGAAGGTGCCTTCCTGCTCGATCGGATTCTGGGTGGCCATCACCATGAACAGCTCGGGCAGATGCCAGGTGCTGCGGCCCACGGTGATCTGCTGTTCAGCCATCGCTTCGAGCAACGCCGACTGTACCTTGGCGGGCGCACGATTGATTTCATCGGCCAGCACGATGTTGTGGAACAGCGGGCCGCGCTCGAACTCGAAACTGCCGGTCTGCGGGCGGAATACGTCGGTGCCGGTGAGATCCGCCGGTAGCAGGTCGGGAGTGAACTGCACCCGATGGAAATCCGCCTTGATCCGTGCCGCCAGCGCCTTGACCGCCGTGGTCTTGGCCAGGCCCGGCGCACCTTCCACCAGAAGATGACCATCGGCCAGCAACGCCACCAGCAGGCAGTCGATCAGATGCGGCTGGCCAATGATGCAGCGCTGCAGATCGTCGCGCAGTTGCGCGAAGGCCTGCTGCAGATCGCTCAAGGGCCGGATTTCGGGTCGGCTTTCAGACCGGCTTTCAGGCATTTCCATTTCGGTTTCCGTTCTCGACATTACGCGGGGAGGCTGTCCGGCACGGCGCAATGGAGAAGGTTCCGGCAGCGTTCTACAGACCATGGCCATCGCCAGAAGTTTAGTCTGACTGAAGCGTCGACGCGGGCCATACAAAGAAAGAGGCGGCCGAAGCCGCCTCTTTTGCTTGCATGAAGTGAAATTTACTGCAGCGTGGCGCTGAGGATGCGCGGCGTCACGAAGATCAGCAGTTCGGCTTTGTTGACGATACGCGTGCTCTGCCGGAACAGCGCACCGAGCACCGGGATGTCACCCAGACCAGGCACCTTGACGATCGTGTTGGACTTGTCGATCTCGTAGATGCCACCGAGCACCACGGTCTGCCCATTGTCCACCAGCACCGAGGTATTGATCGAGCGGGTGTCGATGGTCGGTACCTGACCGCTGCCCGGAACGGTGACGTAGCCAGCCAGTGCATCCTTGGTGACGTTGATCTGCAGATAGATGCGGTCGTCGGCGGTGATCGTCGGGGTCACCTTGAGCTCCAGCACGGCGTCCTTGAACTGTACGGTGGCGGTGCCGCTGCCGGCGGCGCCCGTGGCACTGTTCTGGAACGTCACGTAGCCAATTTCCTGACCCTGGCGGATGTCAGCCTCCTCATGGTTCGCCGTAATCACCCGTGGGCTGGAGATCGTTTCGCTGAGACCTTCGGTCTGCGCCGCGGAAAGCTCCAGATCGAGCGAGTAGTTCTTGCCCAGGATCGCAAGGCCGATGCTGCCTGCCGTCGTCGTGGAGGGCAGATTGAAGTTCAGACCGCCGGCACCGACGGGGCTTGCTGCGGCAGCGGTCGTCGCACCGCCTCCATTGTTGCCGGGGGTCCCGCCAAGCACGCCGCCGGTCTGGATCACCTGCCCACTGGGATTGGTTCGCGTGGCATTGGCACCAAACTTCGCACCTAGATCCCGTTCGAAATTGTCGGTGGCGATCACGATGCGCGACTCAATCAGTACCTGCTGTACTGGCGTATCCAGCACCGCGATCAGGTCACGCAGCTGCTTAATCTTCTCCGGCGTGTCGTTGAGCAACAAAGTATTGGTGCGCACGTCAAACGAAGCACTGCCGCGTGAAGACAGGAAGCCATGCGCAGTATTGCCACTGGCCCCGCCACCGCCTTGGTTAGCTTGCAGGCTGCCCGTGGTCAGCAGCTTGGCGATATCCGCCGCCTTGCCGTAGCTGATCGGCACATAGTCGGTGACCAGTTCAGCGGTGTCCTGGGACTTCAGCTTGGCATCGGCCAGGTCTTGCTCGTACTTGGCCAGCTCAGCCTGCGGCGCGACCCAGATCACGTTGCCGTTGCGGCGCTTGTCCAGGCTCTTGGCACGCAGGATCACATCCAGCGCCTGATCCCAGGGCACATTAACCAGTCGCAGCGTGACGCTGCCACCGACGCTGTCCGAAGCAACCAGGTTCAACCCGGAGATGTCGGCGATCAACTGCAGCGCCGAGCGCACCGGAATGTCCTGGAAGTTGAAGGTGACCCGCTTGCCGTTATAGCTGGGCTCCTGACCGAGCTTCGCCAGCGCTTCCGCCTTCGCATCGGCATGCTTCGGCGTCACTTCGACCACGTACTGGTCACCTGTCTGGTAGTCCGAGGTATCGACGTTGCCCGTGATCGCGATTTCCATGTGGGCACCACCACCACCGGTGCCGGCGCGAGTAACGATGGACTGCACCGGCGTGGCGAAGTCCAGCGTATCCAGGCGTTGCGCAAGATTGGCCGGCAGATTTGCGTGATCGATATCGACCAGCAATTTGTCGCCCTTGCGATTCATCTGCGCATTGGCGCCGTTGCCGCTGAAGCTGATCAGCACGCGGCCCTCGCCATTCGGTCCCCGGCGGAAGTCGATGTTGGAAATCGTCGCGCCGTTATTCATCGTCGAAGGCAGCGCCTTGGACGGATCGATGGTCGCGACCGTGGTGGTGGACTGATCGGCGGTGCCGTTGTTGATGGTGAGTACGAGGCTGTGGCCCTCGACACGTGAACGGTAAGACGACGCGCGCATCAATTCGACCACGACCCGCGTTCGACCGCCGGCTTCCACGGCAGACACGCCGGAAGTCGAGCCCTTGCCGATATCGAGATGGCGGGCGGCGGCGTTGTCGGTGTCGGCAAGATCGACTGCGATGCGCGGCGGATTGCCGGTACTGAAGATCTTCGGTTCCGGCACCGGGCCGTTGCCGAAGTCCATGTGCAGCTCGACACTGCCGCCTGGCAGCGCCTCAAAGCTGAGGTTCTTCAGCGTAGTGCTGGCTGCCATGGCATCGCTGGCCCAGGTGGCACCGGCGATCAGCAGACCCAGCAACATGTAACGGCTCGCATGGCGCATGACACGGCCCCGGACGGATTGGATTTGGTTGGTCATTGCATCAGCCCCTGTATTCCTATTTCGCGTCGAGCGCGATGCTGGCCGGACGTTCCATCCAGCCGCCATTACCATTGGATACCAGCTCGACCAGATCAATATGGTCATCACCGATGCTGGTGATATGCCCATAGTTCTGGCCCATGTATTCGCCACTGTGGACACGATGGATCACACCGCCCGGGTCCTTGATCAGCACCTCCAAGGTTCCACCGGCACCGACCGTGCCGACCATCTTCAAGCTGTCCAGCGCAAACATTTCCAGCGGCTGCTTGGCACGATTTGCATCTGGCCGTGGGCCACTGTTGGCGCTCGTCGGCTGCATTTCAGCCGTGCTCGGGCTGAATGGGTCGCGCTTGCCCTGATCGTCGTACAGGAAGGACTCGAACGTCTTGATCACCGGCAACGGCTGGATCGGCGCACCCTTCTTGGCCTTTTCCTGCGCGACCCACTCGCGCAGATCGGACATACCGCGGGTGCAACCGCTCAGCACCAGCGCTGCGCCCAGCATCAGCAACACCCGTGTCACATGGACCGGTTTGATGGCAGCAAACTTGTTCATTTCTGCCCCCCCGCCTTGGCTTGGCCCGGCTTTTTGGCCGCGGCGGCGCTCTCTTCGTCATCCAGATAGCGGTAAGTCTTCACGGTGCCCTGCAGAACGAGTAGGCCATCCGTAGGGGCACTGCCCTTGGCCGGCGTCTTCGGCGTCAACGACACATCGTGCAGGGTAAGGATCACCACTCGTGGCAATGAAGCCACCCCGCTGATGAACGCGCCGAACTGGTGATAGGTGCCGCTCATGCGCAGCGTGATGGGCTTTTCCGCGTAGAAATCCTTCGGCGTTTCAGGGCCCGGCTGGAACAACTCGGTTTCCAGGCCCGCCGACAACGCGGTTTGCGAAACATCCACCAGCAGCTCGGGCATTTCGGTCTTGCTGGGCAGCTGACGCAGCAGCTGGCGCAACATGTCCTGCATCTCGTCGAGCTGCTGCTGCAGCGCTTCCAGATTGACCGCCTTCGCCTGCTTGGTCGCGAACTCCTGCTTCAGCTGTTCTTCTTTGCCGGCCAGCGACGTGAGGCTGTCTTGCTGGTCGCCAATGAAGAAGTACCAGCCGACCAGCAGCACGATGGCAAACACCAGCACGGTGAAGAACATCTTGACCGATTGTGGCCAGCCTCCAACGTTGTTGCGGTCGAGATTGCGAATGTCGTTGAGGAACTTCATGGTTTGGTTCCTCCCGAGACGGGCGCATTCACCGCTTTCGTCTCCGGCTTGGCCGCTGCTGCAGCGGCAGGTTTCGCCGGTACGCTGGCGGGTGCCGACGTAGCAGCAGGCATGCCGGTGACCGTCTTCGCTGCCGTGCCGGGTGCGTTCGGAACCGAGGCTGCCGGCGCCGGGGCGGAAGTGGTTGACGTAGCGGGCGCCGGGCCGACGGCAGGCGAGCCATCCACACCATCGGGTTCGTCGGATTTCGGCCGGCTCAATGCCACATCCAATCCGAAGGTGTACGGCATACGGCTGGAATCATGGCTGTTTTCGGTCTTGCGCAGGTCGGCATGTCCCATCCACTGGGACGCCTCGATATTGCGCATGTATTCGGCGACGCTGGCGTTGGACTGCGCCACGCCATCCAGCGACAAGGCCTGACCGTTCTGCTTGAGACCGCTCAGACGCGCACTGGAGGGTATCGTCTTCACCAGCTCGTCGAACAGATGCACCATCTGCGAACGGTCTGCCTGCAGCTGTTCAATGATCTGCTTGCGCGCCAGCAGATGCTCGCGCACCTGTTCAAGGTCCTTGATCTTCGCAATGCGCACGTCGAGATCCTTGATCTCGGTCTGCAGATAAGCGTTGCGGTCATTTTGGTTGTCGATGCGCTGACCCATCCAGAATCCCCACAACAGCAGGACGCCCAGCGCGGCCACAAAGGCAGCCGCGAGCTGCATGTAGAACTCGCGCTCGCGTAGCTTGCGTCGTTCCGCACGCCACGGAAGTAGATTGATGTGTGCCATCAGTCGAAGCTCCTCAAGGCGAGGCCGACCGCAATCATCAGTGCGGGCGCGTCCTGGGCCAGCGACTGTGCCTGCACCCTGGGCGAAAGCGACATGCGCGCCAGCGGGTTGGCGACGATGCAGGACACGCCGAGCTGCTCTTCCAGCATGGCGCCGAGCCCGTCGATCGCGGCGCATCCGCCGGCCAGCACGACCTGGTCAACCTTGCTGTATTCGCTACCGGCAAAGAAGAACTGCAACAGGCGGCTGATCTGCTGGACCAGCGACTCCTTGAACGGCTCGAGCGCTTCGCTCTCGTACGATTCGGGCAAGCCGCCCTTGCGCTTGGCGCGGCCGGCTTCTTCATAGGAGAGGCCGAAGCGGCGCATGATCTCGTCGGTCAGCTGCTTGCCGCCGAAGACCTGCTCGCGCGAGTAGATGGTGCGTTGGTTGCGCAAGACGGACAGGGTCGTCATGGTGGCGCCGATGTCGACTACGGCCACCAGCGCATCGCGTCCGACGTTGAGTTGGTCGGCGACCATCACAAACGCGTTCTCCATCGCGAACGCCTCGACGTCGATCGCGCTGGCGGTCAGACCACCCAGATCGAGCGCGGCCACCCGCATGTCGACGTTCTCGGTGCGCGAGGCAGCGAGCAGCACATTGTTCATGTCAGGGTTGTCGCGTACCGGCCCGAGTACCTCGTAGTCGAGGCTGACTTCGTCGATCGGATACGGGATGTACTGATTCGCCTCGACCTGGATCTGACCCTCCAGATCATCGTCGGACAATTCGCTGGACATGGGGATGATGCGGGTGATCACTGCCGATCCGGCCAGCGCCGCCGCCGCATGCTTGAGCTTGGACCCCGATCGCGCCAGCGCTCGACGAATCGCGTCGCCCACCGCCTCGACCTCGACGATGTTCTTTTCGACCACGGCATTGGGTGGCAGTGGCTCGACCGCGTAATGCTCCACGCGATAACGCCCGCCCACTTGACTTAGCTGCAGCAGCTTGACGGCAGTCGAACTGATGTCGACACCAATCAGCGCCGGCTTCTTGGGTGTAAAGAGCCCCACGGTGTATCCCCCTTGCCCCTAGCGCCCGTAACCAGAGTCCTGGTGGGATGCGCAGTGGCATTAAATCGAAAAATTAACGCAATGGCAACGGCCTACGGAAACTTTCTCAAGTAATTGACGTGATGTCCACCACATTTGCGACATCGCCCACAGATGGCGCAACCCTTGCAAACAATCCTTCCTAATCGGCCCCACAACGCCCCATGTTAGGAATACTGCTACATCTATACTCTGCCATGTTTTGACTCAGGTCTCGCTATCCCCACACCATGCGAATAATCAAACGTTTGTTGCGCTGGGTACTGATCCTGGCCTTTTCGGGTTTGCTTCTGGCAGTTATCGCAGTCGGCGTGGCCTATTGGCTTATAGCACCAAGACTCCCCTCGGTGGCGGTCCTGAAGGACTATCACATGCAGGTACCACTGCGCGTGCTGACCGCCGATGGCAAGCTGATTGCCAGTTTTGGCGAGACTCGACGCATTCCAGTGGCGATTGCCGACGTACCGGATCTGCTCAAGCACGCCGTGCTTTCTGCTGAGGATGCGGAGTTCTACCACCACCCGGGCGTGGACTGGCGCGGCATCGCGCGCGCGGGCTGGCACGTGATCGTGACCGGCGGCGACAAGGGCCCCGGCGGCTCGACCATCACCCAGCAGGTGGCGCGCAACTTCTTCCTCAGCCCTGAAAAGCTCTATTCGCGCAAGCTCACCGAGATCTTCATCGCGCTGAGCATCGAGCATGAGCTCAGCAAGGACCAGATCCTTGAGCTCTACCTCAACAAGATGTTCCTCGGCCATCGCTCTTATGGCGTAAGCGCGGCGGCGGCCTACTACTACGGCAAGACGCTGGACCAGCTGACCCCGGCCGAATGTGCCCTGATCGCCTCGACGTTTCAGCTGCCCTCGGTAGTCAATCCTCTCAACAGCCCTGCGCGCGCGATGGCCCGGCGCAACTGGGTGCTGGGCGAGATGTTCAAGCACAACTACATCACCAAGGCGGCGTACGAACAGGCGATTGCCGAAGCAAATCACGCGTTTCCGCATGAGCAGCCGATCGAGGTGGATGCGCCGTATCTCGCAGAAATGGTGCGTCGACAAGTGCTCGACCGGCTTGGCAACGATGCGTTGACCGAGGGTTACGTGGTCAAGACCACCCTGCAAAGCACCCGCCAGGCGGCGGCCGTGACGGCGCTGCGCGATGGCCTGATTTCCTATGACCATCGCCACGGCTGGCGCGGGCCGGAGGCACATCAGGATCTGCCAGCCGACGCCAGCGAGCAGGATTACGACCACCTGTTGTCCAGCTACAGTGACATCTCGGGCATGCAGCCTGGCCTGGTCACGGCGAGCAGCGCCAAGGAAGCCACGGTTTATCTGCCCAGCCACGAGAGCATCAGCCTGGACCTGGCCGCGATCAACTGGGCTCACCCCCGCATTAATGACGACCGCACCGGCGCTGCTCCAGGCAGCGTCAGTGGCGTACTCAAGCGCGGCGACATCATCCGTGTGTCACTCAACGCCAAGGGCGGATGGCAGCTCGACCAGATCCCTGCTGCGCAAGCGGCTTTGACCTCGATCAATCCGGAAGACGGCTCCATCCAGGCTTTGGTCGGCGGCTTCAGTTTTGCGCGCAGCAAGTTCAACCGCGCCGTCATGGCGGCACGCCAGCCCGGCTCGAGTTTCAAGCCTTACTTCTACTCGGCGGCGTTCGAGCGAGGATTCACCCCGGCCTCGATCATCAACGATGCGCCGCTGGCGCTGCCTGACCCTTCAAAGCCGGGTGGCATCTGGACGCCATCCAACGACGACGGCAAATTCGCCGGACCCATGCGCCTGCGCGAAGCACTGGTGGAATCCAAGAACCTGGTCTCGGTGCGCCTGCTCGATGCGATCGGCATACGCTACGCGCGCGACTACGTCACCCGCTTCGGCTTCTCGCTCGATTCGATACCGGCGAACCTGTCGATGGCACTGGGAACGGCTTCGGTATCGCCGATGAGCATGGCCCGCGGCTTTGCAGTGTTCGCGAACGGCGGCTATCTGGTCACCCCGTACTTCATCAACGAGATTGACGACCGTGGTGGCAAGCCGGTGTATCTGGCCAATCCCGCACGGGCCTGCCGCAACTGCCAGGAGCGTCTGCTCGACACCCGACCACCGGGCCCGCCACCAGCCGACATGATCCTGACCCCGGCCAACAGCGTCGCCGCCGCCAGCACGGCACCCGCCTCCGCCAGCAGCGTCGATGGCGTGGGCATAGCGGTGTTGCCGGCCGATGTGCACGGCGAGAGCGCCCATCCCCCGGTACTCGCCCCGCAGGTCATCGACCCCCGCAACGATTTCCTGCTCACGTCACTGATGAAAGACGTGATCCAGAATCCGCTCGGCACCGCTGCCGCCGCCAAAGTGCTGGACCGCGCCGATCTGGCCGGCAAGACCGGTTCCACCAGTGATTGGCGTGACGCCTGGTTCGTCGGTTTCAACGGCGACCTTACAACCGCCGTATGGGTCGGTTACGACGACTACGCGTCGCTGGGGTATCGCGAGTTTGGTGCCAAAGTGGCGCTGCCGATCTGGATGGACTACACCGCCGAGGTGCTCAAGAACCTGCCCTTGAGCATGTTGCCGATGCCGCCAGGCATCAGTACGGTCATGATCAATCGCGACAGCGGCTTGCCCTCAGGCCCTGGTGATCCGAATGGGATGAACGAGATATTCAAGGTGGAAGATGTCGATCGCCTGCGCAACCAGGCTGCCCAGCTGAAGGACCAGGATCAGAATCACGCCTACGATATCTTCTGAACTTCGGATCAACTTCCGGATCAACTTCCGGTATGGTGGACCCCGTCCTTGCCGCTGGCCACCGATCGATGAGGAGCGTGCCATGTCCCGAGGCGAACATCACCGCATCCACGCGCATGACCGACTGCGACGCAACCGGTTACGCATAGCCCAGGAAGCCGCTCGCCTGATGAGCGAGCACGGCATCCGCGATTTTCATCACGCCAAGCTGAAGGCCGCCGAACGCCTGGGCATCCTCGATACACAGGCACTTCCGCGCAACCTCGAGATCGAGGATGCGCTGCGTGAACACCAACGCCTGTTTCTCGCCGACAGTCAGCCACAGCTGCTCAAACAGCGGCGAGAAGCAGCGGTCGAGGCCATGCAATTTCTTGCCTCGTTCGAGCCAAGACTGGTCGGCGCCGTACTCGAAGGCACCGCGGATGCGCACTCGGCCGTGTGCCTGCACGTTTTCAGCGACGACCCCGACGCGGTTGGACTTTATCTGCGCGAGCACGGCGTGCCGATCGAGACGCAAACGCGGCGGTTGCGCAACAACCGCGACGACCAGCCCGAATACCCGGTGCTGCTGTTTGCCGCCGACGAGCTGCCGTTCGATCTGACCGTGCTGCCACGCGATGCGCTACGTCAGGCACCGCTGGACCGGGCCGACGATCGGCCCATGCGCCGCGCTTCGCTGGCACAGGTGGAAATCTTGCTGGCCGAAGACTCCGACGATGCATTCGAACAACAGCTGAGCATGGCCTTGCGCTGAGCCGGCTGCCCCCTCCTCTTCTGCATGCCCCGAACAAGGGACTCCCTTCTTCGGGGCACGCAGAAGGAGGGAGCATGTCTGCACCGCGCATAGCGCACAACGCAAACGCCCCGGACCAGGCCGGGGCGTTTGTCGTTACATCAGCGTGGACCCGTTCGCGTCAGCGCTTGGCCGTCGGCAGGTAATCGCGCACGCCGGCACCGGTGTAGATCTGACGCGGACGACCGATGCGCGATCCCGGTGTTTCGTGCTGCTCGATCCAGTGCGAGATCCAGCCGGAGGTGCGCGCGATGGCGAACATCACGGTGAACATCTCGGTGGGGATGCCCAGCGCCTTGTAGATGATGCCGGAGTAGAAATCGACGTTTGGATACAGCTTGCGCTCGACGAAGTAGTCGTCCTTCAGCGCCGCCTCTTCGAGCTTCATTGCCACATCGAGCAGCGGATCGTTGACGCCCAGTTCGGCCAGCACCTTGTGGCACATCTCGCGGATGATCTTGGCGCGCGGATCGAAGTTCTTGTAGACGCGATGGCCGAAGCCCATCAGGCGGAAGCTGTCATTCTTGTCCTTCGCACGCTTGACCGCCGTCTCGACATTGTCGGGCGTGCCGATTTCCTTGAGCTGCTTGAGCACCGCCTCGTTCGCGCCGCCATGTGCCGGACCCCACAACGCCGTGATACCAGCCGCGACAGATGCGTACGGATTGGCACCCGTGGAACCGACCAGACGCACGGTCGAGGTGGACGCATTCTGCTCATGGTCGGCGTGCAGGATGAACAACAGATCGAGTGCCTTCGCCGCCACCGGATTCATCTCCAGCGGCTCGCTCGGAACCTCGAACATCATGTGCAGGAAGCGGGTGACGTACTCGAGGTTGTTGCGCGGGTAGCGCATCGGCCAGCCCACCGAATAACGGAAGCAGGCGGCAGCGATGGTCGGCATCTTCGCGATCAGGCGGATCGCGGCAAGCTTGCGATCGGCGGGATCTTCCACATCCAGGTCATCGTGATAGAACGCCGACAGCGAGGCGACCGCGGCGGCGAGCATGGCCATCGGATGCGCGTCGTGGTGGAAGCCCTGGAAAAAGTTCTTCTGCGCCTCATGCATCATCGTGTGATGCGTGATCTCGTGCTCGAAGCCCTCGAACTGCGTCTTGTTCGGCAGCTCACCATTGAGCAGCAGATAGGACACCTCGAGGAAACTGGACTTCTCGGCCAGCTGCTCGATCGGGTAACCACGGTACAGCAGCACACCTTCGTCGCCATCGATGTAAGTGATCGCGCTCTTGGTGCTGGCGGTGCTGCCGTAGCCCGGATCGTAAGTGAAGTGGCCGGTGTCCTTGTACAGAGTGCCAATGTCGATACATGCAGGCCCGAGCGTACCGCTGATCAGCGGCAGTTCACTGCTGCGATTGCTCGACTCATCCACCAGCTTGACGATCTTGGGGTCGGACACGGAAACCTCCTTCATGTGGGTCAACCGGGGCAACCGTGATGCGGCGCCGGCCGGCTTGGGGAATGCTTGGCGTGGTACGCCGGGGAAAGCATGCCGTGCAACGGACGCCGCGGCGTCTGGCACTCCCCATTATCGCACAAGGTCCAGCCAACATTCGACGACGAATGGACAAACCGCAGGCACGAAAAAACACGGGGCAAGCCTGCACTCGCCCCGCGTCTTGATTCTGTTCTGATTGAATCCGATCTGTTCAGATCGAATCTGATCAACCGAGATCTGGCGGGCCATCAATGAAGATGGCCACGCGCAAGCGCTTACTCTTTGGCAGCGCCCGCATAGCGGCGACGGAACTTGTCGACGCGACCGCCCACGTCAAGCGTCTTCTGCTTGCCGGTGTAGAACGGGTGCGAATGGCTGGAGATATCCACCTTGATCAGCGGGTACTCATTGCCGTCTTCCCACTTGATGGTTTCCTTGCTGGACATGGTCGACTTGGTCAGAAACGCAAAGTCAGACGACAGGTCCTGGAACACCACCGGCTTGTTGTTCGGATGGATATCGGGCTTCATGGCAGGCTCTAAAGCGATGGTGAAAAGAGCGGCATTGTAACGGCCGATCCACCTTCACCGCAACCCTCCGGTGCCCAGAGAACCTGCTGAATGGCCCAAGGAAGCCATGCCGGAAGCTGTTTGCGTGCCGGTTCGAACGCTATCGAGCATGGGTAGACCTCCATACGGAACGTCAGGTTTCCGCCCCGAGCGCGTGCCGTACCATGGCGGCAAAGCGGTCCTGATCGACCTCCAGCACGATCTTCGCCTGCGCGCGCCGGCCCAGCCGCCCAGCCCAATCGACGACGGTCGCACCCCGGGTCAGCCGTCCATCCAACTCCACCGCAACGGCGCGCGTCTCACTGCGCGTGACGATCGATGGATCGATCGCCACTGCCATTGCCAACGCGTCGGCCGCAATCACCCCGCGACGGGCATGCTTGAGGTTGTACGTACGGGCCGTGCGCGATATGCGGCCGTAGAGATCGGCGCGGTGGTCGCCAACCTGCAGCCACGCATCGAACTGCACTTCGTCAAACGCGTGCCGCAAGGTCGCTTCCCAGTCGACCAGATCGAACTGTGGAAACGCCTCGAACACGACATGCGCCGCTTCCGGATCGAAGCCGATATTGAATTCTGCCGGTACGTTGCCGGTGTTGCCGTGGCCGGTGACTGCGCCACCCATCACCACCAACCGGGCGACCCGATCGGGCAACGTGGGATCGAGCCGCAACGCGAGCGCGAGGTTGGTCAATGGGGCGAGCGCCACCAGCGTCAACTCACCCGGCCGCTCGCGGGTCAATCGCAACAAGGCCAGGGCGGCCGACTCATCTGTCTGCAGCGCTTTAGGCTCGGGAAAACCTACATCGCCAAAACCGTCCTGTCCGTGCACGAACGCAGCATCTTCGCTGGGCGCTCGTACCAACGGTGTGGAACAACCGGCAAACACCGGCGTGCTGGCGCCCAGCAGGTCGACCAGCGTGCGCGCATTGCGCACGGTATGGCCCAGTCCCACATTGCCGGCAGCAATGCTCAAGCCGGCTATATCGGCATGCGCGTGCGCCATCAGGATCGCCAGCGCGTCGTCGACGCCCGGATCGGTATCAATCAGCAGTTGCGGCTTGGTCATGGTGGCCTGTTGAGGTCGGGCGGATTAGTGTATCGGGTGGACGAACGAATGACCCCGCACGCGCTGAATGAGCGAGCCCACTCTCACGCGTGCACATAGCGCGCGGCGCCGCCGATCCAGCGCTCGATCAACCGCTCGGTCTGCAATGGATGCTTCGCCAGCATCCGTTCACCAACCTGCTGCACGGCGGGCAGCAAATGGGCGTCGCGCGCAAGATCGGCGATGCGAAAACTCAGCTGGCCAGTCTGTCGGGTGCCGAGTACTTCACCCGGACCGCGCAGTTCCAGATCCTTCTCGGCAATGCGGAAACCGTCGCTGGTTTCACGCATCACCTGCAGCCGCTCGCGTGCGAGCTGACCGAGTGGCGGCTGATACAGCAGCACACAGTTGGAAGCGAGCATGCCGCGACCGACCCGACCGCGCAATTGATGCAGCTGGGCCAGCCCGAGTCGCTCACTGTTCTCGATCACCATCAGGCTGGCGTTAGGCACATCCACGCCAACCTCGATCACGGTAGTCGCCACCAGCACGGACAGCTCGCCGCTCTTGAACGCATCCATCACGGCCTGCTTTTCCTTCGGCTTCATGCGACCGTGGATCAAACCGACCTTGAAGCCGGTCAGAGCGGCCGACAGTTCGGCGTGTGCCACTTCGGCCGCTTGCGCGCGCAGCTGTTCGGACTCCTCGATCAACGTGCACACCCAATACACCTGCCGCCCTTCACCGCAGGCGGCGTGAATGCGTTCGATCACGTCGAACCGGCGCGCATTCGAAATAGCGATGGTCTGTACTGGCGTGCGACCGGGTGGCAGCTCGTCAATCGATGACACGTCCAGATCGGCATATGCACTCATCGCCAACGTTCGCGGGATGGGCGTAGCGGTCAGCACCAGTTGATGCGGCACCTGCTCGCCTTCCTTGCCTTTGTCGCGCAGTGCCAGTCGCTGCTGCACACCGAAGCGGTGCTGCTCGTCGACGATCACCAATCCGAGCCGCGCAAACGCAACGCCTTCCTGCATCAGCGCGTGCGTTCCGATCACCACCGGCGCTCCCGCAGCGACCCGCGCGAGCGCGGCCGTACGGGCCTTGCCGGTGACCTTGCCGGCCAGCCATTCGACATCGACGCCGAGCGGTTGCAGCCAGTGCTGAAAATTGCGCAGGTGCTGCTCGGCCAGCAGCTCGGTCGGCGCCATCAGCGCGACCTGATAGCCCGACTCCACCGCGGCCAGGGCGGCCAACGCCGCGACCACGGTCTTGCCCGAACCGACATCGCCCTGGACCAGCCGCAACATCGGCTTGGACTGCGCGAGATCCTGCGCGACTTCCGCGCCGACGCGCTGCTGCGCTGCCGTCAACGCGAACGACAAGCCGGCCAGCAACTGCTGACGCAAATGGTGGTCGCCGCCGAGCGCTGGCGCATGTCGCAGACGCACCGCCGCGCGCATGCGCTTCAGGCTCAGGTGCTGGGTCAGCAACTCTTCGAACGCCAGGCGCTGTTGCGCCGGATGATGGCCGAGCATGAGCTGGCCCAGGTGCGCATCCGGCGGCGGTCGATGCACGTACAGCAAGGCATCTCGCAATGATGTCAGACCGTGTTCGGCACACAGCTCGGGTGGGATCAACTCCAGTTGCGCAGCCGGCGGCAGCAACGCGAGCGCCTTGCCGATCACGCTGGCCAGCCGCTTCTGCCCGAGCCCCTCGGTGGTCGGATAGATCGGGCTCAGCAATTCATCGACCGTGACCGCATCGTCGCCGCTCAACCGCTGATATTGCGGATGCACCATCTCCAGTCCCTGCGCACCATGCCGTACTTCGCCAAAGCAGAGCAGGCGGGTGCCGGGCAGCAGTTGCTCGGCCTGCGCCCGATTGAAATGGAAAAAGCGCAGCAGCAGGGTCTGCTGGCTCGCATCGCCGATCGCTACCTTCAACTGCGGGCGATAACGGAAGCCGCGCTCGACCGCCTCGACCACACCTTCGACCTGCGCCCGCTCGCCTACGCGCAGATCGGCGATGGCGGTGACCCGCGTCTTGTCCTCGTAGCGCAATGGCAGGTGGAACCAGAGATCCTGCACCCGCTCCAGTCCGAGCCGGGACAGCGCTGCAAGCAGCGAAGGGCCCACGCCGGCAAGCACCGTGACCGGAGCGATGCCCGGGTCAGTGCCAGCGATGGGAGCGGAACGGGCGGTGCGGGTGGTCATCACATCCAAGCCTAACCGAGCACGGCCCGTCGCCGTAAGACGGACATCAGCGGGGATGTCGCCGACAACTGTCAGCGCTGGCCGCTGGCTGCGATCAGTCCAGCATCATGACCGCGTCGACCTCGACGTGAGCCGCCTTCGGCAGACCCGACACCTCGATGGTGGAACGCGCCGGGTACGGCGGCTGAAAATATTCGGCCATGACGGCATTGACCGCGGCGAAATTCGCCAGATCGGTGACGTAAATGCCCACCCGCACGATCTGCGCCAGCGAGCCGCCGGCCGCCTTGGCTACGGCGTCGAGATTGTCGAACACGCGTCGCGTCTGCGCCGTGATATCGCCTTCGACCAGCGCAGCAGTCGCCGGATCGAGCGGAATCTGGCCCGAGAAATACACCGTGTTGCCATGACGCACGGCCTGCGAATACGGGCCGATAGCGGCCGGTGCCTGATCAGTGGCGATGATGCTGCGGGACATGGGAAACCCTCGGGCAAAACGCAAGTGTAGAGCGAGCGAGGGGCGAGGGACGAGTAGCGAGGGCGCAACCTTGAACTCTGAGGCGACGCCCTCGCTACTCGCCCCTCGCCCCTCCCCGCTTTACAACGGATAGCGGTAGGCGCCACTGACCACGCCGGTGCGGCGCACGCGGCGGATCACGTCGGCCAGGTGCTTGCGGTTCTTCACTTCCATCGCGAACAGCAGCGTCGCAGCGGCGGCGTCGCGCTCGACGTATTCCACGTTCTCGATATTCGAGTCGGCCGCGGCGATCGCGGCAGCCACCGTGGCGAGCACGCCGGGACGGTTGATGACTTCGATGCGCAGTTGCGCGCGATAGTCACCCTGCACATCGCGATCCCATTCGATCGCCACGCTGCGTTCCGGTGACTTGCGCAATTCGATCACATTCGGGCATTCCTCGCGGTGCACCACGATGCCCTTGCCTGATGACAGGTAGCCGATAATGTCGTCGCCCGGCAGCGGATGACAGCAATTGGCGAAACTCAGCACACCGCGCTCGGCGCCGGTAATGCGGATTTTCTCCTGCACATGCTGAGGGGCCTGCGGCAGCTTGCCAGCTTTCTTGCCACGCGACGCGAGCAGTTGGTTGGCGACCACGTCGGGCATTCGGTTGCCCAGCGCAATGTCGGACAGCAGCTCTTCCAGCCGCTTGAACTTGGATGCCTCGAGGAAGCGATCCAGCACCGCCGCCGGAATACCGTCCAGGCTGCTGCCCAACGCATCCAGCGCGCGATCGAGCATGCGATGGCCGAAGTCGACCGCGTCCTCGTGCTGCAGATGTTTCAGGTACTGGCGGATCGCGGTGCGCGCCTTGCCGGTGACCACGGATTCCAGCCACGCCGGATTCGGCATCGCCGACGGCGCGGTGATGATTTCCACCAGCTGGCCGGATTCCAGTCGCGTGCGCAGCGGCAGTAGTTTCTTGTCGACGCGCGCGGCCACCGCGTGATCGCCGACATCGGTGTGCACGGCGTAGGCAAAGTCCAATGCGGTGGCATTGCGCGGCAGCGAGAGGATGTCGCCGCGCGGAGTGAACAGATAGACCTCGTCCGGAAACAGGTCGATCTTGACCGCTTCGATGAATTCCGACGACACCGTGTTGGCCGAACTATCAGCGAGCGAAGATAGCCACTCGCGTGCGCGCGCCTGCGCACTGTTGGCCGGGCCGCTGTCCGTCTTGTAGGCCCAATGAGCGGCGACACCGCGCTCGGCCACCGAGTCCATCTCGGCCGTGCGGATCTGCACTTCGATCGGCGCGCCGAACGGCCCCAGCAACACGGTGTGCAGCGACTGGTAGCCATTCGCCTTGGGGATCGCAATGAAATCCTTGAAACGCTTGTCGACCGGCTTGTATAGCGCGTGCACCGCGCCGAGCCCCATATAGCAGCTCATCGCACTGTCGACGACCACGCGGAAACCGTAGACATCCATCAACTGGGCAAAGCTTTTGTGCTCGCCACGCATCTTGGAATAAATGCTCCACGGCGACTTGATCCGCCCGACCACGCGACTTTGCAGATGATCGGCCGTAAGCCGCATCGACAGCGCCGTCTCGATCTTGCCCATGGCTTCGCGGCGGTTGCCGATCGCCGCACGGATGCGTTCGCTGATCACCCGGTAACGATCCGGGTATAACGCGCGAAAGCCCAGATCCTGCAGCTCCGCCTTGAACTTGTTCATACCCAGGCGTTGCGCGATGGGCGCAAAGATTTCCAGCGTCTCGCGGGCGATGCGGCGGCGCGAGTCGGCATCCTTGGCGCCCAGCGTACGCATGTTGTGCAGGCGGTCGGCGAGCTTGATCAGGATGACCCGCAAATCGCGCGCCATCGCCAGCAGCATCTTGCGGAAGCTTTCCGCATCGGCTTCCTGGCGGCTGCCGAAGCGCATCTTGTCCAGCTTGGTCACACCATCGACCAGCTCGGCCACGACCTCGCCGAATTCGGCAGCCAGGGCGTCGCGGCTCAACTCGGTGTCTTCCAGGGTGTCGTGCAGGATCGCCGCGATGATCGTTTCGGCATCCAGGCCGAGTTCCGCCAGGATGCCGGCCACCGCCACCGGATGCGTGATGTACGGCTCGCCGCTCTTGCGCTCCTGCCCCTCGTGCGCCTGCGCGCCAACCTGGAACGCGCGCAGCACGCGCTCGACCTGCCCTTCAGGCAAGTAGGCAATGCGCTCTTTCAGAGCCAGCACATACGGCGGCAACACAGACATGTCGGCGGAAGCGGGATGCGTGGCCGTGGTCATCGTTGCGGGGGCCGATTCAGGCACCCACCTCGCGACAACGGCGGTAAAACCAGACGGTGGCTGTATGCGCGCGACCCTTCAGGGCCCGTCCAAAGTCTCCCGGCAAGCCGGTGCGATGGACGCGCGTGCTACAGCAACCGCCATCCATCAGTCGTCACCGCCCTTGGAAAGGTCGTCGTCAACCTCGGCAGCGGCCCACTCCAGCGCCTCGCGCTCGGCCCGCTCACGCTCGCTCTTGTCGATCTGGTCGATCATGGCCTGATCGATACGGCGTTCGGCGATCTCGCGCAGGGCCAGCACGGTGGGCTTGTCCTGTCCGGGATTGACGGCCGGCTCGGCACCCTTTTCCAGCTGGCGCGCGCGTTTGGTCGCCATCAGCACCAGCTCGAAACGGTTGTCGACCACCTCGAGGCAGTCTTCCACGGTAATACGTGCCATGCGAAATCCTCAAAGAATAAATGACTTATATGGTCTGACAGTGTAGCCAGCGCGTGCTTTGCTGGCAATGCAGCCGACGCGGCGCGTATGATGGTTGGCTGCCCGCGCGAAGGATGTGGACGGCGAAAGCAGATTGAAAGCTGTGCAAGATATAAAACCAGCCAGTACAATATACCGTCCCCGCCGCGAATCCCCTTGCACCGATGACCTCACTGCCCCGCTCCCTCTGCCTGAGCCGCTGGCTGCCGTTGCTCGCTATCGCGTTGCTGGCCGGCTGCACCATCGCCAAACCGCGCACCGACGATCCCCTGGAGCATGTCAACCGCAAGGTCTTCGCGTTCAACGATTCACTGGATCAGGCGGTGGTTCGCCCGGTCGCCGTGGGCTATCGCAGCATAACCAATGCGCCGGTACGCCGCTCGGTCAACGACTTCTTCACCAATATCCGCATGCCCATCACGGTCGCCAATGACCTGCTGCAGGCACGCCCGAAACAGGCGCTGCAAAGCAGCGGCCGGTTCCTGGTCAACCTTACGCTGGGCATGGGTGGGTTCTTCGATCCAGCCAGCCAGATCGGCCTGCCACTGGAAGACAATGACTTCGGCATCACACTGGCCCGCTGGGGCATCCCGGATGGTGACTACCTGGTGCTGCCGTTCGTTGGCCCAACCACGGTACGCGACGTGTGGCGACTGCCGGTCGACAGCTATTTCTTCGATCCGCTGAGCCTCTACTCGCAAAATCACCACTTCAAGGATGGCCAGTACTACATCCCGGAAGTGATCTACCTGGTTTCGCTGCGCGCGCGCGCGATCGACGCCGAGAGCTTCCTGGCATCCGCCTACGACCCCTATGTTTTCATCCGCGACGCCTACCGGCAGCAACGCGTGTATCAGATCTACGACGGTAATCCACCGGACAAGGTCATCGAGCAGATGCAGGGGCTGGACGACAAGAACTTCGATCCCGATCAATTGCTGGATCAACAGCATCAGTGGGAGAACAAGCATCCCGATCAAGCCAACAAACAGTAGCCGTCGGCGCTGACGACTCGAACATCAAAAAGAAGAAGGGGCCCCATGGGCCCCTTCTTCGTTAGCGCATCTTCGCGTCAGCTCAGCCGAGCAGACGATCGACCTCACAGACCTGTGCCAGCACCTGCATGCCGGCCGGCACGTTGATGACCTTCAACGCATCACCACCTCGCGCAGCCTCGGCAGCGACCGCCAGCACACACGACAGCCCTGCGCTGTCGCAATGCCGCACACCAGCCAGATCGAGCGTGTTCACCGGGCCTTTAGCCAGCGCGGCCTGGATCTCCCGCAACGCCGAAGCCGCCGTATCGAAGCTCAGCACGCCGCTCACGGCGAGCGTGCCCGGCGTGGTGGCGCTCAGTACGACCTCGCGTTCGACAGCCGTAGTCACTGCGCGCCCTTGCTTTCCTGTTCCATCGTCTTCAGCGCATTCTCGCCCTGGGTCTCCAGGTTCTTGATCAGCTGATCGATGCCGACCTTGCGGATTTCCGCATCCACCTGGTTGCGGTAGTTGGTGACATAGGAAATGCCCTCGATGATCACGTCATAGGCCTTCCAGTCGCCGGAGCGGCTCTTGCGGAACGCGTAGTCGATCGACACCAGCTTGCCATCGTCCATCACGACCTGGGTACGCACGACGGTGCGCTTGTCGTTGAGGTCGCCGTTGAACGGCAATACCTTGACGCGGCCCCGGGTGTAGTCAAGCAGGCCCTGGGCGTAACGATGGGTAATCGAGTTGTAGAACGCCTTGGCGAAGCGATTGCGCTGGTCCGGCGTCGCTTCACGGGCATGCTGCCCGAGTACCAGGATCGAGGCATAGTCGACGTCGAAGTTCGGCAGGAACACTTCGTCGATGATGTTGATCAACTTTTCCTGATTGTGCTTCAACTCTTCACGGTGGCCATCGATGGCATTCGCCAACTGGTCGGCAATCGATTGCACGATCTGTTCGGGCGCCCGCTGGGAAGCGGGTGCATTCGTCGAAGCCGCGTCCTGGGCGGCGAATGCCGCCGGGGCGGCAACGATGGCGCCGATTGCAAGGGCGGTGGCAAGAGCCAGTCTGCGCAACATGGGTAACTCCTTCAGCAAAACCGGCTCGTTCAATGTTTGCCGGCTGGGGCGGGGGATTCTGAGGGTTTGCCGTTACCGGCATCTTTTTTGTCGCCTGACGAACCGTTGACCAGGAACTTGCCGATCAGGTCTTCCAGCTGCATCGCCGACTGGGTCAACACCATCTCATCGCCATCCTTGAGCGCGTCCGGTGAACCGCCTGGCTGGATCGCAACATACTGGGTACCGATCAAACCGCTGGTGAACACCGCGGCGGCCGAATCGTCGGGAATCGCGTTATAGCGCTTGTCGATCGCCAGTGTGACTTCGGCGTCCAGCTTCACCGGATCGGCGATAACCGACTGCACACTGCCGATCGGCACGCCGGCCATCTTCACCGGGGCGCCCACTGAAAGCGCGCCGACATTGGTGAAGTTCGCCTTCACCGTATACGTGCCACCCAGGTTGTCGGCGACACCGCCGGCACCAAAGAACTTGCCGAGCATTTCCTCCAACTGCTGTGCCGGCTGAGTCAGCACGAGCGTACCGCCGTCAGCGACGGTTTTCTTTGAGCTGCCGTACCGGATGCCGATGTACTGGTCGCCGAGCAGGCCGCTGGTATAGATGCTCGCCACCGAATCCTGCGGGATCTTGTCGTAGTGGGTGTCGATTGCCAGCTTCACATCGGCCACCTCCCGACCCGGCTCCAGCGTGATCGACTGCACCTGGCCGATCCGCACGCCGGCAATCTTCACCGGTGCGCGTTCCTTCAGCTGCCCGATGTTCGCAAAGTGCGCATCGACGGTGTAACTGGCGCCTTGATGCACATTCGCCACCGACGTGGTCTGCGTGGCCAGATAGGCCAGCGCGGCAAAACCCAGCACGATGAACAGGCCGGTGCCGACGGCGTAGGAATTTCTTGGCTGGCTCACGGCACAGTCCTCAATGAAGGATGACTCGATGAAAGGAGGTACATAAGGGCAATCGTCATGACGCGGTCACATCAGGAAGGCGGTAAGCACGAAGTCCAGCGCCAGGATCGCAATGGACGAAGCCACCACGGTACGGGTGGTGGCATAGGCCACGCCCTCGCTGGTCGGCGGCGTGGTAAAGCCCTGGTAGACCGCGATCAGCGATACCACCGCACCGAACGCCAGGCTCTTGAACAGCACGCCATTGACGATGTCGGTGTGCACTTCCACCACCGCCGTCATGTTCGACCAGAACGTGCCGTTGTCGATGCCGAGCCAGCTCACCCCAATCAGATGACCACCGAAGATCGCCATGGCGCAGAACACGCAGCACAGCAAGGGCATCGCGATCAGTCCTGCCAGGAAACGAGGCGTGGCGACGTATGCAATCGGATCGACCGCCATCATTTCCATCGCATCGATCTGGTCGGTCGCGCGCATGAGGCCGATCTCGGCGGTGATCGAGGTGCCGGCGCGACCGGCAAACAGCAGCGCCGTCACCACTGGTCCGAGTTCACGATAAACCGATAGCGCCACCACCATGCCGCTCGCCGACGTGCCACCGAAAATCGACAGCACGTGATATAGCTGCAGCATCAGCACCATGCCGACGAACAAGCCGCAGACCATGATGATCGTCAGGCTCATCGCACCGACGAACCACAGCTGACGAATCGTTTCGCGCACATAGCGGAAGCTGCGCGGTATCGCCGCCAGCAGGGTCAGCAGGAACAGTCCGCAGTTGCCGATCTGTGCCAGCGACTGGGTCACTACATTGTTGCCTTGCGGTGCGCGCGGGTTCATTTTGCCGCTCCGCCAAAGCCCAGTGCCTGCGCGTAATCGCCGGCGGGGTACTGGAACGGCACCGGGCCATCCGCTTCGCCGCCGAAGAACTGCCGGGTCCACGCCGAACCGTCATTGGCGATGGTTTTCGGATCGCCCTGCGCGACTACTTTGCCGTTGGCGATCAGGAATACATGATCGGCCACCTGCTTGATCGCGTCGAGTTCATGCGCCACCAGCACGCTGGTGATGCCGAGCGTCTGGTTGAGCGTGCGGATCAATTTGAGCACCTGGTTCAAGGCCACCGGATCGAGCCCCACAAACGGCTCGTCATACATGATAAGCATGGGATCGAACACGATGGCGCGCGCCAGAGCCACCCGGCGCGCCATGCCGCCGGACAACTCATTCGGCAGCAGCCGCGCCGCGCCACGCAAACCCACCGCCTGCAGCTTCAGCAGCACCAGGTTGCGGATCAGCACTTCCGGCAACTTCGTATGCTGGCGCAGTGGAAATGCCACGTTCTCGAACACGTCGAAATCGGTCAGCAATGCCGAATTCTGGAACAGATAGCCGATGCCCTCGCGCATCTTGTACAAGGCTTCACGCGACATGTCGGGCACATTCTTGCCATTGACCAGAATCTCACCGGCATCGGCACGCATCTGCCCGGTCATGTGCTTGAGCAGGGTGGTCTTGCCGGTGCCGCTGGGACCCATGATCGCGGTGATTTTGCCGCGTGGGATATCCATGTCCAGCCGATCGAAGATCGTCTTGCCGTTTAGCACCGTGGTCAGGCCACGGACCCGCACCAGCGTGCTGTCATCGGACGTGGCGCGAACGGGTTCGGTCATGGGCGGTAACTTGCGAGGATAAAGGAGCCAAAGTAGCTGAATAGGCGTGTGAAGGCCATGCAGCGAGGGGTTACGTCACTCAGATGTGGGGTCGGCCGCCAACAGTTCCACAATCAACGATTCATGCCGTTGCCACTGCAGCGCGCTGCGCTGGCGCACCGCTCGCACGATTGCCTGCAGGTCGCCCAGCGCCCGCTCGAAGACGTCGTTGATCAGGATGTAGTCGAACTCGTGCGCATGGGCGATTTCCTCGCGCGAATTGTGCAGCCGGCGCTCGATCACCTCGGCACTGTCCGAACCACGACCACGCAAGCGGCGTTCAAGTTCCGTCCGTGACGGCGGCAGGATGAACACGCTGACGCAATCGGGCTTGGTTCGGCGAATCTGCCCGGCGCCCTGCCAGTCGATTTCCAGCAGGACATCGCGCCCCTGCGCCAGCAGCGCCTGGACCGTCGTGCGCGAGGTGCCATACAGGTTGCCGTGCACTTCGGCATGTTCGAGAAAGATACCTTCGGCAACCTCGCGTTCGAATTCACCGCGTTCGACAAAATAGTAGTGCCGTCCATACAGCTCGCCGGTGCGCGGCGGCCGCGTGGTATGCGACACCGACAGCGAAATCGCCGGCTCGCGTTCGAGCAGCGCATTGACCAGCGTGGACTTGCCGGCGCCCGAGGGTGCGGCGACCACGAACAAGGTGCCTTCGATCTGCTCGCTGCTGGCCTCGTCGACGGTGAAGTCACTACGGGTGGAATCGATCGCGCTCATTCGATGTTCTGCACCTGTTCGCGCATCTGCTCGATCAGCACCTTCAGCTCGACGGCGGCGTTGGTGCTGCGCGCGTCGACCGACTTGGAGCCCAGCGTGTTCGCCTCGCGATTGAATTCCTGCATCAGGAAATCCAGCCGCCGGCCCACCGGCTCCTGCAAGCCGAGCACCCGGCGTGTTTCGCCGATGTGGGTACTGAGCCGGTCGAGCTCCTCGTCCACATCGGTTCGGGTGATCTGCAATACAAGTTCCTGCTCCAGCCGACCCGGCTCCACCGGCTGCTTGAGGTCGGCCAGTCGCGTCTCCAGTCGGGTGCGCAACGCCGCGCGGATCTGTGGCATCCAGCCGCGCACATCGGCGACCACGCGTTCGATGCTGTCGAGCTTGTCGCGCAGAATCTCGCCCAGCTTCTCGCCTTCGCGTTCACGCGTTGCGGTGAGCGCGTCCAACGCGCGGTCGAGTACGTCGAACAACGCCGCCTGCTGGGATTCGGGATCGATCGCATTCTGCTGCAACACGCCGGGGAAACGCAGCAACTCGGTGAACTCCACATGCAGGCCAGGGAATCGCGCCGCCATGTCCAGGTTCAATTCCGACAATCGGGCCAGCAGCGCGTTGTTGACCTGCAGCGAATCGGTGCGCGAATCGCTGGTGCGGCGCACGGTGATGTCGAGCTTGCCGCGTGACAATTTCGTCGCAATGCGTTCGCGCAGGAGCGACTCGAAGCTGCGCAAATCGTCCGGCAGGCGTGGGCTCAGCTCGAGGTAACGGTGATTGACCGTGCGCAGCTCACAACTGAGCGTGCCGGCGGGTCCGGTGGTTTCTGCACTGGCGTAGGCCGTCATGCTGCGGATCATCGGCGGTCATCCGAACGTGGGAAAAGTGCTCAATGGTAAACTCTCCCGTCCCGCCTTGCCCAATCCGGCCAAGCGAAGTCAGGAACTACCCCATGAATTCCGTCGCCCGTCCCAGTGGCCGCAGCAGCGACCAGCTGCGTACCGTCAGCATCGAACGCCACTACACCCGCCACGCCGAGGGCTCGGTGCTGGTGAGCTTTGGCGACACCCGCGTGCTGTGCACGGCCAGTGTCGAAGATCGTGCGCCGGCCTGGCTGCGCGGCAAGGGCGAGGGCTGGGTCACTGCCGAATACGGCATGCTGCCACGCGCCACCAACACCCGCATGCAGCGCGAAGCCGCACGCGGCGGCCAGGGCGGCCGCACGATGGAAATCCAGCGGCTGATCGGTCGCTCGCTGCGCGCCTGCATCAACCGCCAGGCCCTGGGCGAGCGAGTGATCACGCTGGACTGCGACGTACTGCAGGCCGATGGCGGTACCCGCACGGCGGCCATTACCGGCGCCTATGTGGCGCTGGTCGACGCGGTGAACGTGTTGATGAAGCGCGAAAACCTCAAACGCAATCCGATTGTCGGCGCGGTTGCCGCGGTATCAGTCGGCATCTACCAGGGCATGCCGGTACTGGATCTGGACTATGCCGAAGACTCGAACTGCGACACCGACATGAACGTGGTGATGAACGACGGCGGCGGCTTCATCGAGGTCCAGGGTACCGCCGAGGGTCATGCGTTCCGTCGCGAGGAGATGGACGCACTGCTGGCGCTGGCCGAAAAAGGCATCGGCGAGCTGGTCGCCGCACAGCGTGCCGCCTTGGCGCAGGGTGGCTAGTCGGTTTATGCAACGCATTGTTCTCGCCAGCAGCAACCCGGGCAAACTCGTCGAATTCAACGAGATGCTCGCCGACAGCGGTTTCGAAGTGATCAGCCAGGGCAGCCTGGGTATCGGGGATGCCGAGGAAACCGGCCTGACTTTCGTCGAGAATGCCCTGCTCAAGGCGCGCCACGCCGCGCTCGCGAGCGGCCTGCCGGCGCTGGCGGACGACTCGGGCTTGTGCGTGGACCATCTACACGGCGCGCCAGGCCTGTACTCGGCGCGCTATAGCGGCGGCCATGGCGACGATGCTGCCAACAACGCAAAACTGCTGCGCGACCTGGATGGAGTGCCGCCCGGGCAACGCGGCGCGTTTTTCATCTGCGTGCTGGTCTTGCTGCATCGTGCCGATGACCCTGCCCCGCTGATCGCCGAAGGGCGCTGGTACGGAAGCATCTTGGACGAGGGTCGGGGGACCGGCGGCTTCGGCTACAACCCGGTATTCCTGCCCGAGGGCCGCAGCGAGAGCGTCGCCGAGATGGATGCCGCCCTGAAGAACCGGCTCAGCCATCGCGGCCAGGCGCTGGCGAAGCTACATGCGCAACTGGCCGAGCGACAGCCGTGAGCCTTCTCGCGCCGCCGCTGTCGCTGTATGTGCACATGCCATGGTGCGTGAAGAAGTGCCCCTATTGCGACTTCAATTCGCACGGCGTGCGCAGCGAGCCGCCGCCGTATGACGCCTATACCGACTTGCTGCTGGCCGACCTGGATGCCGATCTGGTCGACTTCGGCGCGGCCGTGCAGGGCCGTCCCATCATCAGCGTGTTTTTCGGGGGCGGCACGCCAAGCCTGTTCGCCCCTGAGCTGATCGAGCGTTTCCTCGACGGCGCACGCGCACGGTTGCCGTTCGTCGACGATTGCGAGATCACACTGGAGACGAATCCGGGCACCGTCGAGCATGGCCGTTTCGACGGCTATCTGGCGGCCGGAGTCAACCGCATTTCGTTTGGCGTGCAGAGTTTCGACGACGACAAGCTGCGTCGCCTGGGCCGCATCCATTCCGCCGTGGAAGCGGAAGCAGCGGTGAAGTCAGCCCAGGATGCCGGTTACACAAACATCAACCTCGACCTGATGTATGCGCTGCCGCAGCAGTTGCTGGATGGCGCGCTGGCCGACGTGGAACGCGCGATCGCGCTGCAGCCGACCCATGTTTCGCATTATCAGCTGACGCTGGAACCGAACACCGCATTCGCGGCCAACCCGCCGCCGCTGCCCGATGACGATCACGCCTGGGCGATGCAGGAAGCCTGCGAGCAGCGCCTCGCCGCAGCCGGCTACGGCCAGTACGAGATCTCCGCCTACGCGCAGCCCGGCCGCCGCTGCGTGCACAACCTCAATTACTGGCGCTTCGGCGACTACCTCGGCATCGGGGCCGGCGCGCACGGCAAATGGAGCGACGTGGGTGACGGCCAGGTGCACAGACGCTGGAAAACCCGCCTGCCCCGCGCCTATATGGAGGCCAGAGGGGGCCCGGCGCGGATCGGTGGCGATAGCCTGGTCAGCGCAGCCGAGCTGCCATTCGAGTACATGCTGAACGCGTTGCGCCTGGTCGACGGGGTGCCGCTAGCCGACTTCAGCGAGCGCACCGGGCTGCCGCCCGGGCGCATTGCCGCAATGCTGGCTGCCGCCCGTAAGCGAGGCTGGCTGCGGGAAGGCCCGCACCAACTGCATACCACCCCCCTGGGTCAGCGTTTTCTCAACGACGTGATTGCCAGCTTTCTGGATTGAATACGCTTATCCGTAGAGCCATGGCATGATCGTGACAACCGGCATAAACTCAAGCCTCCAGGGGATCAACAGGGTTCGTTCATGGATGTCGGACAGGATCGACGTCGTTCGCTTGCGTCGCATCAGGCCGCGCGCCTCAGCAGCGGACGCTGGCCTGCACGCGCGCAGCAATTGCTTGAGGCGAGCTTTACCCTATGCGCGGAAGGCCTGCACGAACCGTTACGGCGATGCCTGAGCGAGTTCGAGCGTGAACTATTTACCCTGGCCGAGCGCACGCACCGGCACACCGAGCAGCAGGATTGCTTCGCCAGCCGGCAACGCGTGCTGCAGGATCGCACCGTGCTGGAGCAGCAATTCATCGCCCAGGTCGGCGCCGCGTTCAACAACATCGACACCGCTACCGCCAGATCAGAGGCACCGGCCGAGGCCAAGGCATGGCAATCGCTGGAGTTGCTCGATCCCGTAAAACAAGAGCTGACGATAGCCTTGAGCCAGCTGGGCACGCGTGGCGAAGTGCGTCACAGCAACGCGCTATACGAACTGGGTTACCGGCTCGCCGTGCTGGTGGGAGCACCGCCACTGGAGGCCGAATCGTTGCCGCTGGGACCGCATGCCCTGGCGCAGGCGTTTCACCAGGCCAGCAGCGCACTGGATCTGCCGCTGGAGCACTATCTGCTCCTGCTGCAAAGTTTCGACCACTGGCTGATCCAGGCGCTGGCCCCGATCTACGACACCATCAACGCGCAATTGCAGGCCGACGGGATCCTGCCGCAGCTGCGCAGCATTCCGGTGCCGCGCCATGTCAGCAATCGGCCACACGTTGCCACGGCAGCCGAAGTAGCTGCCGCCGCCGCGACGGCGGCGGAACCAGCGCGCCACGCCAGTTCGGCCGGTGCGCCACCAGACGCCCCCATCCAGGTGCTGGAATCGCTTCGCGACCTGTTGGCGCAGCGACGTGCCGATCAGGGCATGGTCAGCGGTCAGCCAGCCGGGCGTGCCGCCAGCCCCGATGAACTGCAGGCCGCGCTGAGCGCACTGCAAGACCATCTGGCACAGGTCACCGATCATGCCAGCCGCGAGCTGCGCAGCGCCCAGCGGTTGCGCGAAGAGCTGCTGACGCAGCTCAATATCGGCAACCCCAGTGGCGCACCGCGCACCCAGCTGAGCGATGTACAGGGCGACACCGTGGAGCTGGTCGCGATGCTGTTCGAGCAGCTCGGCCAGCAACTGCAGCAGAGTGGCAGTGCACGCGCCTTGCTCGGCGACCTGCAGCTGCCTGTCTTGCGCATGGCGATCGCCGACCATGGATTCTTCGAGAAGCCCGAGCATCCGGCGCGAAAGCTGCTGGACACTGTCACCGGGGCCGCCAACGACTGGCTCGATGGCAGCGACGACGAGATCAATCGCCCCTTGGCGATCAAGCTCGAACAACTGGTCGCGCGCGCCAGCAAGGAACCGCCAAGTACCGGCCTGTATACGAGCCTGCTGGCCGATATCGAACATCATCTGGCACTGCTCACACGTAAGGCGCAAGCCGCCGAGCGCCGTCACGTGGAGGCCGCACAGGGTCGTGAGCGGCTGGATCAGGCGCGTCGGCGAGCCAGCGAACTGATGGCTGAGCGCTTTGCGCAATCACCGCCGCGTGGCCTGCTGCGCGCCCTGCTCGATCGGGCCTGGTCGGATGTGTTGGCGTTGACCTTGCTGCGTCATGGCGAGGACAGCGATGACTTCAGGGCGCAGCTGGCCATCACTGATCAGTTGCTCGGCCGGTTGCCGGTAGCCGACCGTCTGCAGTTGCAAGTGGACGTAGAAAACGGCCTGCAGCAGATCGGCATGCATGCCGAGGAATCGGTACAGGTCGCGCAGCGGCTGCTTGGCTCGGAAAATCCCGATCCATCAGTAGTGCTGCCGAGCGCCACCGATCTCGCGCTACGCCTGAAACAGCACCAGCGATTGGGCGAGCACGCGGGCCAGGAGCCGGTCGCTGCACCTGCACCTGCACCTGCATCTGCACCTGCACCTGCACCTGCACCTGCATCTGCATCTGCATCTGCATCTGCCTCTGCACCTGCTTCTGCCTCTGCTTCTGCCTCTGCGCCTGCTTCTGCTTCTGCACCTGCTTCTGCGCCTGCTTCTGCTTCTGCACCTGCACCTGCCTCTGCTTCTGCAACTGTCCCTAAACCTACCTCTGCGGCACCTACTGCTGCACCTACTTCTACGCCGGCATCTGCCCCTGCATCTCCGTCGGCATCCGCACCATCGCCGTCGCGAACGCCAGTCGCCAGCCCTCGCGCACGGCGCATCGAGCAGCATTTGCGCGAGTTGCCGTTTGGCAGCTGGTTCGAATTTGTCGATCCGACCACCGGGCTACTTGTTCAGCGCAAGCTGGCCTGGTATTCGCCGATGTCCGGCCGCTGCCTGCTGGTCAGTCGACGCGGCCAGCGCGGCGAGGAAATGAATCTGATGCAGCTGGCCCAGGAGATCGCCAGCGGCCGCGCGTGTGAAATGCCCACGCAGCGCGAGAGTCTGCTCGATCGCGCCTGGCGCAGCCTGACCGGCAACCTGCGTCAGCCGGTGGCCGCGCCGCGTCCGACCCCACAGGAATCCGATCGCCGATGAACCCGCCCGACAAAGCCAGCAATCAGCGTCGCGCCGAGCGCAAGCGCGCTACCTTCACCGCGATCGTGACCGATGTGATCAGCGGTCAGCCGATGGGGCACCTGGGCAACCTTTCCAGCACCGGCATGCTGTTGATCAGTGCGAACGAGCCACGCAGCGAAGCGCTCTACCAGGTAAGCCTGCCCCTGCCGTCGTCGGGCCGCCTGCTGACCCAGTCGCAACCGATCGAGGTGGGCATCCAGGAACAATGGCATGAGCCCGCCGCCAGTCCCGGACAGATCTGGGCCGGTTACCGGATCGTGGCAATCAGCGATGCCGACGCAGCCCGACTCGACAGCTGGCTGGCGCAGGCCTGAGCGCCTCTTCATAATTGCCTGACCGCGGGTGGTAGGAGCGCACCCTGTGCGCGAAGCCTACGGAGCGATGACGCCATAACGACGGCGCGCCGAAGATGCATCGCGCACAGGGTGCGCTCCTACAGATCGTTCCCATTGCTCGCGTTGTCGAATCCACCGCAGCGTGCTGCACGATTCGGCGCCCCGCCCCGCAGGAATCCTCATGCACCAATCACTCGCTTCGCTCTATCCACAGCACTTTTCCACCCTGCTAAAACGCGCGGACAACGCACTCGCGCTGGGCGGTTTCGAGCACCTGCTGATTGCCGCCGGCACGCCGCTGCGCAAGTTTCTGGATGATCAGGACTATCCGTTCGTGGTCAGTCCGCACTTCAAGCACTGGCTGCCGCTGACCGATGCGCCGGGCAGCTGGATCGCCTACACGCCTGGCAGCAAGCCGAAGCTGATCTTCCTGCAGCCGCGCGACTACTGGCACGTAGTGCCACAGGCGCCGCAGGGTTACTGGGTCGAACATTTCGACATCGTGATCGTGCGCAACGCCGCCGAGGCGGTGGCGCAACTGCCCGCCGGCAACCGCGCGGTGATCGCTGCCGCCTGCCCCACACAGGAAGGTGTCGAAGCGAACAACCCGGCTGCGGTGCTCGACTACCTGCACTGGTATCGCAGCTACAAGACACCGTACGAGCTGGAGCTGATGCGCGAAGCCAGCCGCATCGGCACTCGCGCGCATCGCGCCGCCGCACAGGCGTTCCACGCCGGCGCCAGCGAGCTGGCCATCCAGCAGGCCTATCTCGCCGCCGCCGGACAAACCGATGCCGAGTTGCCGTACGCGAATATCGTGGGCTTGAACGAACACTGCGCGGTGCTGCACTACACCAACTTCGACCGCAAGCCACCGACGCATGGCCGCTCGTTCCTGATCGATGCCGGTGCCAGCGCGGCCGGTTACGCCAGCGACATCACGCGCACCTACGCCGCTGCGAATGGCGGCGAATTCCAGGCACTGATCGACAGCGTCGACGCTGCCCAGCAAGGTTTCGTCAGCAAGGTGCGCGCGGGGCAGAGTTACCCCGATCTGCATATCCATGCCCATCACGTGCTCGCGGGCGTGCTGCGCGAACATGGCTTCATCCGGATGAGCGAAGAGAGTGCCGTGGCGTCCGGCGTGACTGCCGTGTTCTTCCCGCACGGACTTGGCCATCCTATCGGCCTGCAGGTGCACGACGTCGCTGGCTTCCAGCAGAGCGAATGCGGCGGCACCATCGCACGCCCGGCCGGCCATCCCTATCTACGCATGACGCGCGCGCTGGAACCGGGCATGGTGGTGACGATCGAGCCCGGCCTGTACTTCATCGACATGCTGCTGGAAGAGCTGAAAGCGAAGCCGCAGGCGGGCGAGGTCGACTGGGCCAGGGTCGATCACTTCCGTCAATACGGTGGCATCCGCATTGAGGACGACGTGGTATGCACCGACGGTGCACCGGAGAACCTTACGCGGGATGCGTTCGGGCTGGCCTAAGCCGGTTGTCGCAAAGGCGGCGGAATCGCTGCTGCCTGCTTTGGCGCCAAGCCACCGCCGCGGCGTAGCTGCGGCGATCCGCCACTGTGACGTTCCTCCACACTCACACAACACCTGGGCGGCGTATGCTTGCGAACAGCTACCGCAAGGATCCGCCGTATGCCCAGCTCCGCGGTCACCCAACCTCCGACAGAAATGGCCAGCACGCCGCGCCGACCGCTGCGCAGACTGACGCTTGAATTATTCGGCGTCATCGCGCTCAAGATCGTGCTGCTGATGCTGATCTGGTGGTTGCTGTTCGCGCCACAGCCGAAACCCGATACCAGCCCGCAGGCGATCGCACATCTGCTGGCACCCACATCCCAAACGCCACCCGCAGGTCACCCATGATCATCGATGCCGATGTCGTCACGCTGTCACGCCTGCAATTTGCGCTGACCGCGCTTTACCACTTTCTGTTCGTGCCACTGACGCTGGGACTCGTGTGGATCCTGGCGATCATGGAGAGCGTCTATGTGATGACCGGGCGCGAAGTATGGAAGCGAATGGTGCAGTTCTGGGGCGTGCTGTTCGGCATCAACTTCGCGATGGGCGTAGCCACCGGTGTGACCATGGAGTTCCAGTTCGGCATGAACTGGGCGTACTACTCGCATTATGTCGGCGACATTTTCGGCGCGCCGCTGGCGATCGAAGGCTTGATGGCGTTCTTCCTCGAAGCGACGCTGGTTGGCGTGTTTTTCATGGGCTGGGATCGCATCTCGCGAATCAAACATCTGCTGGTGACATGGTTTCTCGCACTGGCCACCAGTCTGTCGGCACTGTGGATCCTGATTGCGAACGCGTGGATGCAGCACCCGGTCGGTGCCGCGTTCAACCCGCAGACCATGCGCATGGAAGTGACCTCGTTCTCCGAGGTGCTGTTCAACCCGGTCGCACAGGACAAGTTCGTGCACACGGTGAGCGCGGGCTACGTGATGGGCTCGATGTTCGTGCTGTCGATCAGCGCCTGGTACCTGTTGCGCGGGCGCAATATCGATTTCGCGAAACGCTCGATGACCGTGGCGGCGAGTTTCGGATTGGCCGCGGCGTTGTCCGTGGTGGTGCTTGGCGATGCATCGGGCTACGCCGTTTCGCTGAACCAGAAGATGAAAATGGCTTCGATCGAAGCGATGTGGCATACCGAACCCGCGCCGGCGTCGTTCACGCTGGTCGGCATTCCCGACATAAAGGATCGCACGACCCTGGGTGCAGTCCGCATTCCCTGGGTGATGGGATTGATCGGCACCCACTCGCTGGACGAGAAGATACCGGGCATCGATGAACTGGTGGGCGTCGCCAAGGGGCGCATCGTCCAGGGCATCGCGGCGTACGACGCGATGCTTGCGTTGCGCCAGGACAAGAACAACGCGCAGGCCAAGGCGACACTCGCTGCCCACGACGCCGACCTGGGCTACGCACTCCTGCTCAAACGCTATGTCGATGATCCACGTCAGGCTACGCCGGCGGATATCCAGAAAGCAGCCGACAGCACCATCCCGAATGTGCCCGTACTGTTCTGGGCATTCCGCATCATGGTCGGCTGCGGCTTCTACTTCATCGCACTGTTCGCGCTGTCGTTCTGGAAGGCCAGCACGCGCCAGCTGGACAGCCAGCGCTGGTATCTGCGACTCGCGCTATGGAGTCTGCCGCTGCCGTGGCTGGCCATTGAACTGGGCTGGATCGTTGCCGAATACGGACGCCAGCCTTGGGCGATCGAAGGTGTCTTGCCCACCGCACTGGGCGTGTCGTCGGTGAGTGCCGGCCAGGTGCTGACGTCACTCGGCGGCTTCATGTTGTTTTACACCGCGCTGGCCATCGTCGACGTGACTCTGATGCTCAAGTTCACGCGCAAGGGACCCGATGGCCTGGGCATTTGGCCGTCCATCGACCCATCCACCACAGCCGGTCATTGAGGATCTCACCATGCTCGACTACACCACGCTGCGGGTGATCTGGTGGGCCCTGCTCGGCACGCTGCTGATCGGCTTCGCCATCATGGACGGCTTCGATTTCGGAGTCGCCGGGCTGCTCAAGGTCCTGGGTCGCGACAATGAGGAACGTCTGGTGCTGCTGGAAGGCATCGAGCCCACCTGGGAGGGCAACCAGGTGTGGTTCATCCTTGCCGGTGGCGCCACGTTCGCGGCATGGCCGATGCTCTATGCGGTATCTTTTTCCGGCATGTATTTTGCGATCGCACTGGTCTTGCTTGCCTTCATCCTGCGCCCAGTCGGCTTCAATTTCCGCGGCAAGATCCATGACCCGCGCTGGGCTTCGTTGTGGGACTGGGTGCTCACCGGCTCCGGGCTGGTGGTGATGCTGGTGTCCGGCGTCGCGTTCGGCAACCTGTTCCTCGGGGTACCGTTTCAGTTTGACGATGACCTGCGCATGAGCTGGCATGGCGGCTTCTTCGAACTGCTGCATCCGTTCGCGCTGTTGACCGGGCTGGTGTCGCTGAGCATGCTGCTGGCGCATGGCGCCTGCTGGGCTGCGCTGAAGGCCGACCACACGATTGCCGTGCGCGCAGTGAAAGTCGCCCGCTGGATGACGCTGATTTACGCCGCGCTCTATGTGCTGGCCGGTGTCTGGGTGGCCTACGGCATTCCCGGTTATGCGGTGGCCGGGCCGGTGGTGATGGATGGTGTTTCCAATCCGTTGTACAAGCAGGTGGCTCAGGGCGGCAGCTGGTTTGCCAGCTACATGCAATACCCGTGGTTCTGGGCCGCACCATTGCTCGCACTGGTTTCCGCGGTCGGTGTGCAACTGTTGATCAGCCGACGCAGCGTCTCCGCCTTTATCGCCAGCAGCCTGATGGTGGGCAGCACGATCGCGTCGGCCGGTTTCGCCCTGTTTCCATTCCTGCTGCCGTCCAGCCTCGACCCTCGTTCCAGCCTCACTGTGTGGGACGCTTCCTCAAGTCGTGGCACGTTGCAGACGATGCTGGTGGTTACCGCCGTGCTGCTGCCGATCATCATCCTCTACACCAGCTGGGTCTACCGGGTGATGCGCGGACGAGTCACGCTGGAACAGATACGCAAGGCGCACGGCGGCTATTAATTTTTCTGTAGGAGCACACCCTGTGCGCGATGCCTTTCGCAGGATCGCCAAGAGCATCGGGCACAGGGTGCGCTCCTACAACAATGTACTCGGCGCTCTTTGGTTTTCTTGCAACCGCTTCTACACCGACACGAGGTAAGCCGGCATGTGGTATTTCTCATGGATTCTGGGGCTGGGTCTGGCCTGCGCCTTCGCCATCCTGAATGCGATGTGGTACGAGGTGCACGCCACCGACGAGGCGAATCTCCGCCGCGCTGATTCACAGCTGCCGGATGAATTGAGCTGACCCAGGGGGACTAGCGTGCGGCCAGCAGCGCCTCGATTTCATCGGCGTCTCTGGGTACCGCAGCAGTGAGCACCTCGTTGCCGTCGCGGGTGACCACCACGTCATCCTCAATGCGGATGCCGATACCGCGCCAGCGCTCTGCCACCGTTCGATCGTCCGGCGCCACATACAGGCCCGGCTCCACCGTCAGCACCATGTCCGGCTCCAGCAGGCGCGATTCGCCATCAAGGCGGTAGTCGCCGACATCGTGCACATCCAGGCCCAGCCAATGGCCGGTCTTGGCCGGAAAGAAACGTTGATAGCTGCCATCGGCAATCGCCGCATCGGCATCGCCCTTGAGCAGGCCGAGCTGGCATAGACCTTCGGCGAGCACCCGTACGGCTGCCAGATGGGCAGCATTGAATGGCTGACCGGGGCGCACCTCGTCGATCGCGGCCAGCTGTGCAGCCAGCACCACTTCGTATAGCGCGCGCTGCTCGCGACTATAACGGCCGTTGAGCGGAAACGTGCGGCTGATGTCGGACGCATAGCAATCAAGTTCTGCACCGGCATCGATAAGCAACAGGTCGCCTGTGTTGAGCGGCGCGCGATTGGCCTGGTAGTGCATCACGCAGGCGTTCGCGCCGCCGGCGATGATCGGCGGAAACGCCGGCACCGCGCCGCGGCCGCGGATCACCCGCAGCAATTCCGCTTCGACCTCATACTCGTGACGTCCCGGGGTCGCCACCTGCAGTGCCGCAAGGTGCGCCTCGACCGCAATCGCGGCTGATGCCCGCATCAGCTTCAGCTCGGCGCGCGACTTGTACAGCCGCAAGTCGTGCAGCAGATGGCCGAGCGCGACGAATTCCTTCGGTACCACGCCGCCGCCACGCAGCTGACGCAAGCGACGCATCCAGCCAAGCAGTTGTGCATCGAACTCCGGCTCGCGGCCGAAGTGGCAATATACACGGCCACGACCTTCGATCATGCCGGGCAGGATGTCGTCGATGTCCTCGATCGGAAACGCGTCGTCCATGCCGTACTCGGCCACCGCTCGCTCGGTGCCAATCGACTGGCCATGCCAGCGTTCACGCGCGGGATCGCGCTCGCGGCAAAACAACACGACCTCACCATGCCGGCGACCGGGCAGCAGCGCCAGTACCGCATCAGGCTCGGGAAAGCCGCCCAGATAGTGAAAATCCGAATCCTGCCGGTACGGCCATGCCGCATCGGCATTGCGCATGCGCTCGGTCGCCGCTGCGACCAGCAGCACGGCATCTTCGCCGGCCATTTGCATCAGCTGATGGCGCCGCCGCGCGAACTCCTCTCGTGAGATCGCCAACGCCGCCAACGCCGGTGCCGTCGGAATCAATGCAGGCTGCCGCTGGCGGGCTTCCCGTGCGCGGTGCATTCGGTGTGCAACAACATCGCGCCGACCCGCACGAACTCCTGCACTTCGATCAAGGCGTCCTCGTCTTCCGTTTCACTGCCGAAGTCAAAGGACGATCCGGCGATCGTGCCCAGGTCGCGCAGGATCTCCTGCGCCTCGTCCGACAACTGCGCATGCGCCGACGTGCCGGCGAGTCCGAAGCCGCCAAGAAATCCACGGCACCAGTCAACCATCGCCTCGGCCCGCTCGGTCAACGGACGGTCATCTTCCGGCAGCAACGGCTCAAACCCGAGTTCAGGGTCGGCCAGTTCGGTTTCGCATTGTTTGGCCAGGCGCTCTAGCTGCGCCTGATCATCCGGTGTCGGGTTGGTGGCTTCCCCGTCGAGTTGCAATGCGGCCAGCACCGACGTGCCCCGCAAGGAGCCGCCACCGGCCAGGTAGCCGCACAGCGAACCGTGCAGTTCGCTGGCTTCGGTGCCCAGTCGCAAGCGCATGATCAGCGCATCGATATCGTCATGGCCCATAAGCCCGTTAGCCGTCATGGCGGTGCTCCAGCAAGGAATAGCCGCCAGTTTAGTGCAGATGTCGGGAGGGGCATCGGTTACTGGCTGCGACAGCGCTGACTTCCGCCAACGTCCTGCTATAGTTTCTCGCATGAGCGTGCCCGATCCCATCCAGTCCGACCATGTCCATCAAGAGCTGGCCGCGTTGGCGCAGCAGCTTGACCGGCTGCTCGATACCGTGCGCCGGCTCACCGAAGAAAACCGCAGCCTACGCCAGAGCCAGGAGCAACTATCCGGTGAACGGGCCGGCCTGCTGGCGCGCAACGAGCAGGCACGCAGCCGGGTCGAGGCGATGATCCAACGACTCAAATCGCTTGAGAGCAACGGTTGATGAATACACCTGTCAGTGAACCGGTCGCGCTGCGACTGATCGACCGCGAATTCCTGATCGCCTGCGCGCCGGAAGAACGCGCCGGTCTGCTTGAAGCAGCCGGCTTCCTCGACCGCAAGATGCGCGAACTGCGCGCAAACGCGAAGGCGCCCAGCTTCGAACGGCTGGCGGTGCTGACTGCCATCAGCGTCACGCATGAATTCCTTGCACTGCGCAAGCAGCACGATGGCCAGGAACGACGTCTGAGCGACGGTCTCGCAGCATTGCGTAGCAAGCTGGATGCCGCGCTCGATAGCGATTTGCTGAAGCGCTGAATCCTGTCGGTATTACTCCAAGCGTAGGCACACTGCAAGCGCTGAACACCCGATACAAACACGTTGCCGATGAACCTGAGCAGTCCATCCCCAGTGGCACATTTCGGGGCAAGCGCCTAAAATGGATCTCGGCGTCTTCTGCGATGTTCGCCAGCACACTCTTACATTTGCCTTGTTCCTAAATACGGCCCCGGGTCGGCTTCACATCGGCTGTTGTGCATGTCCGCCACGTGCGGAAAGCCTTGAGGCCATGTAGCTCTCCCACCTGATCCATCTTGGATCAAGGTCGTTCGGTGTGCAGCGGCATCGCGGTTTACGCCACTTCATTTCCGGGCCGGCTGCCGTCATCTGACGGTAGCCGGGATCGGTCGCTCGCAGCGACGTCCGCCGGGCGCGCTTTCGATGGGAGACGCGCGACACGTGGACGCCACCGCCGAACGACGCGAGCTTCGCCAGAGTCTGGCCGAGCGCCGCCGCGCACTGACCCCGCCCGAACGCATGGCCGCTGCACAAGGCCTGCGCCGCAGCCTGGAGCAGCTGCCCGAATACCTTACCGACAGCCGCGTTGCGGGTTACTGGGCCAGTCACGGCGAGCTTCCGTTGAATCTGGTGATCCCGCCGCTGGCCGCACGTGGCCAGCAGTTCCTGTTGCCGGTTATCGGCAAGTGTCAGCGACTGCAATTCGCGCCATGGCAATCCGGCGACGATGTGCAACCGAATCGGTACGGCATCCCCGAGCCGGTCGAGCCGACCGAACTGTTCGAGCCGTTCCAGCTCGACCTGGTGCTGGTGCCGCTGCTCGGTTTCGATCGTCGCGGCCATCGACTCGGGCACGGCGGCGGTTACTACGACCGCAGCTTCGCTTTCCTCAAGGATCAGGTGCGCCCGACCGAACCGCTGTTGGTCGGCATCGCCTACGCATTCCAGGAACTGCCGCAGATCGAGGCCGCAAAGTGGGACGTCGCGCTCGACTTCATTGCCACCGATCGTGAGTTGATCGATTGCAACGCGAATGATCCTGGCTACGAGGCGAATGCATGACTGGCTCCAAAAAAACCGACCTCGCCAAATCCGCGACCGTCAATTACTGGCTGATGAAATCCGAACCCGAGGCGTTCTCGATCGACGACCTCAAGCGCAAGCGCCGCGAAGCATGGGACGGCGTGCGCAACTACCAGGCGCGCAACTTCATGCGTGACGACATGCGCCCGGGCGATCAGGTTTTCTTCTACCACTCCAACTGCGCCACACCCGGCATCGTTGGCATCGCCGAAGTCGCCACGGATGCCTATCCGGATCCCAGTCAGTTCGACCATGACAGCAAATATTTCGACCCCGGCAGCTCGCGCGATCAGCCGCGCTGGATGCTGGTCGACGTGAAGTTCGTCAAGAAGCTGAAGCGCACGATCAGCCTGGACGAACTCAAGGGCGACGCCGCTCTGGCCGAGATGCCTTTGCTGCGCAAGGGCAACCGACTATCGGTCATGCCGGTAGCTGCTGCGGACTGGCAGTACATCCTCGGTCTGGAATAAACACCTCAAATTACCGCCTCTCCCCTTTGGGGAGAGGGTTGGGGTGAGGGGCGGGTGCTCGCCCAGAAGTTGATCGACCGCCGGGCTGCGCTTCAGTGCTCGCCCAGAACCCGAGCCACCGCCATAATGCGACATCCATTCAACACGGAATCCGCATGAACAGCGTCAACGAAAAACGCCAGGCCGGTGAGGCCGCGATCCGCTACGTCGAAGACGGCGCCATTGTCGGCGTCGGCACCGGCTCCACCGTGGCATTCTTCATCGACGCGCTGGCTGATCTGAAGGACCGCATCCAGGGTGCCGTATCCAGCTCGGAGCAATCCACCGCGCAGCTGAAGAAGCTCGGCATTCCGGTCCTCGACCTCAACGCCGCCGGCCCGCTGACGATCTACATCGACGGTGCCGACGAGTGCGATCCGCACAAGCGTCTGATCAAGGGCGGCGGCGCTGCGCTGACCCGCGAGAAGATCGTCGCCGCGGCCAGTCAGAAGTTCGTCTGCATCATCGATTCCAGCAAGCGGGTCGAGCTGCTCGGCAAGTTTCCGGTGCCGATCGAGGTGATCCCGATGGCCCGCAGCCTGATCGGCCGCGAGATCGTCAAGCGTGGCGGCCAGCCGGTGTGGCGCGACGGCGTGATCACCGACAACGGCAACTGGATCATCGACGTGCACGGCTGGCAGATTACCGACCCGGCGGCGCTGGAAAGCGATCTCAACCAGGTGCCGGGCATCGTTACGGTGGGCCTGTTCGCGCGGCGCCCAGCGGATGTGGTGTTGATCGGCGACCACGAGATGTAATCACGTTGGCGTAGGTGGGGTGAGCGGAGCGAAGCCCAACGTCTTTGCGGGATGGCTGAGGGTCTTGTTGGGCATCGCTCCGCTCACCCCAACCTACCGCCGCACGTAACGATCAGGTGCCGAGCGGACGCTTCCTGACGCGTCCCTTGCTGAAATGCAGATAGCGGCCGGCCTGGCGCGCCTCCTGCAGACGCTGGCCGTGCGCGGCGAGGATATCGCCGCGGGTAAGAATGCCGACCAGCACGTGCGGTGCCTCATCACCCACCACGATCAGGCGGCCCACGTTCTGCGCCACCATGTGATCGGCCGCCTCGCGCAGCGAATGGCTTTCCTTCACCACGATCGGCTCACGCAACATGAGCTCGCCCAAAGTCAGCGTGTACGACCATTGCGGATCCAGCAGCGTGCGGCGAGTCAGCACACCACGCACGTGCCCCTCATCGTCGATCACCGGATAACCCTGGTGCTGCATGTCGGGCAGACCCTCGTTGAACCAGCGGCGCACCTCGGCCAGCGTCTGCGTGGTCCGCAGTGTCACCACGGTGCGAGTGCAGGCATCGCGCACCACTACCTGGTCCAGATAGTCGGCTGCGTACTCGGCCGGCACGCGCACGCCGCGCCGGACGATCTTCTCGGTCATGATGGTATTGCGCATCAGCAGCGCGGAAATCAGATACGCCGCTGTGCAACCGCCGAGCAAGGGCAACAGACCGGCAGGCTGCCCGGTGGTCTCGAACGCAAACACCACCGCCGTGAGCAGCGCACGCGCGGAACCGGCAAAGATCGCCGCCATACCGACCAGGGCGGCAATCCGAGGGTCGATGCCGAACTGCGGCGCCAGCATGGCGATGCCCATGCCGATCAACGCACCGAGCGCACCACCAATGGTGAACAGCGGCGCCAACGTACCGCCGGACGTGCCGCTACCCAGCGCAATCGACCACGACAGGAATTTCATCACGCACAGGAACGCGAGCGCCTGCAGCGTGAGCTGGCCGGTGACGATGTTCTCGATATTGCTGTAGCCCACGCCCAGTGTGAGCGGCGCGACATAGCCGATCGCGCCCACCGCGACACCGCCGATCGCCGGCCACCACATCCAGTGGATCGGCAGCTTCTCGAACACATCCTCGATGCCGTAGACGATGCGCGTCACGCCGACGCTGATCAAGCCGAGCAATGCACCGATGACCACGTAGGAAAGCAGCGCCAGGCCGCCAGGCGTGGCCAGCATCGGCATCGCGAATACCGGCGCCGAACCCACGGTCGCATAGCGCACGCCGGTCGCTGCCACTGTCGCCAGCGCCACCGGAATCAACGAGCGCGGACGCAGCTCAAACAACAACAGCTCGATCGCCAGTACCACGGCAGCGACGGGTGAACCGAACACCGCCGCCATGCCCGCCGCCGCGCCGGCCGCCAGCAGCACTTTGCGCTCCGCGCCAGTCACATGCAGCATCTGACCAACAAACGAGCCAAGCGCGCCGCCGGTGGCGATAATTGGGCCTTCCGCGCCGAACGGGCCACCGGTGCCGATGGCGATCGCCGAGGAAATCGGCTTCAGGAACGTGATCCGCGGCGGAATCTTCGACTCGTTGAGCAGCACCTGCTCCATCGCTTCGGGAATGCCGTGACCACGGATCGCGCGCGAACCCCAGCGTGCCATCGCACCCACGATCAGGCCGCCGACCACCGGCACCACAATCACCCAGAGCCCCAGATGGTTATCGGCCGGCGAGCTGAACGTCGTCGACAAGCGTCCGTAGAATGCCAGATTCGTCACCAGCCCGATCAACGCCGTGAGCAGCCGCGCGATGAAGGCAGCCGCAACACCCAGCAGCACCGCCACCACCGTGATGAGCAACACGCGACGATCCACCAGGGTGGAGCGTCGCGGCATGCGCGCCGCATCCAGCGTCACACCCAGCGAGGGCGACAGCGGCAAGGCATCGGTGCTGCCTTCCAGGCGCACGCCCGGAGGCGCTGCCTGCTTTTGCGTTTCGGAAATCATCGGCTTACCGCGAGGCAAAGCGGCAATGTTACGCCGCCGGTGTTGATAACCGAAGAGCCGGAATACGCCACCGACCCGCGATCCGCCTCGCGATTTTTCCGCGAATCACGATCGTGCGCATCAAGATCAGGGTGTTTTCCGGCGACGTGCCTCGTGCAGCTTGGCGTACTTCAGAAAGGCATAGAACGCGCCGGTGGCACTGGCGATGAAGCCGGCCCAGCCGTTCAGGAAATAGCGTTTGCCGATGTATTGGCGCAGAAAGAACAGCGGCGGGTAGAACACCATGCGTAGCCCGGTGAAGCCTTGCCGCTTGCGCAACTTGTGCGCCACCATGGCGCTGGTATACCGATTGATCTTCTCCATTCGGGTGGCGATGTCCACATCACCATGATTGATGAAGTCGGCGCGATGCAGCGTCCTGACCGGGCCGCGCACTTCGACTGCCGCATGCACTTCGACGTTGTTCATGCGGCCACGGCGCCTGTCGAACAACCGCAGCAGCGCGTTGCGCCTTCCCCAACGGTGCTGCACGGTCCAGAACAGCCATTCTCGTCGGGGCAATCGGTATCCCGCATAGCGAGGCGCCACCAACGCGTTCTCGATCACCTCACGCGTCCCTGGCGACAAAGTTTCATCAGCATCCAGATTGAGTATCCAATCGTGAGCGGCGAGATCGTAGGCGCGCTGCTTCTGCAAACCGAAGTCGTCAAATGGATGCACGGCGACGCGTGCCCCATAGCGCTTGGCGATCGCCACGGTGTCGTCGGTTGAGCCGGAATCCAACACCACGATCTCATCGGCCCAGCTAACCTCGCGCAGGCAGGCATCCAATGTGGCGGCGTTGTTATAGGTGATCACCACCACCGAAAGTAATTCACGCGCCATTTGTAGCTCCCGATGAATCTTCCGATGGTCCGACGTAGAGCGCCGCGCACCAAAGGCCCAACAGCCAGCCGAACAGCAGACCCCACCAAGCCGAATAGAAGGCCAGATGGCTATTCAATGGAAAGATCATTACCGCCAGCGCAATCGTTACCGGAAATGCCCGCGTCCGTGCGGCGGCCCCCACACTGCGCCAGGCCCTCACTGCCAGTGCCGTTGCGACAAGCCATAACAACAAGCCGATCGTTCCGGTTTCGGTGAGGATTTCCAGTACCAGCTGATGGGGGTGACAGGCACCCTCACCCTCACCACAAGACTCGGCGACCAGGAAGTGGTCGTTCGCCGGCGCGAAATGTGGATACGCATAACGGAAGCCGCGCACGCCGACACCGGTGATCGGGTGTGACGCGAACATCTCGACGCTCGCGTGCCAGATGTCCAGACGACCGGTGAGTGCGGTATCGAGGGACTGACTGGTCCCGTGCAAGGCCAGCAGGGTGCGATCCATCCGTTGCTGGAAGCGCCCGGAGGTTTCCCAGGCGATCCCACCGGCGAGCACCATCAGCACCGCACCGATCGCGCAGAATCCGGCAAAGCGCAGCGGCGATTTCGCCTCGCGCCACATGAATCCCAACGCCACCAGCGCGTAACACAACCACGCCGCACGCGAGCCTGCCAGCAACACCGGCCCCAGCATCAGCACGAACGCGAGCAGCAAACCCGGCAAGCCCCAACGCCGCCGCGCTGCCCACAGTGCAAACGGCGACAACACGGCCAAGGTCGGCCCCAGCTTGAGATCAGCGCCAAAGATGCCAGAGAGGTACTCGGCGTGAGCATGGCCGCCCAGGCTCCAGCCGGTCAGCATCTGCAACCACGCGTCCGCCGTCCACAGCGCCAGTACCAGTGCCACGGCCACATACAGCGCCTGCAGCTTGCTGTCGCGGCGAATCGCAAAGCACGCGTACAGGCCCAGCGGCACATAGCGCAGTAGCGCGACCACCGTGCCCCAGCTTTTACCCGGTGCGATCGAGCCGAACGCCGACAGCAGAGCCGCGCCGACATAGGCGGCCAGCAACCACAGCAGCAAACGCGCGCCGGGGTGCTCCTGCAGTGCCTGTGGTTGTCGGGCAAACAGCAGGATCACGCCGATCAGGCACAGGAACGTGCCCAGCTCGGAGCTGCGCCCGAGTGGCAGCAACGCGATCACCAGCCAGAACGGCAACAGCGGCGAACGCAGTGCGGCCTTGAGCGAAGTGCCAAAAGAAGTCATGCATGGACCTGAGAGGAGGCGACCGCACATTGTGTAGGAGCGCACCCCGTGCGCGAAAGCCCGACGGAGCAACCTGCGTCGAGCCGTTGCCTTGAGACGATCTGGCTCGAGAGGGGCTGGATGGGGCTATCGCGAGTGAAGTCGCTCCCACGGGAGGCCTCGCTTCTTGCGCTACAGCGGGCGAACTCTGGCAGGCGCTCAGGCAGTCACTTCTTCGTACAGCGCCAGCGTCGCCTGCTGCATGTCAATCAATCGGTAACTCTGCAACGGCGAAATCGGCGGAGCCACCCGCAGCAACTCCGCGGCGCGCTCGACCAGCCGTTCGCGGTCGCCTGGTGGCACGCGGCCGGCGGGGTACAGCTCGGCAAGCAGTTCGCCGACGCCGCCATGGGCATAGCCAAGCACCGGCCGGCATAGCGACAACGCCTCGATCACGGTGCGGCCAAACGATTCGGGCTGGTTGGACAATTGCAGCACCAGCGTCGACACCGCATAGATGTCGTGGATATCGGCGCGTGGCGGCGTCAGTACGACCTGCGAGGTCACCCCACGCAGGCGGATCAGCTCGCGCAGCTCCTCCAGGTAAGCCTCGCGGCCTGGCTCGACCACGCCCAGCAGCAGCAGACGCGCCTCGACACCGCGACGTTTGAGATCGGCCAGCAACTCGATCGCATCGTGATGACCTTTCAGGCGCGTGCCGCGCCCGGGCAAGGTCAGCAACGGGCCACCGGTCAACTCCGGATACTCGGCAAAAAATGCCTTCTGCCACGCATCGTCCGGTCGGTGGCCGTACGGGAACGCGGCCGGATCGATCCCGCGCGGAATCACTCGTACCCTGGCCGGCTCCAGCCAGCGATAGTGGCTCAGCACGTAGTCGCGCATCGTCTGCGAGACGGCAATCACCCGCTCGCCACGCAGCAGGATGGCGCTGTAGCGCCCCGGCGAATTGAGACCGTGCACGGTGGTGATGAAATGCGGCCGACGTGCCATCCCCTTCAGCGCCCACCAGCCCAGCCAGGCCGGCAAGCGTGAGCGGGCATGCACGATGTCGGGCTTGAGCTCGCGCAGGACCCGGCGCAAGGCACCGAATTTGGTCAACGTGCGCAACGACTTGCTGCCGATGTCGAGCGTCACATGCTCGCTACCCTCGGCCTTCAATTGGTCGACCAGTCGCCCGCCGGCCGAGATCACCACCGAGCGATGGCCTGCCTGCACCAGCGCACGGGCGATTTCCAGCGCCGAGCGCTCCGCACCGCCCGAACGCAGCGCGGGGATCAGCTGGACCACGGTCAGCAGCTTGGTGGGAACGGCGATGCTGGACATGAGCTCTGGACTGGCGGTTTTCATTCAACCATATACAAGCAGAAATCGTGCCGCCTACCGCTCGCATGACGACAGATGGTCAGTCCCGCAGCACGTAATGGGCGCCACAGTAGGCGCAGGTTGACTCGCCGCCGTCATCGACGATCGGCAGATAGACCTTCGGGTGCGAATTCCACAGCTCCATCCCGGGCATCGGGCAGGACAATGGCAGGTCGGCGCGCGTCACTTCGTAACGATTTTCGGCATTTGCCGGCACCAGCGGCAGCGCCGCGGAAAGGGGACGCGACATGGTCGAACTCCAGACTGGACATCAGGCCGCAAATGGTAGCAGGCTGAGGCCTTCCGCCGGGGGTGCAAGGGAAAGCGGGAGCGCAGCGAGCGCGGTATCCAGCAGGCTGGCAGCGTGGGGAAATCACGAAAGAGACATGTCAATCCTCGACCGGGCGTCCTGCGCCAGGTCCACCGTAGGAGCAGACCATGGATTTCGGAAAAATCATCGAACGCGTCAAGGCGATCCTGACAACACCAAAGACCGAGTGGCCGGTCGTCGCGGCCGAGCCGGACACGGTACGCGGCCTCTATACCGGCTACATCGCGATCGTTGCCGTGCTGCCAGTCATTGCCCACTTCATCAAGAACAGCCTGATCGGCACCGGCGCATTCGGCATCACCGTGCGCATGCCGATCGGCATGGGCATCGTGGCCGTGGTGGTGCAATACGTGTTGGCCCTGGTCGTGGTTTATCTGCTGGCGCTGATCATCAACGCGCTGGCACCCACGTTTGGCGGACAGAAAGATCAGGTACAGGCGTTGAAGACCGTTGCTTATTCATGGACCGCGGGCTGGGTCGCCGGTATCGCCGTGATCTTGCCCTGGCTGGGCTGGCTGATCGCCATCGCCGGCGCAATCTACGGCATCTACCTGCTGTACCTGGGCCTGCCGGAAACCATGAAGTGCCCGCCGGACAAGGCCGGCGGCTATACCGCCGTCACCGTGATCATTGCGATCGTGCTCAGCTGGATCCTTTACCTGATTATCGCCAGCGTGATCGGCACCGCCGTGCTTACGGGCGCCGCCATGGGTGGCATGCACATTACCGGCAGCAACGGTGAGAGCGTCGTTGTCGATGGCAACGGCACGCTCGCCAAACTAGCCGCCATGAGTGCGGCCAGCAAACAGCTGAATGCCGCGCAGCCATCCAGCGCTGCTGCCGCCCAGCAGCTCGCGATGGGCAAGATGGTAGGCGCGATCGCCGGCGGCACCAGTGTCGAACCGCTATCCCTGGATCAGGTCAAAGGGTTCCTGCCTGACAGCCTTGGTGACTTGAAACGCACCAGCGTCTCCGCCCAGCGCAGCGGCGCGATGGGCATGCAGGTCGCCGATGCGACGGCCCAATACAGCGACAGCAACGGCCACGACATTACGCTGGAAGTCACCGATACCGGTGGCGCCAAGGGGCTGGTGGCGATGGCCAGCGCCATGGCGCCGGAAGAGGAAAAGCAGACCGATCACGGCTATGAGAAAACCCACACCGAGTCCGGCCGGCTGATCCACGAGGCTTGGGACACCCAGTCCAAGAGTGGCGAATTCAGCGTGATTGTCGGCCAGCGTTTCACCGTGAAGGCGACCGGCACGGCCGACGGCATTGATCAGCTGAAGCAGGCGGTCAGCAGTGTCGACCTTGCCAAACTGGAATCGATGAAGGACCAGGGCGTGACAAAAAACTGATGCGAAACAGTCCATGACGAACGGCCACATGAAAAGGCCGCGCTGTCGCCAGCGCGGCCTCTTTTTTGTCACCGATGCTGCGCCTTACGCGCCTTATTTGGCGACTTCGGCTTCCGTGGTGATCTGCAACTTGATCTCGTCACTGACGTACGGCACATAGGCCTTCACGCCGAAATCCGAACGGTTCAACGTACCGGTGGCATCGAACGCAATCGCCTGCACCTTGGCCATCGGGTGTACGCCCACCTTGTTGAGATGCGCGTTCAGCACCAGCGGCTTGGTCACACCGTGCACGGTCAGGTCACCGGTCACCTTGAAATTGCCGCCACCGAGCGACTGCACGCTGGTGCTCTTGAAGGTGGCTGCCGGGAACTTGCCCGCGTCGAAGAATTCCGCCGTCTGGAATTCATCGTTGAGCTTGGCGACATGCGTGTCGAAACCGGTGATCGGCAACGTCACGTCGATCGACGATTTCGCCGGATCCTTCTCGTCGAAAACCAGCGTGCCCTCGCCCAGCGCGGCAAAACCGCTCGGGTTGGAGAAGCCGAGATGGTTCCAGCCGAAGATCACATTCGTGTGGCTGGGATCGAGTTTGTAGGTCACCGGGGCGGCCTGAACCGACACGGCGGCGCCGAGCAGTCCGGCAAGAGCGAGATACTTCAGTGCACGCATGGGAGTGCCTCCTTGGGAATGATGGATACGGGGTTGCTTCGAACAATCTCTTTCAAGCTGACTTCTTCATGCAATCCGGCAGGCTTCGTCGAACGCCAACCGGGGGCCGCGCGCAAACAGGTCACGGCTGGCATCGCCGTAACCGATATTGATCAGGAAATTCGACTTGATCGGGGTGCCGGCAAAGAAGGCCGCATCCACGCCGGCATTGTCGAAACCGGACATCGGACCGCAATCGAGCCCGATAGCACGCGCGGCCATCAGCACATAGGCACCTTGCAGTGTCGCATTGCGAAACGCAGTAATGTCGATCAACGACTGATTGCCGACAAACCAGCTACGCGCATCAGCGTGCGGAAACAGCTTCGGCAAGTGCTCGTAAAACGCGTGGTCGCTGGCGATGATGGCGGTCACCGGCGCTGCCGTCGTCTTGGCCCGGTTGTTCTCCGACATGAACGGCGCAAGCTTCGCCTTCGCCTCTTGCGACTTCACGAACACCACGCGCATCGGCGAAGCGTTCGCACTGGTCGGGCCGAACTTCGCCAGTTCGTAGAGCTCGTGCAACTGTTCATCGCTGACGTCTTTTGGCAGCCATGCATTGAAGGTGCGGGCGTTGCGGAACAACTGATCAAGGCCGGCCTCGGAAAGCAACTCGCTCATGGGTATCCTCTGCTGCATTGACGCGCCGACAGTGGCGCCTGAATCTGCAAGTGTAATAGGTGTGCGCATGCCAACAGACGACGGCCCGGAGAACGAACTGTGTTAATCAGGGAAACAATGGCGAACCGCCCGCCATCATGCTGAAGCTGCACGGTGAGTGCTGGGCGATTACCGACAGCGCCGCCGGCAACCAGCGCCAGGCGTTGGCCCTGGCCGAGCGGCTGGGCCTGCCGGTGCGTCATCTGATCCTCGAGCCGCGTGCGCCCTGGTCGTGGTTTGCACCTCGGCTCAGCCTTGGCGGCCCTCTCGCGCTTACCGTCGCACAACGTGAATTGTTCGCTCCGCCGTGGCCCAGGGTGGCCGTAGGCTGCGGTCGCGCGGCGGCGTTGTTCACCCGTCAGCTGCGCGGGCTTTCCAACGGTGGTTGTTACACGGTGCAAATCCTGAATCCGCGCATCGATCCTGCACATTGGGACACCGTGATCGCACCACGTCACGACCGACTGAGCGGGCCCAATGTGCTGCAGCCGATCGGGTCGCTCAACGAGGTTGACGACGCCTGGCTGCAGGACGGCCGCGAGTCCTGCCCCATCCTTGCCGACTTGCCGCAACCGCGCGTCGGCGTGTTGCTCGGCGGCCCGCGCAAAGGCATTCCACTGAATGCCCATGTGGCGAAACAGCTGGCCAACCGGTTGCTCGAGGGTCAACGCCGTGACGGCGGCAGCCTGTTGATACTCGCCTCGCGTCGCACGCCGCCCGCCGTCATGGAGGTCATGCGCGAAACGTTCGGGGCCACCCCCGGCCTGATATGGGCCGACCACGGCGACGGACCCAACCCCTACCCCGGCGTGCTCGGCTGGGCCGATCGGCTCGTCGTCACCCCCGACTCCGTCAACATGCTGAGCGAAGCGTGCGCCGTCGGCTGCCCAGTGCATACCTTCGTCAGCGCGCCACTGCCGGAGAAGATTTTCCGCTTCCACCGCGTGTTACGCGACGCAGGCCTGCTGCATGATCTGGACGTCCAGTCGCCGGCATCCGTTGCGCCGCTGCGCGAAACCGCAGCCATCGCCGCCGAACTGCGGCAACGTATCCAGGCGCAACAAGCACGCCCTCTGTTGAGCTGATGGCTCCTGACAAGAAACCCGGGATCAGCCGAACGCAAACCCCAGTGCATCCGTGGCCCCGCGAACCCCCGCGCACAGCTGCTCCAGTTCCGCATCGCGTGGTGCGATCCGTGAGCGCAAATCCAAGGTGCAGGCGAGTGCCCGCTGCAGCAGATTGGCGTGTGCCACGGTCAAAGAGGCAGCCTGATCAACATCGAGCAAGCCGGCACTGCGGCAAGCCTCGATCAGGCCGGCATTGGCGGTAACCCCGAGCAGACCAGGCCATTGCGCCGCGTTCGCCAGCACCAACCCCTGCAGCGCAAACTCGATATCGAGCAACGCGCCATGACCCTGCTTGAGATCGAGCTGGGTGGGACTAGAACGATCGCGTTCCGCGCGCCAGCGCCGGCGCATGTTGCCGACTTCAGCCAATACGGCGGTACGCTCGCGCGGCACCGCAAGGATCTCGCGACGCACGTCGGCCAGTTCCGCATTGAGTGCGGCATCTCCGGCCACCGGACGGGCGCGCAGCAGTGCCTGGTGCTCCCACGTCCACGCGCGACTCTTCTGATACGCCGCAAAAGAATCGAGACTGCTGACCAGCAGGCCCTTGGAACCATCCGGACGTAGCCGCGCATCGACCTCGTACAGGCGGCCGGCGCGGGTAAGCACGGTGAGCCAGTTCATCACGCGCTGGGCGAGTCGCTGATACCAGCGTGCGCCTTCCAGCGGACGGGCACCGTCGCTCATCGCGTGCGCACGCCGGCCATCGTAGACGAACACCAGATCCAGATCCGATGCGAAACCGAGCTCCTCGCCACCCAGGCTGCCATAGCCGAGCACGGCGAAGCCCGAACCCACACCCGGCAGCCGACCATGCTGTGCAACCAACTCGCGTTCGGCCAGCGCCAATACCGCGCCCACCACCGACTCGGCCAGTGCGCCGAGCCGGCGCGCGGTCGCGACGGCGTCGGCACGGCCATCGTTGAACGCAAGCCCCAGCCTGAACGCAGTGGATGCCTTGAATTCGTTGATCCGCTCAAGCTCGGCTTCGGCCTCGCGCTCATCCAGGGTGGTCAGCACACGGGCGATTTCGGCGGTGATGTCGGCGCGCTTGAACGGCAGTTGATCGATGCGCGGATCGAGCACGTCGTCCAGCAGCAGTGGCTGCGCGATAACTCTCTCGGCCAGAAACGCGCTGTCGCCGAACAAACGGGCGAGGCGTTTGCGCGCAGCCGGTTGTTCTTCCAGCAAGGCCAGGTAAGACGAGCGTCGTGCCACAGCCTGCATCAATCGACACAATCGCAGCAGGCAGGGCACCGGCGCGGCACTCGCGCGCGCGGCACTGAACAGCTGGGGCATCAGATGATCCAGCCGCTCGCGCGAAGGCGGCGACATTGCACGCACCGGCGCGGCTTGCGGCAGTTTCAGCAGGGCGTCAGCCAGTTCGGCGCCGGGAACGAAGCCGGAGGCTTCCAGCACAGCGGCATCCAGCGAGCCGGCGCACGCCTGCTGCCACAGCACCATGTCGGCAGCCGGCACGCTGGCGGCGCGACCGCCCTGCGGCATCAGCACGGCGGCAAATTCTTCGCTGACGATCGCGCGATGCTTGGCCAAGGCCGCATTGAGGGTGTCCCAGTCGGGATACTCCAGACTCAGTGCGATGCGCTCGCGACTGAGTGCATCGTCGGGGATGTCGTGGGTCTGCGCATCACGCAGCATCTGCACGCGGTTTTCCACCCGGCGCAAAAGCACATAGGCCTCACGCAACATGCGAGCACGCGAGGCGCCAATGTGCCCGCGCGCTTCGCACGCCGTCAGTGCCGGCAGCAGGCCGCGCACGCGCAAGCTGGGTTCGCGACCTCCGCGAATCAGTTGGGTCAGCTGCACGATGAATTCGATCTCGCGAATGCCACCGGGGCCGAGCTTGAGGTTGTCGGCCAGATCCTTGCGCACCACTTCCGCATCGATCAACGACTTCATTTCGCGTAGGCCGGCGAACGCGGTGTAGTCCAGATACTTGCGATAGACGAACGGCCGCAGCAGCTCCTGCAATTGCTTGCCGGCATGTCGGTCACCGGCGACCGGACGCGCCTTGATCCAGGCGTAGCGTTCCCAGTCCCGGCCTTCGCTCTGGTAGTACTGCTCCATCGCGGCGAACGACAGTGCGAGGCGCCCGGCATTGCCGAACGGGCGCAGGCGCAGATCGACCCGTGCGCAGATGCCATCCATGGTCGGTTCGTTCAACAGGCGCACCAGCTGACGCCCGAGCCGGATGAAATACTCGCTGTTGTCGAGTGGGCGCGCACCGTCGCTTTGGCCACCCTGCGGGTAGGCCAGCACCAGGTCGATGTCGGACGAAAAGTTCAGCTCACTGCCACCGAGCTTGCCGAAACCGACCACCACCAGCCGCTGCAAGACACCATCCGGATCGCGGCTGTGGCCGAAGCGCGCGGCGAGGGCGCGCTCGGACCAAGCCAGCGAGACACCGAGCAACGCCTCGTACAGGACGCTGGTGGCGGACAGTGTTTCGGGCAGCTCATCCAGCCCGTTGACGTCGCGAAACACCAGCCGCAACGCTTCGGCGTGGCGGAAACGGCGCAAGGCCACCATGCAGGCGGCTTCGTCGTCCGGCAGCTTGAGGGCGTCGATGCGCGCACTCGCATCGCTGCCGGAACGCAACCGTTCCAGCCCGTGCGGCGCCAGCAGCTGCGGCTGTCGACTCCATACGTCAAACGCAAAATCGCTGGCCAGCAAGGTGCGCCGGATTCGTTCAGCGACGCCGGCATCGTCATGCAACGGCACTCCGGCGGCGCGGCAACGGGCGACGAGGTCGCCATAACGGTCATCGATCAGCGCACGCAGCGCGGGGGATTCATGGGCAGGCATCGGCCCATTGTGCCGCACTGCCGACCGCGGCAGGTCACCTCCCGCCACGCCCGGTACACCGACCCCGAGATGAGGCGTTGATACACCCAGGCAAAGCTTGAGACACCCCCATCTCAATCAACAATTGGTTCATCTGATCCCGATTACATTTCAGGGCTCGAACCATGTCAGCAAGCGCAGGACTGTCATGTCGTTGAATCCCGCAAGCTCTCCCCATCGCTGGCGCGTGCTGGCGGCGCGCATCCTGCTGCCGTTGTTGCTGGCGCTGGCCTTCGTGCTGTTGACGGGACTGCTTGATGGCGGAATGGGTGTGCTGCCGTTGCGGCTGTTCGATCAACCTCGGTTCCTGCTGGCCAATGCGTGGCCCGGGCTGTTGCTGGCCGGTGTGCTACTGGCGCTGAGCCGCCGTCTGTTGCTGTCGTTCGGACTGGCGTTCCTGCTGCAGGGCGTGTTTTACGGCGTCAATGTACTGAAGGTGGCAAACCTTGGCACGCCATTGCTGCCGGCCGATTTTCGGATGGTTGGCCAGTTGCGCAAAGGCGGCGCACATCTGCTGTCTGGCTATCTACCGCATAGCCCGTGGCCTTACCTTGCCTTGCTGGCTGGGGTGGCCCTGGTGATTGCGATGTGGCGCTTTGAGCCGCCACTGTTCCCGCGTCGCACTCACGGCAAACGACTGCTGGCCGGCGCCGTCCTGGCGACGATCCTGCTCAGCATGCTGATTGGGACGACCGTCTGGGGGAAAATCTACAATGCCAGGGTGCTCTGGCTGGAGCCATGGTCAGCCTCCTCCACCAGCACCCATTCGGGCCTGATCAGTTCGCTGATGATGTTTCATCTGCAGGATCGCCACGGCAAGAAAAAGCCGGACCGTGCTGCGGCAACCCAGCTGATCGGCCAGTCCGCCACGTCATTGCGGCAGGTCATGCAACCGCCAGCGGCTAGCAACGAATTGCCGGACATCGTGGTGGTGCAAAGCGAATCGTTCTTTGATCCGTCGATCATGCATGGCTATGAGCAGGAGAACCTCGTCCCGAATCTGCGTCGGCTCGCCGCGCACGGGATCAGCGGCAAGCTGCACGTACCGACCTTTGGCGGCGGCACCATCCGCACCGAGTTCGAGGTACTCACCGGCTTGTCGCTGCGCTACTTCGACAACCTGCAATATCCCTATCTGCAGATGGGCAACAAGGCCGTGCCAAGCCTTGTGCGCACGCTGAACACGCATGGCTACGAGACGATGGCCGTACACGGTAACGACCCGGCGTTCTGGAATCGCGCGACCGCGTTCAAGGCGCTCGGCTTTGATCGTTTCGTGTCGCTATCGTCGTTCCCTGCCAGCGCGCCAATGGACGGCAAATACATGGCCGACAGCGCGATGACCGACGAGATCATGGGCCTGCTGAAGGACTCCGGGCCGCCGCAATTCATCTTCGCTATCAGCCTCGAAGCACACGGCCCGTATGACGTCGAGCCGAGCCATGGCGACGAGCGCGACGCCATTCCGGTACCCACCGGCATCAACGGAAAAGAAAAACTCGAACTGCAGAATTACATCTATCACATGCAGCACGCCGACGCCGAGCTTGGCCGACTGGTCGCGTGGCTGGCGCAGCGCCAGCGTCCGAGCCTGGTTCTGTTCTACGGCGATCATCTTCCGGCGCTGGGCGACAGTTATCACGCCACCGGATTCGTCGATGGCCAGGACATGCTGAGCCAGGCGGGCATCTGGTTGCTGGTCGATCCACACAGTGAGGCTGGGCCAATACAGCAGGACACTGCTGCATGGCTGTTGCCCGGCAAATTGCTGGCGCAGGCCGGCATCCAGGATGACGCTTATTTCGCGCTGACGACCCTGGTCGGGCCGCAACTGGCCGCACTGACCAAGGCTCCTGGTGCGATGCCGCTGACAGAGGACAGCGAGGAGCAACGGATCGATCAGGCCATGGCGAGCGTCAACCAGCTGCGCATGAACGGCAAGCTGGACCCCTTGCTGCCCAAGCTCGAGTTGCTGCCTACCGGCGGCATCGCCCACGACACCGTGGTGACCACTCCGCCCGCCTCGGCCGCGATGCAGCAGTAAACCAAAGCAACGCTTTTGTCTGCGGCTGGCAGCGGGTCGCCTAGTCTCGAACTTCGTTGGCCCAAAAGAAAAACCCCGCACAAGGCGGGGTTTTCTTTTTTTCAGTGACTGGTCGGGGGACTTAGAAGTCCATACCGCCCATGCCGCCCATGCCGCCGCCCTGGCCGCCGCCATGGCTATGGCCGTCGTCCTTCTTCGGCAGCTCGGCAACGATCGCCTCGGTGGTGATCGCCAGGCCGGCAACCGATGCTGCGTTCTGCAGCGCGGTGCGGGTGACCTTGGTCGGATCCAGGATGCCCATGGCAACCATGTCGCCGTACTCGCCGGTCGCAGCGTTGTAGCCGAAGTTGCCGGTGCCTTCCTTGACGCGGTTGACGACGACTGACGACTCTTCGCCAGCATTCGCCACGATTGCACGCAGCGGCGCTTCCAGCGCACGACGGGTGATCGCGATGCCCAGGTCCTGATCGGTGTTGTCACCCTTCAGACCTTCGACAGCCTTCAGCGCGCGGATCAACGCAACGCCGCCGCCCGGGACCACGCCTTCTTCGACGGCTGCACGGGTTGCATGCAGGGCGTCTTCGACGCGTGCCTTCTTTTCCTTCATTTCGATCTCGGTACCGGCACCGACCTTGATGACCGCAACGCCGCCGGCCAGCTTGGCCACGCGCTCCTGCAGCTTCTCACGGTCGTAGTCGGAGGAGGTCTCCTCGATCTGCGCCTTGACCTGAGCGATGCGCGACTGGATCTTCTCCGCTTCGCCGGCACCGTCGATGATCGTGGTGTTTTCCTTGGTGATCACGACGCGCTTGGCACGGCCGAGGTCAGCAATGGTGGTCTTCTCGAGCGACAGACCGACTTCTTCGGAAACAACCTGGCCGTTGGTCAGGATCGCGATGTCTTCCAGGATCGCCTTGCGACGATCACCGAAGCCCGGCGCCTTGACGGCAGCGACCTTGACGATGCCGCGGATGGTGTTGACCACCAGCGTGGCGAGCGCCTCGCCTTCCACTTCCTCGGCGACGATCAGCAGCGGCTTGCCGGCCTTGGCGACAGCTTCCAGCACTGGCAGCAGCTCGCGGACATTCGACACTTTCTTGTCGTGGATCAGGATGTACGGGTCATCCAGCTCGACCTGCTGGCTCTGCTGGTTGTTGATGAAGTACGGCGACAGGTAGCCGCGATCGAACTGCATGCCCTCGACGACGTCGAGCTCGTTTTCCAGACCCGAGCCTTCCTCGACCGTGATCACGCCTTCCTTGCCGACTTTCTTCATCGCGGTGGCGATGATGTCGCCGATGTTGGTGTCGGAGTTGGCCGAGATCGTACCGACCTGGGCGATTTCCTTGTCGTTGGCGGTCGGGTTGGAGAACTTCTTCAGTTCGCCGACCGCAGCGGCGACGGCCTTGTCGATGCCGCGCTTCAGGTCCATCGGGTTGATGCCGGCGGCAACAGCCTTGAGGCCTTCCTGGATGAACGCCTGTGCCAGCACGGTGGCGGTGGTGGTGCCGTCACCGGCGACGTCGGAGGTCTTGGAAGCGGCTTCCTTGACGATCTGCGCGCCGAGGTTCTCGTAACGATCGGCCAGCTCGATTTCCTTGGCGACGGACACGCCGTCCTTGGTGATCGTGGGGGCGCCGAAACTCTTCTCGAGCACGACATTGCGGCCCTTCGGACCGAGCGTGACCTTGACCGCATTGGCCAGGGTGTTCACGCCTTTCAGCATGCGGGCGCGGGCGTCTTCGCCGAAACGGACTTCTTTAGCTGCCATGATTTTTTTGCCTCAAAAAAATGAATAGGTAACGGTTTGTCGTTGCGAAAGTGCTGCAGAAGGAGCCAAAGGCGACTGGGGTGCGCGGATTTTGCTTCGCGCTCGCCGTCACCATCAGGCTCCAGCCATCAGCCTTCGATCACGGCCACGATGTCGTCTTCCTTCAGGAAGACCAGCTCTTCGCCGTCGATCTTGATTTCCTGGCCGGCATACTTGCCGAACAGCACGGTGTCGCCCGTCTTGACCGACATCGGGCGCACGGTGCCGTCCTTCTGGATCAGGCCGGTACCGGCAGCGGTGACCTTGCCGCGGGTGGGCTTCTCGGTGGCGCTGTCGGGGATGACGATGCCGCCGGCGGAGACGCGCTCCTCTTCCAGGCGCTTGACGATGACGCGGTCGTGCAACGGACGCAGTGTGCTCATGGACAACTCCAGCTAACGATTGAGGTGGGACAAGGCTTTGAAGACCCAAACCGGCAGTCTTGCTAGCACTCTGGGGAAACGAGTGCCAATTTTAGCGGTACAGTACGCCGCCGCAAGCGGTTCGGTCACGGAACAGCTAATTGGGTGACCGAAGGTGGCTTTCAAGGGCGACCGCAGGAAATCGACCTCCGCAGCACTCAAATCGGACATTGCCCCCGGGTTTCCCTTTACGCTCCGGCAATGACGCCTGCCCAGACCACGCCCGACACCGTTCTGCTTTGCTATTGCAGCTGCCCTGATGCGGACAGCGCGCAAGCTATTGCACAGACACTGGTCGGCGAGCGCCTGGCCGCCTGCGTCAATCGCCTGCCAGGGGTCATCTCCACCTATCGCTGGCAGGGTGCGGTGACTTCGGACACCGAGACCCTGCTGTTGATCAAGACCACCGCAGGCCGCTTCGAGGCGCTAAAGGCTCGCCTCCTGCAACTGCATCCGTATGAATTGCCCGAGCTGATCGCGGTGCCCGTCGAACGCGGTCACGCGGCCTATCTGGACTGGTTGCGGGATTCCGTCAGCGCTGAGTCAACGGGCTGAGCCGATCGTCCAGCAATCGTGTCAGACCAAGCACGGCCTCCTCGATGCGGCCTGCCTCGATCATCCCGAAGCCAAACGCCAACCCGTTGATGTCGGACTTGCCGGCCGCATAGCCATCCAGCGCCTCGGGCCGAATGCCCACCGCCATCGCTAGCGCCTGCAGGGCTTGGGCACTGACTGGTGCGGCCAATCGCGCTGCCAGATGCAGACCTGCATTGGATGGTATGGGTAACAGGCGATCACCCGCGTGCCGCGCCAGTGCATCGAGCAAAGCCTGACGTCGCTCTGCGTAGACATTGCGCATCCGGCGCACGTGGCGCACCAGATGCCCCTCGGTGATGAAAGCGGCAAGCGTGTCCTGCGCCAGCACGTCACCGTGCCAGTCGCCCAGCTGTTTGGCCGCCGTCAGTGCGGGCTGCAGCCACGGCGGCGGCACCGCATAACCGAGCCGCAACGCCGGAAACAGGCATTTCGAGAAGGTGCCGACATAGCAGACAGACCCAGTAGAGACCGATCCGGCGCGATCGAGCGTCTGCAGCGCATCCAGCGACCGGCCGCCATAGCGGAACTCGCCGTCGTAATCGTCCTCGATCACCAGCGCATGCTGCGTGCGCGCGAACTCCAGCAGCGCCGCACGTCGCCGCGGCGACAGCACCATGCCGAGCGGAAACTGGTGCGAAGGCGTCACGTAGATCACGCGTGCGTCAGCAGGCAGGCGATCGACCATCAACCCTTCTTCGTCGACCGGCACCCCCACCACCCTCGCACCCGCTGCCGCGAACGCCGCTCGCACTGGCGGATAACCGGGGTCCTCGACCGCCACCGTGGTGCGCCCCGGCGTTACCAGCACCCGGGCCAGCAAGTCGAACGCCTGCTGCGCACCGGTGGTGACGATCACATCGTCGGCGCGGCAAGCCACCGCGCGGGCAAACGAGACGTGTCGGGCGATCGCCTCGCGCAGGGCCGGCCGACCTTCCGCGGGCCCGTAGGCCGGCATCGCCTTCGATAACGCGCGCAACGCGCGGGCCGAGAGCCGCCGCCAAACCTCGAAGGGAAACTGCGAGTGATCCGGTACGCCGACGCTGAAGTCGTAGCGGAAAGCTCCTGTCGGCACCTGCCCTTCTGGCGGCGCTGGCACATGCCGCCAGTACACCGCCAGCCGATGCTGCATCTTGCTGTCGTCGTCGATTACCGGCTGCGCACGACCCCGGATGAGCGTGTCGGCCACATAGTTGCCAGCGCCACGCCGGGCGACTGCGTAACCCTCGCTCAGCAACAGGTCGTAAGCCGCCACCACAGTATTGCGGGAAACCCCCAGCGCAGTCGCCAGCTCGCGCGTTGCCGGCAATCGCAGCCCCGGCTGCAGCCGTCCGTCGAGGATCGCCGTTCGCAGTTGCCCGTGTAGGGCTCGCAGCAACTCGCGTGAGCCATGCGCCGGCAGGGTGAAGGGGAAACCCCAAATTGGATCCATAAAATCACCAAGTTGTGGATCTTATGCCATGCCAAAATTACACCTAAGCTGCGCCTGCCATCCACCGGAACAACGTCATGAAACGCTCCGATCTCGCCGTACTGCTGTCGCTGGGCGCCCTCTGGGGCGGATCGTTCCTGTTCATGCGGATGGGTGCCGACGAATTCGGCAGCCTGGTGCTGGCGGGGCTGCGCGCGATCGGCGCGGCGCTGTGCTTTCTGCCATTGCTGGCTTCACGCCGTCGATTGCAGGAATGGCGCGAGCACTGGAAGCCGATCGCCGTGATCGGCCTGACCAATTCGGCGCTGCCGTTCGTGCTGTTTTCATTTGCGGCGAAGAGCCTGCCTGCTGGCCTGTCATCCATCATCGATGCGGTAACCCCGGTGTTCGTAGCGCTGATCGGCTGGCTGTGGCTGGGCGAGAAGGTGGACGCCACGCGCGGCACCGGCATGTTGGTCGGCTTTGCCGGCGTGCTGTGGCTGGCCGGCAACACGTTGCGCGTCCACATCGGCGGTGCCGGCTGGGCGCTGGCGGCCTGCGTCGGCGCCACCGTGCTGTACGGCTACTCGGTGAACTACAGCCGTCAGCGACTTGGCGGCGTGTCGCCGCTGGTGGTGGCGGCCGGCAGTCAGATCGTCGCAGCCTTGCTGCTGACACCCACCACGCTTTGGCTGTGGCCCAGCCACACGCCGCATGCGCCGGCCTGGCTCGCGGCGCTGGCCTTGGCGGTGCTGTGTACAGCGGTGGCCTATGTCATGTTTTTCCGGCTGATCGCGCACATCGGCCCGGCGCGGACGATGACGGTGCTGTATCTGATTCCCGCGTTCGGCGTGCTGTGGGGCGCGCTGTTCCTTGGCGAGGCGTTCACGGCGACCATGGCGATCGGCTGCGCCATCATTCTGCTCGGTACCGCGTTGACGACGGGCCTGCTGGGCCGCCGTGCCGTGGCGATCTCCGTCGATGAACCCGCTACCGAAACGGTGTAACCGCCGCACCTCTCCGTGCGAATGAACCGCTGGGTCATAATGCTGTCTCCCCATCCCCGCGCGTTTCGCTTTCGGAGTTCTGATGCGACCGATGTTTTCCCGCCGGCTGATCGCCTGCCTGATGGGCCTTGTCGTGCTGTGGCTCGGTGCACTACCGGTGTTTGCCCAAGGCACGGACAGCCTGCTGCCGGTCACTGAAGCGTACAAACTCAGCACCGACGCCTCCACGCCGGGCGTGCTGAAACTGCACTGGACGATCGCACCGGACTACTACCTCTACCGCGGTCGCATGAGGTTCAAGGCCGGCGATGGCGTGACGCTGGGTGAGGCGCAACTGCCGGACGGCGAGAAGCATCACGACGAATATCTGGGTGACGTGGAGACCTATCACCACGCGATCGACGCCACCCTCGCGTACACCGTTGCCGCAGGTACCGCGCGACTGAAGTTGAGCGTGCAGTACCAGGGCTGCCACGAAGTCGATCCGAAGATCTGCTATCCGCCGCATACCGAGCAACTGGATTTGCCGCTGCCAGCCGGAGTTGCCACGACCACCGCCGCAACGGGCGCGACGGCGCCGGATCATGCCACCGGTTCGCTCAGTGCCGCACTGCGTGCGATCGGCAATCAGCCGCCCTCCGGCGCGAATGCGGTCAGCCCGCCGCCCAGCGCCGTGGCGCAGCCAGCACCGGAGCCGCCGCCAGCCGGTATCGCGCAAGCTCCACTGAGCCTGGTCGCCGCACTGCTGCTCGCACTGGGCGGCGGCCTGGTACTGAACCTGATGCCCTGCGTGCTGCCCGTGTTGTCGATCAAGGCGGTCAGCGTGCTGGAAAGCGGCGAAAGCGCCAGCCGGGCTCGTCGCCATGCGCTGTATTACAGCGCCGGCGTGCTATGCAGTTTCGCCGCGCTGGGTCTGGGCATTCTCGCCTTGCGTTCGGCCGGCCATGCGCTTGGCTGGGGTACCCAATTGCAGCAGCCGATCGTGGTCGGGGTGCTGGCGCTGGTGATGCTGGCGGTTGGCTTGTCGATGTCCGGCGTGGTGCAGTTCGGCGCCTCGCTGGGCAATACCGGCGCGACCCTCGCTTCTCGCTCCGGCCCGGCTGGCGACTTCTTCACTGGCGTGCTGGCGGTGGTGGTAGCCAGCCCCTGTACGGCACCGTTCATGGGCAGCGCGCTGGCGTATGCGTTCGCTGCACCAATGCTTTCTGCGCTGCTGGTGTTCCTGATGCTGGGCGTAGGCCTGGCGTTGCCGTTCCTGTTGATCGGTTTCGTGCCGGCGCTGGCGCGTCTGTTGCCGCGGCCGGGACGCTGGATGGAAACGTTGAAGCAGGTGCTGGCGTTCCCGATGTATCTGACCGCGGTGTGGCTGGTGTGGGTGCTGGCTCACCAGCGCGGCGCCGATGCGGTGGGCCTGGTGCTGGTGGCGATGGTGCTGCTGGCAATGACCTTGTGGTGGTTCGAGCGCAGCCGCCATCGCGGCACGATCAGTCGAGTGCTGGTCGGCGTGCTCGCACTGGCTACGCTGGTGCCGGTGTACCTGCTGGCCCAGGTGCAGCGTGTGGCCAGCGTCGCCGCAGCCGAGGACGGCGTGGCGACCTACAGCCCGGAAAAACTCGCCGCCTTGCGCGCGGCCGGCACGCCGGTCTTCGTCGACATGACCGCCGACTGGTGCGTCACCTGCAAGGCGAACGAGCACACCGTGCTGGACACCAAGGCGTTCCGCGATCTGCTGCAGCGTACCGGCGCGGTCTACATGAAAGGCGACTGGACCGACGTCAACCCGACCATCAGCACATTCCTGCAGCTCTACCACTCGCCTGGCGTTCCGTTGTATGTGGTGTTTCCGAAACACGGCGGTGCCGGCCAGCAGCTGTCCACCGTGCTGACCCCCACGCTGGTCGAGCAGGCGCTGACGGCAGCAGCGCAGTGATGGAACGACCGTGATGGACCGCAGCAACTGGCTGATCCTGGGCCTGGCAGTGGTGGCTGCCACGATCGGCGGTTACGCAGAACACCGCAGCGGGCAGCCGGAGCAAGTGGATTCGTCACTGATTGGTCAGCCGTTGCCAGCACTGAGCCTGCCCGATCTCGACGGAAGGCAGCATCCACTGAGCGACTACCGTGGCCGCCGTGTCCTGCTGAATTTCTGGGCCAGCTGGTGCGGCCCCTGCCTCGATGAAATGCCGGCGCTGGCCCGGGCGCAGGCGAAGTTCGGCGAACGCGGACCGATCGTCGTCGGTATTGCCATGGATCAGCCCGATCATGTGCGTGCCTTTCTGGGGGCGCATCCGTTGAATTACCCCGTCCTGCTGGGCCAGCTCGCCGCGCCGAGCACGTCGCTGCAACTGGGCGATGCGCACGACGTTCTGCCCTATAGCGTGCTGATCGGCGCCGATGGGCGCGTATTGGCCACACACATTGGCGCGTTGCCGCCGGCACAGCTGGAACAATGGCTGGCGCCACTTCAGGGAAAGCCCTGACCCGGCTCGGACCCGATCTACATACGCTTCCGCACGGAAATCCGGCACTTCTCCGCCAAACATCGCCGATCTGCGCTGAACTAGACAACATCCACGACTACGCGCACACTTCGCCCGGTCCGGAAGCTCCGGACGCAAGGCGGGTGGTTTCGTGGCGAAGATTCTGGTCCTGCATGGGCCCAATCTCAATTTGCTGGGCACGCGGGAGCCGGAAATCTACGGCCGCGAGACGCTGGCCGACATCAACCGTCAGCTGGCCGAACTGGCACAGGCGAACGGACACGAACTGGTCTGCTTCCAGTCCAATGCCGAGCACGAGCTGATCGACCGCATCCAGCAGGGCCGCAACAACCACACTGCCCTGATCCTGTTCAACCCCGGCGCATTCACCCACACCAGCATTGCCCTGCGCGACGCGTTGGCCGCCGTGGCGATCCCGTTCATCGAAGTGCACCTGTCCAACGTGCATGCGCGCGAGCCGTTCAGGCAGCACTCTTACCTGTCCGATATCGCGATCGGCGTGATTTGCGGCTTTGGCAGCGACAGCTACCGGCTGGCGCTGGAGGCGGCGATGCACCGTCTGCCGGCAACCGAAACCAGCGCGGTCACCGCGTCATAAAAGAAACTGGCCAGCTGGCCCACCTATCCACATCCGGCCACCTGCGGTGGCACGACTGACAAAGGCTGATCCGATGGATTTGCGCAAAATCAAGAAATTGATCGACCTGCTCGAGGAATCCAACCTCGCCGAACTCGAGATCAAGGAGGGCGAGGAAGTCGTCCGCCTGTCGCGCGTACCCAAGAACACCGCTCCGGCAGCCGCTGCGCCAGCGCCTGTCGCGGTCGCGCCCGCTGCTGCCGCGCCCGCGCCGGTTGCTGCCCCGGTCGAAGCCCCAGCTGCCAACGCGCTGCCTGCCGGCCATGTCGTGAAGGCGCCGATGGTGGGCACGTTCTACGCATCGGCCAGTCCCAGCACACCGGCGTTCGTGAAGGTCGGCCAGCAGGTCAAGGCCGGCGAGACGCTGGGCATCATCGAAGCGATGAAGATGTTCAACCAGATCGAAGCCGACGTGGCGGGCACCGTGCAGGCCATTCTGGTCGAGAACGGCCAGCCGGTGGAATTCGACGAACCCATGTTCGTGATCGCCTGACATGCCCAAGCTCGAAAAAGTCGTCATAGCCAATCGCGGTGAGATCGCCCTGCGCGTACTGCGTGCCTGCCACAGCCTGGGCATCAAGACCGTCGCTGTGCACTCCACCGTCGACCGCAACCTGAAACACGTCGGCCTCGCCGATGAATCGGTATGCATCGGCCCCGGCCCCTCGGTCGACAGTTACCTCAATATTCCGCGCATCATCGCTGCCGCGGAGATCACCGACGCCCAGGCGATCCACCCGGGTTACGGCTTTCTTTCCGAGCGCGCCGATTTCGCCGAGCAGGTCGAACAGTCCGGCTTCATCTTCATCGGCCCGACCGCTGAAGTGATTCGCCTGATGGGCGACAAGGTCGAGGCGATCCGCGCCATGAAAGCCGCCGGCGTGCCGTGCGTGCCCGGCTCCGGCGGTCCGCTTGGCGACGAGGTGGAAGAGAACCTGCGGATCGCCCGCGAGATCGGCTACCCGGTGATCATCAAGGCTGCCGGTGGCGGCGGCGGTCGCGGCATGCGCGTGGTGCGCACCGAAGCGCACCTGGGCAACGCCGTCACCATGACCAAGGCGGAGGCCAAGGCCGCGTTCGGCAACGAACAGGTGTACATGGAGAAGTTCCTGGAGAATCCACGTCATGTGGAGATCCAGGTGCTCGCCGACGGCCAGGGCAATGCCATCCATCTCGGTGAGCGCGACTGCTCGATGCAGCGCCGCCATCAGAAAGTGGTCGAGGAAGCCCCCGCGCCCGGCATCACGCCCGAACAGCGCGCAGAGATCGGCAAGGTTTGCGTCGATGCCTGCCTGCGCATCGGCTATCGCGGCGCCGGTACGTTCGAGTTTCTTTTCGAGAACGGCCACTTCTACTTCATCGAAATGAACACCCGCATCCAGGTCGAGCATCCGGTCACCGAACTGATCACCGGCATCGATCTGGTCCGCGAACAACTGCTGATCGCCGGCGGCGAAAAGCTGTCGATCCGACAGGAAGACATCGTCCTGCGTGGCCATGCCATCGAGTGCCGCATCAACGCCGAGGATCCGGAAACATTCATGCCCAGCCCCGGCACGGTGAAACGTTTCGAGGCACCCGGCGGTCCTGGCGTACGCGTCGATACGCACCTTTACGACGGCTACAAGATTCCGCCCAACTACGATTCGATGATCGGCAAGCTGATCGTGCACGGCCCCGATCGCGAGACCGCGATTGCGCGCATGCGCCTCGCACTCGCCGAAACCGTGATCGAGGGCGTGAAGTGCAATATCCCGCTACAGCAGCGCATCATGGCCGATGCAGGCTTCCAGCACGGTGGACAGAACATCCACTATCTGGAGAAGCGCATGGCTGAGCAGAAAGAGCATTAAAAAAAGCCTTTTGCGTTCGCCCCCTCTCCTCCATGGGGAGAGGATTGAGGTGAGGGGCGGGTGCTCGCGAGCATTGATGAGGTTGCTCGCTTCTTGCGTTCGCCTCCTCTCCCCCATGGGGAGAGGATTGAGGTGAGGGGCGGGCGCTCGCGGGATAGCTGATCAAAGCTCACTTTGATGTAACTTCATCGCAAGATTGTCACCCTCACCCCAGCCCTCTCCCCCAAGGGGAGAGGGGGTAACGCCTGACGGACCCGCATGCCCTTTCTCGAACTCTCACTCATCATCCGCATCGAGCAGCAGCCGCACGTCGAGGAAGCATTGGACGATCTCGGCGCGCAGGCGATCACGCTGCAGGATGCCAATGCCGAAACACCGGACGAGCAGGCGATCTTCGAACCGGGTGTGGGCGAGTTACCGCTGTGGCCGACCATCACGTTGAACGCCCTGTTCGATGCCGATACCGACCGTCGCGGTCTCACCGAAACGCTGGCCGAATTGCTGCCCTGGCTGGAGCCCGACCAACTCACGTTCCGTGATGTTGCCGACGAGAACTGGGAACGCGCATGGATGGACCAGTTCAAGCCAATGGCGTTCGGACAGCGGCTGTGGATCTATCCGTGGAATATCGAACCACCGACCGATGAAGACACTGTCGTGGTCCGGCTCGACCCAGGCCTCGCATTCGGTAGCGGCACTCATCCGACCACCGCTCTGTGCCTGGAATGGCTGGATGGCATCGAGCTCGCCGGCAAAACGTTGATCGACTACGGCTGTGGCTCCGGGATCCTCGCGATCGCTGCGCTGAAGCTGGGCGCCGCCAGTGCAATTGGCGTGGACAATGACCCGCAGGCACTCACCGCGTCCGCCGACAACGCCGAGCGCAACGGCGTGGCCGAAAGGCTCGCGTTGTTCCTGCCTGATGAGGTGGATGCAGAGCCCGCCGAAGTATTCATCGCAAACATCCTGGCCGGCCCGCTCGGCGAACTCGCGCCGACGTTCGCTGCCGCGGCAAAACCGAATGCACCGTTCGCGATCTCGGGCATCCTGATCGGGCAGCAGGATGAACTGCTTCAGCGCTACGCCGAATGGTTCGACGAACTGCGTGTGGATAGCCGCGAAGACTGGGTGCGGATCAGCGGTCGCCGGCGGGCTTGAACGCATCCGACGACAGCTTGGTGGCTCCCTCGTCCTTGCCGCGAGTCCAGCCCACACCCAGGCTGCCTTCGACAGCCTGCTAAGCTTGCCGAATACAGAACAAAGCGGCCTGCATGTATACACAATGTCCTGAATGCCTGTCTGTGTTCTCGCTCGATGCGCACACACTTGCGCAGGCACACGGCCATGTGATCTGTGGGCACTGCAGTGCCAGTTTCGACAGCATCGCCACACTTACCGATCAGCTGCCACCCGAACCCTTTCGCGAACTGCCGGTAAACGAGCCTGCACTGGAACCCCCAGGCATCGACCTGGTGGTCTATCGACCCAAGCCTGACGCACCGGCCGTGATCCAGGTCGACGGGGCGGCAGAAGATTCCAGTGCGCCGGAAGATTTTTCGCAGCTGGTGTTCACGCCGCATTTTGCACGCAAGCATCGGACGCACCGACTCAAACGATTCCGCCAACATTCGCGCCAACGGGATCAGCGCACCTCCGGCGAGCGGCGTTGGCCATGGGTCGTGGTGTGCATCGTGCTGGCTTTGCTGCTCGGCACTCAGCTTGCATGGGCCGAACGCGACACGTTGATCCGCGATGGCATCACCGGTGGCTGGCTGCGCAGCATTTGCGCCACGCTCGGCTGTGAGCTTCCGCTGATCGCCGCCCCCCAACAACTGCGCCTGTTGGACAGCAACGTGCAGACACACCCCAGCGTGTCCGGTGCGCTGATGATCAGCGCAAGGGTGCGCAACGATGCTGCATTCGCCCAACCGTATCCGGTAGTGACGATCACCTTGTCAAACGCACAAGGTCAGCGCATGGCCATGCGCCGTCTGCAGCCGCGCGACTACCTCGATGACAACGCGATTCTGCAGCGCGGCCTAGCACCCGGCGCCAGCACCGTACTGCTGTTCGAGGTGGAAGATCCGGGCGACAATGCGGTGGCATTCGAATTCGGATTCGAATAGCACTTAAAATTATCGTCACGCACGGGTAGACTCTCCAGTTCGCGCATACTTCCAACCGGCACTCGACATGCCGAGCTTTGCGTCAACAGTCATAACCACATGCAGCGGCCCACGTAGCCGGCTGCTTAGTTAGTACGTGAGGGGAAATGTCCGTGAACGCCGTCAGACTGCCTGTTGCCGAGGCAGCAAAACAGACCTCGTCGCAGAGCGCGCTGAGCGAGTGCGTGAGCCGTACGGTGCGTCGCTATCTCGCCGATATTGGCGATACCGAATGCAGCGAAGGCCTGCATGCGTTGGTGTTGCGCGAAGTCGAGGTTCCGCTGCTGCGCGAGGTATTGGCGTTTCACGAGGGTAACCAGAGCCGCGCCGCCAGCGCGCTCGGCATCAACCGTGCCACGTTGCGCAAGAAACTGGCGCTGCACGGCCTGCTGTAAGAGTTCGTTCAAAGTCCCGCTACCCACGATGCATGCTGGCACGTCTGCGTCGATCAGACGGCTATAATCAGCGGCTTTCCCCTCCTGGAAACCGCTCATGCCGACACCTTCTCTCGCCCCGGTCCGCCGCGCCCTACTCAGCGTTTCGGACAAGACTGGCCTGATCGAGCTGGGGCAACGGCTGGCGGCCGCAGGAGTGGAACTGCTATCCACCGGCGGCAGCGCGAAGGCGTTGCGCGAAGCTGGCATCGCGGTGCAGGAGGTCAGCGACCTCACTGGTTTTCCCGAGATCATGGACGGGCGCGTAAAGACGCTGCACCCGAAGGTGCACGGCGGCCTGCTTGGTCGCCGCGGCACGGATGATGCCGTCATGGCCGAACTGGGTATCGCGCCGATCGACCTGCTCGTGTTGAACCTCTATCCGTTTGAAACGACTGTCGCCAAGCCCGCCTGCACGCTGGAGGACGCGATCGAGAACATCGACATCGGTGGCCCGGCCATGCTGCGTTCGGCGGCGAAGAACTGGAACGACGTCGGCGTGCTGACGTCGCCCGATCAATACGCCGATGCGCTGGCCGAGATCGAACAACACGGTGGTCTCAGCCGTGCCACACGCTTCAAGCTTGCCGTCGCCGCGTTCAACAATGTAGCCAGCTACGACGGCGCGATCAGCGACTACCTGTCCGCGCTCGAACTCAATGAAGCGCAGGATGCCATCGCCGGCCATGCTGCGTTCCCCGGCCAAGTCAACGGCCGCTTCGTGAAGCTGATGGATCTGCGCTACGGCGAGAACCCGCACCAGCAGGCAGCGTTCTACCGCGACCTGTATCCGGCCCCCGGCACGCTGGCTACCTTCCGTCAGTTGCAGGGCAAGGAGCTGTCGTTCAACAACATCGCCGATGCCGACGCCGCCTGGGAATGCGTGCGCAGCTTCACCAAGCCGGCCTGCGTGATCGTCAAACATGCGAACCCATGTGGCGTTGCGGTGAGCCTTGACGGCATCGGCCGCGCCTATGATCTCGCCTACCAGACCGATCCCACTTCCGCGTTCGGCGGCATCATCGCGTTCAACCGCGAGGTGGACGGCGCCACTGCACTGGCCATCGTCGAACGCCAGTTCGTCGAGGTGGTGCTGGCACCGGGCTATGCGGACGCGGCGTTGAAGGCGTTCGCCAAGAAGGGCAATGTTCGGGTGCTGGTGATTCCGCTGCCGGCCGACGGCAGCCTGCTGCATGCCCATCCGGGCAACAACTCCAAGCGCGTGGGTTCGGGCCTGCTGATCCAGACCGCCGACCTCGGCATGGTCGGTGCGGAGGATCTGAGGATCGTCACGCGCCGCGCGCCGACCGCGACTGAAGTGGATGACCTGATCTTTGCGTGGAAGGTGGCCAAGTTCGTCAAGAGCAATGCCATCGTATATGCCCGCGATCGCCAGACCATCGGCATCGGCGCCGGCCAGATGAGCCGCGTCTATAGCGCCCGCATCGCCGGCATCAAGGCAGCCGACGAGAAACTGGAAGTGCGCGGCTCAGTGATGGCATCCGACGCATTCTTCCCGTTCCGCGACGGCATCGATGCCGCCGCCGCGGCGGGCATCCGTGCGGTGATCCAGCCCGGCGGCTCGATGCGCGACGCCGAAGTGATCGCGGCCGCCGACGAGCATGACATGGCGATGGTGTTCACTGGGATGCGGCATTTCCGTCATTGATGACGGAAATAAAATAAGCACTCTCGTCATTGATGACGGGGTGAATTCAGGCGGCCTCAAGGAAAAAGCACCGTCATTCCTGTGAAGGCAGGGATGGCGGGAAGATCCGGGTTTTCCAGGTTGCTGTTCGTGTTCTGGATCAATTGCAACAGCTGGTACCCAGCACGAGATGCGTTTGAACAGGCATCCATTCAATCAGCCTGCGCAACTTGTGCCCCACCTGCCGTCACGATCAAACCCTTCGGCAAGCGTCGCGCATAACGCCGCGCCAGCACCGCGCACGTCATCAGCTGGATCTGATGAAACAGCATGATCGGCAGCACGATCATCCCCAGCGGATGACCGGCGAACAGCACCTTCGCCATCGGCACACCGCTGGCCAGGCTCTTCTTGGAGCCGCAGAACACGATGGTGATCTCGTCTTCCTTGTTGAAGCCCAGCGCGCGTGCGCCATAGCAGGTGATCAGCAATGCTGCTGCCAGCAACACCGCATTGAGCACCAGCAGCCCGCCCAGCACCGAGGGCGGCACCTGCTTCCACAGCCCCTCCAGTACAGCTGCACTGAACGCGCTGTAGACCACCAGCAGAATCGAACCCTGATCGACCAGGCCGACGAGCGGCTTGTGCTGCTGCACCCAGCCACCGATCCAGCGCTGCGCCACCTGCCCGGCCACGAACGGCACCAGGAGCTGCATCACGATGCCACCCACCGCATCCCACGACATGCCGCCGCGCCCGTGCGACTCCAGCATCACGCCCACCAGCAACGGGGTAATGACGATGCCAAGCAAACTGGAGGCAGACGCCGAGCAGACTGCCGCGGAAACATTCCCACGTGCGATCGAGGTGAACGCGATCGATGACTGCACTGTCGAAGGCAACGTGCACAGAAACAGCACGCCCAGATACAGGTCCGGTGTCACCAGCGACGACAACACAGGCTTCAGTAGCCATCCCAGCAACGGAAACAACACGAACGTGCTGGCCAATACGGTCAGGTGCAGACGCCAGTTCGTGATGCCGGCGAGCACCGCCGCCCGAGACAACTTCGCACCATGCAGGAAGAACAGCAGCGCGATCGCCGCATCGGTGAGCACGTTGAACAGCTGGGCGGTCGCACCGCGGCATGGCAGCACGCTGGCCAGCAGTACGGTGCACAGCAGCGCACAGGTGAAACGATCGGGAAGGAAACGACTGAGCATGGAGGTTGGCCTGCCGTCCGGTCGGCGGCGGGAAAATGAAGTGTGGCTATTGCAGCGCCCCTGCATTGATAAATCAAATCGTTTTATCTTATCTACTGATACGATATCGGCATGAATGTAAGCCTGCGCCAGCTCCGCGCCTTCCTGGCTGTTGCCAAGCTGCAGCACTTCCGGCGTGCCGCCGAAAGCCTGCACCTGACCCAGCCCGCGGTCAGCCGGCACATTGCGGATCTGGAATCCGAACTCGACGTGCGCCTGTTCGATCGCAACACGCGCGAAGTGGTGCCAACCGAAGCGGGTCGCTATCTGCAAAGTGCGGTGGAGCGCGTGCTCGAAGAACTCGAAAGCGTGCTGGCCCATGTTCACTCCGAAAGCGAGCGTCGCCACGGCAAGGTGCGCGTGGCGGCGGCACCCACACTTTCGGCCGGGCTGATGCCGCAATGCATTGCCGCCTGCGCCCGCGACTATCCCGAGCTGACCGTACAGTTGCACGATCAGGTACAGACCCTGGAGCTGGACAGCGTGCGTGGTGGCGAAGTGGATTTCGGCCTCGCGATCGAGCCGGCCGACCGTGAGGCTTTCGACAGCGAAACGATCATGCACGACCCGTTCGTGCTGGTTTGCCGTCGCGACCATCCACTGGCAAAGCTCGCCGCAGTGCCATGGAAGAAACTGCGCGGCGAGCCGCTAGTGTTGCTCGACCACACCTCAGGCAGCCGCCGACTGATTGACCATCAGCTGGCCACGCACCAGGTCGAAGCGGACGTGGTGCAACAGGCCGGCCATACGCATACCGCCTTTCGCATGGTCGAAGCCGGCCTGGGCATCAGCATCACCCCCAGTCTGTCTTTACCTGTATCCGATCAACTTGTGGTGCGGCCGCTGACGCCCGTCGCCAGGCGCGCCATCACCTTGATCCGCCGGCGCCACCGCTCGCTGTCGCCGGTCGCCGAACTGGTCTGGGCGCAGATCCGCGAGACGGCCGTCCAACTGTCAAAAGCCCAACGCCCCCACTCCAAATCGACCTGAAGCCCTGCGTTCTTGTGGGAGATGCCATGTTTGCACGCAAGATCACCGCGATGGGCACGCGTTACTACAAAGACGACAAACTCAACTAGCGCCAATGACCCTAGGCAGACGCGTAGGTTGGGGTGAGCGCAGCGATGCCCAACATGCACTCCAACCCACGGAAAAACGTTGGGCATCGCTACACTCACCCCAACCTACCTCTCCATGCGTAACAACGGGCTCTTGTGGGAGATTCTATGTTTGCATGCAAGTGGTTTGGGGTAATTTGGGTTGATACTGCGAATCGGTCTTGAGCAGTGCGAAGGCGATACGGGCGAG